>NZ_LLZG01000001.1 GCF_001509475.1 Streptomyces regalis
GGGGCTGGCCGTGGCCGGCCGCCATGTGCCGCGCGACTTCTCCGTCACCGGAGTCGTGGCCGGCCGTTGGGCGGAGACGGTGACCCCGCAGCTCACCGCAGCCGACGTACCGGCGGCCGAGCTGGGCCGACTCGCTGTCGACCTGCTGGTGGAGCGGCTCGACCAACCCGACGCGCCGCCCCGGCACCACCTGCTCACGCCGCCGATCTCGCTGCGGGCCAGCACCGGGCCCGCGGGAGCCGCGCCCCCCACGGACGACGCCGGGTTCGCTACAACGCCCTGACGGTCCGCACGCAGCCCCTCACCCTTCGTTTCCCCACCCTTTCTGCCCTCACCTCGCAGGACGCTCGAACCGCACGACGGTGCCGTTCGGCGTGCCCGCCCGCGCCCCCTTGCCTCGGCACCCGCATGCCAGAAACAGAGCCTCGTCATCGGCCTGGGCACCGTGGCCGTGTCCGCCGCCGGCTATGAGCTGGCCAAGCTGCGCCCGCGCGGCGGCGGGGCACTGAGCTTCCTCCTCCTCGCGGTGGAGGAACTGGACACCGCCCGCCCTCCCGCCGTACTGATGTCCAAGCACTTGCCTGGGACCAGTAGCCACCTGCGCCGCCGCCTGCCCACGCCTCCCGACCGGACGGAACCGGCCGAGACATACGCCAGGCTGGAACGCTGGACGGACTTCTGGCTCACCGCGCGGCGCGCCCCCGGCGCGGCACTGTACCCCCGCGGCGGCGGCCGTGTCCTATTTGACTCGAACCGACCGTTGTCGCCCGGTGTGGGCCAGGCGGACCGTCGCCGCGATCGGAACCGTCGGGCTGCGCTCCCCATGGGGGCGGCCCGACAATGGGCAGTGGATCGCATGTCCGGCCCGCCCCAGGACGCCGCGGCGGTGTCGGCCCGAGAGGAACGTGCTCATGGGCGCTGAGTCTCGGCTCGCGGGCGCCACGTCGCGGGCGCCTGCCGTGAAGGGCAGGGCGGAGCGGACGCGGATCCTGCACCGGTCGGTACGGGTGACGCTCGCTGCGTCCGTGGGCTTCTACACGTGCGTATACGGGCTCGAAGAACCGGTGCCGGCGCTGTACGCCCTGTTCGCGCCCATCTCCGTCGGCTTGCTGTCCCCGATCCCCGGGTCGGGTCGGCAGCGGGCCGAGGTGATGCTCAAGGCTCTGCCCGTCGGTCTGCTCCTGGTCGCGCTGGGGACCGTACTGGCGGTGACGACCTGGGCAGCCGTGCTGGGAATGCTCGTCGTGGGCTTTCTCCTCGCCTTCGCGGCGATCGCGGGCCCGCGCCCGGCCGGGGCGGCTCCAGGGCTCCAGCTCTTCTACATCCTGGCCTGCTTCCCGCCGTACGAACCCGAGACCCTCGGGCTACGGCTGGCTGGGCTCATCTTCGGAGTGGTGGTGCTGGCGTTGTGCGAGCTGTTCCTGCTGCCTCAGCCGCCGGACCCGACGTACCGGAGGGCCCTCGCGGACGCGCTGGTGACGGCCGGCGACACGGTTGCAGGGAGCACCGTGCTGTCGGCTGAGGCCCTGCGGGAGGCGGGCGCGCGGCTGCGGCTGTCCCACATCCCGCCCGCGGAACGCCCCGCGGGCCCGGGCCGAGCGGTTCGCGGCCTCTCCCAGGCGGGGGCCGCCGTACGCCGGTTGCTCGAACAGCTGGCCCATCTGACCGAGACCGGCGAGTTTCGCGTGCTCGTGCGCGGCGGGGGCCGTACCGCCACGGCGGCCGGGCCGCTGCTGCCGCAGGTGGTGTCCCTGTGCGAGGAGACCGCCGCCGCCCTGCGCACGGGCCGGGCTGCTCCCGGCCCACAGCGGATGGACAAGGCCATCGACGACTTCCAGCAGATCCGCGTGCGGCAGGTGACGGGGGCCACGGACGGGGTCAGCGAGGCCCGCAACGAGGGCGGCGTCTTCTACCCGGTCCTGGAGCGGCTCGGCGAACGGTTCTGCGGGGAGGGCGCGCTCGATCCGGAGACGGTCGTGTCGTTCGTACGAGCCGACGCGGAACGCTGGTCGGCCCGTTCCGACAACGACGACCGGGCCGTCCTCGCCCTCACCGTGGAGGCCGTGGCGCCCACCTGACGCGGCAACGGCCCGCCGGCCACGATGCCGAAGGGTCAGGCACCGGGCTCCCCCTGCTGCGTGGACAGCGGCTGCTCGGCCCAGATGGTCTTTCGGTTGCGGCCGTAACGCGTGCCCCACCGCTCGGACAGCTGGGCCACCAGGAACAGGCCACGTCCGCCCTCGTCGGTGCCGCGGGCCTGGCGCAGATGGGGGGAGGTGCTGCTGGTGTCGGAGACCTCGCAGATGAGATGGCCGTCCCGGATCAGCCGTAGCAGCACCGGGCCGCCGGCGTACCGGTAGGCGTTCGTGACCAGTTCGCTCACGATCAGTTCGGTGGTGAAGGCGAACTCCTCCAGCCCCCACTCGGTCAGCCGGTCCCGCACCAGCGTCCGGGCCCGGCCGGCCGCGGTGGCCTCGGCCGGCAGCTGCCAGGTGGCCACGTCCCGCGCCGCCAGCACCCGGGTCCGGCCCAGCAGCAGCGTGACGTCATCGGAGGGCCGGTCGGGCAGCATCGCGTCCTCCACCGCCTTGCAGGTGTGCTCCAGCGAGTGGAACGGGCCGGCCAGCGCGGAGCGCAGCAGAGCCAGTCCCTGGTCGATGTCGCGGTGGTCGGCCAGGAGGAGACCGTCGCTGTACAGGGCGATCAGGCTGCCCTCGTCCAGTTCGAGCTCGGCCGTCTCGAACGGCAGCCCGCCCAGGCCGAGGGGTGGTCCGGCGGGGACGTCGACCGGGCGCACCCGGCCGTCCGGTCCCAGCACGATCGGCGGCGGGTGCCCCGCGCGGGCCATCGCGCAGTGCCGGGAGACCGGGTTGTAGATCGCGTACAGGCAGGTCGCGCCCACGATCTGCGGGGTGTTCCCGTCCGCCTGCCGCTGTTCGGTGGCCAACTGGTCCACCAGGTCGTCGAGGCGGGCGAGAACCTCGTCCGGATCCATGTCGAGGTGTGCCAGCGTGTGCACGGCGGCGCGGAGCCGGCCCATGGTCGCCGAGGCGTGCATACCGTGGCCGACCACATCGCCGACCACCAGGGCGACGCGCAGCCCCGACAGGGGGATGACGTCGAACCAGTCGCCGCCCACACCGGTGGAGGCGGGCGCGGGCAGGTAGCGGCGCGCCGTCTCGACCGCCGGGTGTTCGGGCACCTTGCTCGGCAGCAGGCTGCGCTGCAGGGCCTCGGCGGCGTTGTGCTGCTGCGTGTAGCGGCGGGCGTTGTCGATGCAGACCGCGGCCCTGGCGGCGAACTCCTCCGCCAGGGTGAGGTCATCCTCCTCGAACGGCTCCGGTCGCTGCGAGCGCCACAGGCAGACGAGGCCGAGGACCACCCCGCGCGCGGCGAGCGGCACCACCATCAGCGAGTGCACGCCCAGCGCGAGCGCCTTCTCGGCCCGTGGCGCTTCGGCGGTGAAACATCCGCGGTTGCCCTTCAGGAGAGGCTCCAGAACCGGACGCCGCTCGGCCAGGCAGCGGGCCGGCGCGGTCTCCTCGGAGAAGGAGAACAGATGGCCCTCGGGATACATCACCTTCAGCGCCTCGGGCCGGATGCTGCGGACCGCCATCCTGCGCAGCGGGCCCCGGGCGTCGGGGGCCGGCTCCTCCCCACGCGTCACGGGTTCCAGCAGATCCACCGAGAGGGCGTCGGCGAGCGCGGGAACCGCCGCCTCGGCCAGCTCGCGCGCCGTCCTGGCCACGTCCAGGGTGCTGCCGATCCTGGTCCCGGCCTCGTTGAGCAGGGCGAGTCGCCGGCGGGCCCGGTGGCGGTCGGTGACGTCCTCGACGATCTCGGTGACGCCCAGCACCCTGCCGGAGGGGTCCTGCATCCGGAAGGCGGACACGGAGACGATGAGTTCCTTCTGGGGGTCCCGCAGCAACCGGCAGGGCTGCTCGGCGAAGATCAGGGGCTCGCCCGTCCTCAGGACCCGCCGGAGCCTTTCCTCGATCAGTTCCGTGTCCGGGCCGAGCAGGAAGTCGGCGGTACGACGCCCGCGGTACGCCTCGGGGGGCAGTCCGCCGAACCGCGCGATCGCCCGGTTCACCCGCAGCACGCGCAGGTCCGGGCCGAGTACCGCGACACCCACCGGGGACCGGGTGAAGAAGCCGTCCAGCACGGCCCGGTCCATCTCCCACTGGGCGATGTGCTCGGCGAGCGAGCCGATGAGGACCCACTCGACGGTGGAGTCCAGTCGTTGGACCCTGCGGGCTCTGAACCCCACGTACACGCGGTGTCCCGCGCGGTTGAGGACCGGCAGCAGCCCGAACCAACCCTGCTCCCGCAGGCACGCGGCGGTCGCCTCGGCGATCAGGTCCTCGTCGGCGCTGTCGACGAGGACCTCGCGCACCGTCCGGCCCAGCACCTCGTCGGCCCGGTGCCCGAGGAGCGCGGTAGCCTTTTCACTCCATGCGACGACCCGTCCGCGGCCGTCCAGCACGGCCGACGCGGATCGGTGGACCGAGAACGGATCGTCCGGGCTCTCGCTGAGCGACGTAGGGGATGTGTTGTGCATCGCCCACCCATCTCGCGCCGATCGCGGGGCCCGTGGTGCGGTGCCCCGGGCGCTCCTGCCGTTCCGCATGCCTGTCTGTGCAGTGGTTCTTTCCAGTATCGGCGGTGTGGGCGCCGAGTGCTTCGTCGTCGCGGCCGGGACGGCCTGTCCGGTGCTGCTCGTGACGGTCCGGGGTCCCGGTTCACCGGGGCAGTGCGCGGGCGAGGAGTACCGCCACGTCGTCGTCGGCCACCTGGGGCATGACGTGTGCCAGGAGGTCGTCGCAGATCTCCTCCAGAGGGTGGCCCGGGTGCCGCAGTGCCTCGGCCAGACGGCGCATGCCCTGGTCGAGGTCCGTGCCCCGGGTCTCGATCAGACCGTCGGTGTAGGTCACCAGGAGGCTGTGCGGCGGCAGGAACACCCGCTGGACCTCGCGGTCCTGTCTGCCCACGCCGAGCGGCGGGCCCGCGGGCCCGTCCAGGAAGGCGACCGTTCCGCGCTCGTCGGCGATCACGGGAGGCGGGTGGCCCGCCCTGGCGATCAGGCAGTGGCCGGTGACCGGATCATGAACGGCGTACAGGCAGGTGGCCATCTCGTTGTCGCCGAGGTCGGCCACGGCGGCGTCCAGGGAGCGCAGCACCTGGCCGGGCGCGGTGTCCCGGCGCGCAAGGGTCCGTACCGCCGTGCGCAGCTGGCCCATGACCGCCGCGGCGTGGATGCCGTGCCCCATCACGTCCCCGATCACCAGGGCGGTCCGGTCGTCCGACAGGGCGATGGCGTCGAACCAGTCGCCGCCGACCTCCTGGTCGCCGGCCGGTAGATAGCGCCCGGTGAGTTCCAGTCCGCTGACGGTGGGCAGGGCGGTGTTCATCAGGCTGCGCTGGAGGGTGAGTGCGGCGTCGCGTTCCCGGCTGTACATGCGCGCGTTGTCGATGTTCAGCGCCGCCCGGGCCACCAGCTCGTCGATCAGCAGCGTGTCCTGTTCGTCGAACGGCTCCCGCCCGCGCGTCCGGGTCACCACCACCGCACCGAGGACGGTGCCCCGGGCCACCAGCGGGACCAGACGCGCGGCGCCCACGCGGGCGTACAGGTACTCGCGCAGCCGTTCGGCGCCGGGGGTGGGGATCAGCGGGCCGATGTCGCCCAGGTAGAGGTTCATGGCACGCCCGGCAGTCATGACCTGCTCGTACACCGAGCCGGGCGGCACCTGCATGGTCATGCCGACCGCGAGGTGGTCGGCCGGCGCGTCCGGATCGGTGAAGGCCGCCGCGGCGCGGCGGACCACGCCGTGCGCCGACGCGGCGGTCTCGTCGGGGGCCATCGCCTCCTCCAGCAACTGCACGTCGGCGGAGTCGGCCAGCCGGGGCACCAGGACGCGGACCACCTCCTGTGCCGTCCGCGTCAGATCCAGGGTGGAGCCCATCTGGGTGCCCGCCTCCGCCAGCAGCGCGAGACGCCGCCGCGCCCGCTCCGCCTCCAGGTGGGCCCGCTGCCCCTCCGTGATGTCGATCAGCGAAGCGATCACCCCGACCCGTTGGCCGGCCCCGCCGAGCAAGGGGGCGTAGGAGCACGACCACGTCCGCATCCGTTGCGGGTCCGCGGCGCCGGAGACGTAGCGGAAGTCGACCACCGCCTCACCCCGGTCGAGGACCTGCCGCATCACCGACTCCAGCGCGCCGGCGCCGGGGGCGATCTCGGTCACGCGCCTGCCGGCGTGCTCGGCCACCGGGACGCCGTCGATCCGGGACAGAGCCTCGTTGACCCGGAGGAAACGCAGGTCGGGACCGAGCATGGCCAGGCCGATCGGGGACTGGGTGAAAAGCCCCTCCAGCGCGGCCAGCGCATCCCGCATCCGCTCCACGGCCGAGGTCTCCGCCGCGATGGCCAGCACACCCGTACGCCCCCGCGCATCCGCGATCGGACAGTGCCACATCTCCATGTCGACGACGGACCCGTCGCGATGCCGGACCGGCAGCCGCGCGACCACCGCCGCACCCGACCGCACCGTCCGGACCAGACGGTCGGCCAGCTCCCGGTTCTCCTCGGGTACGAGTACGCGCTTGGCGTCCTGGCCCACCAGCTGCTCCGGCGTGTGACCGAGCAGGTCCCGCGCGGCCAGCGACCACTGCACCAGGCGCCCGTCGGCGTCGACGACCCAGAGCGCGAGCGGCAGCAGGTCCTGGAACACCCCCGCGTGCCCCGCCGTGGACGTGCGCCGATCCGGCGTTTCGCCGATCGCGTCGTGGGCACGTGCACCGCGGTGACTCGCGCTGGTCATGAGGGCACCTCGCTCACATCACCCTTGACCACATCAGGCTCAAGGACAGCCTAGGCCGCAAGTGGCCCGGCTCACATGGCGTGAAAGGGGTACCGCCGACACCATGGGTGCTCCGTCACCGGCAGGCTGAAGGGATCAAGGATGTTCCGCAAGGTGCTGGTAGCCAACCGCGGCGAGATCGCGATTCGTGCGTTCCGCGCAGGCTACGAGCTGGGGGCGCGCACCGTCGCCGTCTTCCCGCACGAGGATCGCAACTCCCTGCACCGGCTGAAGGCCGACGAAGCCTACGAGATCGGCCAACCCGGGCACCCGGTGCGGGCCTACCTCTCCGTGGAGGAGATCGTCCGCGCGGCGCGCCGGGCGGGAGCGGACGCCGTCTACCCCGGGTACGGATTCCTGTCCGAGAACCCCGATCTGGCCCGGGCGTGCGAAGAGGCGGGCATCACGTTCGTCGGACCGAGCGCGCAGATACTGGAGCTGACCGGGAACAAGGCGCGCGCGGTGGCCGCCGCACGGGCGGCCGGCGTGCCGGTGCTGGGTTCCTCGGAGCCGTCCAATGATGTCGACGAGCTCGTCCGCGCCGCCGAGGACGTCGGCTTCCCCGTCTTCGTCAAGGCGGTCGCCGGCGGCGGAGGGCGCGGCATGCGCCGCGTCGAGGAGCCCGCCCAGCTGCGGGAGGCCATCGAGGCGGCATCCCGTGAGGCGGCGTCCGCGTTCGGCGATCCCACGGTGTTCCTGGAGAAGGCCGTCGTCGAGCCCCGCCACATCGAGGTGCAGATCCTCGCCGACGGACAGGGCAACGTCATCCATCTGTTCGAGCGGGACTGTTCGGTGCAGCGCCGCCACCAGAAGGTGATCGAACTCGCCCCCGCCCCGAACCTCGACCCGGAGCTGCGCGAGCGGATCTGCGCCGACGCCGTGCGCTTCGCCCGGCAGATCGGCTATCGCAACGCCGGCACCGTGGAGTTCCTGCTCGACCGCGACGGCAACCACGTCTTCATCGAGATGAACCCGCGCATCCAGGTCGAACACACGGTGACCGAGGAAGTCACCGACGTCGACCTGGTGCAGGCGCAGCTGCGCATCGCCGCCGGCGAGACACTGGCCGAACTCGGCCTCGCCCAGGAGACCATCACACTGCGCGGCGCCGCGCTGCAGTGCCGGATCACCACCGAGGACCCGGCCAACGGATTCCGCCCGGACACCGGCCGCATCAGCGCCTACCGCTCACCGGGCGGCTCGGGCATCCGCCTGGACGGCGGCACCACCCACGCCGGTACGGAGATCAGCGCGCACTTCGACTCCATGCTGGTCAAACTCACCTGCCGGGGCCGGGACTTCACCACCGCGGTGGGCCGGGCCCGGCGCGCCGTGGCCGAGTTCCGCATCCGCGGCGTGGCCACCAACATCCCCTTCCTGCAGGCCGTGCTGGACGACCCCGACTTCCGGGCCGGTCAGGTCACCACGTCGTTCATCGAGCAGCGCCCGCACCTGCTCACCGCCCGCCACTCCGCCGACCGCGGCACGAAGCTGCTCACCTACCTCGCCGACGTCACGGTCAACAAGCCGCACGGCGAACGGCCCGACCTGATCGACCCGTTGACCAAGCTGCCCGCGCTGCCGACCGGTGAGCCACCGGCCGGATCCCGGCAGCGGCTCGCCGAACTCGGCCCTGAGGGCTTCGCGAGCTGGCTGCGCGCCTCCCCGACCATCGGCGTCACCGACACCACGTTCCGCGACGCCCACCAGTCGCTGCTCGCCACCCGGGTGCGCACCAAGGACATGCTCGCCGTCGCCCCGGTCGTGGCGCGCACCCTGCCCCAGCTGCTGTCCCTGGAGTGCTGGGGCGGCGCGACCTACGACGTCGCCCTGCGCTTCCTCGCCGAGGACCCCTGGGAACGCCTCGCGGCCCTGCGGGAGGCAGCGCCGAACATCTGCCTCCAGATGCTGCTGCGCGGCCGCAACACCGTGGGCTACACGCCGTATCCCACGGAGGTGACCGACGCGTTCGTGCAGGAGGCGGCCGCCACCGGCATCGACATCTTCCGCATCTTCGACGCCCTGAACGACGTCGACCAGATGCGGCCCGCCATCGAAGCCGTACGGGAGACCGGGACGGCCGTCGCGGAGGTGGCCCTGTGCTACACCTCCGACCTCTCCGACCCGTCCGAGAAGCTCTACACCCTCGACTACTACCTGCGCCTGGCCGAGCAGATCGTGAACGCGGGCGCCCACATCCTGGCCGTCAAGGACATGGCCGGCCTGCTGCGGGCACCGGCCGCGGCGAAGCTGGTGTCGGCGCTGCGCCGGGAGTTCGACCTGCCGGTCCACATCCACACCCACGACACCGCGGGCGGCCAGCTCGCCACCTACCTCGCCGCCATCCAGGCCGGCGCGGACGCGGTGGACGGGGCGGTGGCGTCCATGGCCGGTACGACCTCGCAGCCCTCGCTGTCCGCGATCGTGGCCGCGACCGACCACTCCGAGCGGCCCACCGGCCTCGACCTCCAGGCCGTCGGCGACCTGGAGCCGTACTGGGAGAGCGTCCGCAAGGTCTACGCCCCCTTCGAAGCGGGCCTGGCCTCGCCGACCGGCCGCGTCTACCATCACGAAATCCCCGGCGGACAGCTCTCCAACCTGCGCACCCAAGCGGTCGCACTCGGCCTGGGCGACCGCTTCGAGGAGATCGAGGCGATGTACGCCGCCGCCGACCGGATGCTCGGCCGCCTGGTGAAGGTCACCCCCTCCTCGAAGGTGGTCGGTGACCTGGCGCTGCACCTGGTGGGCGCCGGAGTGTCCCCGGAGGACTTCGAGTCGACCCCGGACCGTTTCGACATCCCCGACTCCGTCATCGGCTTCCTGCGCGGCGAGCTGGGCACCCCGCCCGGCGGCTGGCCCGAGCCGTTCCGCAGCAAGGCGCTGCAGGGCCGCGCCGAGGCCAAACCGGTGCAGGAACTGAGCGCCGACGACCGCAAGGGGCTGGCGAAGGACCGGCGGGCCACCCTCAACCGGCTGCTGTTCCCAGGACCGACGCGCGAGTTCGACACGCACCGCGACAGCTACGGCGACACCAGCGTGCTGGACAGCAAGGACTTCTTCTACGGGCTGCGCCCGGGCAAGGAGTACGCCGTCGACCTCGAGCGCGGTGTGCGGCTGCTGATCGAGCTGCAGGCCGTCGGTGACGCGGACGAGCGCGGCATGCGCACCGTCATGTCGTCCCTGAACGGCCAGATGCGGCCGATCCAGGTCCGCGACCGGGCGGCGGCCTCGGATGTCCCGGTGACGGAGAAGGCCGACCGGGCCAACCCCGGTCACGTCGCGGCGCCGTTCGCCGGCGTGGTGACCCTCACCGTCGCCGAGGGGGACGAGGTGGCGGCCGGTGCCACGGTGGCCACCATCGAGGCGATGAAGATGGAAGCGTCGATCACCGCCGCGAAGTCCGGCAGGGTGGCCAGGCTGGCCATCAACCGCATCCAGCAGGTCGAGGGCGGCGACCTGCTCGTGGAACTGGCCTGAGCAGGGCCCCGAGTGCCGTCGCGCCCCGCGCAGGGGGAGGCATCTGCGCGGGGCGCCGGCGGACGGGATCGGAGGTCAGGCGCAGGCCACCCGGGTCTTCGGCGTGACACCGGGCCGCCGCCGCAGGCCGTCGGCGTGTCGTCGCGTCGCTGAACTCGCCGTAGAAGTACGCGTGGAAGCCGATGTTGCCGTTGCAGCCCGAGTCGGCGGCGACCTGGAGGGGCGGCGTCACGGTGCGGCTCTGGCCGGGCGGGATGGTGGCGCCGAAGTTCGGGCCGAGGTTGCTGGGCCTCTCCGGACTGCCCCTGCAGGGGCCTCGTAGGTCTTGTTGTTGGTCAGCGTCATCGCCGTCGGCTCCGTCGCGCTCGGTGACTACCGGCACGGACGCAGCGACACCGACATGACCGTGGTCGTGGACGGGCCGCTGACCGGACGAGCGTTGCCCGACCTGGCCGCCGCACTCGCGCACCCGGCCCTTCCCTGCCCCGCGGCGGGACTGGAGCTGGTGGTCTACGGCGAGGACTTCGCGGCCCGGCCGTCCGGCGAGGCCGGGTACCTGCTGGACCTCAACACCGGACCCCTGCTGACCGACCGGGTCAGCCTCGACCCGACGGAGTCCTTGGCGTTCTGGTACGTCATCGACCGTTCCGTCGCCCATCAAGCCGGACGCGTGCTGTACGGCAGGCCGGCGCCGGAAGCGATCGCCGAACCCGCCCGCGCCGACGTGCTCAGCGCGATCCGTGCCTCGGTCCGTGAGCACAGCGCCGGCGAAGGACATCTCGCGGACAACCGAGTCCTCAACGGCTGCCGCTCCGTGCAGTTCTGCCGTACGGGCCGCTGGCAGCCCAAGCGCCGGGCGGCGCAAGCGGTCGCGGCGTCCGAGGACCGCTTCGGACCGCTCCTGAACGCCGCACTGCGCAGCTACGAACGCCCCTCACGCACCGCCGCGACCGCACTGCCCGCCACCGACGTACAGGCCTTCCTGGCCTGGGTGGCCGAACGCGTCGACGAGACCGCCGACGCGGAGCGGGCAGGGTAGGCCTGCGCTGACGGCACAAAGGCCGGTCACTGCCGAGGCTGCTGCGTGCCCTCGGGCTTTGACTCGTCCGGGGTGGCGGTCCCGGCGCTCTGCGCGGTCTCCCCCTGGATCACCCGGGGTGCGGCGGCCGGTTCGTCCTCGTCCTTCATCGCCCTGGCCTCGGCCTTGAGGATGCGCGCCGACTTACCCGCCGAACGGGCCAGCTCGGGAAGCTTCTTGGCGCAGAGAACGGCTATGACGACGAGGAGGATGATCGCGAGTTCGCTGAGTCCGAACATGAGGGCCCTGTCCTTCTGATGAGCTGGGTCCTGAAATCTACAGCACTGTCGAAATTATGGAAGACGGCCTCCGCCTTCTGCTTTCCTTACGATGTACCGCTCGATGTATCGCACGTGACGTGCAGGTCAGCGGAAGGGAGACAGGGCATGGCGGACCCCCGGCAGCGTTCCCGACGCCGGGGGCAGGGTGAGCTGGAGGCGCTGGTCCTGTCGGCGCTGCGGGAGGCGGACGGCCCGGCGACGGCCGGCTGGGTGCAGGAGCGGCTCGGCGGGGACCTCGCCTACACGACGGTGATCACGATCCTGACCCGGTTGCTGGCCAAGGGCGCGGTGACCCGGGAGCGAGCGGGCCGGTCCTTCGCGTGGACGTCGGCGTCGGACCAGGCGGGCCTCGCGGCGCACAGGATGCGCAAGGTGCTGGACGCCGAGAGCGACCGGGAAGGCGTACTGGCCAGCTTCGTCACCGGCCTCGGGCCGGACGACGAGCGGCTGTTGCGCGAACTGCTGGGCCAGTCGCGAAACGAAGGGCAAGACTGACGCCTCATGGGGGTCTTCGTCTTTCTTCCGCTGGTGCTGCCGCTCACGGCATGGCCGATCGCGCGCCTGGCCGAGCAGCACCTGCATCCCCGCACCGCCACGAGACTGCTGACCGGTGTGGCCGTGGTGATGGCGGCATGCAGCACCGTGTGCCTGGGCCTGGTGATGGTGGTGGGCACCGCTCAACTGCCCGGAAACCCTCCCCCAGACTTCGTCCGGGGGGACCCCCAGCCCGACGGCTGGTCCGACCCCGAGGTCCGCGCGGCGGTGCCGTACGACGAGGTCGTCGGCAAGGCGGCGATTCCGGCGCTGTGCGCGGTGGTCGTGGCCTGCGCCCGGACCCTGTGGCGGCACGGCCGGGTGCGCCGCCACGCCCACCGGGCGCTGTCCGGGCTGCCGGGGACGGGAGTTGCCGTACTCCCCGACGAGGTGCCGTACGCATACGCGCTGCCGGGCGGCCGACGCGACCGCGTGGTGGTGACCACGGCCCTGCTGGACTGCCTCGAACCCGCGGAACGCCGTGCCCTGTTCGCTCATGAGCGGGCCCATCTGGCCGCGCGGCACCACCGGTACCTGCTCGCGGTCCAACTGGCCGCGCGGGCCAACCCGTTCCTGCGCCCGCTGCGTACGGCGGTGTCCTACACAGCGGAACGCTGGGCGGACGAAGAGGCGGCCAAGGCGGTCGGCAGCCGCCGAACGGTGGCGTGCGCGATCGGTGAGGCGGCGCTCGTGTCCCGAGGTACTCCGCTCGCGACGCTCGCCGGCTTCGCGGCGCCGGGGCCGGTGCCGCGCCGGGTGGCCGCGCTGCTCGGTCCCGCTCCGCCGGTACGCCGCTGGCCGTCGCTGTTCACGTCGGTGGGCCTGGCGGCGTGGTGCGCGGCCGCGGGTACGGCCGCGTCGGCGATGTCGTCCGCGAACTCGGCGGTGAAGATGGTCCTCATCCTGCGCGCGGCGACGCCCCTCTGAACGAGGAGTGCCCGATCGGGCACCGACCCTGGCGGACCCCGTGTGTTCGGCGCTGCTCACCAGCAATTCCCCTGAGAATTTCGCGTGTTCGTTCGGTTCGGGCAACCGAAGTTGGCAAGATCGTGGTCTGGTCATGGTGAGGGGTCCGGGTCTTGCGGGCCGTATGTCTATCGAGGGGGCGCGGATGAGCGGAACGGGGAAGCGTCGACGTACGTCGGCCGGCGAGGGGAAGTCCCGGCTGACGCGGCGTGGACGGATCCTGGCGTGGGGGGCGGGGGCGACCTCGGTGGTCGTCCTCGGCATCGCCGGGGTGGGCGCCTGGGTCTACCAGGACCTCAACGACAACATCAAGTCCGCCGACGTCGACGACAAGATCGGCGGCGACCGTCCCGTCAACCTCAGCCCGGGCTCGAAGAACATCCTGGTCGTCGGCTCCGACAGCCGCGACGGCGCCAACGCCGAGTACGGCAAGGACCTGACCACCATGCAGTCGGACACGCTGATGGTGCTGCACGTCCCCGCGAACCGGAAGTGGGCCGCGGTCGTGTCGTTCCCCCGTGACTCCTGGGTGGAGATACCGGCCTGCGACAAGGGCGACGGGAACAACTCCACCCCACACCACGCCAAGATCAACGAGGCGTTCGCGCTCGGCGGCACCAGTGGCGAGGTCGCCGGGGCCGCCGCCTGCTCCATCAAGACGGTCGAGGCCAACACGGGCCTGCGCATCGACCACTTCATGTCCGTCGACTTCCAGGGCTTCAAGGGCATGGTCGACGCCCTGGACGGCATCGAGGTCTGCCCCGAGCAGGCCATCCACTCCAAGAAGGCCCGCCTCGACATGGACGCCGGCTGCCAGACCGTCGAGGGCGAGCAGGCCCTCGGCTATGTACGGGTCCGCTACGGCGTCGGTGACGGCTCAGACATCGGACGCATCGGACGCCAGCAGGAGTTCATGAACGCACTGGCCGAGAAGGCGAAGGCCAAACTGACCAACCCGAAGGCGCTGTACGGCTTCCTGGGATCCGCCACCAAGTCCCTGACCACGGACCCCGACCTGGCCGGCATCAAGCCGCTGTCCGGACTCGCGTCGCAGCTCAAGGGAATCCCGAGCGATCGCCTGGCGTTCCTCACCGTGCCCAACTACCCGCGGGAGGCCGACGTGGCCACCGACACGGCCAACGTCGTCTGGCAGTACCCGCAGGCCGCCGACCTGTTCACCTCCCTGGCCAAGGACAAGGAGATCGACAAGAAGCAACTTCAGGCGGAAACGAAGGACCCCCTGTACGCCTCCTCCGTGCGCGTCCAGGTCCTCAACGGCACCGGTGTCTCCGGGCGGGCCGCCACCGTCGCCGAGAAGCTCCGCGAGGCCGGCCTCACCGTCGTCGGCACGGGCAACGCCCCGCAGGACACCGGTACCACAACCGTCACCTACCCGGCGGGTCTGGAGAAGTCCGCCGAGGCGCTGGCCGCCCGGCTGCCCGAAGCCCGGGCCACGCAGGCCTCGGACGCCGCGGCGGACGTGGTCACCCTGGTCATAGGGAAGGACCTCGACCCCGACCGCATCCGCTGACCGGCCGCGCCGGGCGGACGCCGCTCGCGTCCCCCCGGCACACGGGATGCCGACCGGTCAGAGGTCGAACTCGTGCGGCGGAAGGTCGAGCGCGTAGCACGCCTCGCGCACGACGGCCTGCTCGTCCTTGTCGAAATCCCCGTCAGCGTCTCCGATCACGATGCCGATCTGGATGACGGCACGCGCCTCGGCGGGCTTCTTCTTCGCCTTGGCGATCTCCTGCATCACGCTCACCTTGCCGAAGTCGAAGTCCGTGGTGAGCCGGTTCAGGTTCTCCTCGAAGCGGCGGCGCAGGTCGTCGGCGGGGAAGTTCTGCAACACCTCGTTGGTGGCGATCAGTTGGGCCACGCGCTGCCGCTCGGAAGGGTCGACGGTGCCGTCGGCGGCGGCGACGAGCGCGCACATGGCCATGCTCGCGTCGCGGAAGGCGCCGCTCTTGAGGTCGTTCTTCTTCGCCACCAACTGGGTCTGCATCGTCGATGCGGACTCCTTGATGCGGTCCCACAGGGCCATGAGAACTCCAAACGGGGTAGGGGTCTTTGCGCCCGCCCGGACCGGACGACCGCAACTTCTACAGTAATGTAGAAGTTAGCAGCAGGGTTCCCGGGCTGCTCACCCCGTCGACGGCGAGCCACGGCGCGCTCCTTCGCATGGAGTGGCTCATACGTGTGCGTTCGCACACAGCGTGGTTGAGCCGGCGTACGGGGGTGTGCTTAGGGTGCTGGCGATGTCCGCTGACGCCACACCCGTACCCACCGTCACACGCACACCGGAGCGACAGCAGCAGCCGCTGCCGTCCGCAGGAGCGGGGGCGAGACGGGTCGAGCAGCGGGAGCCGTTCTTCGACAACGCGAAGTATCTGGCGATCGTGCTGGTGGCGACCGGCCACGCGTGGGAGCCGTTGCGGGAGGGCAGCAGGGCCGTCACCGCGCTGTACATCCTCGTGTACGCGTTCCACATGCCGGCGTTCGCCGTGGTCTCGGGCTACTTCTCGCGGGGCTTCGAGGCGGAACCGCGGAAGATCGGACGCCTGCTGACCGGTGTGGCGGTTCCCTATGTGGTCTTCGAGGTGGCGTACACCCTGTTCACCCGGTGGACCAGCCAGGATCCCGACCGGCCGATCAGCCTGCTGGACCCCCTGTACCTGACCTGGTTCCTGGCGGCGCTGTTCATCTGGCGGCTGACGGCCCCTGTCTGGCGGCTCGTGCGGTGGCCGCTGCCGCTCGCTCTCGCCATCGCGATGCTCGCCACCCTCTCGCCTTCCATCGGCGACGACCTCGGCCTGCAGCGGGTTCTGCAGTTCCTGCCGTACTTCGTACTCGGCCTGCTGCTGAAGCCGGAGTACTTCCGGCTGGTCCGGTGCCGTGAGGCGCGCATCCTGGCCCTGCCGTTCCTCGTCTGTGCCCTCGCGGTCGCCTACTGGGCGGTCCCGCGGATGAACTACGCCTGGTTCTTCCGCAGCGACAGCGCCGAGGAACTCGCCGCGCCCGCCTGGTACGGACCCGTGATGACACTGGCCACCTTCGGCTGCTCGGTCGTCCTGGTCGCCTGCTTCCTCGCCTGGGTGCCCGGGCACCGGACGTGGTTCACCGTGCTGGGCGCCGGCACGCTGTGCGGCTTCCTGCTGCACGGCTTCGTCGCCCAGGCGGCCAAGTACTGGGGCTGGTACGACTCCGCCTGGATCCGGCAGCCCGTCGGCGAGATCACCGTCACACTGGTCGCGGCCGCGGTCATGTCCGTGCTGTGCACCCCTTGCGTCCAGCGGGTCTTCCGCCGCGTGACGGAACCGCGGATGGCGTATGCCCTACGGGGTCGGGAACTCCGTTTCGGCCACAATCGTTGACCGGAGGAACACCAAGAACAAAGAGCCGCTACGTGTCCGCCAGATCGACGGACCCCCGATCGGCACGCCGTTGAATGCTGTACTCGGCCTGCTGGCCGTCTTCGTCCTGACCGCCGGCACCGGCTACTTCGTCGCCCAGGAATTCGCGTATGTCTCCGCCGGCCGGCTCGCCCTCGCCCGTGAGGCCGAGGCCGGGGACCGGAAGGCCGCCCGCGCCCTGAAGGTGCTCGAGCGGCTGTCCTTCATGCTCTCGCCTTCGTGCTGGCCACGATCGTGCAGATGGTGCTGGGCGAGCCGGCCCCGAGGAACCTCGCCATACGAGCGCCGTGACGAGGGCCCGCCCCAGGGACGATCGTTCCGTACGGCCGAGCCCCGCCACCCAGGTCACGCCGCGGCATCGACCTCGGCGACGTTCCCGCCCAGTTCCGCGAGCGTGTGCGACGGCAGCCGCTTCACGCCGGCCATCGGGGCAAGGTGCTCGGCCGCGTGCCGGGCGAGTTGCCGGTCGATGGTGGCCGCCGCCTCGACAACCTTCCCCAGGGCCCGCACGTCCCGCACTTGGAGTGCGACGTCCTTGTCGTCCATGGCGGCCTGACACGCCGTGCCCACCCAGGTTCGGGCCCGCTCGAGATCAGCTGCGGACACACGACTGGCCATGGCTCCGGGGGTCAACGCGTGGTCGCTCAGGCCTGGGCGCGAGGTGAGCGCTTCGGCGAGGGGCGGGTCGAAGAACGCGGCGACGGCGGGCGCTGTGCGCTTCGCGAGGTCGCGGCCGTCGCCGGGGCTCAGCGTGCGACGGCTCCCGAACAACCCTCCCGCGCTGTCGCCGAGCACGGGCCCCCGCGCCCCAGCGCTCCGCGTCGCCACCAACCTGCTCGAACGGAACACGAACGACAGGGCCGGGGCGATTGCGGTGGCGGTGACGGACAGTGCCGAGCCCGGGTGATACGCACAGCCTTGCCACGACCAGGAGACGCCACCGCCTGGCATACCGGCCACGCTTGAGGCCAACCAAGACGCGAGACCTCTCGGCCGGCCCGGCGGTAGAGTCCACACGTGCGTTGATCTTCCGGGCGGTGGCCAAGCGCCGCCGCAGACGGTGCCGGCGGCCCCTTCAGACGGGGCCGTCCGGTCGGCATACCCGTCACCATTCCACCGGAGTTCACGTAATGACTGCTCAGCAACCCCTCACCTACGACGCGTTCATCGAACTCGCCGCCGCTGATTCAGCCGTCGTCGGCTTGGTCCTCAAGGGTTCCCGGGCCCACGACGGCATGACCACCGAGCACTCCGACCACGACTTGTACGTCGTCCTTGCCGACGCCGCGGCACCGGCTCTCACCCGGTTCACGGGGCACCGCACCGCGGAGCTCGACCTCGTCATCCTCTCCGTCGACGAGTTCCGCGCCGCCGGAATGCGACGCCGATGAAGCATTCCGGGACGCGGGTGGTTGGCTCGACGCCTACGCCAATTCGCTGTACCGCTCGATCAAGAACGACCGCGACGGGCATGCACGCGCGGCCCGTCTCGACGCCGCCGACAGCATCCGGTTTACCTGGAGTGGGAGCTTGCCCGGTTCCCGCTGCCCGACTGGGACACCGGCATGCTGCTCGGCGCGGTGGACCGCATCTCGGCAACAGGCGACGTATCCACCCAGCGCCGTCTCTTCGCCCACGTCGAGGCGTTGGCCCGGCGGGCCGGGCACGGCGCGGTGCTGGACGCCTGGAGCGAGGACCTGGACTTGATGCGTCAGCACCCTGGTGGAAGGCACCTCTGCTCGTGAAGGTGAAGGACGCACGACCATCCGGACCTCCTCCGCGCGGCGTGCTTCCGGCTTCCGCGCGCGTGGTGTGCCCTGAGAGGTCAGAACGGCTCACCCGCGAAGGAGACACACGGCATGCTCGGACAATCGCAGGCGTTCAGCGGTTTCTCGGTCGACGACCTCGGCGAGGCCCGCCGGTTCTACGGTGAGATTCTCGGCCTCGCGGTGGAGGAGACCGGGGAGGGGGACATGCGGATGCTGACCATCAAGCTCGGCAGCGGCGCGCAGGTCTTCGTCTACCCCAAGGAGCAGCACACCCCCGCGACGTTCACGATTCTGAACTTCCCCGTGGACGACATCGAGGCCGCGGTCGGCGAACTGGAGCGGCGCGGCGTGACCTTTGAGCGTTACGCCGGATTCGACCACGACGAGAAGGGCATCGTCCGGGTCGGCAACGGCGGCCCGGCGGCGATCGCGTGGTTCACCGATCCCGCCGGGAACGTCCTCTCCGTGCTCCAGGAGAACTGACCGGCCGACCGTACTGTGCCGCAGCCGCAGCAGTGGTCACAGCGTGAAGCTGATGACCTGTCCGTCGGTCTCGACGTTGGCGCCGCTGATGTTGATGGAGTCGTAGCAGCCGTGACTGCTGAAGACCTGGACCCATTGGCCGGCGGGCACGGGGACGGAGATGTCCTTCGCCCGGCCGACGATGAAGCCGCTGTGGCAGGTGTAGACGCCTGCGGTCTGGGTCATGACCGAGTCCCCGTCGGTGATCGTGACGCGGAGTGTGGCGGTGACCTCCGCCTGGGCCGCGGCTGATGCGGGTGTCGTGAGGGCCGGCGCACCTGCCACTGCGAGCCCTGCGGCAAGGGCGGAGACGCGAGTACGGCCAGGAGCGGGACGAAGACGCATGAAGAACTCCGGATTCTCGGCTCCGGGCGCTCGGCTGCGCCGGAGTGGGGGTGCCTCGAAACGGTTGCCCGGCGCTGTGGGGAAGCGCCGTCCGGATTATTGAACGTTCCACATCTCACGCGCCACATCGGCTTCGGCCATGTTCCCGTGCAACGGCGGACAGGTCGTTCTTGGCGTGGCCGAGGGCACGGCGGGTCGGATCGCCGAGCATTGCGTCCGGCGTACATCCGATCCCGGACGCGACCAGTCACTCCGGCCCAGGCGTCCACGCCAGAGAATCGTGATCCCCTCGCACCCCATCCCGCGACGGTTCCGCATGGGGTGATCCGGGGCCGGGAATCGGCGCGCAGGTGCGCTGGTTGTCGTACGGCATGGAGATCAACGAGCGGGCCGTCGGCGCCCTCGATGCGCTGCACTACACCGCGTTCTCGTCCCACCCGGACGGCGGCAACCCGGCGGGCGTGGTCCTGGACGCCTCCGGCCTCGACGATGCCGAGATGCTGGCGATCGCCGCCCAGTTGGGTTACAGCGAGTCCGCGTTTCTGACCGGTCCGCCCGAGGAACCGGTCGGGGGAGAGGAACCGGTCGGGGAACCCGGGCGGGCCTTCACCATCCGTTACTTCAGCCCTCGGGCAGAGGTGCCCTTCTGTGGCCACGCCACCGTCGCCGCCTCCGTGGCCCTGGCCGAGCGGATCGGTCCGGGCGATCTGGTCTTCGCCACCCGCGCGGGCACGGTGCCGGTGACCGTCACGGATGAGGCGGACGGCACGCTCCGGGCGACGTTGACGAGTGTGGAGCCCCGCGTCGAAGAGATCGCCTCGGAGGAACTGGCCGAGGCCCTGGCGGCGCTGGACTGGCCGTCGGCCGACCTCGACCCGCTGCTGCCTCCTCGCATCGCCTTCGCCGGCGCCCGGCATCTGGTGCTGGCGGCCGGCAGCCGGGAACGGCTCGCGGACCTCTCGTACGACTTCGAGCGGCTCGCCGCCCTGATGCGGAAGCTGGATCTGACGACCGTGCAGCTGGTGTGGCGCGCCGCGGACACCGTCTTCCACGTCCGCGACCCCTTCCCGATCGGCGGTGTCGTGGAGGACCCGGCCACCGGTGCCGCAGCCGCCGCCTTCGGGGCGTACGCGCGTGAACTCGCCCTGGTGCCCGCGGAGTCGGTGCTCACCCTGCACCAGGGCGAGGACATGGGCAGGCCGGGCGTGCTGACCGTGACCCTGCACGCCGGTGACCCGAGGGTCCGGGTCAGTGGAACGGGCACCCGCATGCCCCGGTGACGCCGAAGGGCGGGGCGCCTCGTCACCGACCGCGGCACTCTCAGGGAATGATGACCCTCATGGCGAGCATCGTCGTACTGGGAGCCGCGCTCGGCGGCCTGCAGACAGCCCTGCTGTTGGCCGCGGACGGGCATCAGGTGACCGTGCTGGAGCGCGACCCGCATCCCGCGCCGTCGGACCCGGACGCGGTGTGGTCGCACTGGCATCGCCCCGGCATCCCGCAGTTGCGCCTCACCCACCTCCCGCTCGCCCGCTGGCTTCAACTGGCCGAGGCGCATCTGCCGGCTCTGGTCGCGCAGATGACGGAGGCCGGAGCCGTCCGCATGAACGTGCTGGCGCCGGAACCGGGCCTGCGGGGAGGCCTGCTGGCCGCCGACGCGCGCTTCGACACGTTGGCCGCCCGGCGCTGTCTGCTCGAGCACGCCGCCACGCGCGCGGCCGTGGCGGCCGGTGTCCGCATCGAGCGGGGCATCGTGTGCCGAGGGTTGCGCAGCCCGGGCGGCGGGCGGATCACCGGTCCTCCCGCGCCCGGTCGGCGTGCACCGCATGTCACGGGGGTCGAGACCAGCACGGGGCCGCTGGAAGCCGATCTGGTCGTCGACTGCACAGGCCGCCGTTCGCTGCTCCCCTCCTGGTTGCGGGACATCGGCGTACCGGGCCCGGTCGAGGAAGTCGGGCGGCGCGGCTTCACCTACTGCTGCCGCTACTTCCGGTCGGCCGACGGCGCCCTGCCGGCCCGTACGTTCCCGCTGCTCGCCGAGCACGGTTCCCTCGGTCTGCTGCGCATCCGGGCCGACCACGGCACCTACTCGCTCGGCCTCATCAGCCGCAGCGACGACCACGAACTGCGTCGCCTGCTGCGCCACGAACGCGCCTGGTCGGCCGCCGTGCGCCGGTTCCCCGGCGCGGATGCGTGGCTCGAAGGGCCGGCCCATCACCGACGGCGTCCAGATCATGGCCGGCCTCACAGACCGCAAGCGGACCCTGTACGACGCCGACGTCGAACGCCCCTGTGTCACCGGGCTGGTGGCCGTCGGCGACGCGTGGGCGGTCACCGTGCCGACCATCGGGCGTGGGCTGGCGATGAGCCTGCAGCACAGTGTGCTGCTGCGTGACGTCCTCCGGCAGACGGGCGCCGACGACCCCGTGGCTCTCGTCATCGCGTTCGGCCGGGCTACGCGGGACGGTCTTGGAGACGCGTACCGGCGGTGCACCTCCTACACCCGTCACCGACTGGCCGAGATGGACGCACACGCGGTCGGCCGCCTCTATCGGCACCCCGACTGGGACCGGGCCAGGGCGCTGGCGCTGCTGGCGGGGCGCGACCCGGACGCCCTGCGGGCGGAGCGTGTCGGGGCACATCTCCTGCCCGGTGCGGGGGCGGAGCTGAGCGCTCCGGCCCTGGCCGAGGCGGTGGCGCGGCTCGTACCCGAGGTCGAGCAGCGGATGCCGCCGGGGCCCGCGCGGGAGGAACTCCTCGACGCCGTCAGGGCTTGAGGGCCTGTCCGGCGGATCATGCCGGCGTCGCGGTGCCTGGCACGTGCATCTACCGCGTTGTCGTCGGTCGCCGACTCCTCCGCCTTGCAGCTGCACGCACCAGACACCGCTCGGCTCGGCCGGTCTGCACTGTTTCTTGCAGCCGGCCTGATCCGCCGGACAGGCCCTCGGGCGCGTCTGTTCGGTCCGGCAGCGTCAGAGCACCTACCTTGATTTGCGCACGGTCGGCGAACACAACCACCCTTGAGCGCGTCGCGACCCGACGGCTCAGGCCCGATACACCGGAGAGCGCCCCATGAGGATCCACCTGTCCAGCGTCTTCGTCGACGACCAGGACAAGGCCCTGCGTTTCTATACCGACCTGCTGGGCTTCGTGAAGAAACACGACGTCCCGATGGGCCAGGACCGGTGGCTGACCGTGGTCTCGCCGGAAGAGCCCGACGGGACCGAACTGCTGCTCGAGCCCTCCGGCCATCCCGCGGTGCAGTCGTACAAGACGGCGCTGGTCCAGGACGGCATCCCGGCCGCCTCCTTCGCCGTGGACGACGTGCAGGCGGAGTTCAACCGGCTGCGCGAGCTCGGCGTGCGGTTCGCCCAGGAGCCGCTGGCGATGGGCACGGTCACCACAGCGGTGCTGGACGACACCTGCGGCAACCTGATCCAGATCGTGCACAGCAAGTAAGGGCCTGTAAGGGACTTAAGGGCCTTCTTGCGGCGCTGCCCCGCAGCCTGCCGCAGGGTCTGACGGGAGGGCTGGTGCCCGGGAGCGTTCTGAGGCCCGGGCACCGACCCGACCCCTGGGATCACAGGCCGTCGCGCACCATCGCGGCGACGATCTGGACGTGGCGGTCGGCCGCCGTGTTCGAGAACTCGTTGTCGTAGTTCAGTCCGTACGGCCAGAAGTGGCCACCGCCGGTGGAGATTTTGGCGCTCGCACCGTCGTACTGCCTGACCAGAGCCGTGGCCTGAGCACCCGTCCAGGTGCCGCTGCCACCGAGGCGGGACCAGCCCGAGCTCGTCCCCACGCCGATGGTGTGGGCGATCTCGTGCAGCGCGGTCCGCTCGTTCATGTAGCTACGGTTGCCGAAGCGGATGGTTCCGTTGATGTTGCCGTCGGCGGTGGGCACGCCCGGGTCGTAGCGGACGGTGATGGTCTTGCCGAGGTCGCTGAGATTGTTGTAGCGGGCCACCGCGGCGTTCATGGCCCTGGTGATGAGGTCGTAGGCCGTGCGCTGGTCCTCGGTGGGGTTGGCGGCCCGTTCGAGGGTCCAGGTGATGGTGGCCGCCGCCGATACCTGCCCCTGCGATGCAGAGGTCGACGCCGATGCCGGCGCGGTCTGCGGGGTGGCCTGTGCGATGCCCGGGCCCGCCAGGACGGTGGCTGCCAACGCGGCGACGACCGCCTTGGTGCGCCAGGGTATGGGTGTGTGCCGAGTGGGCAGCGGGGCTCGTCGTGAACTCATCAGGGGTCCTCCTGTGGGGGGTTGGCCGTCGCGTGTTGGGGGGGCGACGGTTGATCAGTCCGTCCGCCGAGGAAGCGGACGGAGCGGATGAAGCGGACGGAGTCGTTCAGGTGCCGATCTTTCCGACTCCCGCCCCGGCGCGGACGAGGGAGGGCACGTCGGCCGCGCGGTCCAGCGTGTACGCGTAGTAGGTACGCGGCTCGGTCACCGTCCCGTTGGTCTCGCAGGCACCGGTCCCGGCGCCGGCGAAGATGTTGTCGCGCTGGACCAGTCGGCCGGGTCCCGACTCGTCGTAGCCACTGGCCGAGTAGCAGGGGTGGGGGACGGCGTCGAAGTAGTTGGCCTCGACCAGCACGCCCGCGTTCATGGTCGACGCGACGCCGTACACGGCGTTGCCCCTGTAGTAGTTGTTGTAGACGTGGACCGGTTCACCGAACCGCACCCGGGGATGCCGCTGTCGCGACCCGTCGAAGAAGTTGTGGTGGATGGAGACCTTCAACTTGCCGGTGTCCTGGCCGCTGTTGGCGTCGGAGTGGCCGAGCAGCATGCTCTTGTCGGTCTTGTTGAACCAGTTCCACGACACGGTGACGTACTGGGAGCCCCGGACGATGTCGACCGCCCCGTCGACCGGGGCGACGAACTCGTTGTGGTCGATCCAGATGTGGTGCGACTCCTGGCCGACGTTGACGGCATCGTCCTCGGCGTTCGTGAACCTGAGGTTGCGCACGATGACGTTGGAGGAGCGGTAGAAGTCCAGGCCGCCGCCGTTGATGACGGCTGACGAACCGACTCCGACGATCGTCTTGTCGGGGCGGACACCCTGCTTGCTGGTGATGTCGATGGTGCCCTGCACCCGGATGACCAGCGGGCCCGTGGTGTCGATGTACTCCAGGAACTGCTCGGTGGTGGTGGCGGTCACGGTCGGGCCGCCGGCTCCACCGGTGGTGCCGTTCCGGCCGAGCGCGGCGACGGCGGCGAAGCCGGAGGGGGCCGTTTCCGCCAGTGGTGCCGGCGTCTCCTCGGCTGCGGTACCGGCCGGCATCGTCACCGCGCCGAGCACCAGGGCGAGCGCGAGGGCGGGGACGCCGCGGGGGGCGCGTAGCGACGACCTCATGCGGTTCCTCCCGGGGTGGGTGGGGGGTTCTTGTTGGGTCGTGCGGAGGCGGGAGCGGAACGGGAAACGGGGGCGGAACGGCAAACGGAGGCGGAAAGCGCTTTCCAAGGTTTCTCGGATGCTAATCAGATGTTTTGAGCATGTCAACGAACTCTCCGAACCCTCACGTGCAGCCCCAACTCGCCTGCCATCTTGACGAGTTCATTACCGTCGCCGAGCATGCCCTGAGCGCGATTCCTTCTGTTCGGTTCTGTTCGCCTCTGTGTTGTGGAAGGGAGTGCCGTGACCCAACGGCATCGCATCGTCCGGGCCCTGGCATCGACGGTTCCTCTGGTGCTCGGCGCGAGTCTCGTAGCCGCCGCGCCCGTGGCGAGCGCTGCGGACCCGGCACCGCAGAGCGCGGTCACCGTGCGGATCGACCCTTCCTACCAACAGCAGGAGTTCGAGGGCTGGGGCACCAGCCTCGTCTGGTTCGCCAACGCGACGGGCGGCTACCCGGAGCCCATTCGAAGACGGCTCGTGGACATGCTGTTCGGTGCGGACGGTCTCCGCCTCAACATCGCCCGCTACAACATCGGCGGTGGCAACGCCCCCGACGTCCGCAAGGACTACATGAAGGCGGGCGCCACCATGGACGGCTTCTGGAAGGCCCCCGAGGGAACCACCCAGAAGGACATGGACTGGTGGGACCCGAACAACCCCGACCACTGGAACTGGGACGCCGACGCCGGCCAGCGCTGGTGGGTGGACCAGATCAAGGACAAGGTCAGCCGCTGGGAGGCGTTCAGCAACTCGCCGCCCTGGTTCCAGACGGTCAGCGGTTACGTCTCCGGCGGCTTCGACGCGAGCGCCGACCAGATCCGCACCGACCGCGTCGACGACTTCGCCACCTACCTGGTGCGCGTGAGTGAGCGTCTGGAGCAGGCGCACGGCATCGAGTTCGACACCATCGACCCGCTCAACGAGCCCAACACGCCCTACTGGGGCACCCAGCTCGGAGCGGACGGCCGGCCCACGGGCGGGCGCCAGGAGGGCGCGCACGCGGGCCCGGAACTCCAGCAGAAGGTCGTTCTCGCGCTGGACAAGGCGCTCGACGGTGCAGGCACCGACGCCGAGATCTCCGCGATGGACGAGACCAACCCCGGCATCTTCACCCAGAACTGGAACGCCTACGGCACCCCCGCCCGCGCCGCCGTCGACCAGCTCAACGTGCACACCTACGGCACCGGCCAGCGCACCAGCGCACGCGACATCGCCAAGGGCGCGGACAAGAAGCTGTGGATGAGCGAGGTGGAGGGCACCTGGGGTACCGGCACCGACTTCACCAGCATGGACCCGGGCCTCGGCATCGCCACCCGGATGGTCGACGACATGCGTGAACTGGAGCCCGCGGCCTGGGTGTTCTGGCAGCCGATCGAGGACGCCATCCCGCAGGCCGCGGCGGGCAAGAACTGGGGCAGCATCCATGTGCCGTTCAACTGCACGGCCGAGGACACCCTGGAGACCTGTCCGATCCGGGCCAACTCCAAGTTCCACACCATCCGGAACTTCACCCACTACATCCGTCCCGGTGATCACTTCGTGAAGGTCGACGACCCGTCGAGCGTCGCCGCCGTGCAGCAGAACGGCCGTACGGCGACCGTGGTGCACGTGAACGGCGGCGCCTCCGCGCGCTCGGTGACCCTCGATCTCTCGCGCTTCGGCAAGGTCGCGCCCCGGGCCACCGTCACACCCGTGGTCACGAGCAGCGACGGCGCCCTGGTGCGCGGCACACCGGTCCGGGTGACCGACCGGTCCGCCACCCTCACCGTCCCCGCCAAGTCGGTTACGACCTTCCTGGTCGACGGCGTCGGTGGCGTGGCGCGCGATGCCGCTCTCGTGCAGCCCGGGCATGTCTACCGGCTCCAGGGGGCGCAGAGCGGCAAGTCGTTGGCGCCGTCGGCCGACGGCAGTGGTGTCGTCATCCGTACGACCGACGCCGACAGCGCGGAACAGCTGTGGTCAGTCCGGAAGTTGACGCGCGGCAGCACGGAGAACCGCGAGCGCTACGCCCTCACCAGCGCCGAGACCGGCAAGCGTCTCGCCGTACGCGACGGTCAAGCCGTCCTGGAGGAGCCGGAAAGCGGCCAGGTACCCGAAGCCGCGCAGTGGATCATGTCGACGACCGGCGACGGCACATGGACGTTCGTCAACGCCGCCACCGGCCGCCTCGTCGACGTCACCGGGCAGTCGACCGCGGACGGCGCCAAGGTGTCCACGTACACCCCGACGTCCGCGGCGAACCAGCGCTGGACCGTGACCGACGAGACGGTGCTGCGCACCGCTCGGGCCGAGGCGTTCACCGTCCCCGGTCTGCGGCCCGAGCTGCCGACGACGGTGACGCCGGTGTTCCGGGACGGTGCCCGAGGCGCGCTGCCCGTCGAGTGGAGCCTCCCGCCGGACCGGACGTGGCGTGATCCGGGCACGGTGCGGGTCAGGGGTGAGGCGACCGACCCCCTCGGCCGGAAGATCCCCGCGCTCGCAGTCGTCACCGTCGACACCATCGCCTCGACCCTGCCGGGACGCGCCAAGACCTACGTGGGCGGCACGCCGGGCCTTCCGTCCACGGTCGTCGGCATCGGCCGGAACGGCGGCCGGGCCGACCTTCCGGTGACCTGGGACTCGCCCCCCGACGGGGCGTTCGACGCGACCGGAGTGGTGACACTGCGCGGCCTCGCCCAGGTCGTCGGTGGCGACACGGTCGACGCGACGGTGCGCGTGCAGGTCACGGAACCGGTGGAGACCAACGTCGCCGCGGACGACGGCGTCTCGGTCGCCGCCACGTTCACCGAGAGCGGGTACTCCGCGGAGCGCCTGCGCAACGGTGACCTGTCCGAGAAGGCCTGGTCCAACTGGAAACCGGGGAACACCAAGAACCCCTCCGACACCGTGACCTTCACCCTGCCGAAGCCACGCGACCTGAACCGGGTCGTCGCGCACTTCTACCGGGACGGGAGCAGCGCCTCCTTCCCCGAGAGCCTGAAAGTGCAGGTACGGGCGTCCGCCACCGGTACGTGGGTCGACGCGAGCGACCCCGTCGCGGTCGGGAGCGAGGGCGCACCGGTGATCGACGTCCCATTGGAGGCGGCACCGGCGTCCGAGGTGCGGGTCGTGATGACCGCGCGTCAGGGCGGCTACATCACCATGAGCGAGATCGAGGTGTACGCCAAGAGCCCCGGGGCCTCCTCGGATGCCGCCGCCGCGTCCGTCGAGGTGTCCGGAAAGGCGATCCCCTCGTTCGACCCGGACACCACCACCTACCGGGTCGTCACCGACGCCCCGAGCCGAAGCCGGGTCACGGCGACCGCTCGCGATCCCTACGCCACCGTCGCCGTCAACCGCCTCGACGAGCCCGGCGGGGCGGTGGCCGTCGTCTCCGTGACCAGTGAGGACGGGTCACGGACACGGACGTACCGGATCCATCTCGTACGACGCTGAGGTTGCCGTCGCGGGTGAGGCGCCATCAGCGTGCGCTGTGCCGTGTAGTAGGCGTTGACACCGGACTGCATCAGAAGGTGGGCGCCGGCGACCTTGGGCGGCCTTGGTCCGCGTATGAGCGGAAGGGGTCACGGAAAGGGTGCGGACGCAGCCGTCTCCGAGAGGCTGGTGCTCGCCTCGGCCTGACGCCGAGTCGACCGACCGACATGCCTCACCGACATAGGTCGCGAACTGCGACATGTAGGGTCTCTGTCCCCCTCGATGTGACTTTCCCCATTGCGCCGTCCGACCGGCCCCGTGAGTCTCTCGTGGAACATGCGTCCGAAGAACTGTTATCCCGGGCCCGCCGATCGATCTCCCAAGTATCGGACAGCATCGTTCGGCGTCGAGGACAGGGAAGTTTTTGATGAGTACTGAGCGCACGAGGGAGTCGGCGGCACTGGTGATCGCTGCCCGAAGCGGCGATCCGGAGGCTCAGGACGCCCTGGTCAGTGCGTACCTCCCGCTGGTCTACAACGTTGTGGGCCGGGCTCTGAACGGTTCGGTCGACGTCGACGACGTCGTGCAGGACACGATGCTCCGCGCCCTCGACGCGCTGGGTGGCCTGCGTGCCCCCGAGAACTTCCGTTCCTGGCTCGTGGCGATCGCGATGAATCAGGTCCGGACGCACTGGCAGGCCCGGCAGTCGGCCCCTGGCACCGTCGAGGAGGCCCAGGACCTCGCGGATCCGGGCGCCGACTTCGTGGACCTGACGATCGTCCAGCTCCAGCTGTCCGGGCAACGACAGGAGACCGCGCGGGCGACCCGTTGGCTGGAGCCCGACGACCGAGGCCTGTTGTCGCTCTGGTGGCTGGAGTGCGCCGGCGAGCTGACCCGGTCGGAGGTCGCCGCGGCCCTGGAGCTGTCGCCGCAGCACACGGCGGTCCGGGTGCAGAGGATGAAGGCGCAACTGGAGGCGGCCCGCGTGGTGGTGCGGGCGCTCGACGCACGGCCGCGATGCGAGGAACTGCGGGGTGTGCTGGCGTCCTGGGACGGCCGGCCCTCGGCGCTGTGGCGCAAGCGAATAGCCCGGCATGCCCGTGAGTGTATGCATTGCTCCGGATTGTGGCGTGGGTTGATGCCCGCTGAGGGGCTGCTGGCCGGTCTGGCACTGGTGGCCGCGGCGCCCGCCCTGTGGGAGAGCGTGCTCTCGGCCTCCGGCGGGATGGCCATCGCCGGCTCGGCGTCCCGGCTGCCCGCGTCCGGAGGCCGTGGCACATCGGGCCCGGGATCCGGACACCACAGCGGGCGTGGCCGGGCCGTCTCCCGCAGTGAGGCCCGTCGACGCCGGCGCATCCGCCGCCGGGCCGTCGGCGGTGTCGTCGTGGTGGCCTGCGTGGCGGGCGGGGGCTTGTGGTACTTCGACACGGACCCCGGGACGGGGAACGAGGAGGCGACCGCCACGCGGACCGCGGGCGCCCCCGCCGTGGAGCTCGGGGAACCCAGCCCCGTCGAGACCTCCCCGTCCGCCTCGAAGTCTCCGTCGCCGTCCGCGTCGCCGTCGAAGAAGGCGAGCCCGAGCCCTTCCAGGACCCCACGCCCCACCAAGAAGAGCGAGCCGACGCCTTCGCCGTCGACACGCCTGACGCGGAGCGCGTCCAGCACCCCCGAGACCCAGGCGACCCCGACCAGCGCCGTCGCGCAGGTGGTCGCCCTGGTGAACAAGGAGCGGGCGTCCGCCGGCTGCGGCCCCGTCACGGAGGACCCGCAGCTGAACCAGGCCGCACAGGGCCACTCCGAGGACATGGACGTCCGCGACTTCTTCGACCACACCAACCCGGACGGCGCCGACCCCGGGCAGCGCATCACCGCCGTGGGCTACACCTGGTCCACGTACGGGGAGAACATCGCCCAGGGCCAGCAGACCCCGCAGGAGGTGATGGACTCCTGGATGAACAGCCCGGGCCACCGCGCCAACATCCTCAACTGCTCGTTCAAGGACATCGGCGTGGGCATCCACGATGGTTCGGGCGGGCCGTGGTGGACGCAGAACTTCGGCGCCAAGCAATGAAGTCGAGCGCCGTGCGCGCGGCGCCGACCACGATCGGGCAGGCCGCGAACTGCCCGGCCGGGGTGTCCGCGGTGTCGAGGTCGAGGAGGTCGGCGACGATGACGGTGACGTTGTCGGGGCCACCGCCGCGCAGGGCGAGCTGGATCAAGTCCCGCACGGTCGTCTCGGGGTTCTGCACCCAGGTGTGGTCCTGCGTGATCTGCGTGAGGACGCCGTCGCGCAGCAGGTAGGCGCGCGAGTTGCCGACGTGGGCGAGGCCGAGCCGCTGACATCAAGGACGCGTCGGCCGGCGCGATCATGGCGTGCGGCCTGCTCGACCTGGCCACGGCCACCGGCCGACCTGCCTACCGCGAGGTGGCGCTACGGCTGCTCACCGCACTGTCGGGGACCTGCCTGACGAAGAACTCGGCCCGCGCCGAGGCGGTCGTGGCCCGGTGCGCGCGCCACCGGCCGGCCAAGGACGGGATCGAGATCTCCCTTCCCTACGCCGACCACTACCTGCTGGAAGGCATCCTGCGACCTCGGCCGACAGGGGCTCGGTCGGTCAGGACGGGCTCGTGTTGCTCTCCCCGCCGAACGCCTCCAGAATCCGTTCCGCGGCCAGCGTCGGCGTCAACTCGCCTTCCCTGACCCGCCGTTCCAGGTCGGGGGCCAGTGCCCGGACCGTGGGGTCGGCGTTGAGACGGCCCAGGAGTTCGTCGCGGACCATGGTCCAGGTCCAGTCGACCTGCTGGTCCCGGCGTCTGGCCGCGAGCCGCCCGGTGGAGTCCAGCAGGGTGCGGTGCTGCTCCAGCCGCTCCCAGAGGACGTCGAGGCCGGCCGACTCGCGCGCACTGCAACTGAGCACCGGCGGCGTCCAGAACGCGTCCTTGCCGTGCATCAGCCGCAGCGCGCCCGCCAGTTCACGCGCGGCGGCGCGGGCGTCGCGTTCGTGCGGGCCGTCCGCCTTGTTCACGGCGATCACATCGGCCAGCTCCAGGACACCCTTCTTGATGCCCTGCAGCTGGTCGCCGGTGCGGGCCAGCGTGAGCAGCAGAAACGTGTCGACCATGTTCGCCACGGCCGTCTCCGACTGTCCCACGCCGACCGTCTCGACCAGCACCACGTCGTAACCGGCGGCCTCCATCACGACGATCGACTCACGCGTGGCCTTCGCGACCCCGCCGAGCGTCCCCGCGGTGGGGGAGGGCCGTACGAAGGCCGCCGGGTCGACGGCCAGCCGTTCCATCCGCGTCTTGTCACCGAGGATCGAACCGCCCGTACGGCTCGACGACGGATCGACGGCCAGCACGGCCACCCGATGCCCGAGCCCGGTCAGCATCGTGCCGAACGCGTCGATGAACGTCGACTTGCCCACGCCCGGCACACCGCTGACACCGATCCGCCGGGCCCTGCCACTGTGCGGCAGCAGCTCGGTCAGCAACTCCTGTGCCAGGCCGCGGTGTTGCGGACGGGTCGACTCCACGAGGGTGATCGCGCGGGCCACGATCGCGCGCTTTCCGTCGAGGACGCCCTTCACATAGGTGTCAAGATCGATCACAGCTCGTGCCCGAGGTCGGCCGACAGCCGCTTGACCAGGTCGTACGCCGCATCCGGGATCACCGTCCCCGGCGGGAACACGGCTGCTGCGCCCATCTCCAGGAGCGTGGGCACGTCCTGGGGCGGGATCACCCCGCCGACCACGATCATGATGTCCTCGCGGCCCTCCGCCGCCAGTTCCTCCCGCAGCGCCGGCACCAGCGTGAGGTGACCGGCGGCCAGCGAGGACACGCCCACGATGTGCACGTCCGCCTCGACCGCCTGGCGGGCCACCTCCGCGGGCGTCTGGAACAGCGGGCCGACGTCGACGTCGAAGCCGAGGTCGGCGAAGGCGGTGGCGATCACCTTCTGGCCGCGGTCGTGGCCGTCCTGGCCCATCTTGGCGACCAGGATGCGCGGGCGGCGGCCCTCGGCCTCCGCGAAGGCGTCCACCAGGGTGCGGGTGCGGTCCACGTTCGGGGACTCGCCTGCTTCGTTGCGGTACACGCCGGAGATCGTACGGATCTGGCTCGCGTGCCGGCCGTATACCTTCTCCAGGGCGTCGGAGATCTCCCCGACCGTCGCCTTCGCGCGGGCCGCGTTCACCGCCAGCTCCAGCAGGTTGCCCTCGCCCCCGGCGGCCCGGGTGAGCGCGTCCAGCGAGTCCTGGCACGCCCGCTCGTCCCGCTCCTCGCGCAGCCGGCGCAGCTTCTCGATCTGCTGGGCGCGCACGGAGGAGTTGTCGACCTTGAGGACCTCGATCGCCTCGTCGCTGTCCACCCGGTACTTGTTGACGCCGATGACCGGCTGCCGCCCGGAGTCGATCCGGGCCTGGGTGCGGGCCGCGGCCTCCTCGACCCGCAGCTTGGGGATGCCGGCGTCGATGGCCTGCGCCATGCCGCCCGCCGCCTCGACCTCCTGGATGTGCTGCCAGGCCCGGCGCGCGAGGTCGTACGTCAGCTTCTCGACGTACGCGCTGCCGCCCCACGGGTCGATGACCCGGGTCGTGCCGGACTCCTGCTGGATCAGCAGCTGCGTGTTGCGGGCGATCCGCGCGGAGAAGTCGGTGGGCAGCGCGAGCGCCTCGTCGAGGGCGTTGGTGTGCAGCGACTGGGTGTGGCCCTGGGTCGCCGCCATCGCCTCGACGCACGTGCGCGTGACGTTGTTGAACACGTCCTGCGCGGTCAGTGACCAGCCGGAGGTCTGCGAATGGGTGCGCAGGGACAGGGACTTGGAGTTCTTCGGGTCGAACTGCTTGACCAGCTTGGCCCACAGCAGGCGCGCCGCGCGCAGCTTGGCGATCTCCATGAAGAAGTTCATGCCGATCGCCCAGAAGAAGGAGAGGCGAGGCGCGAACGCGTCCACGTCCAGGCCCGCTTCACGGCCCGCTCGGATGTACTCCACGCCGTCCGCGAGGGTGTACGCCAGCTCCAGGTCGGCCGTGGCACCCGCCTCTTGGATGTGGTAGCCGGAGATGGAGATGGAGTTGTAGCGGGGCATCCGCTGCGAGGTGAAGGCGAAGATGTCGGAGATGATCCGCATCGACGGCTTCGGCGGATAGATGTAGGTGTTGCGGACCATGAACTCCTTGAGGATGTCGTTCTGGATGGTCCCGGCCAACTTCTCGGGCGGCACGCCCTGTTCCTCGGCGGCGACGATGTAGAGCGCCAGCACCGGCAGCACGGCGCCGTTCATCGTCATCGACACGGTCATCTTGTCCAGCGGGATGCCGTCGAAGAGCTGCCGCATGTCGTAGATCGAGTCGATCGCCACGCCCGCCATGCCGACGTCACCGGTCACCCGCGGGTGGTCGCTGTCGTAGCCGCGGTGGGTGGGCAGGTCGAAGGCGACCGACAGGCCCTTCTGACCGGCCGCCAGATTGCGCCGGTAGAAGGCGTTGGACTCCTCGGCGGTGGAGAAGCCCGCGTACTGGCGGATCGTCCAGGGCTGGTTGACGTACATCGTCGGGTACGGGCCGCGCAGATACGGGGCCATGCCCGGGTAGGTGCCCAGGAAGTCCAGGCCCTCCAGGTCCTGCCCGGTGTAGAGCGGCTTGACCGTGATGCCCTCCGGGGTCTCCCAGAGCAGGTCGTCGCCGTCGGCGGCCTTCTTCACGGCCGTATGCCACTCGTCGGGGCCGCCGTCGGCGGTCGGTACCCCGAGTTCGATCCCGGAGAAGTCGGGGACGTTCATCACGACACTCCCATGCGGTCGAGGGCGGCGGTGAGCAGGGCGACGGCGTCGCAGCCCGCGAAGACGTAGGCGTCGACACCGGAGTACTGCCCGGGGCGGCCGGCGAGGAACACGTGCTCGGCGCCCGCCGCCCGCAGTTCGGCGGCGACGGAGTCCGCCTGCTCCTCGTACAGCGCGTCGCTGGAGCACAGGCAGACCTCGCGCGCCCCGCTGTCCGCGAAAGTGCCCTCGGTCGCGGGCTCGATGCCGCCCGCCTGGAAGAGGTTGGCGGCGAAGGTGAGCCGGGCGGTGTGCGCGGCGGCCGGGCCCAGCGCGGCCAGATACACGCGGGGCCGGGAGCCGGTCGCCGCGAGGTGGGCGTCGGAGCGGGCGCGCAGCGCCTCGAACGCCTCGTCGCGCCGCACCCGCGGCAACCCGCCGGACGGCGGCTCGGGCGCGGGCTCGCGCACCACCGGCCTCTCGGCCAGATGCGGGAACTCGCTGACGCCCGTGACGGGTTCGCGGCGCTTGGCGAGCTTCGCGCTGCGCACTGCCCAGGTCTCGGCCAGCCGCTCGCCGACCATGCCCGAACGCAGCGCGGCGGCGTGACCGCCGGCCTTCTCGATGCTCTGGAAGAACTCCCAGCCCGCGTGGGCGAGTTCGTCGGTGAGCCGCTCCACGTACCAGGAGCCGCCGGCCGGGTCGATCACCCGGGACAGGTGCGACTCCTCGATGAGGATCGTGGAGGTGTTGCGGGCGATCCGGCGCGCGAACGCGTCCGGCAGGCCCAGCGCGTGATCGAACGGCAGCACGGTCACCGCGTCGGCGCCGCCGACCCCGGCGGCCAGCGTGGCCACCGTCGCGCGGAGCATGTTCACCCACGGGTCGCGCGGCGTCATCATCACCGTGGAGGTGACGGCGTGCTGCACCTGCTGCCCCGGAGCCCCGCACACCTCGGCGACCCGCGCCCACAGCCGGCGGGCCGCACGCAGCTTGGCCACGGTCAGGAACTGGTCGGCGGTCGCCGCGTACCGGAACTCCAGCTGGGTACAGGCCTGAGCGACGCTCAGCCCGGCCCCGGTCAGCTCCCGCAGATACGCCACGCCGGTCGCCAGCGAGCAGCCCAGTTCCTGCGCGGCCGAACCGCCCGCCTCGTGATACGGCAGCGCGTCCACGGTCAGCGCGCGCAGGCCCGGATACGCGTCCGTGCACTGCCGGGCGAGCCCGGTCGCCTGCGCCATGTCGTACGACTGCCCGGTGCGGGCCTCGTATCCCAGCGGATCGGCGCCCAGGTTGCCGCGCACCGCCTCCGGCGCGACGCCCCGCTCCTCGACGACGCGCAGCAACTCCCGTGCGGCGGGCTCCACTTCGGCGCCCGCTTCGAGGACCACCGGGGCCAGGTCGAGGTACACGCCGTCGAGTACCGAGGCGAGTGAGGAGACCGGGATGCCGAAGTCGCCGACGGCCAGCCACAGCGAGGTGACGCCGTTCTCCAGGTCGGTCAGGACGGCGCTGCCGTCGGCCGCCGCGTGTCGCTGGCGTACGTCCCAGCCGCCGGCGGTGTTGCCCTCGGGCCTGCCGCCGCGTACGAACGGGGCGAAGCCGGGCAGGCCGGGGTCGGGCGCGGCGTCGCGCGCGGTGTACAGGGGGCGGGTGGTGAGCCCGTCCTCCAACAGCGTGGACAGGGCGTTCTCCGCGGCGTCCCCCGAGACTTCCTTGCCCGACTTGCGCAGGACGCCCGCTACGAGGCGTTGCCACTGCTCATGTGTCGCTTCCGGGAACTCGGCGGCCAGGGAGAGCCCGTCGTCAGGCAGGACCGTCATGCTCGGATGCTAGGTCAGATCGACAAAGGAGCAGCAGGGGGCGCGGCTGTGACCTTGCCCTCTCCATATCTGTGACCTCGGCCTCGCCGGGGCGCCTTGAAGCCCTGCAGGTCGGCTGTCAGGGCGGCACGCGCGCGTCGGCGAGGGGCGGATGCCGCGGGGCGGGGAAGCCGCAATCGCCCGCCTCCAGGCGGAGATGAAGCACGCCCCACCGGGTCTCAGGCCCAGCCGAAACGGCGGTCCACCACTGCCGCGAACTCCTCGAGGGTGAGTACAGCGTCGCCGTTCTGGTCGGCGGCGTCGAACAGGGCGGAGGAGGCGTTCTCGTCTCCCACGGCCCAGACGGGCAGATCTCCTGACGCGGCCAGAGACGGGCCCTTCGTCCGCAGGGCGATGATCACCTCTTCGCGGGTCAGGGTTCCGTTCTCGTCGAGGTCGAGCGCCTCGAACAGCTTGCGGGCCTTGTCGCTCATCGCGTCACCCTCGTTCCTGTCGTCGGCACGCGGGCCGGCCCTTCGTGGTCTCGCACGAAAGACGCTTCCGCTCTCGTCCAGGTTGCCTCCCCCGGCGAACCCATGGCCAGCCGGTTTTCGGTAGGTGTCCGGGTCTCGGGCGCCGCATCGCCGCCCGCTCACTCCTCGGCCGGATCGAGGCCCGCACGGTCGAGCAGTTCCTCCAGGATCATGCGCTCGCCGGGGGTGTATGTGGCCGGCATGTCGTCCAGAATCGAACGGAGAGCCAGCACTCGGCGACGCGCCTCACGAGCGCTGCCCGGGTCGCCCGGGAGGTCGTCCGTGTCCGCCTCTGTCGTGATGGCCGCGATGATGGCCTCGCGTGTCTGGGCCGAGACGCCCAGGTCGCGCTCTTCGGGCTTGAGTGCCAGCAGGGCGAAGGTGACGCCCATGCCGGCCCCGTGGACCATCTGAGCCGCCCGCTCGACGGGGACCGTCAGGCGTCCCGCTCTGGCGACGCGCTCCAGGATCTCGCGCAGCAGGCGATGCGCCTCCTTGGCGGCCTCGGACTCACCGCCCGGCTGCGGCTGCCCGTACATCAGCAGGTAGTGCGCCGGGTTGCCGAGGCCGAACTCGATGTGCATGTCCCAGCCCGCGCGCAGGTCGTCGACGGGATCCGCGGACGGTGCCCGGGAGCTCTTCTGCTTGAGGTACCGGGTGAAGCCGTCGGCGGCGGTTGCCGCCAGCAGGCCGTCCATGTCGCCGAAGAGGCGGTAGATGGTCGGCGGCTGAACGCCTGCCGCGGTGCTCACCGCTCGCGTGGTCACCGCGTCCCTGCCTTGTGCGACCAACAGGTCCGCGGCGGCTGCGACGAGTCTCTTCCTGAGGTCCGCTCGGGACTCTGCTCTATCTGCCACGAATCAATGATAACGAGCTCTCGATATCGCTGTTTGCGTATCGATGGAATCGGTGTATCGTTATCGATGGAAACGCCGGGGGAGGCGTTGAGGGAAACAGTGATGACGGCAGTGAGTCGTGAGGCCGCCGACAAGAGGGAGCACACCATGAGCACCACACCGGAGCAGCGCGTCGCGATCGTCACCGGCGGCTCGCGCGGGATCGGCCGCGCGGTCGCCGAGCGGCTTGCGGCGGACGGCCAGACCGTGGCGGTCGTCTACGCCGGCAACAAGACGGAGGCCGACAACACGGTCGCCGCGATCCGCGAGGCAGGTGGCCGGGCCGCGGCCTACCAGGCCGACGTCGCCGACGAACAGGCGGTGGCGGCGGTCTTCGACAGCGTGATCGCCGAGTTCGGGGGAGTGGACGTCGTCGTCAACTCCGCGGGCATGATGGCGCTGGCCCCGCTGGCCTCCTTCGACCTCGACGTCCTGGACCGTCTACACCGCACCAACATCCGCGGCACCTTCGTCGTCAACCAGCAGGCAGCCCGCCATGTCCGCCCCGGCGGCGCCATCATCAACATGTCCACGTCCGTCACCAAGCTCGGACTGCCGACCTACGCCGCCTACGCGGCCAGCAAGGGCGCTGTCGACGCCATCAGCCTCGTCCTGGCGAAGGAACTGCGCGGACGGGACATCACCGTCAACGCGGTGGCCCCCGGCCCCACCGCCACGGCACTCTTCCTCGACGGCAAGGACGAGGACACCATCGACACCATGGCCAAAATGAACCCGCTCGAGCGGCTCGGCACCCCCGAGGACATAGCCGAGGTCATCTCCCTCGTCGCCGGCCGCGGCCGGTGGATCAACGGCCAGACCGTCTACGTCAACGGGGGCATGGTCGCCTGATCACCACCCCACCCATGGCCACGCCTGAAGGAACCTGAGCCGAGCGGTCCGGATCAGGCGAGGCGCATCAACGCCGACGGCGGTTGCGGGCGATCAGCCACATCAGATACGGCGCGCCGACCGCCGCGGTGAGGACGCCCACCGGCAGCTCGACCGGGGAGAACAGGCGGCGGGCCAGCAGATCGGCCACGAGCACGATCGAGGCCCCCGTAAGGGCGGAGGACAGCAGGGGAATCTGGGCGGTGCGGGTCAGACGGTGGGCGATCTGCGGAGCGAGCAGCGCCACGAAGTCGACAGGGCCGGCCGCGCCGGTCGCCACGGACGCCAGGACCACGCCGAGCCCGGTGAGACCCAGCCGGACCGGACCGAGCCGTACGCCCAGCGCCGTCGCCGTGCTGTCGTCCAGGCACACCATGCGCTGAGCGTGCGCCGCCCACAGCAGCGCCGGGACCAGGACCGCAACGACCAGCGCGAGCGGCGCGGCCTGGTCGTAGCCGCGGCCGTTGAGCGAACCGGTGAGCCACACCTTGGCCTGCTGGGCGACCAGATAGTCGCCCTTGGTGAGGAACAGCCGGGTCAGCGAACCGAGCGCGATCGACACACCGATACCGACGAGAACGAAGCGTGTGGCGTGCAGGCCGCCCCGCCAGGCGAAGACATAGACGAACACGGCGGCCGAGAGCCCGCCCGCGACCGAGACGTACGGCAGGACGGAGTACGACGTGATCCCGAAGGTCATCGCGGTCACCGTGGCCGCGCCCGCGCCGTGCGTGACGCCGATGACGTCCGGACTGGCGAGGGAGTTGCGGGCCACGGTCTGGATCAGCGCGCCGGAAACACCGAAGGCGGCACCGACGAGGAGCCCCGTCACCAGTCGGGGCAACCGGAGCGTGCCGACGACGAGTTCGTCGGGGCTCGGCTGTCCCAGCAGCACCCGTACGACCTCCGTCGGGGAGACATACGACTCGCCCACGCACAGGGACGCCACCACCGTCACCGCGAGCACGACGGCCAGCAGGACCGCGACGGCACAGGCCCGTCGGTGCAACAGGAAGCTGACGTCCCCCGCGCGGGCGACGGTGTACCCGGAAGGGCGGAGGCGACGCGGGGCCGGGGTGGGGGCGGTTCGCTCCAGGGGCTGGGTCACGCCGGCACCGTCGCCTTTCTCCGTACCAGCGCGACCAGGAACGGCACGCCGAGCAACGCGGTCATCACGGCCACCGGCACTTCCGACGGCGCGAAGACGACACGGCCGAGCACGTCCGACACCAGGATCACTGCGGGGCCGAGCAGGGCGGACAGGGCCAGGACCCACCGGTGGTCGGCACCGACCAGCGCCCGTGCGATGTGCGGGACGGCGAGCCCGGTGAACGCGATCGGACCGGCGACCGCGACGGCGACCCCGGTGAGCACGGTCGCGGCGAGCGCGCCCAAGCCTCTGAGCAGCGCGACCGGGTGACCGAGCCCCCTGGCCACGTCGTCGCCGAGAGCGAGAGCGTCCAGACCCCGCGCCAGGACGGCGACCAGCAGCAGCCCCACGAGCAGGAACGGCCAGGTCTGCGCCGCGACTTCGCCGTCCCGGCCGCCGATCGAACCGACGTCCCAGAAGCGGAACTCGTCGAGGGCGCGGGCGTCGGTCGTGACGATGGCGGAGACGACGGAGGCGATGAAGGCGTTCATCGCGGCCCCGGCCAGCGCCAGTTTGACCGGGGAGGCGCCGCCGCGCCCGCTGCCTGCCACGGCGTACGCGACCACCGCGGCGAGTCCCGCACCGGCGAACGCGAACCAGACGTAGCCGGCGGGAGTGTGCACCCCGGCAAACGCGATCGCGCAGACGACGCCCAGCGCGGCGCCCTGGCTCACGCCGAGGATGCCTGGCTCGGCGATCGGGTTGCGGGTGATGCCCTGCATGACCACCCCGGCCACCGCGAGGGCGAGCCCGACCATCACGCCGATGACCGTGCGGGGAACCCGCAGCGCGCGCACGACCTGCGCGTTGTCGCCGGTGCCGCCGTGCAGCAGGGCGTCGAACACCTGGGCCGGGGGGATCTGCCGGCTGCCGAGGGCGAGACTGAGCAGCACGGCGAGGAACAGCAAGAGGGTGCCGACGACCGTCCAGCCGATGCGCCGCCGGGTGGCATGGGACATGCGTTTCCTCTTGCTGTTCCTCTTGTTGCTGTTGCCGATCGACCCTACTTGGTCAGGTACTTCTCCAGGTCCGCGAGGACCTCGTTGGCTGCGGTGACGCCCAGGCCCAGATACCAGGTCTCGTCCGGCACGTCGTACGCGTGGCCCTCCTTGACCGCCTTCAGGTTCTTCCACAGCGGGTTGCTCTGGGCGCGAGACTTGTCGGTGGCCTTCGCGTCGCCGTACACGCCGGTGAAGATGTAGTCACCGTCGGCCTGGTCGATGTTCTCGGCGCTGACCTCGGCGGCCAGGTCCTCGATGTCCTGGTTCTTCGGGCGCGGGATGCCGGCGTCCTTGAGGATGGTGCCGATGAACGAGGCGTTGGCGTAGAGGCGGATGACGCCGTCGGGCAGGTAACGCACCATCGACACGGTCGGCTTGTCCGCGCCGAGCTTGGCGTCGAGCTCCTCGACCTTCTTGTCGTACGCCGCGAGCTGCGCCTTGGCCGCAGCGGTCTTGTCCAGGGCCGCGGCGTTCAGGAGGTAGTTCTCCTTCCAGGTGAAGCCGGGGCGCAGGGAGAAGACGGTGGGCGCGATCTTCGACAGCTCGTCGTACTTGTCCGCGGCGCGCAGCTGGCTGCCGAGGATCAGGTCCGGCTTGAGACCGGCGATCGCCTCCAGGTTGAGGTTGTTGATGGTGCCGACGTTCGCCGGGGTGCCCGCGTCCTTCTTCAAGTAGGAAGGCAGTTCGGGGGAGCCCTCGGTGGGTGCGAGACCGACCGGCTTGATACCGAGCGACACGACATTGTCGAGCTCGCCGACGTCCAGGACCACGACACGCTTGGGCTGGGACTCGATGACGGTCTCGCCCATGGCGTGTTCGACGGTCCGCGGCCACTCGCCCGGCTTGGCGTCGGTGCCCATCTCGGCGGTCTTCTTCGCGGCGTCCGCGAATTCGTCGCCGCCCTGAGCCACGGCCTTCTTGTCCCCGGCTCCCGCCGCGGGCTTCTTGTCTGCGCTGTCGTTGGAACCGCCGCAGGCCGCGAGGGACAGAGCGGCGGCGACGGCAAGAGCGACGGCGGCAGTGCCGCGGCGCCGGTGAAGCATGGCAAGGCTCCCTATGGGTACACGCTGTTTTCGGCCCTTAGGCCAGCCTCACCTTATCTGGATCTTTCGTGCGCCATACACGCGGATCTGTGTGGTTCCTGTCACGGTCCTGTGGCGCCGACGTGCGCTTCCTTGACGCCCTGAGCCGACAGGGCGTCAAGGAGGTTCAACACGCGGGCGGCTCAGGTCAGTGAGCAGGTGGAGCCGTTGAGCGTGAAGGCAGCGGGGTTGGGGTTCGTGCTGCCCTTGGTGGCCGTGAAGCCGAGCGTGACCGAGCCCGCCGGGGCGATGGCCGCGGTGTACGAAGCGGAGGTGACGCTCACGTCGGTGCCGCTCTGCGTCGCGGTGCCGCCCCACAGGTTGGAGATGCGCTGGCTGTCGGGGAAGGCCCAGCGCAGCGTCCAGCCGTTGATCGCCGAGCTGCCGGTGTTGCGGATGACGATCTCGCCCTGGAAGCCGCCGGGCCACTCGTTCGTCACGTGGTAGGCGACACCGCATGTCGCCGACGTACCGCCGGAGGAGGTCGTGACCGTCACCGTGCCGGAGCGCGGGGAGCGGTTGCCGGCGGCGTCACGGGCGTAGACGGCGAAGGTGTACGAGGTGGCGGGGGCGAGGCCGGTGAGGGCGGCGGAGGTACCGGCCGTGCTGGTGACGGGGCTTTCGGTGCCGCCACTGACACGCACCACGTCATAGCCCGTGACGCCGGTTCCGTCGTTGGCGGCGCCCCAGGCCAGCTTCACCGACGACGAGGTCACCTCCGAGACGGTGGGTGTCCCGGGCGCGGTCGGGGGAGTGGTGTCGCCCCCGCCCGAGGCGTAGACCGTGGCTTCCTTCGAGGTGGCGGCGATGCCGTTGGCGCCGTTGAAGATGCGCCGGCCCCAGGAGCTGAGCCGCGTGGGGTCGAAGTCGATCGCCAGGTCGAGGACGGGGTCGGTGTTGCCGCTCCAGGACCAGGCCAGGTAGCCGAGCTGGAGCTGCTGGGCGGCGGCCATCATGGTGTCCTCGTCCGGGTCGCCGTACTGGTCGGGCGGACCTCCGAACTCGCCGACGAGGAGGGGCAGTTTGGCGCTCACGAAGGCGTTGAGGTAGTCCGTGATCTCCTGAGCGGTGTCGTAGACGCTGTACATGTGGATCGAGAAGATCAGGTTGCCGGTGGGGTCGGCGTTGTAGACGGTCTGGGCGTTGGCGCGCATGACGCCCTGCCAGTCCTGGCCCCAGTTGGGCGCGTCCACCATGATCGTGTGCGCGAATCCGGCGGTGCGCAGCTTCTTGACGGCCGCGATCGTGGGATCGGTCCAGCCGGCGGGATCGGTGTTGCCCCAGGGCTCGTTGCCGATGTTGATGATGACGTAGTTCTCCTGGCCGGTGAGCACGTCCTTCAGGCCGATCCAGTAGTCGGCCGCGTGATCGAGGGTCCCGGCCGCGGCCTCCTCTCCGTAGCCGGTGGTGTCGTGCACCTCCAGCACACAGATGAGCCGGTTGGCCTTGCACTGGGCGATAACGCTCGCCACGTCCTCGGCGCTGTTCTTCGTCCAGCGGTGGCCGTCGGAGAGGACGACGCGGACGGTGTTGGCACCCAGCGCCTTGACGTCGGCCAGGGACTGCGTTTCGCCCGGGTACCAGGTGTGGGCGTGGTTGACGCCGCGCATCACGAAGTCGTTGCCGTTCGCCTCCACCAGCCGGCCGTTCTGGATGCGGATGCCGGTGGCCGCCGCCTGGGCGGGCGTGGCGAAGGAGAGCAAGGGGACGAGCAGGCCCAGGAGGGCGGCCAGGACGGCGGCCAGTCGTGGGGCACTGCGGGTGGGGGATCTCATGGCGGCTCCGAAAGGTGGGATGGGGTGACGGTGCGTCAGGATGACGCGGCGCGCGCCGTGCACGTGACAGTCGCCGACGGAGCGCCGGCCGTTGCCGGGGTGCTGGCGATGAAGCCGAAGGTGGCGCTCGCACCGGGCGGGAGGGCGCCGTTCCAGGCCGCGTTGGAGACGGTGGCTGTGTCGTCCGACGCTGGGTCGAGGGTGCCGTTCCAGACCTGGGTGAGGCGGGCGCCGGGCGCCGGCACGACCGTCGCGGTCCAGCCGGAGACGGCCGAGGCGGACGCGTTGGCCACTGTCACTTCGCCCTGGTAGCCGCCCTGCCAGGCGGACACGGCACGGAAGGAGGCGGTGCAGGCGGACGGGTCACCAGGATCACCCGGGTCGCCGGGATCCCCAGGGCCTGCGTCGAGGAGCGCCGCCAGAGCCGGATACCAGCGGGCGGCGATCTTCTCGTCGCCGGAGGCGCTGGGGTGCACGCCGTCGTAGGTGTCGGTGGCCGTGTCGAAGCCCGTCCACTGGTCGACCACGGTGACCGGGGAGCGACTGGTGCTCGTCGTCCGGGCCCACTCGGGGATCCGTGCGTTGAAGTCGACGACGCGTTGCGCGCAGCCCGTGCAACTGCTCGGGTTCATCGGAATGATCTGCGCGACCAGGATCCTCATGTCCGGGTTGGAGACCCGTATCTGCTCCACCAGCTTGGTGTAGGAGGCGAGGATGCGGTCGGGGGCGATGGCGCTCCACACGTCGTTCGTACCGAAGTGCATGACAACGATGTCCGGAAGGGTGGCCGCCAGTCGGGCCGGCAGCAGGTTCTGGTCGGCCACGTTGGTGACCAACTCGCCGCCATGGCCCTCGTTGTCCCCGTCGTACGGCTGTCCGCAGCCCTGCGGGCCGAGGGTGCCGACGAAGTCGATGTCCGTATATCCGGTGCTCTGCAGCCGGTTCCACAGCACCGCCCGCCAGCAGCCCGGCGAGCCGGTGATGGAGTCGCCCAGCGGCATGATGCGCACGGGCTCCGCCGCCCGAGCGGCCGCGGCCGGCGGTGCGAGGGCCACTGCGAGGGGCAGGAGCAGGGCGGCCAACAGGCCGAAGAGCGGGAGGAGCGGGAGGAGCCGTAAGCGTGAGTGGCGGGTGTCGCGCATGGTGTTCCCTTCCCCGAGTAGGTGGGAGCGCTCCCATGGGGACATGAAGCCACTGTTGTCATTGACGCGTCAAGAGGTGGGAAGTACGGCTGCGATGCTGTCAGTTGACAGTGCCGACCGAGGAGGCGCCCATGCCCGAGCCGTCCGTCCTTGCCGCGCTGGTGTCCGCTCTGCGAGGTGGATCCATCGAAGTCGTCGACCTCACCTCACCCTTGTCGTCGTCGACCCCCGTGATCCAACTGCCGCCCGAGTTCGGGCAGACCGCCGTCTTCGAGCTGGAGGAGATCAGTAGGTACGACGACCGGGGCCCGGCCTGGTACTGGAACAACTTCCGCAGCGGCGAACACACCGGCACCCACTTCGACGCCCCGAACCACTGGGTCACCGGCAAGCACCTCGCCGACGTGGCCTCGGTGCCGGCACGCAGGCTGATCGCACCGGCGGCGGCGCTCGACTTCACCGGCGAGGTTGCCAAGAATCCCGACTTCCTCGTCGAAGTCGATCACATCAAGGCTTGGGAAGCCGACAACGGCCCCTTGCCCGAAGGCGGTTGGCTGTTGCTGCGCACCGGCTGGGATGCCCGCTCGCATTCCCAGGAGGCCTTCCTGAACGCCGACGAGAACGGCCCGCACACCCCCGGTCTGTCGGCGGAGTGTGCCCGCTGGGTCGCCGAGGAGGCGCCGGTGATCGGCCTCGGTGTCGAGACGGTGGGCACGGATGCGGGACGTGCGTTCTCGTTCGACCCCGCTTTTCCCTGCCACTCCTTTCTCATGGGCAGCGACAAGTACGGTCTGACCCAGTTGCGGAACCTCGCCGCGCTGCCGCCGACCGGCTCCGTCGTCATAGCGGGACCGCTTCCCATCGTCACGGGCTCCGGGGCCCCCGCACGAGTCCTCGCCCTGGTGGAGCGCCCATGAACGTCGCGGAAGCGGTCGGCCGGGCGCTGTGCGCGGCCGGGGTCGGCCAGGTCTTCGGGGTGGTCGGATCGGGCAACTTCCACGTGACGAACGCGATGGTCGCCGCGGGGGCGCGGTTCGTGGCCGCCCGCCACGAGGGCGGCGCGGCGACGATGGCCGACGCGTACGCCCGGACCAGCGGCACCGTCGCGGTGGTGAGCGTGCATCAGGGACCGGGCCTGACGAACGCGATGACCGGCATCGCGGAGGCGGCGAAGAGCCGTACACCGCTCGTCGTGCTCGCGGCCGAGGTGACCGAGCCCAGGTCCAACTTCCATGTCGACCAAGAGGCGTTGGCGCACGCGGTGGGCGCGGTCTCGGTTCGGGTCACGTCGGCGGAGAGCGCGGTGGAGCAGGCGTGTGCGGCGGTACGGCTGGCGGTGCAGGAGCGGCGTACTGTCCTGCTCAACCTTCCGCTGCCGGTGCAGGCCCTGGATGTGCCCGACGGAGCTCTGGCGCAGGCCGCGCCCCCGCCGGAACGGGCCGCGGTCGAGCCGGACGCGGACGGTGTGAGGGCCTTGGCGGACCTGCTCGGCCGGTCCCGGCGGCCGGTCTTCGTGGCCGGCCGGGGCGCGCGGGGCCCCGGCAGCCGGGAGGCCCTGGAGGCGCTCGCCGAGCGCTACGGCGCACTCTTGGCGACCTCGGCCGTCGCCCACGGGCTCTTCCACGGCAACCCCTGGTCCCTGGGCATCTCCGGCGGCTTCGCCTCGCCCTTGGCCGCCGAGCTGATCCAGGGCGCGGATCTGATCGTCGGCTGGGGCTGTGCCCTCAACATGTGGACGATGCGGCACGGCCGTCTCATCGGCGCCGACGCGACCGTCGTACAGGTCGACGACGAGCCGTCGGCACTCGGCGCGCACCGGCCGGTGCACCTCGGTGTCACGGGCGATGTCCGACTCACCGCACGCGAGGTGGTCGAGGCGAGCGTCGGCGGAGAGCGGGAGGGCTACCGGACGCCGGAGGTCGGTGCGGCGCTCACGGCACGCCTGCGCCGGCGTGACGTGCCGCACGAGGATACGAGCACGCGTGAGCGGATCGACCCGCGGACGTTGAGCGCCGCGCTCGACGACATCCTCCCCGCGGAGCGGGTGCTCGGCGTGGACTCCGGCAACTTCATGGGGTACCCGAGCGCGTACCTGTCGGTGCCGGACGAGAAGGGCTTCTGCTTCACGCAGGCCTTCCAGTCGATCGGCCTGGGGCTCGCGACCACGATCGGGGCGGCGCTGGCACAGCGGGACCGGCTGCCCGTGGCCGCGCTCGGCGACGGCGGCGCGCTGATGAGCGCCGTGGAGCTGGACACCGTCCGTCGGCTCGGGCTGCCCATGGTGGTCGTCGTGTACGACGACGAGGCCTATGGTGCCGAGGTACACCACTTCGGTCCCGAGGGGCACCCGCTCGACACCGTCCGCTTCCCGCCGACGGACATCGCCGCTATCGGGCGGGGCTACGGCTTCGAGGCGGTGACCGTCCGGACACGGGCCGACCTGAAGGCCGTGGCGGACTGGGTCGCCGGGCCGCGATCCACGCCGTTGCTCGTCGACGCCAAGGTGGCCGCCGATCGCGGGTCCTGGTGGCTGGAGGAGGCGTTCCGCGGCCACTGAGCGCCGGTTCGTGGCCGCCGGAAACGCACCGACCCGCCTGCCGCAATCGCTGTCGGCAGGCGGGTCGGTTCGGTTCGGTTCAGGTCGATCGGTCGGTCGGTCGGATCAGACCGCCGGTGCCGGGTAAGTCGGGTACTCGACTCCCGAGACGTGCTGGACGACGCGGATGACCTGGCAGGAGTAGCCGAACTCGTTGTCGTACCAGAGGTAGAGGATCGCGTTGTCGCCCTCGACCTTCAGGGCTCCGGCGTCCACGATCGACGCGTGACGCGAGCCGATGAAGTCGCTGGAGACCGCGTCGGGGGCGGTGATGAAGTCGATCTGGCGCCGCAGCGGCGAGGTCAGCGACACGTCGCGCAGGTAGTCGAGGACCTCCTCGCGGTCGGTCTCACGCGCGAGCTGGAGGTTGAGGATCGCGATCGAGACGTCCGGCACCGGGACGCGGATCGAGCTGCCGGTGATCCTCGCCTTGAGGTCGGGCAGCGCCTTGGCGACGGCAGAGGCGGCGCCGGTCTCGGTGATGACCATGTTCAGCGGCGCACTGCGGCCGCGGCGCTCGGACTTGTGGTAATTGTCCAGCAGGTTCTGGTCGTTGGTGAACGAGTGGACGGTCTCCACATGGCCGCGCAGCACACCGAACTCGTCGTCCATCGCCTTCAGCGGGGGGACTATGGCGTTGGTGGTGCAGGAGGCGCAGGACAGGATCTGCTCGTCCGGCTTGATCGTGTCGTGGTTGACGCCGTGCACGATGTTGGGGACGTCGCCCTTGCCCGGCGCGGTCAGGACGACCTTGTCGATGCCGGGGCGCAGGTGCTGGGACAGGCCCTCGCGGTCGCGCCACTTGCCCGTGTTGTCGACGAGGATGGCGTTCTTGATGCCGTACGCCGTGTAGTCGAGCTCGGACGGGTCGTTGGCGTAGATCACCTTGATCTCGTTGCCGTTGGCGACGATCGTGCTGTTCGCCTCGTCGACGGTGATCGTGCCCTGGAACTGGCCGTGGATGGAGTCACGGCGCAGCAGCGAGGCGCGCTTGACGAGGTCCTCATCGGCTCGGCCTCCGCCGCCGCGGACGACGATGGCGCGCAGCCGCAGGCCGTTGCCCGAGCCGGACTTCTCGATGAGCAGGCGGGCGACCAGGCGGCCGATGCGGCCGAACCCGTAGAGGACGACGTCGCGGCCCTCGCCGCGCTCGATCTTGTTGGCGCCGGTGGCACCGGCGACGGCCTCGGCGGTGAACGCCTCCACGGACAGACCGCGGTCGTCGCTCTTGTACGTCGCGGCCAGCATGCCGATGTCGATCTGGGACGGACCGAGGTCGAGCGCGGCGAGCGCCTGGAGGAAGGGCAGGGTCTCGGTGACCGAGAGCTCCTCGCCGGCGATCTGCCGGGCGAACCGGTGCGTCTTCAGGATGCTGACCACCGACTTGTTCACCAAGGAGCGGCTGTGCAGCAGGACGGTGACGTCCCGCTCGCGGTGCAGCTTCCCGATGATCGGGATCATCGACTCCGCGATCTCCTCGCGGTTCTTCCAGTTGGTGAACGAGTCGTCGTTGACAGTCACGAGCGCCTATCTTTCGAGCTAGGTAGCGCTCATATGCTAACCACTCGTGGCGATGATCATTCAAAGGGGGGTCTGTGGACGTGGTAATGCCCGTTATTGGGGTGGTTTGCGTAGAGCGCTCCGTTGGTGGGGCCTTGCGGGTACGACGGGCGGAGTGACCGTATGGAGTTGGAACTTCGGCATCTGCGGGTGCTGTGTGCGATCGCCGACGCGGGCAGCGTGGGCCGGGCGGCCGCGGAGCTGGGGTACTCGCAGCCCGGGATCAGCACCCAACTCCGGCGGATCGAGCGGCACTTCGGTGAGCCGCTGTTCGAACGCGGGCCGACGGGAGTGCGGCCGACCAGGTACGGCGTCGAGGTGGTGGCTCAGGCCCGCGACGTCCTGACCCGCGCCGCCGCGATCGGGCGCCGTCCGGCCGCCGGGGCCGCGACCGCACGTCGGACCCTGCGCGTGGCGGCGACCAACTCGCCGATGCTGGCCGGCATGGTCTCCGGGGTCCGTGCCCGGCTGCCCGAGGTCCCGCTCGCGGTGAGCAGCGTGTACGCCTCCTCGCGGATCGTCGAACTGCTGGAGGACGGCACGGTGGACGCGGCCATCGCCGCGGACTACCCCGGCAGGGAGCTGGAGCACTCCGACGCGGTGGTCCATCGCGGCATCGTCACCGAGCCGACGTTCGTGGCCCTGCCGTCCCGCCATCAGCTCCGGCACCGCCCGCAGATCGCGCTCGCCGACCTGGCCGAGGAGGCGTGGTTCGTGACGCCCGACGACGGGGCGGGCTGGCCCGGCGTCTTCCACGCCGCGTGTGCGGCGGCCGGTTTCACGCCGGCCACGGTGCACGAATTCCTCGGCGACCAGCTGCAGTTGCAGGGAATGATCGCCGACGGGCTGGGTGTGTCCCTCGTGCAGGCCACGCTGCGGCCGATCCCGCACGTCGTCGTCAAACCGCTGATCGGTACGCCGCTGTGGTGCCGCTACGTCCTGGCCTGGCGGCGGGAAACGGTCCCCGGAGAACTCGCCGAGACGCTGTTCCAGTCCGCCACCGTCGCCTACCGCGAACTCGCCGCGCAGTCCCCGCACTTGAGGACCTGGGCCGCACGCACCTGGAGCGTGCCCGGGGCCTAGCGGCTGCGGTGGCGGCGCGGGGCGTTATGGCTCAGCGGTGCCATGTGCTATGTCACACGCCATTGTTGGGGCAGGCGGGCGCTGGGACAGTGCCTCACACGCCTCAGCACTCCCCGTCGAGGCGCATCAACTCCCTGGAGGTATCCCGATGCGCTACCGCTTAGAGCTGCCCAGACGCACGCTCGGCGCACTCGCTGTCTGCGCCACGCTCTGCGGCCTCCTGTCGACGCCCGTGTTCGCCGCGCCCCCGGCCGATCCCGACGCCAGGCCCTCCGTGGCCGCACCCCACAGGACGCCCCCACCGCCGACCGCCTCAGTCACCGATGCCGCCGACCGGACCGCCGTACAGAAACAGGCTCTGAATCCGGCCCAACTCCCGCCTCTCACACCGACGCACGCGCAGGATCCGCCGCCATCGAGGGGCGCCGGTAAACCGAAGTCGTGCAACCCGGGCGACTTCGGCGGACGGACCGGCGCCGCACTCGTCGCGTTCGTCAAGGCGTCGACCACCGAGTGCGTCAACACCCTGTTCGCCGTGCGGGGTTCAGATGCCCGCGCCGTCTTCCGCGAGTCCCAGATGGTCACCATCGCGCAGGCGTTCACGAGCACGGCCCGGACCTACGCCGGTGACAACTCGTCGCGGGTGCTGCAACTCGTGCTGTTCCTACGGGCCGGCTACTACGTACAGTTCAACAACCCGGACGACGTGGGCCCGTACGGTACATCCCTGGCCCGCAACGCCACACGCGGCCTCGACACCTTCTTCGCCCGCCCCCACTCCAGGGACGTCAGCGCCGCGAACGGCGACGTGCTGGGCGAGGTCTTCATCCTGACCGACAGCGCCGACCAGCAGGCCCGCTATCTCGGGGTCTACCAGCGGACGTTGCAGGACTACGACAGCTCCTACGACGGCATCCGCAGCATGCTGGCGGCCGTCAACTCCGTGTACACCCCGCTCTGGCGCGGCAACTGGAACCCCGACTACGTCAGGGCGGTCACCGCCGACCCGTCCATCGCCGGGACCCTGCGCACCTTCGCGCTGGCCCACCTGGACCTGCTCGGCACCGACCGTGCGTACCTGACCTCCAACGCGGGGATGAACCTGGCCCGTTACGTCGAACACCCGGCGCTGCGGCCCACGGTCCGCCCACAGGTCAAGCACCTCCTGGACTCGTCCCGCATCACCGGACCCACGGCCGGCCTCTGGGTCGCCGTGGCGACACAGGCCGACTCCTACGACGGCGCCAACTGTTCCTACTACGGCGTCTGCGATCTGAGCGGCCAACTCACGCGCGCGGCCCTGCCGATCACCCACGACTGTGACGCCACCCGCACCCTTCGGGCCCAGTCGCTCACCTCGGCCGAGCTCGCGGCGGCGTGCGCCAGTGTGCTGGGCCAGGACGCCTACGTCCACGACCTCGTCAAGGACGACGGACCCATCCCGGGCCAGTACCTGTCGACCCTCGACCTCGCCGTCTTCGCCAGCGCCCAGGACTACCGGACCTACGCCGGAGCGATCTTCGGCATCAGCACGGACAACGGCGGCATGACGGTGATCGACGACCCGACGGACCCCGCCAACAAGCCCTTCGCGGTCATGTACCAGAAGAGCCAGGACACCGGACACGCCGCCAGGATCTGGAACCTCAACCACGAGTACACGCACTACCTCGACGCCGTCCACAACATGAAGGGCGACTTCGGGCAGCAGACGTCGGTGCCGGACGTCTGGTGGATCGAGGGCGTGGCCGAGTACGTCTCCTACGGCTACCGCCGCATCACCTACGACCAGGCCGTCACGGAGGCGGGCAGGCACACGTACCGGCTGAGCACGCTGTTCCAGAACACGTACGCCAACAGCGACGTGACCCGCACCTACCCGTGGGGCTACCTCGCGGTCCGGTACATGTTCGAGAAGCACCCGGCCGACATCCAGCGCATGCTGGCCCGCTTCCGCGTCGGGGACTACGCGGGCGGCTACGCCGTGTACAACACCGACATCGGTACCCGCTACGACGCCGACTTCGACCAGTGGCTGACGGAGTGCGCGGCCGGCGCCTGCGCGACGACGCCGGCCGTCACTCGAGAGTCGTCTCGGGGATCTGCACGTTGATCAGCTCCCCGGAGCGCCGGTCGACGGTCAGGCCCCGGCCCGGTCTGCGGTTGCGCAGATGAGCGTGGGTGAGCCGGACGCCCAGGATGTCGCCCTCCATCACATTCTGGGGGTCGAGGAGTACGCCCCGGCGGTGTCGCTTCAGGGCACTGAGCCAGCCCATGGCACCCGCCATCGTCTCCCCGGTGACACCGGCGGCCACGCCCACGCCACGGTCCCGGCCGGACTCGACCAGGGCCCGCAGGTCCTGGTCGATCTCCGGCAGGATCAGCAGATCGGCGTCGTCGACAAGGACCACCCGGGGCTCGTCGCCGCTGCCCAGAGCGGCGGCGAGCTCCTGTGCCGTGGGGGACTGCGAGGTGAGCAGCCGTACACCCGGATGACCGTTCAGGGCGCGCAGCGGCGACTCCCGGGGTGTGAGCACGACGAGCCGGGTGCCGGAGGCGAGCAGGGAGACCGCGAGGCTCGCCAGCGTGGTGCTGCGGCCGGAGCCGGGCGGCCCGGCGACCACGAACGTCGGCGAGGAGCCCGCGAAGTCCACCCCGACCGGTGCGACATCGTCGCCCCCCAGCCCCAGCAGACCCCACAGGGGCCGTCGCAGTTCCTCGGGCACCTTCTCGTACGCCGCCGTGAACTCCACGTTCGCCGGCAGAGTGCCGATCCGCACGGGCCGCCGGGCGGCGGGCAGTCCGGCGTCGCGGCGGGTCGCCTCAGTGCCGATGGCGCGCAGCGCCTCCGCCTGTTCCTGACCGGTCGCCCCGGGTGCGAGCAACGCCACCTGGATCTCGGTGCTGTCGGAGGTCCAGCCCTGTCCGGGTCTGATCACGTCGGGCAGGTCGCGGGAGCGCTTGCCGACGACGTGGTAGTCGGTGCGGTCGTTCAGCCGCAGGAGCAGCTTGTTGTCGTTGAGCGCGGTGGCCCGCCCGGCCAGCAGCGCGCGCTCGGAGGTGGCGACGACGTGCAGACCCGCGGCGGCGCCTTCCCTGAGCAGGCGGTTCAACTGGTCCATCTGCCGGCCGCCGTTGTGCTCCGCGATGAGGTCCACGAGCGCGTCCCAGCCGTCCACGAGCAGCAGGACGTGCGCCGGACGCTCGCCCGCGGGCACGATCTCGCGGAGTTCCGTGAGATTCGCCGCGTGATGGTGAGTCAGCTGCTCCTGACGGCGGTGCAGTTCGGCGTCGAGCCGGGTGAGCAGTCGTTCCAGCCGTTCGTGGTCGCCGCGCGGTACGACGGCGCCGCAGTGCGGCAGCACGCCCAGTGCGGACAGCGCACCGCCCGCGAAGTCGATGCCGTACAGATGCACGTCCGCGGCGGAATGGGCGCGGGCCAGCGCTCCGGCCATGGTCCGCAGCACCTGCGACCGTCCGGAGCGCGGGATGCCGATGACGTACAGATGGCCGAAGGTGGCGAGGTCCAGCCGCACCGGCTCCTGCGCCTGTGCGCCGGGCACGTCCGACAGGGCCCAGGGCACCGGGACCAGGCGGGCGTCGCCGGTCTGCTCGGGCTGCGGCAGATCGTCGATCAGCACGCAGTGGCCGAGCGGGGGCAGCCAGGGGCTGGACTGCGGGGCGCAGCCGGTGATCTCCGCCGCCTCGCGCACCGCGTCCACCAGTGCGTTGAGGTCGGTGGGGGAGTCGTCGTCCATGGCGGGAGCGCCGGGCTCGGCTTCGGCGCTCGGTATGCCGACGGCGCGGCCGAGTCGCTGCCACGGCAGTTCGGTACCCCAGATCCGGGGAGCCCCCGCCTCGGTCGCGCGCTGCGGCTGACGCACCGGCGTCGCTCCGGGGCGGGTCGCTCCGGAGTACGCGGTCTGGAACGGTACGACCGTGCCGTGGCCGAGGCGGGCCAGGGCCCGGCCCGGGGTGTTCGGCGAGATGCTGACGGCGTCCTTGGTGTCGATGACGTCCTGGCTCTCGGTGGCGTCGGTGACGCGCAGGGCGATCCGCAGGTTGGTGTTGGCGCGGATGTCGGCGTTGACCACACCGGCCGGACGCTGGGTGGCCAGGATCAGATGGATGCCGAGGGACCGGCCGCGCTGGGCGATGCTCACCAGACCCGGGATGAAGTCCGGGATCTCCCGGTAGAGCGTGGCGAACTCGTCGATGACGATGACCAGCCGGGGCACCGGTTCCAGCTCGGGGTCCCGGCGGCGCATGTTCTGGTACTCGGGCAGGTCCTTGGCCCCGGCGGCCGCCAGGATGTGCTCACGGCGCACCAGTTCGGCCGACAGCGAGGTCAGCGCCCGCTGGACGAGGTGGCTGTCGAGGTCGGTGACCATGCCGAGGGTGTGCGGCAGCCGGACACAGTCCTTGAAGGCGCTGCCGCCCTTGTAGTCGACCAGCACGAAGGTCAGCTCGTCGGGCCGGTTGACCACGGCGAGGGAGGCCACCAGGGTCTGCAGCAGTTCCGACTTGCCGGACCCGGTGGTGCCTGCGACGAGGCCGTGCGGTCCGTCCTTCACCAGGTCGAAGGCGGCCGGACCGTCGTAGCCCGCGCCGAGCAGCACCTCGGTGGAGCCCGGCCGCCGGTCCCAGCGTGCCGAGACGGCCTCACCGCTCGGTTCCGGCAAACCCAGCAGGTCGAGCAGGCCGACCCGGTCGGGCAGGCCCTCCGAGGCGTCCGGGGTGACGTCGTGGATGGGGGCGATGCCCCGTGCCAGGCGCTCGCACCAGGCCGGTTCGACCAGGTCCGGGCGGATGTCCGGGATGGCGGGCAGGCCGGTGCGGCGCAGGGTGAGCCGGTGGTTCTCGTACCGGACCACCGCGGTGCACTCCTCGGGCAGGAGCCGCTCCTCGTGGTCCAGACAGAGCGGGAAGATCCGTACGGCCGGGCCTTCCTTGAGGATGGAGACCACGCCGGGCACGTCGCGGAGCCGGCGGGCGCCGTCCATCACGACCAGCACGTCCGGTTCGCTGAGCAGCGCCTTGCTCATCGTCGACTCGGCGGCCCGCTGTCGGGTGCGCAGGGTGGAGACCAGCTCGGCGACGCGGTTGGCCACCGTCTCCGGGTCGTTGCCGATGAGGGTGACGGCGCCGCCGCGGGATCCGGGCAGGCCGTCCCGGGAGTGCGGCAGCCAGCGGGCCCAGTCCCAGGACTCCTCGGACGCCTTGTCGGTGAGGACGACGATCCGCAGGTCGCGCGGCGTGTGCAGGACGGCGGCCTGCGCGGTCAGCCAGCGGGCCAGCGCCTGCACCGGGCCCGTCTCACCGGCCAGGCCCACCACTCCGCAGTGTTCGAGGTCGACGCTGACGGGCGCGTCCGGGATGGTCCAGTGCACGGACGTGTGGTTGTCCTCGCGCGCCGCATCGTCGATGCCGAGCAGGGACGGCTGGCTCGCGGTGCCCAGCCGGAGAGCCAGGTGGTCGGGGTCGCCGCGGCGGCGCTCCCACAGCCGGCGGCCGGGGCCGACGCCCCACAGGCCGGCCAGCGCCGGGTCGGGCGCGCTCTCGGTGCGCAGCCGCTGCTCGGTGACGACCTTCTGCCGGACGTCCTCCTCCAGCGAGGCACGGCGCAGCCGATACGTGCGGGACTTCTCCTCGAAGTCCTTGCGGGCCGTGCGCCGCCCGCTGACGTGGTTCGCCGCCATCAGCAGCGGCGACAGGAACATGAAGAGCAAGTAGTAGTACGAATGCCAGATGAGCACCATGCCGAGGCCCATGATCATGGGGGCGAACGCCACCAGGAACGGGATGGGCCTGCGACCGGGCGGCTCGGGCGGTCCGGGGAGGCGGAAGCGCTCGGGTTCGAGGTGCGGCAGGATGCGCGGCGGCCGGTTGTAGTCCAGTCCGCCACCGCCCTCGGAGGGCACCACGGCGGCGTCCCGCTGCGTCGGTTCGGACAGCCGCAGCAGATACTCGCCGAGGGCGAGCTCGCCGCCGAGCGGCCAGAGTTCCCAGCCGTCGGGGAGGGCGGCCGCATCGGTGACCTGCTCGGCCGGCTCGTCCTCCTCGTCCTGGTCCGCGAGGGGGAGCAGCGGCACGTTGGGCTTGCCTCGGTGCTCAGGCGGCTCCGGTACGGACAGGCCGGCGGCGCCGTCCTCCGGCAGTTCGACGAGGGCGGAACCGTCCGGGCGAACGGAGATCCGTATGCCGTCGGACGGAAGTCCACGACCCTGAAGCGGCACTGCGGAACCCTCCACCGGGCCGATGCCGTGCGTGCCGAGGCCGAGCGCGTACACCCGCCCCGCATCGGGTCCTCCCACCACCTGCAGTTCCACGACCGGCGAGTGGTCCACCTGCTGCGGCTGCGGCATGGCGGACCGCTGCGGGCCGTACTCCGCGCCGCCCCGCGGGACGGGCGCGCCGAGCCCGACGAGGCTGCCGTCCATGACCGGTGTGCCGGCCAACGGGGCGCCGGGGGACAGCGGTTCGTCGCCGACGTAGCACACGGGCACGTTGCCCGTGGCGGGGGCTGGGTCGTCGGTGCGCAGCCGGGCCAGGTGTTCGGCGATGTCCCCCACGGGGGTGGCGGCGTCGGCGCTCAGCACGATGTCCTGACGGCTCGTGGGGTCGCCGTCGGCAACGGTGGTGATGAGGAGTTTCATGTCTCCCCTTTTGGGGTGGTTCGTAGGGCGAGCAAGGACTTGCGGTGCCGGTGTGCGGCGGCGGGCTACTCCCCGCCGGTGGACGACGCCTCGGCGGGGTGGGACCGTGCCGAGGCCGGTTCGGACAGGAGGTCGGCACCTGCGACGGTCCGGGCCGGGGCCAGGGGCTTGGGCTCCTCGACGAACTCGGACAGCTCGGAGAGAGCAGACGGCTCGGACTGCCCGGCCGGTTCGGGCGCCCGCCACTCCTGTTCCGTACGCGGCTCGACGGCCCGCTCGACCGGCCGCTGCCGCTCCGGTGCGCGGCGCGCACGGCGCCGATCGGCCCGGACGGCCGCGGCTACGGCCCGGCTGAGCGGGGCCGAGTCGGCGTACAGGTCGAGTTCCGGGGCGGTGACCCGGCCGCGGCCGTCGACGCGCAGGGCCCAGCTGTGCCCGGCCGCCGGGCCGTCGGTGAGACAGACGACGGTGCCGGTGGCGGCGAGTGCGCTCAGCCGCCGGGCCTGTTCCCGGGTGGGGGAGGCGCAGACCACGACGGTGGTGGCGGCAGTGACCGCTTCTTCCTCCTCCGTCGCGGCGGGCGTGCCTTCCAGCCGGCGCAGCACGCTGTCGAGCGGTTCCCCGTGGTAGTGCGGGTGGACGCCGTCCGTCACGGTGACCGAGGCTCCGCTGCCCGGTCGGTCCAGTTGCGCGGCCAGCGCCTGGAGCAGCCGGGTCCGCGTGACCGTATCTCCCTCGACGGTGATCATCCGTGGCCCGGCGGCCAGGTCGAGGTGGACGCAACTGTCGTCCGCCATGCCGACGGCGACCGGCAATGGCCGCACCCGGGCGCCCGCGCGGGGTGCGGCGTCCGGCAGCGACTCCTCGTCGTCCAGGCTCAGGCACCAGGACTGCGGGCCGATGCCGTCGGCGACCTCCCAAGGGGCGGGCGGGGCGGGCAGCCGGCGGGCGGCGATCTGGACGGCGGCCCGACCGGGCTCCGTCCGCAGCCCGTAGGCGAAGGCCCCGGGCACATCGCCGAGCGCCGCTCCGGCCGCGTCCAGCAGCCGCCGCACGAGCAGGCCGGACCGGGGGTCGCACAGGTGGCGGGCCAGCGCCCGCACCCCACGACGGTGGCGCCGGAAGGCACGCAGTGGCTCGCCGAACGCCCGCCTGGTCAGGGTGAGTTCTCGGGCGACACCCCGCCGGAACCGCCGCCAGCCGCCGCGCTTACGGACGACGTGCCGCAGCAGCAGGAACAGCAGCAGGAGTACGGCGACGGCGACCAGCAGCGTCGTCATCAGCGACGAGTCGGGCTTGGCCAGCGAGATCAGGTGGCCCTGCGCCGGGACTGCCGCCGTCATGCGGCCACCACCGCGTCCTCGGGGTGGCGTCGGCGCAGCTCCCGTATCGCGTGATGTGCGCGGGACTTGACCGTGCCCGGCGGTATGGAAAGGGCGTCCGCGGCGTCCGGGCCGGTCCAGCCCAGCATGTAGACGTAGAAGAGCACCTCGCGGTGGGGCAGGGAGAGGCGGGAGAGGGCGTGCACGAGGAAGCGGCGGTGCACCGCCTGGCCGATCGGGTCGACGGGCTCGGCGTGCGACTCCAGCAGCTCCTGGTGGTACTCCGGGCGGGCCTGCTCGCGTCGCGTCCAGTCCACCACCAGGTTGTGTGCCACCCGGAACAGCCAGGCCCGCGAGGGCGACCAGTCCGGCGGCTGGTCCGCGCTGCTCAGCCAGGCGCGCAGCAGGGTCTCCTGGACGAAGTCCTCGGCGCGCTGCCGGTCGCCGCGCAGCAGGCGGGAGACGTAGCGCAGGAGCGGCCCGTGGTGCTGTTCGTAGAGCTCGCGGAAGGAGCCTTCGCAGGCGGGAGCGCTCCCACCGGGTCTGTGGGAGCTCCCGGCAGCGTGGCAGGTGGTGGACGTTCTCATGTGTTGCCTCCCCCGGAACCGGCGCCTGTGTCGTGGGCCGGTCAGGTCGGGACGCCGCGCGGACGCGGCGCGTAGCTGAGCAGTTGGAACGCGGGTGCCCAGGTGACCACCGCATCCACGAGCGGAACTGGTGGTTCCTGTTGGGCGGTGAGTCTATGAGTGTCGGCGGGACTTTCAAGCGTCTTTGAGGTGAACGTGAGGTTCGGCATGAAAACCCGACCAGGGCGAACGGGGATTGTGTCCCGTTCGCCCTGGTTCATCTCACTTGTTGGGCATCAGGCGGGGATACCGCCGGCGATCTGCCCGTCGAGGTCCCTCACGGACTGAGCGATCTGCTGGAACTGCTTGGAGAACTCGGTGATGTTGTTCACCGCCTGGGTCACCGACGTGTTGAAGTTCGCGTAGGACTCGCGCAGCTTCGGGCTGGTCTGCGCCAGCATCAGGCCGTCGCCGAGCAGCGCCTCGACCTCACGCTGGAGGTCCGACAGCTGGGGGACCAGCGTGGAGCTGACGGCGTTGTTGAGCTTGGCGGCCGCGGCGTTGACCGCCTCTTCGTCGACGTGGGTCTTGGCCATCGTGGTCTCTTTCCTTTGCGGTGCGCCCGGTCGCGACCGGCCGTGCACCTGGGTGGTGGAACTGCCGGGCCCGCGGATGCGGGCCCTTGGGACCCTGCGGGCGCCGGGGGGAGGGCGCCCGCAGGGAGTCATGGGAGAGGAAGCCGGGGGATGGGATGCGCGTCCGTCCGCGGGACGGTCACCGCCAGTTCTCTCCGAGCGTCCCGAGCGGGGGTTCGTCGCCGTAGCGGGTGTGCTGGGTGCTGGATTCCTTCAGGTACCAGGTCCCGTTCCGGTTCTTGTACCAGACCTCTTGGATCTCGTTGTTCGCGTCGGCGACGTAGCGTGTGGTGTCCGTCGTGACGACTCTGAGCTCGGAGCCATCGAGGCGCATGTAGTCCGTCCGGGTGTTGCCGTCCGGCAGCTCGATGGCCATCGGCGGGGAGAAGGAGTCGTCGGCCGGGCGGCCTGCGCCGTCGACGAGCGGCTTCTCGACCGTCAGGTATGCGGGCGGCCTGCCCACGCCGTTCGCGGCGTTCTCCTCGCCTGCGGGGTCACTGTCCCTGTCCCAGGTCAGGGTCCATTCGCCGTCCGGCGTCTTGCGCCACGTCTGGAGCGCGGCGCCCTTGTCGTCGGTGACGTAGCGCATCGATTCCCCTGGGCCGTACTCTTCGGGATTCGCGTCCATGTACACCTTGGTGACGGTGCCGTCGGAGCGCTGGGTGGTCGTCACGGAGTCGCCCTCGCGGGGAAGTGATCGGTATGTCTCGGTGTACGTCAGCCCGTTCTTGTTGGTGATCGTGGTCGTCGTCTCGACCGGGTTGCCGTTCTTGTCGACCTCGATCTGACCGTCGGCGTCCAGCTTGTACTCGACCTTCGTGTGACCGTTCTCGTCGTCCCGCTCGTAGGTGGTGGGTACGGGGGGCGGTGGGGTCTCCGACGGGCCGTCCCCGCCGAGTTCGCGGTTCATGTGCAGCGGGTTGGGTTTGCCGCTCTCCGGGGTCCAGGCCGGTTTCTTCGCCAGCTCTTCCTGCTCCGCGGCGTAGTCCTTCTGCATCTCCTCGGCCCGCTGCCGCAGCGGTTCCTCGTCCTTGTCGAGCTGCTTCTGCGCCTCTTCGGTCGCGGCCTGGTCCTTCCACAGGTCCTGCTGCTCTTTGTCCAGCTTGTCCCATTCGGGAGTGAAGGCGTCCTGTTCCTTCCGCAGGGCGTCCTGCTCCCGGTTCAGGTCGCTCTGGTCCTTCTGCTGCTCGCCTTCCAGCGTCTTGCGCTCGGCGTCCTGTTCCTTCCAGAGGTCCTGCTGCTTGCGCTGCAGCTCCTCGGCCCGCTCGCCGAAAGGTTCCTGCTCCTTGGCGAGCGCCGCCAGCTCCTTGTTCAGCGCCTCCTGCCGCGTCTGAAGGGGTTCGAGCGCCTTCTCCTGGTCGGCCTGCAGCTTCTCCAGGTCGTCCCATTTCTTCTGGAGGGGCTCGCCCTCCCGCTTCCACAGCGCGTCCTGTTCGGCCCACAGGGCGTCCTGCCTCTTCTGCCAGGCGTCGAGTTCGCCCTGTGTGACGCCCTTCTTGCGCAGCAGGGCGTCCCGTTCCTTCCAGAGCGCCTCCTGCTTCGCGGTCAGGGCGTTGCTCTTGGCGTCGTAGGTGTCCTGTTGCTGCTGCAGGGCCGCCTGCTGCGCCAGGTAGAGAGCCTCCTGCGCATGGCGCTGGTCCGACTCCTCCTTCCGCAACTCCTGCTGCCTGCGCTGCAGTTCGTCCTGGCGCTGCCGCAGGGGCTCTTGATCCTTCTGCAGGGCCTCGGATTCCTTGTTCAGGGCATCCTGCTTCGCCGCGAAGGCCGCTTCCTGCTCCTCCCGCTCGGCCTTCTGCCGCTGCCACAGCTCCTGTTGACGCCGGGCGAGTTCATCCTGGCGTTGCCGCAGCGGCTCCTGCTGCTTCTGGAGCTCCTCCTGCTGCTTGTTGAGGTCCGCCTGGCGCTTCCCCTGGGCGTCCTGCTCCTTCTGCAGAGCCGCCCGTTTCTTCTCCAACTCCTGCTGCTGCCGCTCCAGGTAGAGCTGCCCGGGTTTGTGCCGCCGCTCCAGGTTCGCGGCCTCGGCCCGTTTGTACATGGCGTCCTGCCGCTGCTTGTAGGCGTCGTTCTCCGCCTTGATGTTCTGCCGCTGGTAGGACGCCGCCATCGCCGCGGCGTTGACCGCGGTCGACGCGTCGGAGTCGTAGAACGCCTTGCCGATCTCGTCGAGGAGGTTGCCGAGGTCGGTCATGACCTGCCAGGCCTCGCGGAACGACTTCTGCCAGGCGTCGTAGAAGTTCGTCAGTTCCTCGGCCGTGTCCCGGCGAGGCCCGATGTCACCGGCGGCGAAATTGCGGTCCGTCTGCGAGGAGACGTTCAATTCATCGCGGAGATGCCAGATCTGGCGGGCGAGGACGTACATCAGATCGTAGTCGACCGAAATGCGGGCCACGTCTTTCCGTCCTTTCTTCCGGTGCGAGGGTCGAGGAAACACGGATGTTCGCGATATCGAACGAGCGGCGTCGTCGTATCCGCCCTGTAGACGCAGAGACGGACCCGAAAGGTTCAAATGAATTTCGCCCGGCACCCTACTGACCAGCAGGTATGTGGTATCCGTCACTTCATTGAACTGCTGATCCCCTTGAATACGTCACCAGGAAGTCATCCGCATGCAGAGCCGCCGACCCTCGCGGTCCTGGACACCTTGGAGGACCCGTGGCCAGCCCTGGCGACTGGAATCAAGTTGGGTACGACGGAAACCCTGTCGCCGGGAACCCTGATGTCATCGACGGCGTCACCCGGGAGTTCCGCCAACTCCGGGACCTGGCCGGTGATGTCGACGCCGGGCTCGACAACATGCTGGGCACCGCGTCGGGCGGCGGCTTCGAGGGGCAGACGGCGGACGCCCTGCGCAAGTATGTGAAGGAGTCGCTCAAGACGTTCATGGCGAACGTCAACCGTTCCTTCGACCTCGCGGCCTCGGCCACGGCCAGGTACGCGAACGCCCTGCGGGAGGCCCAGGGCCGGGCCGAGAGCGCCGCGGAGCGAGGCGGCGCGGTGGCCATCCCCCCGGCCGGCCTCGTGGGGAAGGACGCCCCGCCCCCCGCGGAACTCACCGCGGCGAAGAACGACGTCGAGGCCGAGGTCGACTTCATCACCGGCGAGGCCAAGATCCTGGAGGACGCCCTTCGGACGGCGGCCGACATGGTGTCCTCGCCCATCAAGCCGCCGAAGAAGAGCTTCTGGAAGAGGTTCGTCGAGGGGTTCTGGAAGGCGTTGGAGATCCTCACGATCGTGGTCTCGATCGTGGCGATCATCGTCGGCGGCCCACTGGGGCTGCTGGCGTTCGGCCTGGGCGCGGTCCTCTTCTTCAAGGCACTGGCGGACTACGCCCAGGGCAAGACGAGCGCCCTTGCCCTCGGCCTTGCCGTCCTCGGCATCCTCTTCCCGTCGACCAAGGGCCTCACCACGGCCGGCGGACTGATGCGCATGCTCAAGTCCGGCCTCAGTCTCGGCCTGAGGGGCGCCGGCAGGGGCCTCTCCTCGGGCGGCCGCATGCTGCTGCAGGCCGGCAGGCTGCTGATGGCGCCCCGGACGCTGGCCACCCTGACCGGCCAGGGTCTGCTCAAGCTGTCGCAGGCGGGCGGCCGCATGTTCTTCACCGGGATGTCCCGGCTGCCCGGCTTCCTCGCCGGCACGCCCAGGGCCTTCTCGAGCGCGATGCGGATGGCCGGCGGGTTCGCCAGGGGCGCGGTGCGGTGGGGGCGGTTCGCGCTGCGCCGCGACTTCTTCATGGCCACCGGGTTCGTCGGCGGTGGCATGGGCCGACGGCTGGGCGTATACGCGATCACCAACGTGGGCCGGGCCTTCGACTTCGTGGTGTCGGCGCTGCTGCCGCTGCGCTACTCCGAGCTCGCCAGGTTCGGCTTCCGGGGCGCCTTCCGCATGGGCATCCTCGAACGCGGCCTGCTCAGGAAGCCCCCGATCGGCACCACGCTCGGCAGGGGTGCGGGCTCTGTCGCCGGCGACCTGGCCGCGACGACCGGCCGCGGGCTGCTCACCCCCGAAGCCACGAGGCCGCTCGGGGAATCCGGCAAGCTGGTCGTACCCGGCACCCCGGCCTGGGACGACGCGGTCGACGAACTGACCGAGTTCATGCCCCCGCCGACCGCGCTGCCACGCTCGACGAGTGCGAGCTCCCTGCCCCGCGTTCCGGGGATGCCCTCGGGCCGGTTCTCCAGCACCTTCGACGACCTCGTGGAGCCGGTCGCCTTCAGCGACCTGGACGCTCTCGGCTCCCGCTTCGGCCCCTTGCTGCGCAACGGAAGCATCGATGTGGCGGACCTGGGCGCCGGTGGACTGCTGCCCCCGCAGTTCCGCAACGCCCTCAACACCCTCGACGACCTGGACGAGTTGGGCGCGACCGGCACCGGCCCGCGGTCGGTCCTGCTGGAGCAGCCGCAGAGCGCGGTCACCCGGCTGCGCGACCTGGACGCCTTCGCGGGCCTGGACCGCACCGGGGCCGGCCTGCTGAAACCCATGGACGAGCTGGCGGAGCTGGCGCCCTTCAGCATCGACGGCAAGTTCGGCGGCCTGACCACCGTCCAATTGCGCAAGATCCTCGACGGTGAGATCGACCTCGTCGGCATCACCAAGGACGGGGTGATCCTGCGCATCGGCAAGATCGACCCGGTGAACGTCCATGTCGGGCTGAAGGACGAAGTGACGATCCGGGTCATGGACCCCGACGAGCTGGGCACCGGCCCGCTGGTGGGGAAGTTCACCGGACCGGACTCGCCGACGCGCCTCGGCTTCAAGCTCGACGAGCTGGCCCGGCTACTCCCGGACAGCCCCGGCGACATGGGCCGCGCACGGGAGTTGCTGGGGATGGGGCCGCTGAAGACCGACCTCGTCACCAAGCCGGTCACCGCGCAGACGGGTTTCCCCCCGCTCACCCTGCGCGAGATCATCACCGGCGGTGCCGTGGGCAAGACCGGCACCGACCGCTTCCAGGCCTGGGTCCGCGCCCAGAACGCCGCTGTGGACCTGGATACGGCAGGCCAGAAGCTCTCGCAGGTCGCCGAGCTGCCGGACATACCGCCGCTGCGCCGCGCGGAAGCCGAACTGGACCTGAGCGCTGCCGAGTTGAAGTTCAACGAGGCGCGGCTCGACTTCGACCGGCTCGGGACGAACCTCAACACTGTCCGCCAGGACATCACGGTGATGATGGCCCGCCTGGACGGGCCGGCGGCGCACCTGCCCACCGGTGAACTGCGGCTGCTGGACGACCTGGCGCAGCCCACCGGGCGGTGGATCACGATGGAGCCCGGAGAGCAGCTCACCTACGTACTCAGAACGGACGCCGGGATCGTCCCGGACGTCAGGGTGGAGGTGGTCGACGGCCAGTTCACCGTCACCACCCCCGACGGCATCGTCACCAGATTCGGCCCGGACGGCGCGCCTGCAGGCGTCGACGTCCCGGTGCGCGCAGAGGCGCCGGCGGGCCCGTCGATGGTCCATGGCGCCGATCCGGTGCAGGTGGACGTACCGGCCGTGCCGCAGGTCCACTGGCTGGTGCGGCAGGACATGGACTTCGCGAAAACGTCCACTCCCAAGTCCGGTATGAAGACCCACCTGACCGCTGAGGGCCTCGTACCGGTCAAGATCGACGGCACCATCACACCGCTCCAGGCGGTGACGACGGCCAATGCCAAGGCGTTCAAGGCGGACAGTCCGTTCACGGCCTTCTCCCCACCCGGCAGCATCGTCAGGAGTTACGGCGACCAGGAGATCGGACTCGATCTCATCGCCCTCAGGAACGACATCCATGCCGGGGTCGAGAACGTCAGGAACATCGAGATCCTGTCCACCACCAAGGTCCAGGACGAGATCCTCGACGAGATCCGTATCAAGACCGGAGTGCCCGACCTGGACGTCCCGTCGACGTTCACCCACACGACCGGGAACAAGGAGATTCAGGAGTTCCTGGCCAGGAACGGCGTCACCAAGGGAATGGCCACCAAGGTCACCGCCGATATCAAGACCCTGTTGCAGGTGCGCCGGGACAACACCTGGCTGATCAAGGGCGTCATCCCCTCGAACTACTTGAAGGGCCCGTATGCGACGGTCGACTCCCTGAAGAACGTACCGGCCGCACCGAGCACACCACTCACGGCCCCCACGAACGCACTGGAATCGGCGGGCCGCGCCTCCGGATCCGGGCTGCCTCCGGTGGAGGTGCCGAAGCCGGTCCTCAAGTCGGACGACTTCTACATGTCCCACGTCGAGCTCGAGGATTTGCGCGGGGTGAAGCTCGTCCGGCAGGACGACTTCCACATGTTCCAGGAGGACCTCAAGGGGCTGCGCAAGTCGTACTTCGATCCGGACGGCGGCATGATCCCCGCCAACCCGGAAGGAAAGACGACCGCGTTCCAGCATGTCGCCGGCGCGGAGAACGCCACGCGGAAGAGCAACAGCCCCTTCACCTCCTTCGCCGAAATCGGCAACCACAAGGTCTACGGCGACATGGAGTTCACCCTTGACGCCTACAAGCTGGGCGTGGACATCAAGGCCGGACGGCTGCCGGATGTGGGCATCCTCCCGGCCCGGGACCTGCAGCGGCTGATCTCCGACCAGATCGAAAGGGCCATCGGCAAACGCCTGGACTTCACCTCCGAGCTCACCGGGAACAGCTCCCGGCAGGACGTTCTGAACTTCCTCAAGAGCCACGACGTCAATCCGGCCAAGGCCGGCAGGTTCGTCTCGGACGTCCGTGTGCTGCTCAACACGACCCGCGATCAGGAATGGCTGATCAAGGGCACGATTCCCAAGAGCTATCTGGAGGGTCCGTACCCCAGGACGGCAGTCTCCTCCGGCACCGGTGACGCGCTGTCGGTGGGCCCGCTCCCTGGCCTCGACGAGGCCGCCGGCAACCTCCGTCTGTCGGACACGGTCAAGACGGACTTCGAGGTGAAACCCGCCCTCGTCGAGTGGCGCACCCCCGCGGGCACGAACTCCGGCAGCTGGCCGCTGGAACTGCGCATCGGAGAACTGCGGCTGACGGACGAGCTGGGGCTGCCCAACGGTCAGTGGATCACGCTGGAGCCCGGAGAGAACCTCAACTGGGTCGTCAAGACGGACGCCGGGACCGTGGTTCCCGATGCCAGGGTGGACGTGGTCGACGGCGTCTACACCGTCACCACCCCGGACGGCATCACCACCAGGTTCGGCCCGGACGGCAAGGCAGTGCTCGCCGACACGCTGCCGGGGCTGAACCGCTTCGACGCGCCGCAGCCCATGAGCGAGCTGCGCCTGACGGACCCGGGGCAGAACGGCGTCCGCATGGAGTGGCAGAGCGTACCGCGTCCCGGAGGCGGCGCCACGCTCACCGACGCGCTGGGAGACGTACGCCTGCAGTACACCGCCGACCGCGCCCTGGAGTTCCTCGACATGCGGGTTCCGGGCCGGGACGTGTTGCTGCGCTTCGACGCGGCCCCCGAGATGGGCTCGCTGCCGCGGGTGGTCGGTCCGGACGGGGGCCGGCTGACCGGTACCGGTGTGGTGGTCGACCCGGTCAGGGGCGCGTTCGGCGTGGTCACCGGTGTGAGGGTGGGGACGCCGGACGGGGCTTGGACCGCCCGGTTCGACCTCGACGGCACATGGCTGTCCGAGGAAGTGCGGCTGGCCGGCCACGTCGGCGGTGCGCCGGCCGACGCACGGCTGATCACGACGTTCACCCGCGGGCCGGGCGGTGACATGGTGCCAACCCTCCGGTTGGCCGCGCCGGGGGTGGGCGACGGAGCCTTCTCCGTCGTACGGCTGCCCGGTGGTGACGCGGCCGGGCGGCTGCCGGCCGGGGGCTTCGCGGTGACCGACCTGGCGAACGGCGACCGGTTCTTCTTCGACCGCGCCGGCCGGTTCGTGGACCTCCCGGCGGACGCCCCGCCGATACGGCTGGACACGGCCGGGACGACCGTGCCGGACACGAACCTCGGCCCGCTGACGGCCCTCGACGACTTCGGCGGCCCGCTGTCCGAGCGGTTCTCGGTGAACTCCGTCCCCGAGAACAGCCTCCTGGACGGCGTCGCGACCGGCCTCCCGCGGATCGAGCTGTCCGATGCCGACGCGCTGACCGTCGCCCGTCCGGCGGACGTCACGCTGCCCACCGACCTGTCCCTCACCCGCCTGACCCCGTTCCAGGACGTGCTGCTGTCCGGCGTGGGCGACCTGGCCGGGCTGGAGTTCCGGATCGGCGGCGGTACCGCCGCCGACGGCCTGCCCGGTACGTTCCGGCTGGATGTCACACAGGCCACCCCGACACCCCACGGGGCGGGACCGCAGCCGCGGTTCACGGTGGAGCGCCTGGACAGCGGCGCGTTCCGCGTCACCGACCCGGCCGGCACCACCCGCTGGGAGTTCAGCGCCGGGGGCGAGTTCCTCGCCCGAGAGACGGCGCTCGTCGACAACGATCTGGGGCTGCCGTCCGGGCTGTGGTTCAGGACCACGGCCACGACCATGACGGACGGTGTGACCTCCAGGATCGTCGGGCTGGTCGGTCCCCGCGGCGTCACCGATTCGTTCCCGCTCACGGCGATCGACCGGTCGCTTCAGGACCGTCTGCCGGGCGGCTACACCCTGACCGACACGATCACGGGCAGCCGCTTCCACTACGACGCCGACCTCAACCTGACCTTCCGCGATGTCCCGGACCGCGACGGCTCCGGATTCCTGCGCTTCACCGAGGGTGCCCCCGACGTCCCGCCCGTCCGCCTCGACGACCTGGGCGGTTCCTCGGGCCTGGATGACCTCGCCCAGATCTTCGAGCGGACCCTGGACGAGGCATCGGGCGGCACGCATCCGGTGTCCGACGTCACCGGCCTGTCCCTCGGTGCCGAGCTGCGCCTGCCCGGCCTGGACGAATCCGCCGTCCTGCGGCTGTTCGACGCCATGGGACAGCACGGCGACCCGTGGCTCGCCCGGCTGGGCCCGGACGACCTGCCCCATCTCGACCAGCAGGTGATCTGGCGAGCCCCGGACGAGTACTGGACGGCGCTCCTGGACCCGGACGAGTACTGGACGGCGCTCCTGGAGCGGGCACCCGGGATCAGGCTGTCGGGCGCGGACGACCTCGCGGACCTTGAGATACGGCTGGTGCGCGTACCGTCCACCGACACGGCACCGGGCACGTTCCGCCTCGAACTCCTCGACCGCGCCCCAGCGGCGGACGGGACGGTCCGCGGCGCCGACTTCACGGTCGAACAGCTCAGGGGCGGCAGGTTCGCCATCACCGACCCGGCCGGGAACAGGACATGGACCTTCGCCCGGGACGGCTCCTTCCTGGGCCGGGAGACCCTGCTCACCGGGGAGGGACTCCCCTCCGACCTGCGGCTGTCGGTCACCGTCAACGAGGTGGACGGAGCCGTCCAGGTCGATCTGATCCGGCCTGCCGGCTCCATCAGGTCGCTGGAGTTCACCGGCGTGGAGGACGCGCTCGCCGGGCGGCTGCCCGGTGGCTTCACCCTCACCGACACGATCACCGGCAGCCGCTTCCACTTCGACCGGAGCGGGGCCCTCGTCTTCCGCGACCTGCCGGCCCGTGACGGCTCGGGCTTCCTGCGGTTCACCGAGGGGGCACGCGACGCGCAGCCGACCCGGCTGGTCGACCCGGTGTCCGAGCGATTCCCGCTCAACTCCATCCCGGAGGGAGGCCTCCTGGACGAGGGCCTCACCGACATCTCCCAGCTCTTCGAGCGCACCCTGGACGAGGCATCGGGCATCCGGGCCCTGCCCGAGAACGCGCCGGCGGCGGACCTGTCGTCCATCGCCGGAGCCATGGAGTTCCTGCATGCCGCACCCGACGCCCATGCCCTCCAGAACCTGGACCTCCTCCATGTGCGGCAGCTCGCGGACGACGCCACCGACTTGCTGAACAGGTTCCCCGGGCTGAGGCCCGAACTCCTCCAGGACCAGCTCCGCCACATGACCGCGCAGGCCCACGAGGGGATCCGGCAGGGCGCCGCCACCGTCATGCGGGAGTACCTGAACCTGCCCCTGGCGACGCGGCTGGAGGACCTGCAGGGCGGCGGCAGCCGCGTCTTCGGCGACTTCACCGTCACGCCGACGCTGCACGGCGGCCCGGGCGGCAGCCGCTTCACCGTCACGCACACACCGACGGACCTGACTACGGGCTTCGGCCCGAATCGCGAGCTGCTCTATCAGGAGGTGTTCCTCAGGGGCGGCCCCGCCGAGCTCGACGGGACCAAGCTCGGGCTCACCGGCCGCACGGCCCAGGGCGGTTGGACCCCCGACTCCTTCCAGTTCGTGGGCACACACGTGGCCGACGACGCGTTCACCGTCACGCGTCTCGACCCGAGCCTCCCGACCGACGTGCGCGGCGGCTTCACCCTCACCGACGCCGCCGGCACGACGAAGTGGCACTACGGCCCCGAGGGCACGCTCGCCCTGAGGGACGTCCAACTCGTCGGCGACCGGGGCGTGTTCCGGTTCGAGGCGGGCGCTCCGGACGGGGTGCCCCAGGTCCTGGACACGGCGGGCCATCCGTCCCTGACCCTGCGCGCGGAGCGGCTCGACGACGGCCGGATCGCATTGATCCACACCGGACCGGGGACCCCGGCCCTGGAGCGGACCGTCTTCGACGCGAGCGGCGGCAGGCTGCTGGAGGAGACCGTCGCCATCCGCGGCAAGGGCGGTAAACCCACCGGCTCGTACTGGAACATCGACCACGTCACCGGCAAGGGCGTCCGCGTCAACGGCGACAACACCCCGTTCACCGGCCGCTTCGACACCGCCACGCTGGAGACGTCCCCCACCGGACAGTTCAAGCTGACCGGCAAGGAGCCCGGCAAAATCACCCTGTTCGAGCGCGAGGTCCTCAAGAACGGCAACACCCTGCACATCGCCCGGGACCGCTTCGGCCACGCCCGCTGGACCGAGTTCGACAGCGCGGGCACCCGGGTCCGGGGCGGCGAGCGCATCGGGGACCCCGACCAGCGCACCTACCACGACGTGCCGGACGGTTCCTGGCGCCTGCTCAACACCTCCGACGTGCGCACCTACCACAAGGCCATCGACGGCGGCCTCGTGCGCGCCGAGAAGGGCGTGGACGGGCACTGGACCTGGACGCGGTTCGACAAGGAGGGCGCCGAGGCGCTGTCCGGCACCCGGCACTGGAGCGCCAACCACGTCGGCTTCAGGGACACCTTCGTCGACCCCGCGACCGGACTGGAGACGGTGGCCCAACGGCGCGCCCAGACCTGGCCGTTCGGCGGGCTGCACGGCTCCCGGATGTACCAGGAGCACTCGCTGCTGCCCGGTCACGCTCCCGCCGGAACACGCATCGACACCGACACGTACGTCGGTCAGGGCCCGGCGAACGCGCAGATCGAGAGCCTGGAGACGCTGGCCGACGGCGGCAGCCTGCTCGTCAAGCGGTTCGCCGACCAGCGTCCGCCCGCGTTCATGTGGAAGTCCGCGGCCGGCCGCAGCCCGTTCGACGGCTTCTTCCGCGACCTGTTCGCGGGCGACTCCCTGAACCGCGTCAGCCACTGGACCCAGACCGCCGCCGACGGCACCACGGTGACCGGCGTCCGGCTCAACCCCTCCGGCTCCAACTGGGTCGACATCGACCAGTTCGGCCGGGTCGTGCGAGAGACCCGCAAGCTCGACGACGGCAGCGTCATCGAGATCGGGCGCAGCGCCGACGACCCCACGCGCTGGGCGCAGCTTCCCGAGTACCGCCGGGGAGAGGCGTACGAACTGCACTGGCGGGACACGACGAACGAGCTGACCGGCACCCGGCACGTGGACAGCTCCGGGCAGTGGCGGGACATCTTCACCGACGGCGAGGGCGTCGAACGCGTCCGGCTGCGCAGTGAGGGCACCGGGACGCGCGAGTACCTCTTCGAGGCCCCGGCCGTCACGGACCTCGCCGGCCACGAGCGGGCCGGCATCTGGGTCGACAAGAACTCGCTGCTGCACGTCACCGGCCGGCGCGACCGGATGGGCGACGTGTTCGTGGAGTCGTCCGGCAGCCCCTACCGCACCAGCTGGACATGGAAGACGTACGACTCCGCCAATCCGGCCACCGTGCTCGACGAGGGCGTCCGCAAGCAGAACCGCGGCTCCCTCTACTCACGGACCTGGGACGACTCGTTCGTCGACCTCGACCGGCTGGGCAACGTGGTCCGGGAGCGCAACGCGACCGACGCCGCCGCCTCCTGGGTCGACGCGATGAGGCAGCCCGACGGCACCTTCAAGTGGACGAAGACCGCCGCCGACGGCACGGTCCACTCCGAAGGCGTCCGGGTCTACGACGACGTCGCCAAGGGCCGCTGGCGGGACCTGATCGACGACCAGGTGGTCCGGAGCAGGGACGGCGGCCGGGTCCGCGAGTACGCGTACGAGATCGTCGCCCCGGAGCCGCCCGCGGCACCCCCGGCCCCGCTCACCACGGGGACGCTGAGCGACCTGCTCGCCCACTCCGCGCGCCACTTCGAGACGCCGAGCACGGTTCGCGTGGACCGGGAGGTCTGGAAGGAGTACGACCTCGGCAAGGTCTTCCGCGAGCGCGTCAAGGTGGACGGCGATCCCGTCCGCTACCGCGAGGTCGACAAGCAGTGGGGCCAGTGGCGGGAGTACCAGAACGGCCACCTTGTCGAGCAGCGCGTCTTCGACGGACGGATCTACAAGACCGACGCCTTCGGCCGGCTGAGCATGTCGGGCCCGGCCGTGATCCCCCATTACCTGGCCGGCGTCCTGCCCAAGGTCGGCGGTGATGTCGGCCTGCCCGGCGACCGCGGCTGGCAGCTGATCGGCCGGGAGTTCGACTACCGCGGCGCCGACATCGAGGTCCTGGGCTATCTGCGAGAGGTCCAGGACCCGTGGCACGGTCTGTTCCGGGGCGTCAGGAACGGCGAGTCCGTCGAGATGCCCATGTGGCAGCGCGAACTCCGCAGCTTCCTGACCACGTTCAGCACCGGCTTCGTCACGGACTTCACCGCCAGCCTGCTGATCACCGAGCTCACCAACAACGGCAACCTCAAGGTGGAGGATGTCTTCAAGGCACTGCTCACCGGCGGAGTCGGCGGCACTTTCAGCGGCGGCCTCAACACGCTGTACAACCAGACCCGGCTCGGCTACTTCAAGACCACCATGGGCGCGCGCGACTGGGGCGCGCACCCCAAGCAGTCGATGCAGGGCAACACCGACGACTGGGTCACCGACTGGGCCGCCTTCGAAAAGCCCACCCGCTGGCGCAGCGCCACCTACGCCAACACCGTGGGTCTCGCCACCGGCGCGCTCAGCGGGTTCGTCAGCAACGCGATCAGCGCCGCGGTGTTCGGGGTCAACGGCAACGAGGTCAAGGGCACGGACGCGCTGCTGGCCGGCGGGTGGGGAGCTGCGGGCTCCCTGTTCAGCGGCGTGACCACGGGTCTGGCGCGGAACGCCTGGCACCTGACCACCGGCTCCCGGGTCTTCCACAAGGGCGGCCTCGGCGAACTCGGCATGAACTGGGCCGAGTCCGCGCTGTCCCGGTACCTCACCTTCCAGATCACCCAGGCGGACAAGGACAACGGCAACAACCTGCCCAGCCCCGGCCGGGCGTTTCCGACCCCGCCACCGCAGCCACCACGGGAGCAGCAACCCGCCGCTCTCACCGAGGGATTGGAGCTCCCGTGACCGCCACCGGCACCGGCACCGTGCACCGGGTCGCCCCCAAGGGCCGCGGCGCCCACCGCAGCATCACCTCCGCCGTACGCGCCGCGGCCGAGGGCGACGAGATCCGTATCGCTCCCGGCGACTATGTCGAGGTGCTGGTCCTGGACCGTGCGGTGAGCCTGCTGCCGGAGGAAGGGCCGGACCATGCCGTACGACTGCTGGCGGCGGACCCCGCCCGACCGGTCCTGGAGATCACCGCCCCCGGCGTCCGCGTCGACGGCATCGCGCTGACCGGCCAGGACCCGGCGCTGCCTGCCGTATTGGTGGCCGCCGGCGGCCTGGAACTGGACGGCTGTGAGATCTCCGGCGGCCGGCTGGAGGCGGGCGGCGATGCCTCGCTGACCCTGCGCGGCTGCCGGATCTTCCGTGCCGCCCTGGCCGGGGTGCACGCGAACACCACCGGTCCGACCGAGCTGATCGACACGGTGGTCGAGGACATCGACGGCACGGGTGTCGTCCTCGGCTCCGCCACGGCCGCGGAGGCCACAGGGCTGACGGTCCGCCAGGTCACGGGCTCCGGAGTCCGCGTACGGGGACGGGCCGGGGCCGTGCTCCGTGACTGTCGTATCACCGCCCCGGGCCGCAGCGGACTGCTGGTGGAGGACGACGCGACGGTGACCGCGCTGGAGTGCCAGGTGGAGGAGACGGGCGGGGAAGGCGTCCGGGTCCTGGGGAGCTCCCCGCGCCCCGGGGAGGCCCTGGAACGCCCGGCGGGCACAGAGGGCGGAGTGGTGCTCGCCGACTGCCGGATACAAGGCACCGGCGCGGACGGAGTGGCCGTCTCGGGCGCCGGGGACGTGCTCCTGCTGAACTGCCGCCTGCGGGACGGCTCCGGCCCCGGGGTGACCGCCGACGACGACAGCAGGGCCGTACTGGTCGACTGCCAGGTGGACCGGCCGCACGGCTCGTGCCTGGTGGCCCGGGGCAACGCCCGGCTGTCCGCGGCGGGCACCTCGGTGCACGGCAGCCGGGCCAACGGGCTGCTGGCGGGCGGCCGTTCGCAGGTGAGCCTGGCATCGAGCGATGTGCAGGACTGCGGCTTCAGCGCCGTGCACGCCTGCGACGACTCCCGGCTGTCGCTCACCGCCTGCCGCATCGGCTCCACCCCCGAGCACGGCGTCCGGGCCACCGACCGGGCCGAGCTCACCGTCGAGGGCGTCCGCATCAGCGACTGCGGGCTGTCGGGACTGCAGATCGACGCCGCGGCCGGTGCGCGGGTGCGCGGGCTGTCCGTGCTGCGCGGCCGGACCGGGATCAACGCCGAGTCCACCGGCACGGTCGTCCTGGAGGAGTGCGACGTCACGGAGGCCGAACGCGCCGGCATCACCTGCGGAACCGGCACGTCGGCCGTGCTGCGGGACTGCCGGATCAGCGGCACCGGCACCGCGGGCCTGGTGATCGGGGAGCGCGCGACCCCCAACATCGAGGACTGCACGGTGCGCGACGCGACCGGCTCCGGACTGGTCCTCGGCCCCTCGGCCGAACCGCGCGTCCGGGCCGTCACCGTGGCCCGCACCGGCAAGAACAGCCTGTTCGTCGGCGAGAAGGCGCGCGGCACCTTCGAAGAGTGCGTCTTCGCCGGCGCCGGCAACGACGGCGAGGCGTTCCCGGCCGTCCACATGGCGGCGGGCAGCGCGCCCGTGCTGCGCGGCTGTGTGGTGCGGGATGCCGAGGAGGACGTCGCCGCGGAGAAGGGAGCCCGTCCGGTGTTCGACGACTGCGTCTCACGCAACGTGACCCACCCCGCCCTGCCGACCGGCCGCGCCGAGGCGCTGCCGTCCACCGCGGGCGGGGACACGGCCGCGGCGACCAGCGCGCGGGAGACCGACGCCCCCGCCGAGGACACCCTGGAGGACCTGCTCGCCGAACTCGACGGACTGGCAGGCCTGGAGCGGGTCAAGAACGACGTGTCGTCCCTGGTCAAACTGATGCAGACCGTGCGCCGCCGCGAGGACATGGGCCTCGCCGCGCCCCCGCTCAGCCGCCACCTCGTCTTCACCGGCAACCCCGGCACCGGCAAGACCACCATCGCCCGCCTCTACGGCCGTATCCTCGCCGCCGTCGGCCTCCTCGACCGCGGCCACCTGGTCGAGGCCGACCGCTCCGCCCTGGTCGGCGAGTACGTCGGCCACACCGGCCCCAAGACCACGCGCGTCTTCGAACAGGCCCGGGGCGGTGTCCTCTTCATCGACGAGGCCTACTCCCTCACCCAGTACGCCGGCACCAACGACTTCGGGCAGGAAGCCATCGCCACCCTGCTGAAGCTGATGGAGGACCACCGCGACGACGTGGTGGTGATCGTGGCCGGATACCCACGGGAGATGGAGGTCTTCGTCCGCTCCAACCCCGGTCTGGCCTCGCGCTTCAACCGCACGCTGCTCTTCGAGGACTACGGCTCCGCCGAACTGGTCAGCATCGTGGAGCACCAGGCCGCACAACACCAGTACGAGCTCACGCCGACCGCCCGCGAGGCCCTGACCGCCCACTTCGACACGCTGCCCCGGGAGCGCGGATTCGGCAACGGCCGCGCGGCCCGCCAGCTGTTCCAGGCGATGACGGAGCGTCAGGCCTACCGCGTCGCAGAGCTGTCCGACGTCTCCGAGTCCGACCTGATGACCCTGACTCCGGACGACCTGCCGTAGGCGCAGGCCCGCTTTACCCGCCCCGGTCAACCTCACTCCTCGTTAAGGACCCGATTCATGCCGCAGAGTCCCGCTCGCCCCGACCGCTCGGACGGCGAGTTCGCTGATCTGTTCGCCCGGAAGGCCCGCACGCCGCTGAGGGGTTTCCTGCCCGGCCGCCGGGTCTGGAGCGCGGTCGGCGGCTCCGCGGCCGCGGTCCTGGTGATCGCCGGGTCCGCCTCGGTGGTCTCCGCCATCGACTGGAGCGCCGGCGACTCCGACAAGGTGACCACCGCGGCCGACAAGAAGGTTCCCGAGGCGAAGACACCTGCCGATGACGCCGAGAAGCCGACGGTCGTGCCGTCCCCGAAGGCGGAGGACAGCGGCAAGAAGAACCCCGAGATCGTCTATGTGCCCGTGCAGGGCGGAGGCGGAGCGGGCGGTGCAGGGGCCGCGCCCACTGTGAAGTCCGACTCGGGGGACACCTCGGGCGGCGGCAGCGGCAGCCAGGAGGAAGAGACCTCCTCCTCGACGGACCGCGGCACCCAGTCGGCCACGACGACCGGCTACCTGTGGTCGGACGGCAGCGTGGACTCCGACACCAACGACTACTGGGACCAGAGCACCGTCACCGTCAAGTCCACCAAGCCCCTCACCTCGCTCAAGGTGGTCGTGAAGATCATCCAGACCGGCGGTGTGTCGAGCACCGGGACGTGGAGCTCCCTCGGGGACAAGATCTCGGTGGCCACCGGGGGAAACAGCGGCGAGCTGGACTACGTGGTGACGCTGAAGTCCGGAAACACGCTGGAGCCCGGCACCTACGTGTTCAAGTTCCAGTACAACCACAACCAGGGCAGGCGTGACGCGGGCGGCGACCGCTACAACGTCACGGCCACGTCGACCGATTCGGCCACCGAGTTCCGCAAGGGCGCTTTCTGAGCCGAAGGCTGCGGCCGGGCCGCCCGCCTGGAGGTTCACAGGTGAGGGGCGTTGTGGGTGTTGCGTGTGGAAACGCGGCAGGGATCTTCCGCAACGCGCGCAGGCCGTGCACAGTCAGGAGCCGCCATGCATCGGGGCATGGCACGTCGTCGGGAGGACAGTCGATGGCAGCTCACCACCGTCCCCAGCGGCCGGAGACCCCATCAGCCGCCGCCCCGGACGGCATCGGCCGGCGCAGATTCCTGGGGTACGTGGTGGCCGCCTCGACGCTGACCGTGGCTGCCCCACTCGGTGAGGCGGCCCTGGCGCCCACCGAGGCGGCCGCGGCGGTCCCTTCCGTACCGGGCCCGGCCGAGATCTACGACCTCAACGACATGCTCACCCACGCCGCGCTGCCCACGGCGAACCTGATCACCATCCGCCTCGACACCGACGGCACGGCCTCCTTCGCCCTGCCCCGGGCCGAGGTCGGCCAGGGCATCACCACCTCCAGCGCCATGCTCATCGCCGAGGAGCTGGACCTGCCGCTGGAGAAGATCCGCGTCACCCTCGCCGACGCCCGCCCCGAGCTGCTGTTCAACCAGATCACCGGCGGTTCGAACACCACCATCTCCACCTTCACCCCGATCCGCGTCGCCGCCGCCGTGGCCCGCGGTCGGCTGCTCAGGGCCGCCGCGCTGGAACTGGGGGAGGCCCTCGACACCCTGACCGCGAAGGCGGGGGTCATCACCTCGACGGTGACCGGCAAGAGCCTCACCTACGGCGAACTCGCCGAGAAGGCCGCCTCGGTGGCCACCGGCCAGGTCTCCGTGACCCTGAAGGAGCCCGCCGACTTCAAGGTCATCGGCACCGGGCGGCGGCGCATTGACGCGCTGGCGGCGGTCACCGGCCGCAAGAAGTTCGCCATGGACGTGCATGTCCCGGGCGCGCTGCCGACGATGGTGTGCCGACCGCCGACGATCAACGGCACCGTCCACTCGGTCGGGAACCTCGACGACGTACGGGCCATGCCTGGCATCACCGACGTCGTACGCATTTCCACCGGCGTCGCCGTGCGCGGCCGCACCTTCGGCCAATGCATCGACGCGGTACGCGCGCTGGAGGTCACCTGGGAGCCGGGAACAGCGGAGAACGCCTCCGACGACTCCATCCGCACCGAACTCCGCAAGGCCGAACTCCCGCTCCCCGGACTGGACTTGCTGACCAAGTCCGTCGACGCCCGCTTCACCTTCCACTTCGCCAGCAACAGCGCCCTGGAGACCAACTGCGCCGTCGCCGACGTGCGCGAGGACTCGGCCGAGATCTGGGCGAGCCTGAAGTCGCCGATCACCGCCCAGGAGGACATCGCGCGAAAGCTCGGGCTGCCGGTCACCGCGGTCAAGGTCCATGTGACCGAGGGCGGCGGCTCCTTCGGCCGCAAGCTCTTCTACGACGCCGCCGCCGAGGCCGCCGAGATCTCGCGGGCGATGGGCAAGCCGGTGAAGCTGATGTGGCACCGCACCGACGACTTCCGTCAGGGCCGCACCCACCCCATGTCCACCTCCCGGGTGCGCGCCACCTACGCGCTCGGCCAGGTGCTCACCTACGACCAGCGCCACACCTCCGTGGCCACCGACTTCGGCCACGGCGTCGGCGAGATCATCACGGCCGAGGCCGCCCGGCTGCCCGTCGGCGACCTCACCTTCTCCGAGACGATCTTCACGCTCACCCAGCAGACTCCGTACAACTTCGGCGTCGTCACCCAACTCCTCAGCGAGACCGACAAGGGCTTCAACACCGGCTCCATGCGCAACATCTACTCGCCCAACGTGCGGTGCGCGCAGGAGCTGGTGGTGGACGAGCTGGCCAAGCGCATGGGCAAGGACCCCTACCGGTTCCGCCGCGCCTTCCTCAAGGACGAGCGCGCTCGGGCCGTCCTGGACAAGGTCGCCGAGGTGGGGGAGTGGGGTCGCAGCATGCCGGCGGGGACGGCGCAGGGCATCGCGATCCATCCCGAGTACCACGCGTACGTCGCCGTCCTCGCGGAGATCGACTGCCGCCCGGAGACCACCGGTCGGGAGATTCCCGACGCGTACACCGGGCCGCGTGTGACCAAGGTCGTCTGCGCCGTGGACGTGGGGCTGGCCGTCAACCCCCGCGGCCTCCAGGCCCAGATGATGGGCGGCATCATGGACGGCATCGCGATCACCCTCAGCTCCGGGCTGCACCTCGCAGGCGGGCACTTCCTGGAAGGCAGTTGGGACAACTACTTCTACACCCGCCAGTGGAACACCCCACCGGAACTGGAGATCGTCGTCATGCCGCCGACGACGGAAACCCCCGGCGGCGCGGGGGAGTTGGCCGTGGCCGGCGCGATGGCGGCCGTGGCCTGCGCCTACGGACGCGCGACGGGCACGATGCCGACGACGTTCCCCCTCAACCACGGCGAACCGCTCGGCTTCGAGCCACTGCCCACCAGCCCGCCGATCCCCGCGTCCCCGACCGACGGCCTGAGCCGCGCCTTCTAGGAGCCACCGTGCCCGAACACACCTTCATCCTCAACGGCGAGCCCGTCACCGTGGACATCGAGGACGACGTACGGCTGCTGTGGGTGCTCCGGGACGTCCTGGGCGTCACCGGACCGAAGTACGGCTGCGGCCTCGGCGTGTGCCAGGCCTGCACCAGCCACATCAACGGCAAGGCGTTCAACCCCTGTTCGGTCCCCGTGAAGGACCTGCGCCCCACCGACGAGGTCACCACCATCGAGGGCCTGCCCGCCACGGTCGGCAAGGAGCTCCACCCCATGCAGGAGGCCTGGCTGGAGCACGACGTCGCCCAGTGCGGCTACTGCCAGCCCGGCCAGATCATGACCGCCGTCGCCAAGGTCCGCCAGGCCCGCGAGGAGGGCCGCGAGATCAGCGAGGCCGACCTCGACGAGATCCGCAACGTCTGCCGCTGCGGGACGTACCACCGCATCCGGGAGGCCATCGTGGCGGGCGCGGAGAAGTACTGAACACGCCCCATGGGTGTGCTGTGGTGTCCGGGCGTCACCAGTCGCGGGCGGTTGCCAGCAAGTGGTCGCGGACCAGGGCGACATGCGGGTTCCCGGAAGAGCCCGGGCGCTGGACGAGGAAGCCGGTATTGATGGGCGGATCGTCCGGGTCGTGCAGCAGGACCAGCACGCCCGAGGCCAGCTCGGCGGAGCACAGATAGCGGGGCAGCACGCTGAACCCCGTCCCGCCCGCCACCGCGGCCTTCACCGCGTTCAGGTCGGGCATGGTGACCGCCGGGTGGCACACCAGACGCTTGCCGAAGACATGACGCCAGTAGCGGCGCACGATCGGCACGTCCTCGGCGTAGGCGACCAGCGGCACGCCATGCAGTGGGGCGGACCCGTCGGCCTCGATCCGCGCCGGTCCGCCGATGCGCTCCGCCCAGACGGGAGCCGCGACCAGCACGAACTCCTCGTCCCCCAGCGGCACCGAGGCCAGGGCGCGACCGCGCGGCCGGTAGGTCGAGATCACCAGGTCGTAGCGGCCCGCCCGCAGCTCCTCCAGGAGCGGCTCGGTCAGGCCCGGGGTGATGCGCAGCCGTACGCCTTTGTCGACCAGGGGTGCGAGGGCGGGCATGACGCGGTGGGTCAGCAGCTCGGCAGGCCCGGCGAGGTGCACGGGTTCGGCCGGGTGGACGTCGGCGGAGCCGCCCGGCCCCGTGACGGTGGCGAGAGCGTCCAGCGGCTCGACGATCCGGGAGGCGAGCTCGTCCGCGTAGGGAGCGGGGGCCACGCCGCGCGCCAGACGCTGGAACAGCTCCCGGTCCAGCTGCCGCTCCAGCGCGCGGATCTGCGTGGTGACCGTCGGCTGGGACAGGCCCAGCAGGCGGGCGGCGGCGGTGAAGGAGCCGGTGCGGTACACGGCCAGGAACGTGCGCAGCAGGTTCAGATCCACCGGCGCCGCGCCATCAGGCAGGGTGGTTCTGCCTATCCCCTCATTGGTATCCCTATACCTCATATGCCTGAGCCTATTGGATTCCAATGGCAGGGTGCGCGTACGGTCGGGACAACGACGTACTGACGATCTGTACGCACAGCGTCAGGAACCCCGGGAAACCCGCCTCTCGAACCCCGAAAGAGCACCCCATGTCGAAGATCCTTTTCGTGATGACCGGCGCCGACCAATGGACTCTGGCCGACGGCACCAAGCACCCCACCGGCTTCTGGGCCGAGGAGGCCGTGGCTCCGTACGAGGCCTTCAAGGCCGCCGGTCACGAGGTCGTCGTGGCCACGCCGGGCGGCGTCGTGCCGCCCCTGGACAACGCCAGCCTGGCGCCGCAGTTCAACGGCGGCGAGGAGGGCGCGAAGAAGGTGGCGGACGCCCTCGCCTCGATCAGTGAGATCCAGCACCCCATCAAGCTGGAGGACGTCAACCTCGACGACTACGCCGCTGTCTTCTACCCCGGTGGCCACGGCCCGATGGAGGACCTGGCCGTCGACGCCACGTCCGGCAAGCTCCTCGTCGACACCCTCGCCTCCGGAAAGCCGCTCGGCGTGGTCTGCCACGCCCCGGCCGCGCTGCTGGCCGCCACTGATGCCGACGGCGGCAACGCCTTCGCCGGCTACCGGCTCACCGGCTTCAGCAACGCCGAGGAGACCCAGGGGGGACTCGCGGCGGGCGCCAAGTGGCTGCTTCAGGACCGCCTGGTCGAGATCGGCGCCGACTACCAGGAAGGCGAGCCGTGGGCTCCGAACGTGGTCGTCGACCGCAACCTGGTCACCGGCCAGAACCCCGCCTCCGCCGGACCCGCCGCAGCCGAAATGCTGAAGAGGCTGGGCTGAACGGTGGCCGCCGACCGGCTCGACGAGGTCCTCGACGCCGCGTACGACTGCCTGACCCGGTACGGCGTACGGCGCACCACGATGGACGACATCGCCTCGACGATGGGCGTGTCCCGGTCGGCCGTCTACCAGTACGTCCGCAGCAAGGACGACGCCTTCCGACAGCTCGCCGCCCGCCTGCACACCCGGGCGCTGCGGCGGGCCCGGGAGGCCGCCTCGACCGAGGCCGCCTCGTACGCGACGCGCATACAAGGCGTCCTCACCGCCAAGCTCGACCTGGTCCGCAGGCTCACCGGGGACTCCCCGCACACAGCCGAACTCCTCGACGAAAAGGCCCGGTTGTTCGGTGACATCTGCGCCACCTTCACCGCGGATCTACGGCGCCTGCTGACCGCCCTGTTCACCGAGGCGGGCACGCCCGCCACCATCGAGCCCGCCGAGGCAGCCGACGTCTGCCTCGCCCTGGTCACCGGCCTGGAATCGACACCCGACGGCGAGCGACTGCTCGGGCCCGCGACGGACGCGCTGCTGACCGGCCTGCTGGGCGCCGCCGCGGCGTCCCACTGATCGGCCTCCGTCTTCCCCGGCGGAGTGAGCGGTGCGACGATGCCGGGATGATCACATCCCCGGACCCTCTCGACGGCCGCTCCCCGGGCCGAAAGCTCCAGGTGGAGACCCACGGCCTCGACGTGATCGCGGACACCGAACGCAAAGGCACCCCACGGACCCTGTTCTGGCCCTGGTTCGGGGCCAACGTGTCCATCCTGGGCCTGAGTTACGGTGCCTTCGCGCTCGGCTTCGGGATCTCGTTCTGGCAGGCTCTGGTCGCCGGAGTCGTCGGCATCGTCTTCTCCTTCCTGCTGTGCGGGTTCGTCGCCGTGGCCGGGAAACGCGGCTCCGCGCCGACGATGGTGCTCGGCCGCGCCGCGTACGGCGTGCGCGGCAACCGCCTGCCGTCGGTGATCTCCTGGATCCTCACCGTCGGCTGGGAGACCGTGCTGTGCGCCCTCGCCACCATGGCGACCGCGACCGTGTTCGGCAGGCTCGGCTGGGGCGGCGGTACGGGGACGAAGGTGGTCGCCCTCGTCCTGGTGGGCGTGCTGACCGTGGTCGTCGGTGTCATGGGCTTCGACCTGATCATGCGGCTGCAGACCGTGATCACCGTGGTCACGGGTGTGCTCACCGTCGTCTACGTCGCCCTCGTCGCCGACCACATCCACTGGTCCGCCGTCAGCGCCGTACCGGCGGGCTCCGCCCAGGAGTTCATCGGCGCGCTCGTCTTCATGATGACCGGCTTCGGCCTCGGCTGGGTCAACGCGGCCGCCGACTACTCCCGTTACCTGCCGCGCACCGCGTCGAGCGGGGGCGTGATCGGCTGGACCGCCTTCGGCGCCTCACTGGCGCCGCTGCTCCTGCTGGTCTTCGGACTCCTGCTGGCCGGTTCCTCCGACGAGCTCAGCGCCGCCGTCGCCGCAGACCCGATCGGCGCGTTGACGACGATCCTGCCGACCTGGTTCCTGGTCCCGTTCGCCGTCGTCGCCGTCCTCGGCCTCGTCGGCGGCGCGGTCCTCGACATCTACTCCTCGGGCCTGGCCCTGCTCTCGGCGGGCCTGCGCGTGCCCCGCTATGTGGCCGCGCTGGTCGACGGCCTCCTGATGATCGTGGGCGCGGTCTACATCGTGTTCGTCGCCGACGACTTCCTCGGCTCGTTCATGGGCTTCCTCACCACGCTCGGCGTCCCCATCGCCGCCTGGTGCGGCATCATGCTCGCCGACCTGACCCTGCGCCGCCGCGACTACGACGAGCCCGACCTCTACCGCCCGACCGGCCGCTACGGCGACGTACCGTTCACTCCGCTGCTCCTGACCCTCACTGCCACGGCCCTCGGCTGGGGCCTGGTCACCAACTCGGCGGCGGGCTGGCTGGAGTGGCAGGGCTATCTCCTCGGCCCACTGGGCCTGGGCGGCAGGTCCGGCGATTGGGCGTACGCCAACCTCGGAGTCCTTGCCGCCCTCGCGCTCGGCTTCCTCGGCACGCTGGTGCTGCGGCGCGGGCGCGTCCGTGAACAGGAGGCGCAGGTGCCGAGCCCGGCGGCGGACGAGGGGGCGGCCGTATGACCGCCGGGTGGCTCGCCGTCATCGACATGCAGCGCGTCTTCGCCGACCCCGACAGCCCCTGGGCCTCCCCGCGATTCGCCGAAGCGGCGGCAGGCGTACGGCGCCTGCTGCCGGCCTTCGGGGACCGGGTCGCCTTCACCCGTTTCGTGGCACCCGGAGAACCGGAAGGCGCCTGGCGGACGTACTACGAGCAGTGGCCCTTCGCCCTGCAACCGCCAGAGGCCCAACTCTGGCAGCTGACGGACGAGTTCATGGATCAGGCACAGCACGTACTGGACGCCACCACCTTCGGCAAATGGACCCCGGAACTCGCCCGACGAGCCACCCCGGAAGGCCGCCTGGTCCTGGCCGGCGTCAGCACCGACTGCTGCGTCCTGTCGACAGCCCTGGCGGCCGCTGACGCGGGCGTCGAGGTGCTGGTGGTCGCCGACGCCTGCGCGGGTGCGGACGACGACTCGCACGCCAAGGCGTTGCAGGTGCTGGACCTGTACCGGCCGTTGATCCGGGTGACGACGGTCGCCGAGCTGCTGGAGGAGACGACATGAGCCACCCGCATCGCCTGGCCCTGGTCGGTGGAGGTTTCTCCACCGACGAGGACGGCCTGTTGGACGACTGGGTGCTGGGGCAGGCGCGTACGCCTCGCCCCAAGGTCTGCTTCCTGCCCACCGCCAGCGGTGACGCCCCCGCGTACATCGAGAAGTTCCTCGCCGCCTTCCGTGCCCGCCCGGACTGCGAGCCCTCCGTCCTGCGCCTGTTCGACAGGAAGCTCGACGACGACGCGCTGCGTGCGTTCGTGCTCGCTCAGGACGTCGTCTATGCGGGCGGCGGCAACACAGCCAACCTCCTCGCCGTGTGGCGCGTGCACGGCGTGGACCGCCTGCTGCGCGAGGCCTACGACCAGGGAAGCTTGCTGTGCGGTATCAGCGCGGGCGCCAACTGCTGGGCGGAGGCCTCGCACACCGATTCCTTCGGCCCGCTCACCTTCCTGCCGGACGGCCTGGGCCTGCTGCCGGGTTCGGTGTGCCCGCACTACGACAGCGAACCCGGGCGCCGCCCTTCCTACCGGTCGGCCGTGGCGACGGGCGCCCTGCCCGCAGGGTGGGCCCTCGATGACGGCACCGGCGCCCTCTTCACGGACGGTCGGCTCACGGAGACCGTGTCCCGGGTTCCGGGGGCGTACGTGTACCGGGTGACGGACGGGGGCGGTGACGTCGACGAGCGTGTGCTTGCGTGCCGGGTCCTGTCCCGCGGCACCGGCACGGGCACTGGCGCCGGCACCGACGCCGAAGCCGCGGACCTGCGGCGATGACCAGTCGAGGCCGAGAAGTCACGGCTCCGAGGTCTCGGATTCCAGTGACCTCCGGGTCGCTTTGCCGTAGACGCCGGACTCGTCGCTGAGGATGACGCGGGTGAGCTGGTAGGTGCGCACCGCGCTCTCGACCTCGCGGTCGTAGTCGGCGTCGACGGCTCCGCCGTAGTAGCCGATCTGGCGGAGGCGGAGCTGGAGTTCGGTGACTTCCGGTCCCTGGTCGGCGAGGCGGAGGACCGGGGCCGCGTCCTGCGGGGCGCTCGGCGCGGGGGTGGGGGAAGCACTTGCGGTGGTGCCGGGGCCGGACGGGGTGCCGGTCGGCGTGGGGGAGGGGTTCGGATCGTCCGAGCCGCCCGTCGGGGGCGTACTCGGCGACGCGGTCGGGCTCGGGGACGCCGCCGCGGAGGATGTGCCTTCCGACTGCTCCCCAGGGGAGTTGTCCTCCGGGGCCGAACCGTCGGGCAGAGGCGCCCGCACACCGTCGGGGAGTGCCCCCTCCCGCGAGGGGCTGTCGTACGTGAAGAGCCCGCTGGCGAACGCTCCCGTCAGCAGGAAGGCCAGTGCGGCGCACACTCCGGTGATCACAAGGGTGTAGCGTCCGCGCCAGGTGCTCGCCGGCGACTGCGGGTCCGCCGACTGCCGTTCGTCTTCGCCGAGTTGGGGCACCTCGGAGAGGCCGGGGTCGACGGCGGGCGGCGCCGTCGAGGGGACGAGGGGCGGGCCGTCCGGATCCCCGTCGTCCGCCGAGCCGCCACCGAGCTCCACGAACGGCCGTATCCGCACCGGATCGAAGTCCTCCGCGGCCGCCGCCTCAGCCGTGCGCGTCTCGCGATGGGCGTCGGACGCGAGGCGGCCGCACGAGCAGGCCGGTGTGCCGTCCGTTGCCCGAGGGGTGCCGCACTCGGGGCAGACAGGGCCGTTCGGTTCGCTCACGAGGGGTACCTCTCCGTGCAGATGTTCAGAATTCAAGCAGACCTTCTGCACGTGATCTCCATGAGCCCGGGAATTGGCGGAACCGGTCTCTCCGGACCGTCGAGAACCGGCCGCCCCGGCCCAGCAGCGCTGTGTCCCGGGGCGCGGGGCCCCGGGACACTCTGTGGTTGCGCGGGTCGGCGTCCGGTCGGGCGGCGTCGAGGGCTTCGGTGATCTCAGGCTCACGGCGGCGGTCAGGGCCGGCAGCACGCCTGGCCGACGATGTCGCCCTCCGCGGCCACCGGTGAGAGGCGAGCACCCGGCGCTCGCCGAGCGTTTCGGCGGCGGGCATGCTGACCTCGAGCCCGCGGCACACCTGCGCCATGCCGCCACGCCGCCCGAGGGAGATCACGAAGGCGAACTGGCCGAGCCCGACCGCCGACGCATCGATCCCCGACTCCACGGCGAGCGAGAATGTCGCGGTGATGTTGGCCCACTCGGCGTCCAGCCAGTCGAGGGCTCCGTCACGGGACAGGTCGGGAAGCGCGGGAGGTTGCTGCGACACGATGACCGGCACGGGGGTGACGACCAGCTCGATCACCTCTGTCACGGCCGGCATGCCGCTCAGGCAGTAGTCGCCCAGCCGGGCGATCGCCGGTCCGGGGTCCGCCGCGGCGTCGTCGGCACGGGCGGCCTGCCGCAGCAGGTCGTGCATCCGGTAACGGCCCGCCGCCGACTCCTGGACCGGATGGACGTCGACCAGGTCCTCCAGCAGGGAACGGGTGTTGGCCAGCGGGATCCCGGCCAGGGCTGCGGCGCCGTACGCGTCGATGTCCTCGCCTGGTACGAGCCCCAGCAGCCCGAACATCCTCCGTTGGGCGGGGTCGAGCTGCCGCAGCGACATCTCGAACACGTCCGACACCGCCAACTCGCTCTCGCGCAGCCGTTCCATCAGGGTGTCGAGCGTCCACGCGGGCCTGTGTCTGAGCCGCGCGGCGGCCACCCGGATGGCCAACGGCAGGTTCCCGCACCGGCGCAGCACCTCGCCGACATCGCCGGGACGAGTGCCGCCCGCGGATTCGACGAACAGCTCCGCCGCCTTCTGGGTCGGCAGGACGTCCAGCGAGATCGGCTGGACGCCGTCCAGCAGCACGATCGCGCCGCCGGCTCCGACTGCCACAGCGCGGCCCGCTCGGCGACCCCGTCGGGAATCCTGCCGGGCGGCGACCCGAGCGCGGTCAGCAGCACCCGCAGCGCCTCCCATGCCGTCGATCGCCACCATCGTCGTGTTCCGCGCGGCGCCGAGGAAGGTGTCCAACTCCGTCCGGCGCCCGGTGAATGCGGTGATGTCGTGCGGCAGGTCATTGCGCACCGGCGCAAGGGCCGGCCTGACCCTGATCCTGGAGGGAGCGGTGGGCTGACTGATCGCTTCAGAAGGGAGCGGGGAGCCGGTCGGCGTGGGTGGTGAACCAGTCGCGGGCCAGTTCGGCGACGGTGGTGAGGGTGCCGGGTTCCTCGAAGAGGTGGGTGGCGCCGGGGACGACCGCGATGCGGTGCTCGCAGTGCATCCGGTCGGCGGCGAGGCGGTTGAGGCTGAGCACCTGGGTGTCACGGCTGCCGACGATCAACAGGGTCGGCGCCCGCAGGCGGGTCAGCGCCGCCGGGGTGGCCAGGTCGGGGCGGCCGCCGCGGGAGACGACCGAGCGGACGTCGGAACCGGACAGCGCGGCGGCCTCCAGCGCGGCGGCGGCGCCGGTGCTGGCCCCGAAGTAGGCCACGGGCAGGCCGGTTTCACCGCGCAGCCACAGGGACGCGGCGTGCAGGCGCCTCGCCAGCAGCAGGATGTCGAAGACGTTGTGCCGGTCGTGTGCCTCGTCGTCGGTGAGGAGGTCGAGCAGCAGGGTGGCCAGGCCCGCGCGGTTGAGGGCGGTGGCGACGTACTGGTTGCGCGGGCTGTGCCGGCTGCTCCCGCTGCCGTGCGCGAACGCCACGGCCGCCGACGCCCCCTCCGGCACCACCAGGCGGGCGCCGACCCGCGCACCGGCGGCCGGGATCAGCACCTCGCGGTCCGACGGCGATACGGGTCCCGCCTGCTCGGTCGGGCCTGCGACGTCGGGGGAGCGGGGAGTGGCGCGGGCGGCCTCCGCGAGCAGGGACGTGACCTCGGCGTCCGAGACCTGGGCGAAGTTCCGGTACCAGGCGCCCACCGAGCCGAGGACCTGGTGCGTCTGCGGGCAGACGACGTCGTCCGCCACCTGCCGCAGCCGGGCGACACTGTGTTCCGGACCGACGGGCACGGCGAGCACGATCCGGGCCGCGCCCTGACCTCGCACGACCCGGCAGGCGGCCTCGGCCGTGGCCCCGGTGGCGAGCCCGTCGTCCACCACGACGGCCGTACGGCCGTCGACCGGCAGTGCGTCCCGCTCTTGGCGGTAACTCCGTACGCGCCGTTCCAGCTCGGCCCGCTCGACCGACTCGACGGCCTCCTGCTCGGTGGAATCCAGCCCGGCCTCGCCGATCACGTCCGGGTTGAGGACGCGGACCCCGTGCTCGCCGATCGCCCCGAAAGCCCACTCCGGCTGGTCGGGCACGCCCAACTTGCGCACTACCAGCACATCCAGCGGGGCGCCGAGGCGGCGGGCCACCTCGGCTGCCACGGGCACCCCGCCCCGCGGCAGCCCCAGCACCACGACATCCTGGCCGCGCAGCTCCGCCAGCCCCTCGGCCAGGAGCTGCCCGGCCGCCCTGCGGTCGTCGTAACGCATACACGCCTCCCGCGCCCACGAGGACGGGAGCCTGTCCCTTCCTCTTCAGGCTACGACTGTTCGCCCGCGGTCCCGGCACTTGGCGATATCCGGTCGGTACCCCCGAGGCGGTTGCCGTGTTCAATCACTCGTACCGCGTCACGCATCACGGCACGAACGGACGGCCCCACACGTCAGGAGGCATCGTGATCGCCGCTCCCGAGCCCGGCCCGACCGAACGAGACCTCGTCGAACGCGCTGTGAACCTGCGGCCCGTGCTGCTCGAACGCCAGCCGGAGACCGAACGGCTCACGCACTACCCCAAGGACACCCACGACGACTTCCTGCGAGCCGGCTTCTACCGGATGCTCCAGCCGCGCCGGTACGGCGGCTACGAGTTCGGCCTGCCCACCTTCTACCGCGTCGTCACCGAGATCGCCCGCGGCTGCCCCTCCACCGGCTGGGCCCTGTCGCTCACCGCCGCCCACGTCCTGCAGGTCGCCACGCTCTTCGGAGAGAAGGCGCAGGACGAGATCTTCGGCGCCGACGGCGACTTCCGTGCCGCGTCCACGGTCGCGCCCATCGGCGTCGCGCAGCCCGACGGCGACGGCCATGTCGTCCTCGACGGCACCTGGCCGTACTCCTCGGGCGCCCCCTACTCCACCCACTACGTCGGCCAGACCCTGCGGGCCCCCGACCGGCCCGGCGGCCCACCGGGACCGCCGGTGCTGTTCGTCGCCCCGCGCTCGGTGTGGACGGTGCTCGACGACTGGCACGGCGTCCTCGGCCTGCGCGGCAGCGGCTCCAACAGCATCCACATGGAACAGGCCCGCATCCCCGCGTACCTCACCTGCGAGGCGAGCCTGCTCGACCTGCCGGTCGAGGGCGGCAGCGTCGGCTACGAGCTGCACGGGAACCCCATGTACGCCGGCCGTGCGCCGAGCTTCTACCACGGCGAACTCGCCGCCATCATGACCGGCACCGCTTACGCCGCCGCCGACGAGTACGCCCGTGCCATCGCCGACCGCCCCCTCACCCTGGAACCCGACCGCACCCGCGCCGACCTCCACGACTACCAGCGGCACCTCGGTGAGGCCCTCGGCGTGATACACACGGCCGAGGCGGCACTGCAGCGCACCGCCGAGGAGTGGATGGAGACCTGCCGGCGCAACACCACCGGCGACGCCCCCTTCACCACCGCCGAGGACAACCGCCTCGCGCTCATGTTCCTGAACGCGGGCCGGATGACCTGGGACGTCCTGCAGGGCACCCTCTTCCGCACGGCCGGTTCCCGGCACGCGCGCGACGGCGAGCGGCTGCAGCGCTACTTCCGGGACGCGGCCACGTACTGGACCCATGTGGGCCCCAGCATGGCCGAGCCCCTCGCCCGCCGGGTCGGCTGCGACCGCCTGGGGCTGCCCTCCGGCCACATTCCGTTGATCCCCTGAACAGCCACAGGAATGCTCCGGTCCGGATCGGGTACGCGAGCAGGACCGCCTGACCGCCGCTACCAGGGGATCTGCCATGGAAACACCCGCGAACGACAACACCGCCACACCGGCCCGGCGGGCGCTGGACGCGCTGGCCGACAACACCGAGGACAGGGCGGCGATGGACATGCTCGCCGGCAGCGACGTCCTCGTCCCCGTCCCGGACGACGCCGAGCAGGACGCCACCGACCCGGGCGCCGTGGCGCTGCCGGTCATCGAGAGGGCGGGCGGCGAGCCGGTCGTCCCCGTGTTCACCTCGGAGCCCGCGATGGCCGAACTGCTGCCCTTCGTCTCCCGCTACCGCCTGGTACCGCTGGGCGCACTCGCCTCGCAGTGGCCGGCCGACGATCTGGCCCTCACCATAGACGGCGGCTCCGCACACCCCCTGACTCTGACGTCGGAGGGCGTACGGACCCTGCTGGCGAGGCCGTAGCGCCGGACCACGACGCCAAGGGGATGAGCGGCACCGAAGCCGCTCCTCCCCTTCGCGCGCACAGCGCCTTTCCGGGGTTGAGGACTCCCCCGCGGATCGAACGCCTCTTTCAGCCGCCGCTGCACGGCATGGGCCGCAGGCCCGAGCGCCTCCGCCACCCACTGCCGCTTGAGCACACCCGCCCCGTGCTCCCCGGTCAGCGTTCCGCCGAGGCGTAGCGCCAGCGCGAAGAAGGACGGGCACGTCACGAGGGCCTGCCGCTCGTCACTCCGATCCCGATGAGCACCCTCGCCCGCCCCCGCGCGGACCCGGCGACGACCGAGGCCGCCTTCCGCGCCGTACGGGAACTGCTGCGCCAGGAATGACGGCCGCGGAAGTGACGGCGACTGCCGTGCAACCGCCGTGCGGCCTGCTCGACCAGCCTGCTCGACCAGCCCGCTCGTGCAGCCTGCGAAGGTCGGCCGGAACTGCCCCCTCTTGCAGGGTGCTTCGGCCGTATGGAGAGGGAAGATCCCACCGGGAGGACTGACGCGAAGGGGTGGGGGTCGTCTTGAGGGTCGTCCTGCTGGGCACCGCCGCCGGAGGCGGGTTCCCGCGATGGAACTGCGCCTGCGCGCGGTGCGCCGCCGCACGTGACGGCAAGCTGCCTGCCCGCACCCCGGAATGCGCGGCCGTCACCGGCAACTCCCGCGACTGGTGGCTGCTGAACGCCTCGCCGGACATCCGCGCCCGGCTCACCGCCAACCCCGCCCTGTGGCCGGGCCCCCGGGACACTCCGGTACGGGGCGTGCTGCTGACGGACGCCGAGGCCGATCACGTGGCGGGCCTGGCCGTGCTGCGCGGAACGGCGGGGTTCAAGACGTACGCCGCCCCGCCCGTGCTCGCCGCCCTGGCCCCGGCGCGGGCGGCCCTCGACCGCCACGCCCCGGGGGAGTGGGCGGACAGCCTGACGGAGGGCGGGTTCGTGCTGTCCGGCGGCCTGGTCGCCACGGCGCATCCCGTCGCCGGTGAGCCGTCGGCGTACGTGCCGGGCCGGGCGAACGACCACCGCTGGGTGACGGCGTACCGCATCGAGGATCTGGCCACCGGAGGCGTCCTCGTCTACGTGCCCCGCGTGAGTGCGTGGACCCCGATGCTGGACGACCTCGTCGAAGAGGCGGACTGCGTTGTACTGGACGGCACGCACTTCACGGCAGACGAGGCGACGCAGGCCGGGCGTCATCTGCCCGTCTCGGGACCCGACGGCAGCCTCAGCGCCCTGACCCGCCACCCGCAGGCCCGGCGGATCTACACCCACCTGGCCGACACGAACCCCCTGCTCGACCCCGCCTCGGCGGCTCGCACGCAGGTGTCCGAGGCGGGCGTCGAAGTCCTCCCGGACGGGGCGGAGCTCGTGCTCTAGGTCCCTTCGTCTGAGCCCCCGGCGTCCGGCGTCAGCCGCCCAGCATCCGGGCCAGCGCGTCGCGCTGCAGCGGCAGGACCTCGGCGTGCAGGTCACGGCCCTTGCGGGTGAGGGCGACGAACACGCCGCGCCGGTCCTCCGCGCAGACGGAACGCTCCACCAGGCCATCCTTCTCCAGCCGGCCGATGAGCCGGGACAGCGCGCTCTGGCTGAGGTGGACCCGTCCGACGAGGTTCTGCACCCGGCACTGCTCGCCCTCTTCGGGCGTCGCGGACGCGAGGATGTCGAGCACCTCGAAGTCGCTCGCGCCCAGACCGTGCGGGTGCAGTACGCGGTCGATCTCGCACATGGTGCGCGCGTGCACCGACAGGATGTCCCGCCACCGTTCCTCGAGCCCTGCGTCGGCCGTCTTCACTGCCATACCGGCACGGTAGCACCAAACCGGCCATTTGTTGACTGTGCAACTAGTGCGTGCGCAAGTGAAGCGCGACCGCCCCGGGAGCGCGTCACAGCGGGCTCTCAGCCGGTCGGGTCCTGGAGCAGCCCGACGAGATTGCCGTCCGCGTCCTTCACGGAGGCGATCAGCCTGCCGCCGCCGACGTCGTGGACGTCCTGGAGCGTCTCGGCGCCCGCCTCCAGCAGGGCCGTGAGGGTCGCCCTGATGTCGTCGACGTGCCAGTAGGGGACCGGACCGGTCATGCCCTTCGCGTGCCCGTTGGGGTCCAGGCCGACGTCCTGCCCGGCGTCCTTGAAGCCGACGTAGTACGGCTCGTCCGCGTACGGCTCCGTGCCCAGCAGGGCCCTGAACAGGGCCTTCGTCCGGTCGAGGTCCTTGACGGGGTAGATGATCGTGTTGACTCCGGCGGTCATGGCGTTCTCCCGATGACGTGTGCTCCGACGTGTTTCGTCGGTGGCTTCACGCTAGGACGGGGGAGCGGCCCCGGACTTCTCGATTCCTGACCGATCGCACACCGAGGGCGCGCCCACGGCTGATCACCGTGCGGCGCGCCCTCGCGGCCCGTGTGCCGCCGTTACGTCGACTCCCGCTTCACCAGCTCCGTCGGCAGGATCACCGCCGCCGGGTCCTCGCCGCCGATCTGCGCGAGCAGCAACCGCACCATCTCGGCGCTGATGCGGTCGTAGGGCTGGCGGATCGTCGTGAGGGCGGGCGTGGCCTCCGTGGCCGCGCTGGAGTCGTCGAAGCCGCCCACCGAGACGTCCTCGGGCACCCGGCGGCCCGCCCGGTTCAGCGCCGTCAGGGCGCCCTGCGCCATCAGGTCGGAGGCCACGAACAAGGCGTCCATGTCCGGGGCCTGCGCCAGCAGCCGTTCGGCGCCTGCCTCGCCACTGGCCCGGCTGTAGTCGCCGGAGACGATGAGCCGGTCGTCGATCTCGACGCCCGCCTCCGAGAGCACCTCTTTGTAGCCGGCGAGGCGATCGACACCGCCCGGGGTGTCCAGCGGGCCGCTCACCATGCCGATCCGGCGGCGGCCCAGCGACAGCAGGTGGCGCACCATGTCACGGGCGCCGTCCCGGTCGTCCGCGGCCACGTAACTCACCTTGGAACCGAGCCCCATGGGCTTGCCGCACTGGACGAGGGGCACGCCCGCCTCGCGCAGCTCCTCGGCCACCGGGTCACCGGAGTGGCTGGACACCAGCAGCACCCCGTCGACGTGCCCCGCCGTGATGTACCGCGTTATGCGGCGCCGTTCGTCCCGCGTGCCCGCCAGCATCAGCAGCAGCGGAATGTCGTGCGCGGCCAGCGCCTGCGTGCAGCCGCTCAGCAGGACATTGAAGTTGGGGTCCTCGAAGAACCTCTCCTGCGGCTCGGTCAGCAGGAAGCCGATCGAGTCCGAACGCCCTGTGATCAGCGAGCGGGCATGCCGGTTGACGACGTAACCCGTCCTGCGGATCGCCGCGTTGACCGCCTTCTGCGCGGTCGGGCTGACGTAGTGCCCGCCGTTGAGCACCCGCGAGACGGTGCCCCGTGAGACTCCGGCCTCGCGCGCCACGTCGTGGATAGTCGGCGGCTTGCGTCGGCCCCCCGTGTTGCTCATGGTCATGACTTTACGGCTCCGGAGAGCAGATCGAGGCTCCAGAACCGCTGGACGACCAGGAAGAGCGCCACCAGCGGAATGACCGCGAGAAAGGCGCCGGTGATCACCAGCGTGTACAGCGCGGGCGTGTTGGCGCCCTGTTCGAGGAGCGTGAACAGGCCGAGCGTGATCGGGAACTTCTCGTCGTCGCTGAGCATGATGTATGGCAGCAGGAAGTTGTTCCAGATCGCCACGAACTGGAAGAGGAACACCGTCACCATGCCGGGCACCATCATCGGCAGCGCGACCCGGGTGAAGATCCGCCACTCGCTCGCCCCGTCCATCCGACCGGCCTCGACCACGTCGCCGGGCACGGCCGCGGCGGCGTAGATCCGCGAGAGGTAGACGCCGTACGGCGAGAGGATCTGCGGGAGCAGCACCGCCAGGTAGGAGTCCGTCAGGTCTGCCTTCGCCAGCAGCAGGTACTGCGGGATGGCGAGGATGACCGGCGGCATCAGCACACCGGCCAGCAGGACGTTGAACATCGTCTCGCGGCCGCGGAAGCGGTAGATCGCCAGCGCGTAGCCGCTGAACGCCGACACACACGTCGACAGCAGCGCGCCGAGACCGGCGTACAGCGCGGAGTTGCCCATCCACTGCCAGTACACGCCGTCGCGGTAGGCGCTCAGATCCGAGAAGTTGTCGGCGAAGCCCGTGCCCGGCAGGAAGGTGAACGTGGAGAACAGCTCACTGCCGGACTTCGTCGCCGCGATCACCACCCACGCCACGGGCAGCAGACAGTAGATCGCGCCGAGCAGCAGCGTGACCGTCGGGATCAGCGCGATCCGGCTGCGCAGCGGCGGCCGGCTCTGCGCGGTGCCGGGCGTGGCCCCCGCTGCGGTGTCGGCCTTGCCGACGGCAAGAGAACTCATCGTGCTGCCTCCTGCTTCTGGCGACGGTTCGCGGCCCGCAGGAACCCGAAGGACAGCAGCAGCGTCGCGAGGGCGATGATCGTGGCCTGGGCCGCCGCCGCGTAGATGTCGCCCTTGCCGAAGGCATCCTGGTACACCTTCATCAGCGGACTCCAGGTCGTGGACACGGAGTTGGTGAGCGGCTTGAGGGTGGTCGGCTCGTTGAACACCTGGAGCGTGGCGATGATCGAGAAGAAGAAGGTCAGCACCAGCGAGGGCGCCACCATCGGGATCTTGATCTTCAGCGCGATCTGCAGCGGCGTGGCGCCGTCCAGCTTGGCCGCCTCGTACACCTCGGCCGGGATCGCCTGCAGCGAGGTGTAGATGACGATCATGTTGAAGCCGGTGCCGCCCCAGACCGCGATGTTCGACAGGGCGAGGTACAGCGGCCCGCCGTCCAGCAGGTCGGGCTGCGGCAGGCCCAGCTTCTCGAGCACGTAGTAGAAGGGGCTGACGTCCGGCAGGTACAGAAAGCCCCACAGCAGCGCCGCCACGACGCCGGGGATGGCGTACGGCAGGAAGATCGCGAGCCGGGTGAAGGGCGCGAGCCGCACCTTGTCGGAGTCGAGCATCAGCGCGAACAGCAGGGCGAGGCCCAGCATCACCGGCACCACGATGCAGCCGTAGCCGAGCACGCGCAGTGCTCCGCCGACCAGCTCGTTGTCGGTGAGGGCGTCCGTGTAGTTCTCCAGCCCGGCCCAGACCTCCTTGCGGGCGCCGGAACCGAGCCCGAGCCCGGAGACCTTCACCTTGCGGAAGCTGAGCCAGACCGCGTAGCCGATGGGCAGTGCGAAGAAGAGAGCGAAGAGGATCGTGGCGGGGAGGAGGAAGGCGTACGGGGCCCCCTTCACCCCGTACGCCCTCCGGCTTGTGCTGGTCACTCGGAGACCCCGAAGCCCTGCTTCTTGAGGTCGGCGACCGTGTCGTCCTGCATGGTCTTCAGGGCGGCGACGAAGTCCGACTTGTTCTTGGCGGCGGAGCCGAAGGCGTCCTTGAAGGTCGTGTAGGCGACGTTCACGTTCGGGCCCCAGGCCGACGGTGCCGTCGTCTCGGCGATCTCGGCGGCCTTCGTGTAGAAGTCGGGCTGGTTGGAGAAGTAGTCCGGCGGCGTGGTGAAGGCGCCGCTGAGCTGGGCCGACGTGGAAGCCGGGTAGATGCCGCTCTCCTTGGCCAGCGCGTTGAGCGCGTCGCCGTCGGTGTTCAGCCAGGCGGCGAACTTGGCGGCGGCCGCCTTGTTCTTGGAGTCCGTGGTCACGGCGGTGGAGGAGCCGCCCCAGCTGCCGGTGACGTCCTCGGACTGCGACCACTGGGGGAGCGGGGCCATGGCCCACTTGCCCTTGGTGTCGGGCGCGGCCGTGGTCAGGGTGCCCGGGGCCCACACGGCGCTGACCCAGGCGATCTGCTTGCCGGTGTTGAGCGCCTTGTTCCAGGCCGGGGTGTACATGGGCTGGTTGTCGATGGCGCCCTCCTTGACGAGGTCGCCCCAGAACCCCGCGACCTTCTGGGAGGCGGCGTCGTCGATGCCGACCTTCCACTTGTCACCGGAGGTCGTCCACCACTTGGCGCCGGCCTGCTGGGCGAGACCCGCGAAGAGGCCGGAGTCGTTGGCGGAGAAGGTGGTGAGGTCCGTGTCGGGGGACTTCTTCTTCAGCGCGCGGGCGGTCTCGGCGAACTCGTCCCAGGTGGCCGGGACCTTCAGCCCGTACTTCTTGAAGAGGTCCTGGCGGTAGTAGAACATCATCGGCCCGATGTCCTGCGGGACCGCGTAGACCGCGTCCGTGCCCAGCGTGGTCTGCTGCCACACACCCTCGGCGAACTTGTCCTTCGCGTCGCCGACCTCGCTCGCTATGTCCGCGACGGCGTCATTGCTGACCAGCGTCGGCAGCGCCTGGTACTCGGCCTGGACCAGGTCCGGGGCCTTGCCCGCCTTGTGCGCGGTGAGGATCTTGGTGACCAGCGTGTCGCCGGACGCCTGCTTCTTCACCGTGACCGTGATCTGGTCCTTCTTGCCCGGGCCCTTGTTCCACAGGTCGACGACCTTGTCCATCCCGGGCGTCCAGGTCCAGTACGTCAGCGAGACCGGACCCGAAGGGTCCTCGCCGGCGTCTTCGGAGCCGCAGGCGGCAAGGGCGGTGGCGCCGAGGGCGACGGCGACGCAGGTGGCCGCACTTCTGAAAACGAGTCGCCGACGCTTCGTGATGGGCATGGATCTCTCCCCTGACCTGGGGCCTCCGCCTGCTGCGAGGGCCCGCCATGCTTCTGTGAGCGTTCACAGTAGAGAAACATCCCGGACACTTGTCAATGGTTGTTGCTGTGCGGTTATGTTGGGCTCGCACCGCCGATCCAGTGTGTGCACGTTCCCAAATGATCGACCAAACGGGAGAGATCCATGCCGGAGACCAACCCCAGGGGCCTCACCGGGCTCGCCTTCGGTGGGGACTACAACCCCGAGCAGTGGCCGGAAAGCGTCTGGCACGAGGACGTCCGGCTGATGCGGGAGGCCGGCGTCACGATGGTGAGTGTCGGGATCTTCTCCTGGGCGCTGCTGGAGCCCTCACCCGGGGTGTACGACTTCGGCTGGCTGGACCGCCTCTTCGACCTGCTGCACGAGAACGGCATCCGCGTCGACCTGGGCACCCCCACCGTCTGCCCGCCGGTCTGGTTCTACCGCGCGCACCCCGAGGCCCTGCCCGTCACGCCGGAGGGCGTGCGCTACGAGTTCGGCTCCCGCGCCGCCATCTGCCACAGCAACGCCGACTACCGCGCCGCCGCCGCGACCATCACCACCCAGCTCGCCGAGCGCTACGGCGACCACCCCGCGCTCACGATGTGGCACGTGCACAACGAGTACGGCGTCCCCGTCTCGGCCTGCTACTGCGACTCCTGCGCCGCGCACTTCCGGCGCTGGCTGGCGGCGACATACGGGACGGTCGCCGCAGTCAACGAGGCCTGGGGCACCGCCTTCTGGGGCCAGCGTTACACCGACCTCCAGCAGGTCAACCCGCCGAGGGCGACGCCGACGGCCGTCAACCCGGCCCAGGCGCTGGACTACAAGCGGTTCGCCGATGCCACCATGCGCGAGAACTTCCGTATGGAGCGGGACATCCTGCACCGCCTCTCGCCGGGCGTCCCGGTCACGACCAACTTCATGACGGCCCTCAGCCAGTGCGACTCCGTCGACTACTGGGCCTGGGGCCGTGAGGTCGACCTCGTCACCAACGACCACTACCTGATCACCGACGGCCGCCGCACCCACGTCAACCTCGCCATGGCTGCCGACCTCACGCGCTCGGTGGCCGGGGGAGCGCCCTGGATCCTCCTGGAGCACTCCACCTCGGGCGTCAACTGGCAGGCCCGCAACCCCGCCAAGGCCCCCGGCCAGATGGCCCGCAACTCCCTCGCCCACGTCGCGCGCGGCTCCGAGGGTGCCATGTTCTTCCAGTGGCGGCAGTCCCGGCGCGGTGCCGAGAAGTTCCACTCGGCGATGCTGCCGCACGGCGGCACGGACACGCGCGTGTGGCGCGAGGTCGTCGAACTCGGCGCCGCCCTCGACTCGTTGAGCACGGTCCGCGGCACCCGCACGCAGGCCGACGTGGCCATGCTGTGGGACTGGAACTCCTGGTGGGCGCAGAACCTCGACTGGCGCCCCACCGAGGACCACGACCCGCGCGAGCGCGCCGACGCCTTCTACGAGGTCCTCTACGACCGCCACCTCACGGTCGACTTCGCCCACCCGGAAGCCGACTTGTCGGCCTATCCCCTTGTCGTCGTACCCGCGCTGTACCTGATGACGGAGGCGGCCGGCCGCAATCTGCTCCGGTATGTCGAGAACGGCGGCACCCTCGTCGTGTCGTACTTCTCCGGCATCGTCGACGAGCACGACGCCGTGCACGAGGGCGCCTACCCGGGACCGCTGCGGGACGTCCTCGGCCTGACGGTCGAGGAGTTCTCGCCGCTGCTGCGGGAACAGCTGGTGCGCATCACCGGCCCGGACGGCTCCGAGCTCAGCGGCGACGTGTGGACCGAATTCGTCGTCCCGCGCGGCGCCGAGACCGTCTGGACGTACGCAGACGGACTGACCGCGGGCCACCCCGCCGTCACCCGGCACCGCCTCGGCGAGGGCACCGCCTGGTACGTCTCCACCCGCCTGGGCGCCGAGGGCCTCGACGCGCTGCTCGGCTGGGCGATCGAGGACGCGCAGGTCGCGCCGCGTGTCGACCTGCCCCGGGACGTCGAGGTCGTGCGTCGCGCCGGCGAGTCGGGCAGCTACCTGTTCGCCGTCAACCACACCGCGTCGGACGCCAAGGTGCCGCTCGAGACGCCCGGCACCGAGCTGCTGACCGGTGAACGCGCCGCGGGCCGCCTCGAGGTCCCCGCGGGAGCCGTCCGGGTCGTACGACTCGACGGCTGAGCCGACTCCCCTCCGCCCGCGCGTGCCACGAGCCGCGGGCGGAGGGGCTCCTCACCGCCCAGGTGAGGGACACCCCCAACCCCCACTTACGTCGAAGGGACGACGGACGACGATGTTCCATCCCAGACGCACCCTCCGAGTCCTGCTGCTGCCGCTCGCAGCCGGACTCGCCCTCACCGCCCTGCCCGCGCAGACCGCCTCGGCGGCCAGCACGCTCACCAATGGCGGCTTCGAGTCCGACGGCACGGGCACGGCCACCCCGGCCGGCTGGTCCACCTACTCGGCGGCCGGCCAGAACTCCGCCTCCTTCACCGAGGCCGGCGGCCACGGCGGCAGTTACCGCCTGACGCATTACGCGTCTTCCGCCTACAAGGTGGAGACCTACCAGTACCTGTCCGGGCTGACCAACGGGAACTACAAGCTCACCGCCTGGGTCCGCTCCGGTGGTGGCCAGAACTCGGCGTACATAGCGCTGAAGAACTGCGGAGGCACGGAGCAGCGCACCGACCTGCCCGTCTCGGCGAGCGGCTGGATCCGTATCGTCGTGCCGGTCAATGTGACCAGCAACCAGTGCACCATCAGCATCAACAGTGACGCGAACGCGGGCAACTGGATCAATGTTGACGACCTGACCTTCGCGTCCGGCACAAGCGGCACGTCGATCCATGGTGCCGACATCTCCTCCCTCGCCAAGAGCGAGGCCAAGGGCGGCGTCTACAAGACCAGTTCCGGCACCACCGGCGACGCGGTCACCATCCTGAAGAACGCCGGCATGAACTACGCGCGCCTGAAGGTCTGGGTCAACCCGGCCGACGGCTACAACAACAAGACGCGCGTCCTCGCCATGGCCAAGCGCATCAAGGCGGCCGGCATGAAGCTGCTGGTCGACTTCCACTACTCGGACACCTGGGCCGACCCGGGCGCCCAGAGCAAGCCGTCCGCATGGGCAGGCCACTCGTACAGTCAACTCAAGACCGACGTGTACAACCACACGTACGACGTGTTGAACGCGTTGAAGGCTCAAGGCACCACCGCCGACATGGTCCAGGTGGGCAATGAGATCAACGGCGGCATGCTGTGGAACGAGGGCTCCACGAGCAACTGGTCGCAGCTTGCCGGTCTGCTCAACTCGGGCTACGACGCGGTCAAGGCCGTCAACTCGTCCACCACGGTCGCCCTGCACCTCGCCAAGGGCGGTGACCTGTCCGGCACCCGCTGGTGGTTCGACAGCGCAGTGTCCAACGGCGTGAAGTTCGACGCGATCGGCCTGTCCTACTACGGCTACTGGCACGGCTCGCTCTACGACTTCCAGACGACTCTGGACGACGCGGCCTCCCGCTACGGCAAGCCGGTCTTCGTCGCCGAGACGGCCTACCCGTTCCGTCTGGACAGCGAGGACTCGCACGAGGAGATCATCAACACCACCGGCGAGCTGGTCTCCGGCTACCCGGCGAACACGGCCGGGCAGCGCCGCTGGATGAACGACGTGGCCAGCATCGTGGAGGCCGTCCCGAACGGCCGTGGCCTCGGCGTCTTCTACTGGGAGGCGACCTGGACCGCGGTCTCCGGCAACGGCTGGGACCCGACCGACGCCTCCTCCGGCAACGGCTGGGAGAACCAGGCCCTGTTCGGCTATGACGACAAGGCCCTGTCGTCGATGGCGTGGTTCAGCCACCGTTGAGCCCGTTGAGCCCGTTGAGTGCGTTGAGTCCGTTGACTCGGTGAACAAGGGGCCCGGCCGCGCCCATGCGGCCGGGCCCCTTGGCGCGTCCCGGTCGAACGGCCCTGTGTCGCACGACCGTTCGGTACCGGACAAGGGTCGACGAGTCCCGGACACGGCCGCTGTGACTGCGGGACAGTGGAAAGACGCGTGACGACGCGGCCCGCCGGAGGGGGGACGAGATGCTGAGGACTTCCGTCAGCGCCAGGCGCTTGGACATCCTGGAATGGCTGAAGGATCCGGCCGCGCACTTTCCGGAGCAGCGGCAGGGCGACCCGGTCGAGGACGGCGTGAGCGCGGACGCCGTGGCCGCGAAGCTGTGCGTGCCGCGCAAGGTCGCCGAGACCCACCTCAGTCTCCTGGTGGCCATCGGCGCGCTGCGTACCAAGCGGATCCGGCGGCGCACCTACTACCGGCGTGACGAGGTGCGGATCGCCGAGGTTGCGCGCATGTTCGAGAAGGGCTGGTAGCGGCGCTGCCCGGGCCGCGTGCTGCGGGTGCGGGACGGGCGCGGGTTCCCGTCCTGCCCGATCGGGCGGTACGTCTAGTCGGGCATACCAGGCGGCGCATGGTCCGCGGAACGGGCGGCCGACGACCCGCGCCCGCGGTGCCGTCGCTGCGGGGCCGTGCGGTCCGGCTTGCCGGAGGCCGTGCGCTTCGGCTCGTCGAAGTCCTCGAACAGCTCGCACAGCAGCCGGCCCACCAGCGCACCGCCGTAGACCACGAACCCCACGCCGACCAGCCAGGACTCCACCACCAGGACGGTCCCGACAGGCCCGTAGCTGATCGCGTTGGTGACGAGCAGCGGGGTGAACACCAGGAACGAGAACAAGCGCAGCCCGACCAGCCCCGCCATGGTGGCGATCGCACCCGGCAGCAGATCCCGCCAGCGCACCTCACCGCTGAGCAGGAAATGCGGCCCCCACCAGAAGAACAGCAGGCCGACCGCCATGCTCAGCAGGATGCGGGGCGTGCCCTCCAGCACAGTGCGGGTCTGCACCTGCGCGTACACGTACACCATGAGCATGATCAGCCAGACCGTCTGCCGCCACACCCGGTGCCACGGCCCGGCGGGCAGCCGCCAGATCCGTTCGTAGCCGTTCTGGACGCTCGAGGCGAAGGACAGACCGAACACGACGAGCAGCGCCACGCTCAGCGCGCTGGTCGTGCTGAGCACCTTGCGGGGCGGAGTGAAGACCTGCGTGAGGGCGCGGGCCGACCGGCCGGACAGGTCCATGCCGTCCACCAGCCACAGGGCGAACCCGCCGTGCCCCAGCGGATCCACGGCCGCCACCACGATCAGCAGCGGAGCGAGCGTGACCAGGGCGAGCGCGGCGAAGCCCATGGCGCGGTGCAGCAATTCCAGCTCCTTGCCACGCCGGTGGAGCTCCGCGAGCCCCAGCCGGTGCCATGTTGCGTGTGGCCAGGAGTGCCGGACTTTCAACGCGACCGCCGTGGGTCACGGGCCCCTCTACCGGGGCGGCGGTCCGCACACCACCGGGGCGGACGTGACATACGACCACCCTCTCTCCGCCTGTTGTGCGCGCCTGCCCCGAGTGGCCGACGGACGTACCCCCTAAACCGTCGCACACACTCGCATACCGGGACGTATGACACGGCGGGGTCCGGGTACCCGGGCGCGCGTCGTCGTGACGCCCGCACCAGGGTGTATGCCTGCCGGGACGGACTGTCCCGACACCGAAGGGGAGGCATCCATGGACCGTCCCACCGAGCTCGTCCCGCGCCAGTACGTGGCGATCGGCGGCCGTGGCCCGGAGGACGTGGTCGCCGATGCCCGGGGCCGGGTGCTGACCGGCGTCGAGGACGGCCGCATCCTGCGCGTCGACGGCCTCACGGAGTCGTCGGTGGCCCGCGTCGAGGTGCTCGCCGAGACCGGCGGCCGCCCGCTCGGCCTCGAACTCCTCCCGGACGGAGACCTGCTGGTGTGCGACGCCGAACGCGGGCTGCTGCGGGTCGGCCTCGACGACGGCGTCGTGCGCGTCCTGGCCGACTCGGTGGCGGGGGAACGGCTGCGGTTCTGCAGCAACGTGGTCGCCCTGTCCGACGGAAGCGTCTGCTTCACCGTCTCCAGCCGCCGCTACCCCCTGCATCGGTGGATCGGCGACATCGTCGAGCACACGGGAACGGGCCGCTTGCTGGGCCTCGCCCCCGGCAGCGAGAGCCCCGAGGTGCTGCTGGAGGGGCTGCAGTTCGCCAACGGGCTCGCTTCGAGCGCCGACGAGTCCTTTCTGGTCGTCGCCGAGACCGGGGCCCGCCGGCTCACCCGCTACTGGCTCACCGGACCCCGCGCCGGACACAGCGAACCCTTCGCCGAGAACCTGCCGGGCATGCCCGACAACCTCTGGCGCGGCACACCCGACGGCCCGACCTGGGTGGCGCTGGCCGGCCCACGCGTACCCCCGCTGGACCTGCTCCACCGCGCCGCCCCGGCCGTACGCCGCAGCGCCGCCCACGCCGCCGTGCGCGCCCCCTTCCGTCCCACGGGCACGATCGGCGTGCTCGCGGTCGACGACACCGGCCGGGTCGTCCACCACCTGGCCCGCCGCCACTCGGGGTTCCGCATGGTCACCAGCGTGTGCGAAACCGGCGGCCGGCTGATCCTGGGCAGCATGGGGGAGCGCGGCGTCGCGGTGTGCGAGGCGCCCGTCCCGAAATGAGCCCGGAGCCCCGGCGTACCCTGTTGACCGGCCGCGATCACCCCGCGAGGGGCGGTGACGACGGCCCAGGCAGGAGACGTACGACCATGACAGCCCCGGAGACCGAGACCCTCCGTGTCCCCGCCCCCGCCCCACGGCGGCACGCCTGGCGGACCCAGGCGCCGATCGTCGCGGTGGTCGCACTCGGCGGAGCCGTCGGCGCCACGGCCCGGTACACCGCCTCGCTGTGGTGGCCGACCCAGCAGGGAGGCTTCCCCTGGGCGACCTTCTGGACCAATGTCGTCGGCTGTGCCGTGATCGGCGTGTTCATGGTGGTCATCACCGATGTGTGGGCCGCACACCGCCTCGTCCGCCCCTTCTTCGGCACCGGAGTGCTCGGCGGCTTCACCACCTTCTCCACCTACGCCGTCGACATCCAGAAGCTGGTCGACAGCGGACACCCCCGCACCGGACTGGCCTACCTCGCCGCCACCCTGGTCGCGGCGCTCACGGCGGTCTGGCTCGCTGCGGCGGCGACCCGCCGCGTCCTGAAGTGGAGGCAGTCATGACGAGGCTGACCGGCAGGGCCCTGCGCGTGACCGTCTTCGTCGGCGAGCACGACACCTGGCACCACAGGCCCCTCTACTCGGAGATCGTCCACCGCGCCCACGCCGCCGCCCTCGCGGGTGCCAGCGTCTTCCGCGGCATCGAGGGCTTCGGCGCGTCCTCCGTGATCCACACCTCGCGGCTGCTGTCCCTGAGCGAGGACCTGCCGGTCGCGATCGTGATCGTCGACACCGAGGAGCGCGTACGGGCCTTCCTGCCGCAGCTCGACGAACTCGTCACCGAAGGGCTCGTGACCCTCGACGAGTGCGAGGTCATCCTCCCCCAGTCTCGGCTTCGCTCGACCGGGGGCACCCCCACCGTCGGCCGCGACGACACTCCGGGCACATCGGACACGGAAGGTAAGAAGTCGCCGTGAACTGGCTCCTTGTGATCGCGGGCGCCACGGTCGGCGCCCCCCTCCGCTACCTCACCGACCGCGCGGTGCAGTCCCGCCACCACTCGGTGTTCCCCTGGGGCACCTTCGCGGTCAACGTCACCGGCTGCATGATCCTGGGCCTGCTCACCGGCGCGGTGGCCGCGGGCGCCGCGAGCTCAGACCTCCAGCTGCTGCTCGGCACCGGGCTGTGCGGGGCCCTCACCACGTACTCGACCTTCTCGTACGAGACGCTTCGGCTCACCGAGACGGGGGCGGGGCTCTACGCCGTCGTCAACATCGTGGGCAGCGTGACCGCCGGCCTGGGCGCGGCCTTCCTGGGGGTCTCGATCGCCGAGGCGGTGTGGTCGTAGGCGACCGGCCGAGGTCGTCGTATGCCACGGATCCATACCCGCACCTGGTAGGACAGTGCGCGCCACTGTCCCGTCGAACCCCCGGAACTGGATCCCATGAGCGCCATCAGCGTCGGTCAGGCCGTCGTCCTCGGAGCCGTCGAGGGGGTGACCGAGTTCCTGCCCGTCTCCTCGACCGGCCATCTCAAGATCGCCGAGGGGCTCATGGGCATCCCCGTCGACGACGACGCGGTCGTCGGGTTCTCGGCCGTCATCCAGGTCGGTGCGATCGCCGCCGTGCTCGTGTACTTCTTCAAGGACATCGTGCGGATCGTCTCCGCGTGGGTGCGCGGGCTGCGGGACAAGGAGGAGCGGTACCACCACGACTACAAGTTCGCCTGGTGGGTGATCTACGCGACGATCCCGATCATCGTCGTGGGCCTGGCCGCAAAGCCGCTCATCAAGGGGCCGCTCGCCTCCCTGTGGGTCGTCGCGGCTTCGCTGATCGTCGGCAGCGGGGTGATGTGGGCGGCCGATCAGATGGGCCGGCACAAGCGAGGGGAGGACGACACCTCCTTCAAGGACGCGATGCTCGTCGGCAGCTCCCAGATCCTCGCCCTGCTTTTCCCGGGCTTCTCGCGCTCCGGCGCCACGATGTCCACGGCGCTGATGCTCGACCTGGACCGGGTCGCCGCCACCCGTCTGTCCTTCTTCCTCGGCATCCCGGCCCTGACCGGCGCCGGCATCTACGAGCTGAAGGACGCCCTCGGCACGACGGGCACGGGCGCGCTGCCGCTGGCTGTCGGCACCGCCGTCTCCTTCGTCGTCGCCTACGCGTCGATCGCCTGGCTGCTCAAGTTCGTCGCCAAGCACTCGTTCAACGCCTTCGTGGTCTACCGGATCGTCGTCGGGGTGCTGCTGTTCGGGCTGCTGGGCGCAGGTGTGATCAACAGTTGACCGGGTGCGGACGGGGAATCGATGTGAAGTCTGTTTTCAGGCTTCACATCCGATGAATCTTTCCTTTCGATGCCCTTGACACCACCCTCGGCTCACCCGGAGTATCACTCTCGTGAACCTGTCAGACAGCCGGACAGCCGGACAGCCTCCGCGGCGCGTCAGCGCGATGGAAGCGGTCCTGGCACACCTCCGCAGTGCCATCGAGCGCGGCGAGTACGCCGTGGGCGACAAGCTCCCCTCCGAGGCCGAGCTCTGCCGCACCCTGGAGATCAGCCGCCCTGTCCTGCGCGAGGCCCTCAGGGCCCTGCAGACCATGGGTCTGACCGTCTCCAAGACCGGCAAGGGCACCTTCGTCGTCGCCAACGCCGTCGAGGACCCCACCTTCGGCGACTACGCGGCCAGCGACCTGCTGGAAGTGCGCCGGCACGTCGAGATCCCGGTCGCCGGGTACGCGGCCCTGCGCCGCACCCCGGAGAACCTCGACCACCTCGCCCACCTGCTCGACCGTATGGAACGGGAGACGGACACCACCGCGTGGGTCGCGATGGACACCCTCTTCCACCTGGCCGTGGCCGAGGCCGCCCAGAACCCGGTCTTCCGCCGGGTCATCGAGGAGATCCGCGACGCACTGGCGCGTCAGTCGGCCTTCCTCAACGAGCTGGGCGGCCGCCGCGAACAGTCCAACCGCGAGCACCGGGCGATCGTCGAGGCGCTGATCGACGGTTCCGAACTCGACGCGACCGACGCCATGGCCCACCACCTCGACCGCGTCGAGACGACACTCACCGACATCGTGCGCCCCGCGCGCACGGACATCCCCACGGAAGGCGGACCCGAGGCGTGAGCGAGCAGCACCTCAAAGAAGAGATGCGCCCCCAGTCCGGACACGTCGACGCCGGAGACGCCGGCTACAGCAAGTCGCTGAAGTCCCGGCACGTCAACATGATCGCCATCGGCGGCGCCATCGGCACCGGCCTGTTCCTCGGCGCCGGCGGCCGACTCGCCGACGCCGGCCCGTCCCTGTTCATCGCCTACGCGGTCTGCGGAATCTTCGCCTTCCTCGTCGTCCGCGCCCTCGGCGAACTCGTCCTGTACCGCCCGTCCTCCGGCGCCTTCGTGTCGTACGCCCGAGAGTTCATGGGGGAGAAGGGCGCGTACACCGCGGGCTGGATGTACTTCCTGAACTGGGCGACCACCGGCATCGCCGACATCACCGCGGTGGCCACGTACACCCACTACTGGGGCATGTTCTCCGACATCCCGCAGTGGGTGATCGCGCTGATAGCCCTGGCCGTCGTCCTCACCGTGAACCTGATCTCGGTGAAGATCTTCGGCGAACTGGAGTTCTGGTTCGCGATCGTCAAGGTCGGCGCGCTCGTCGTCTTCATGTGCATCGGCATCTTCCTGCTGGTCACCCAGCAGCCGGTGGACGGCCACACCCCCGGCCCGTCCCTCATCACCGACAACGGCGGCGTCTTCCCCAACGGCCTGCTGCCCATGCTGCTGATCATCCAGGGCGTCGTCTTCGCCTACGCCTCCGTCGAGCTGGTCGGCGTCGCCGCCGGTGAGACCGAGAACCCCGAGAAGATCATGCCCAAGGCGATCAACTCGATCATGTGGCGCGTCGGCCTGTTCTACGTCGGCTCGGTGGTCCTGCTGTCGATGCTGCTGCCGTGGAACAAGTACACCGCCGGTGAGAGCCCCTTCGTGACCGTGCTCTCCAACATCGGCATCCCGGCGGCCGGCGGCGTCATGAACCTCGTCGTCCTCACCGCGGCCATGTCCTCGCTCAACTCCGGCCTGTACTCCACCGGCCGCATCCTGCGCTCCATGGCGATGTCCGGCTCCGCCCCGAAGTTCACCGGAGTGATGAGCCGCAGCCAGGTCCCGTACGGCGGCATCCTGCTCACCAGCGGTATCTGTGTCCTCGGTGTCGGCCTCAACTTCGTCGTCCCCGCCGACGCGTTCGAGATCGTGCTGAACTTCGCGGCCATCGGCATCCTCGCCACCTGGGGCATGATCATGCTCTGTCACCTCCTCTTCTGGCAGAAGACCCAGAAGGGCGAGCTCACCCGCCCCGGCTACCGACTGCCGGGCTCCCCCTGGACCGAACTCGTGACGCTGGCCTTCCTCGCCTCCGTCCTGGTCCTCATGTACGCCGACGGAGGCGCCGGCCGCACCACCGTGCTGTGCCTGCCGCTGATCGTCGCAGCGCTGGTCGCGGGCTGGTACGGCATCCGAAGCCGTGCCAAGCGCGCCTCCAGCAAGGCCGACGCGTGAGACCCGCGCCGGTCGACGACCCCTCATCGACCCACCACCAGGCAGTGATGTACAGCAGTTCCATAGCGGACGCACCCCTTGTCCGCGAACCTCTCCACGCCCCCGTCGCCCACCTCATACGCGGCGGAATGATCGAAGGCATCCACTACGGATCCGTCGTCGTCCTCGGCGCCGACGGCGAGGTCCAGTTCCAGCTCGGTGACATCGAGGCCGCCTTCTACCCGCGCTCCGCGCTCAAGCCCGTCCAGGCCGTCGCCATGGTGCGGGCCGGGCTTCCGCTCGACGGCGAGCTGCTCTCGCTCACCGCGGCCAGCCACTCCGGCGAGGAACGCCACCTCGCCGGAACCCGGCGGATCCTCGAAATCGCCGGGCTCACCGAGGAGCATCTGCGCAACGTTCCGGACATGCCGTTCGACCCGGTTGTCCGGGACACCTGGGTACGGGAGGGCCGCGCGCCCTCCCGGCTCGCCCAGAACTGCTCCGGCAAGCATGCCGCCATGCTGTACACCTGCCGGCTCAATGGCTGGTCCCTGGAGGACTACCTCGACCCTGGGCACCCGCTCCAGCAGGCCATCGCCGAGATCGTCGAGGACCTCACCGGGCAGCGGATCGCGCGCGTGACCGTCGACGGGTGCGGTGCGCCGTTGTTCTCCGTCTCGCTGCACGGGCTCGCCCGCGCGGCCGCCCGCATCACCACGGCGGCGCCGGGCACGCCCGAGGCTCGGGTTGCCGACGCGATGCGGGAGCACGCGGAGATGGCGTCCGGCACCGGGCGGGATGTGGCGGCGTTGATGCGGGCCGTGCCCGGGCTGCTCGCCAAGGACGGTTTCGAGGGCGTTCAGGTCGCCGCCCTGCCGGATGGGCGGGCCGTTGCTGTGAAGATCGCCGACGGGGCGAACCGGGCGCGAGTTCCGGTCGCGGCGGCGGCGCTTGCGTGGGCCGGCGTCGATCCGGAGTTGCTCGCCGAATTCCAGGGTGAGGCCCTGCTTGGGGGCGGTCAGGCGGTCGGGTGTGTGCGGCCCGTTCGTTCGCTGGAGCCGGTTGTTGTTTCGGCTTGCGCCTAAGGATGTGCCGGATTTCTCGCACGGCGGCTGCGGGCCGTTTGTGGCTTGTCGCGCCCACGCGGCGGAGCCGCATATTGATGCAGTCCCGCGCCCCTGGAGGGGCGCCAACCCTCAACCCCTTTGAAAGAGGAACCGTTCCCTCATGACCGCCGCCACCCGTAGCGAGCACGATCTGCTCGGCGACCGCGATGTCCCCGCTGACGCGTACTGGGGTGTGCACACCCTGCGCGCCACGGAGAACTTCCCCATCACCGGTACGCCCATCTCCGCCTACCCGCACCTCATCGACGCCCTCGCCGCCGTCAAGGAGGCCGCTGCCCTCGCGAACGAGGAGCTCGGCCTGCTGGAGGCGAAGAAGGCCGAGGCCATCGTCGCCGCCTGCCGTGAGATCCGCGCCGGCCGGCTGCACGAGCAGTTCGTCGTCGACGTCATCCAGGGCGGCGCCGGCACCTCGACCAACATGAACGCCAACGAGGTCGTGGCCAACCGGGCGTTGGAGCTGCTGGGGCACGCCAAGGGCGAGTACCAGTACCTGCACCCCAACGAGGACGTCAACCTCGGCCAGTCGACCAACGACGTCTACCCGACGGCCGTCAAGATCGCGACGGTGTTCGCGGTGCGCGGCCTGCTCAAGGCGATGTTCGTCCTGCAGGACGCCTTCGCCCGCAAGGCCGTCGAGTTCCGCGACGTGCTCAAGATGGGCCGTACACAGTTGCAGGACGCGGTGCCGATGACGCTCGGGCAGGAGTTCTCGGCGTATGCGGTCATGATTGACGAGGACCGGTCCCGTCTTGCCGAGGCCGTCGAGTTGATCCATGAGATCAACCTGGGCGCCACGGCCATCGGCACCGGCCTCAACGCCCCCGCCGGATACGCCGAGTCGGCCCGCCGCCACCTCGCCGAGATCACCGGGCTGCCGCTGGTCACCGCCGCCAACCTGGTCGAGGCGACCCAGGACTGCGGGGCGTTCGTCCAGATGTCCGGCGTGCTCAAGCGGATCGCCGTCAAGCTGTCCAAGAGCTGCAACGACCTGCGCCTGCTGTCGTCCGGGCCGCGCGCGGGCCTCGGTGAGATCAACCTGCCGCCCGTGCAGGCCGGTTCGTCGATCATGCCCGGCAAGGTCAACCCGGTGATCCCCGAGGTCGTCAACCAGGTCGCCTTCGAGGTGATCGGCAACGACGTCGCCATCACCATGGCCGCCGAGGCCGGACAGCTCCAGCTCAACGCCTTCGAGCCGATCATCCTGCACTCCCTGTCGGAGAGCATCACGCACCTGCAGAGCGCCTGCGTGACCCTCGCCGAGCGCTGCGTGGACGGCATCACCGCCAACACCGAGGCACTGCGCCGGACCGTGGAGAACTCCATCGGCCTGGTCACGGCCCTCAACCCGCACATCGGCTACACGGCCGCCACCGACATCGCCAAGGAGGCACTGGTCTCCGGCCGGGGAGTGGCCGAACTCGTCCTGGAGAAGGGCCTGTTGCCCGCCGAGGCCCTCGCCGACCTGCTGCGGCCGGAGGTCGTCGCGGGCACCGGGCAGGCCCTGGCCTGATCAGGCCCGAACCCGCGGATGCGCACCGGGACCGGCAGAGAGGCACAATGGTGATCATGGCAGCGTCGACGTCGTCACTGACCTTTCAGCCGATCCTGGAGCGCATCGCGGAGGAGATCGGGCGGACCCCCGGCCGCGGCCGGCCCGCCGACTACATCCCCGCGCTTGCGGCCTGCGACCCACGGGCCTTCGGCATGGCCGTCGCGGAACTCGACGGCACGGTGTACGGCGTGGGGGACTGGCGCGAGCCGTTCTCCACGCAGTCCATCACCAAGGTCTTCACCCTCGCGCTCGACCTGGCCCGCGAGGGCGACGAACTCTGGGAGCACGTGGGCCGCGAGCCCTCCGGCAACCCCTTCAACTCCCTGGTCCAGCTGGAGTACGAGAACGGCATCCCACGCAACCCGTTCATCAACGCGGGCGCGCTCGTGGTCACCGACCGCCTCCAGACCCGTACCGGAGACGCGGCGGGCGAACTCCTCGCCTTCCTCCGCGCCGAGAGCGGCAACCCGAGCCTGGACTTCGACAAGGACGTTGCCGCCTCCGAGTCCACACACGGCGACCGCAACGCCGCCCTCTCCCACTTCATGGCGTCGTACGGCAACATCGACAACCCCGTGCCGGTCCTCCTCGATCAGTACTTCCGGCAATGCTCCATCAAGGCGTCCTGCGCCGACCTGGCCCTCGCCACCACCTTCCTGGCCCGCCACGGCGTCCGCGCCGATGGCACCCGCCTCCTCACTCGCAGCCAGGCCAAACAGGTCAACGCGGTCATGCTGACCTGCGGCACCTACGACGCGGCAGGCGACTTCGCGTACCGGGTGGGCCTCCCCGGCAAGAGTGGAGTGGGCGGCGGCATCATCGCGGTGGTACCGGGCCGCTGCACGCTGTGCGTATGGAGCCCGGGCCTGGACGAGCGGGGCAATTCGGTGGCAGGAGTGGCAGCACTGGACCGCTTCACGACGCTGACGGGCCTCTCGGTGTTCTGACGGAACTTCTTGGCGCGGGGTGTGGTCACGCCGCCCAGGGGCGCGGGGAACTGCGCGACAAGCCCCCACCGGCCCGCACCCTGCAAACCACCGACACCCGGCACATGGGCAGCAGCCTGCAACCCCCTCGCATGAGATCACCGGCCAGCCACACTCCGGCTTCCCCCCGGAGGGCCCCGCGTCAACTGAAAGCCACCCGGCGTTGACACGCTGACCGAGTGTTGGCCATGGCTTTCCCCGTCGATCTCCGCCGCTGCCAGATACTCGGTCTGGCCGGTACCGCCTTCCTCGCCCTGGGCGGTGAGACAGCCGGCGCGCTGCCGGTCCGGGAACTCCTGGCCCCGAGCTCCGCGCACGCGGCCCTCGGCCTGGTCGGCGTCTACTTCGGCGTCGTCCTGCTGATAGCGGCCTGGCTGCTGCTCGGCCGGCTCGTACGCAGCGCCGACCCGCCGACCCCGCGCGCCCTGCTGCTGGTCCTGGCCGTCTGGGCCACCCCGCTGCTGATCGCCCCGCCGCTGTTCAGCCGGGACGTGTACAGCTACCTGGCGCAGGGCGCCATGGTGGACGCACACATCGACGTGTACGCGTACGGGCCCGCCCACCTCGGTGGGCCGCTCGCGGACGAGGTCGCCCCGCTGTGGCGGCACACGGCGGCCCCCTACGGCCCGGTGTTCCTGGGCGTGGCCTCCGCACTGTCCGGTCTGACGCGCGGCGAACTGCCCGCCGGTCTCCTCGGCATGAGGCTCATAGCGCTGCTCGGCGTCGCGCTGATGGCGGCCGCGCTGCCGCGCCTCGCCCGGCACAGCGGGGCCGACCCGGCCGCCGCCCTGTGGCTGGGCGCCCTGAACCCGCTCGTGCTGCTGCACCTGGTCGCGGGCGCCCACAACGACGCCATCATGCTCGGCCTGCTCGGCGCCGGTCTGGTCGCCGCTCTCGGCCGGTGGCCGGTGGTCGGCGCCGTACTCGTCACGCTCGCCGCTCTGGTCAAGGCTCCCGCCGCGCTCGGCCTGGCCGCGGTCGTGCTGCTCCAGATGCGGGCCGGTCACCACCCGGCGAAGGCCGTCTTCACCACGGCGGCCGCGTCCGCCGCCACCACGGTCGCCGCAACGGCCGTCGCGGGCACGGGATACGGCTGGATCGGCGCCCTGGACACCCCGGTCTCCCCCCAGAACTGGGCTCTGACCAGCCTGCTCGGCCGTGCGACGGCCTCGCTGCTGGAAGAGGTCGGCAGTGATCTGGCGCCGCTGGCCGTTCCGGTGTGGCACGTCTTCGGGCTGGTGCTCACGGCGGTCCTCGTGGTCCTCATATGGTGGCGCTGGCGTCCGCGCCCCGTGTACGCGCTGGGCCTGAGCCTGGCGGCCGTGGCCGCCTTCGGACCGGCGATCCGCCCCTGGTACGCGTTGTGGGGCCTGTTCCTCATCGCCGCCGCGGCGCCCAGCACTTCGGTACGGCACCGGGTGGCGGCCCTGACGGGAGTGCTCGCGCTCGCCGTCCTGCCCAGCGGCGGTGCCGCGGACGTGGGCCAGTTGGTGCTGGCGGTCTCGGGGGGCGCGCTCGCCGTGGTCGTCCTGTGGCAGGCACATCTGGCGGCGCAGGCCCCGGCCCTGGAGCGCACCGCATGAGGCTTCCGCGCACCGACCGCGGCCGGATCGTACTGGTGCTCCTGCTCGCCGCCGCCGTGACCGTCTTCACCGCGACCGTGCCGCTGCTGCGCGACTGGTTCGACCTGCGCGTCTACTACGGCACCGTCGACAGCTGGATCCACCACGGCGGCCGTATCTACGACTACCGGGTGCCCGGCACGGCGTACGGCTTCACCTACCCGCCGTTCGCCGCCGTCGTCATGCTGCCCATGGCGCTGCTCGATCTGCACGCGGCGATCGCCGTGGCACTGCTGCTCAACCTGGCGGCACTGGCCTTCGCCTTGCGTGTCCTGGCCGGACGTTCCTGGCGGCGTTACGGCTGGTACGGCTGTGCGCTGGCCGCCTGCGCGCTGGCCCTGTTCGAACCCCTCCGGGACACCTTCAGCTTCGGTCAGGTGAACATCCTGCTGCTGGCGCTCGTGCTTCTCGACTGCCGGCTGCTGGCTACGGGGCGGGGTCGCTGGGCCGGTCTGGGGATCGGGCTCGCGGCCGCGATCAAGCTGACGCCCGCCGCGTTCATCGGCCTGCTGCTGGTCGCCCGGCGCTGGCGAACCGCCGCCGTGGCGAGCGCCGTTGCCGTAGCGGCGACGGCGCTCGCGGCTTGGGTGGCACCCGACGCCTCGCGCTTCTACTGGACCCACGCGATGTGGGACACCACCCGGGTGGGCCGCCTCGACTATGTCTCCAACCAGTCACTGCAGGGCATCCTGGCCCGCCTCGGCGTGTCCGAGCGTGCGGTCTGGGCGGTGGTGGTCGTGCTGGTCCTCGGCGTGTGGGTGGCGCGTACCCGCCGTGCGGTCGCGGCGGGGGACTGGACGGCGGCGTTCGCCCTCACCGGGCTGACCGCCTGCCTGGTCAGCCCGATCACCTGGGTCCACCACCTGGTGTGGCTGCTGCCCTCCTTCGCCGTCCTCATCCGCGCCGGGCACCTGCGCATCGCGGCCGCCCTGTACGCGATGCTGTGCACCAGCGTGGTGTGGCTGTGGTTCGACGACGCTTCCGGCGTCGACGGCTTCCTCGGCAGCAACACCTACACCTGGATCACGCTCGGCCTGCTGCTGTGGCTGCCGGTCGGTCACTCCGGCGCCGAGCGCTCGACGACCTTGCCGCGAAGCACCAGTGACGTGGCACCGGCCCCCATCCCGGCGGCGCCCGCGATCGCCCACGCCTCCGCCCAGCCCGCCCCGGCAGGGCCGCCCTCCGGTGCCACCTCCGCCACCACGGGCGCCGTCGCCGGCCCGGGCCTCGGCTTGACCCGCAAGCCGTCCAGCGACCCCACCGGCTCGACCCGCCCGGCCGCGTCGAACCCCCAGTCGAGGAGCTCGCCGGCCTCCTCGTAGACGGCGAACCCGCCCGCCCGGGGGTTCATCACCGTCACGACGAGGGTGCGATCCCCCCGGCGGGCGGCGGCGATGAGCGTGTTGCCCGCCTTGCTGGTGTAGCCGTTCTTGACGCCGATCAGCCCCGGATACGGTTCCACCCCGTCCGCGCCGGTCAACAGCCGATTGGTGTTGCGGATCTCGTACGACCAGCCGCCCCCGCCCGGGAACCGCGCCTCGGCCGTGCCGCAGTACCGCGCGAACTCCGCGTTGCGCAGCCCGGCCCGGCCGAACACCGCCAAGTCGTACGCCGACGACACCTGGCCGGGAGTGTCGTAGCCGTCCGGCGACAGCACGCGCGTGTCGAGGGCGCCCAGCGCGATCGCCTTGGCCTGCATCTGGGCGGCCGTCGCGCGCCAGCCGCCGTTCAGCCCGGCCAGTACCCGCACGGCGTCGTTGCCGGAGCTGAGGAACACCCCGCGCCACAGATCGGCGACGCGGTACGTACGTCCCTCGGCGAGCCCCACCAGACTGCTGCCGGGCCCGATCCCCGCCAGCTCCTCCTCGTTCACCCTGTGCGGGACGCCGGCGGGCAGGGTCGGCAGCACGGTGAGGGCGAACAGCGCTTTCAGGGTGCTGGCGGGCGGCAGCTTCCGGTGCGCGTTGTGCGCGGCGAGCACCTCGCCGGAGTCGGCGTCGGCCACCAGCCACGACAGCGCGGAGACGCGCGGAGGGCGGGGCACCGCGGAATCCGGCCGCACGTGGATGCCGGACCGGTACAGCAGCGCGGGCCGCGGCTTCGCCGCCCTCGGCCCGCCGGGCGGGTCGGGGTCGTGCCCGGTGCGGGCGACCGCGGTGGCGGGCGAGAGCGCCAGCAGACCGGCCGCGCACAGTGCGCAGGTGGACACGAGCGCCCGGGTGGGAAATCCGATCGTCATGACCGTCAACGTAGGAAGCCGGCCGTCGTACACCGAGCTGCCCGGGCCGGGAGGGGCGCGCCGGCACCCGGACGGGCGATGCTTCCGCGGCGCGTCACTCGCCCGGCAGCGTCGGCTGGATCCGCCGCAGGAACGTGGCGTTGTCGGGCGTCTCGCGCATGCGCTCCAGGAGGGTTTCCAGGTTGGCCTGGCCGTCCCGGGTCTGCAGCGCCCGGCGCAGGCCGCGCACGGTGGTCAACTCGGCCGGGGGCAGGAGGAGTTCCTCGCGTCGGGTGCCGGACGGGTTGATGTCGACGGCGGGGAAGATACGGCGGGAGGCGAGGTCCCGGCTCAGGCGCAACTCCATGTTGCCGGTGCTCTTGAGCTCCTCGAAGAAGAAGTCGTCGGCCCGGGAACCCGTCTCCACGAGGGCCGTGGCGAGGATGGTCAGCGAACCGCCCTCCTCGGCCAGGCGCGCGGCGCCGAAGAACCGCTTCGGCCCGTGCAGCGCGGCCGCGTCGACGCCGCCGCTGAGGGTGCGGCCACCGGACGCGGCCGCGTTGTTGTGCGCCCGGCACAGCCGGGTCAGGGAGTCGAACAGGATGACGACGTCTTCGCCGGCCTCGACGAGCCGCTTGGCCCGCTCGATGACGAGCTCGGCGAGCGCGATGTGCTGCTTGGGTGCCCGGTCGAAGGTCGAGGCGTACACCTCGCCCCGTACCGAACGCTGCATGTCGGTGACCTCCTCGGGGCGCTCGTCGATGAGCACCACCATCAGCCGGCACTCCGGGTGGTTGCCGGCGACGGCCGCCGCGATCTGCTGGAGCAGTACGGTCTTGCCGGTCTTGGGCGGGGCCACGATCAGCCCTCGCTGGCCCTTGCCCACGGGCGCGATCAGATCGGCGACACGCCCGGTCAGGCCGGACGCCGGGTGTTCGAGACGGATCCGCTCACGCGGGTGAAGGGGCGTCAGCTCGCCGAAACCGCGGCGGTTGTTGCCCGGGGTGCGGCCGTTGACGCGGGCGACTTCGGTGAGGGCACGCTGGGTGCCGCGCACGCCGTCGACGAGGTCGCCCTTGCGCAGGCCGTACCGGCGGATCACCGCGGGGGAGACCTGAAGGTCGGAGGGAGAGGGCAGCAGGTTCTCGGCGCGCAGGTGACCCTTCCCGTTCGCGTCGATGTCGAGGAAACCGGTGACGGCACGGACCGGGGGCTGCTGCTGGACTGGGGGGTGTTCAAGTGTGGTGGTCATGGTGGTCGGTCCTTTCACGAACGGAAGGCATGAGACATGCGGAAGGAAGGGGTGAGCCGCGGACATCGGGAAGGCGGACAGAGCGCCTTCGGGCGGCGGGAAACAGCACCTCGGATACGACGGAACCAGTGGTCACGAGGTGGTGACGTGAAGCCGGTACGACGACCGGCGAACTGAAGGAGAACCAGCACCGGCGCCCACGACGGGGCGTACACAGGTACTAACGGGACGGTACCACGGTGGTTCAGCGTGTGGCGAGCAAACCGTACAGCAGAGGAATGCGCGGCTCGGGCAGCCGCCACCAGCCGGAGGGCGTGCGCGCCATCTGCGGCCAGCGCTGCCAGGGCAGCTCCTCGCTCTCGCGCAGCCGCCGGACGGTCAGTCCCGCTCCGGTCAACGCGCCGACGACCTCTCCTATTCCGTGCATCCACTCATAACTGTCGGTCGCGCCCTCCACGGCCGGACCGTCCGTGTAGGTGCGGGTCGCGTCCCGGTGCACGGCGTCGTCGCCGCCCAGGTAGTCGTGGCGCAGCAGCAGCTCGGGTCCTTCGTCCGGACCGGGCTTCGGGCCGAGGGAGTTGAGCAGTGGATGGAACTCGACGATGTACAACCGCCCACCCGGACGCAGGAGTTGGGCCAGCACCTCCGCCCAGCGGTCGAGGTCGGGCAGATAGCACAGGGCGCCCTTGCCCGTGTACACCACGTCGAACTGCCGCCGCCCCAGGGCCTCCACGGCGTCGTACACATTCGCCTGTACGTACGTGACGTCGAGCCCCGCCTTCTCGGCGATGCCGTTCGCGGCGGCCACGGACGCCTCGGAGAAGTCCAGGCCGACGGCCCGCGCCCCGCGTTGCGCGAAGGCGATCGTCTCGGTGCCGAGGTGGCACTGCAGATGGAGCACATCGCGGCCGGCCAGCTCACCGAGGTCGTCCCACTCGAAGGAGGCGAACCAGCGGTCGGGATCGAGATCCTGGTCGAGGCCGTAGAACCGGCTGGCGAGGTGGACGGGGGTGCGGGCGTCCCAGTTGGCCTGGTTCGCCGACATCATCCGCGCGTGCTCGTCGGTGGTCATGAGGACATCCAACCGCGAACGGGCCGTGCGCGGCGGCAGGAATTCCGGACACGGGACACCCGGGTGTCGATTCGCGCCGGTCCCGTTCGTCGGTGGGGTGTAGGAAGCTCATGAGGACCGGGAGGATCCATGAAGTACATGCTGCTCGTCTGCGGCGACGACACCGCCGACGCCTCGGGCATGACCCCCGTCGAGCCCTGGGTGGAAGACCTCGGGGACCGCAACGTACGCCTGCACGGCCACCGCCTCGCGCTCCCCGCCGAGGCCGTCACCGTGCGGGTGCGCGGCGGCGAGGTGCTGCGCAGCGACGGCCCGTTCGCGGAGACGAAGGAGTACGTCGCCGGGTTCGACATCCTCGAGTGCGACAGCATGGAGGAGGCGATCGAGGCGGCCGCGCGGCATCCCGTGGCCGCCATCGGGGCCATGGAGGTGCGGCCGTTCTGGGAGGACGAGGACGCCGAGGGGCAGATCCGTGCGCTCGACGTCGAACTGACCGAGGCGGCGCGAGCACGGGACGCCGACCGCACGGCGGCCTGCTACGCCCCGGACGTGGCGGCGTTCGTCGACGGCCGCGAACACCAGGGGATCGACGCCCTGCGCAAGTCACTGGAGGAGCTGTTCGCCGACGTCACCGGCCCTGTCACCCGCGAGGTGCTGGACTTCCGGGTCCACGTCGACGAGAGCATCGCCTTCGGGCACGCCCTCGTCCGCCTGCGCGCCACCCGCACCGACGGCGCCCCGCTCGACGACCTGAGGCGCGTCACCACCGGCTACCGCAACGCCGGTCTGCGCTGGCTGATCGCACACGAACACGTCTCTCTCGGCTCTCTCGACACCGAGGAGCGGTCATGAAGGAGGAGCGGTCATGAAGTACGTCCTGTTCCTCTGCACCTTGGTCGGCGGCGAGGAACTCAGCCCCGAGGAGATCGCCGAGGACCCCCGCTTCACCGCGTACATCGACGAGGTCCGCAGCCGTGACATCGTGAAGGGCGGGGCCCGGCTGCGCCCGCACACCGACGCCACCACCGTGCGCGTCCAGGGCCACGAGGTCCTGCTCAGCGACGGGCCCTTCGTGGAGTCCACGGAGTACGTCGCCGGCATCGACATCGTCGAGGTCGCCGATCTCGACGAGGCCATCGCCCTCGCCTCCCGGCACCCCGCAGCGCTGGGCGGCGGTTCGGTGGAGGTGCGGCCGGTCTGGGAGTGAGCGAAGTGCCGGATGTCGAGCCGGATGTCGAGGAAGCCGTCGCCGTCGCCTTCCGTGAGGAATGGGGCCAGGTCGTCGCCACCCTGATCCGGGTGACCGGCGACTGGGACCTCGCCGAGGAGTGCGCCCAGGACGCCTTCGCCCAGGCTCTCGACCGGTGGCGGCGCGACGGAGTGCCGCGCCGCCCCGGCGCCTGGCTGACCACGACCGCCCGCAACCGCGCCCTGGACGTACTGCGCCGGGAGGCGGTGGGCGCGGCGAAACTCCGGGAGGTGGCGGTGCTGGCCCGCGACGAACCGTCGTACGAACCCGAGGACGCGAGCGGGGACGACAGCGGCGTGCAGGACTTGCAGGACGACCGGCTGCGGCTGATCTTCACCTGCTGTCATCCGGCGCTGCCCATCGAGGCCAGAGTCGCGCTGACCCTGCGTACCCTCGCGGGCCTGACCACACCGGAGATCGCCCGCGCCTTCCTGGTCCCCGAGGCGACCATGGCGCAGCGCCTGGTGCGCGCCAAGCGGAAGATCCGCAACGCCGGAATCCCGTACCGGGTACCGCCCGCGCACCTCCTGCCCGAGCGCACGACGGGGGTGCTCGGCGTGGTCTACCTCCTGTTCAACGAGGGATACGCGGCCACCGCCGGCGTCGATCTGGTCCGTACGAACCTCTGCGCGGAGGCGATCCGCCTGGCCCGCGTCCTGGCCCGCCTCATGCCCGACGAGCCCGAGGTGCTCGGCCTGCTCGCACTCCTGCTGCTCCACGACGCCCGCCGCCACACGCGCGTGGACGCCGCGGGCGACCTGGTGACCCTGGAGAACCAGGACCGCACGGCCTGGGACCGGGCCGAGGCCGACGAGGGCACCGCCCTACTGGAGACCGCGCTGCGGCGAGGCCGCCCCGGGCCCTACCAGATCCAGGCCGCCATCGCCGCCTGCCACATGACCGCGCCCACCGCCGACGACACCGACTGGGCCGACATCGCTGCCCTGTACGGCGAGTTGGCCCGCTTCGTGCCCTCCGCCGTGGTCCGCCTCAACCGCGCGGTGGCCGTCGGCGTGGCCGAAGGCACGGATGCGGGTCTCGCCCTGATCGCGGAGCTGGAGGACGAGGGCGATCTGGCCGGCTACCACCTTCTCCCGGCGACCTGTGCCGATCTGCTGCGCCGCGGCGGCCGCATGGACGAGGCGGCCGAGGCATACCGGCGCGCGCTGGAACTGGTCGAGAACGACGCGGAACGGAGGTTCCTCGAGAAGCGGCTCGCGGAGTGTCGATTCGCCTAGGGGCTGTTCGCCGGTGGGGCGAAAGCACGCGTACGGCACTGGAGCCCCCAACGACCGCTCCCGCCCCCGCGCCGGGTTCATCACGATCCTGGACACGCAGTTCCTCTTCGGCCCGGGCTCGGCGCCTGCGCGGTCGCCGTCGTCACCTCCGTCGCCGTGTCCCACACCACCGGACCCGAGCCGCGTTGGCGGCCTGCGTTGTGCTCACGGCAGGCGGGGCTGGACTGTGCGCGGCCGGGCGCGGCTGTTACGCCGATCGCGCCTCCGCCTCCTTCGCGATCTGCTCGAACTGCGCCCCCATCGCCTCGGCCAGAGCCTGCGCGCCCGACTGGGGACGGACCATGACCATGAACTCGTCGATCAGGCCGTCCTCGTTCACCCGGAGGAAGTCGCAGCCGGTGATCTCCCGGTCGCCCACCCGCGCGGTGAAGACCAGCGCGTGATCACGGCCGCCCGGGTCGTTGATCTCCCGCACGTAGCGGAAGTCCTCGAAGACCCGCACCACACCGCGCAGGATCGCCGCGGTGATCGCCTTGCCGGGGTACGGCTTGAACACGACCGGACTGGTGAAGACGACGTCCTCCGCCAGCAGGGCCTCCACGGCATCGAAGTCGCCGGCCTCGACCGCCTCACGGAACGCGCGCATCGGGTCCCCTCATAGTCAATTAGTTGAGTAGGTGCCGATGATAATAATCACCTGCTGTTAACGTGTCCATATGTCCCTCAAGTACGCCGTCCTCGCCGCCCTCCTCGAGGGCGAGGCCTCGGGCTACGAGCTGTCCAAGGTCTTCGACGTGTCGTTCGCCAACTTCTGGCCGGCGACCCCGCAGCAGCTCTACCGGGAGCTGGAACGCCTGGAGCAGGACGGCCTTGTCGAGGCCCGGTTCGTGCAGCAGGAACGGCGGCCGAACAAGCGGATGTTCACGCTCACCGCGGTCGGCCGGGAGGACCTGCGCGCCTTCGCCGCCGAGCCGCCGCGACGGCCCACCGCCATCCGTGACGAACTTCTGATCAAGCTCCAGGCCATGGAGGACCCCGAGACCACCCGTGCGCTGATCGAAGAGCGCATGACGTGGGCGCGCAGCAAACTCGACCGCTACGAACGCGTCCGCAGCCGCCTCCTCGACGGGCGGACCGAGGAGGAGTACCTGCGCGAGACCGACCGCATCGGGCCGTACCTGACGCTGCTGGGCGGAATCTCCTTCGAGGAGGAGAACCTGCGCTGGTGCGAGCGCGTTCTCGCCGTCATCGAGCAGCGCGTCACTGCGGGGTGACGGATGTTCAGTCCCGAAGGCCCCTCCCTGCGCGAACTCGCCGTCCAGGCGCTGTCGTCCGTCGAGCGCGGATACGACCTGCTCGCCCCGAAGTTCGACCACACTCCGTTCCGTACGCCGGACTCGGTGCTCGACGCCGTCACGTCGGCCCTGGCGCGCACCGGCCCGTACGACGACGGCCTCGACCTGTGCTGCGGGACGGGCGCCGGTGCCGAGGTGCTGGCCGAGGTGTGCCGACGCAGCGTCACCGGCGTCGACTTCAGCGCCGGCATGCTCGACGTCGCCCGGCGGCAGGTGGAGACAGGGGACACGCGCGTCGCCTGGGTGCGTGCGGACGCCCGTGCCCTGCCGTTCACCTCCGCCTTCGACCTCGTGGTGAGCCTCGGGGCGTTCGGCCATTTCCTGCCCGATGAGCTGCCGGGGCTGTTCGCCCAGGTCCACTCCGTCCTGCGGCCCGGCGGGATCTTCGCCTTCCCTCTCGTGGCACCGCCACGTCCCACGTCCCCCGCCTACTGGATGCTGCTGGGCTTCGACGCGGCGATGCGGGTGCGCAACGCCCTGTGGCGCCCGCCCTTCGTCATGTACTACCGGGCCTTCCGGCTGGGGGAGGTGCGGAGCGAGCTCGCACGCGCCGGCTTCCAGGTGGAGCTGCAGGCGCTGCCCGAGTTCGGGCGGCGCCGGGACGGGAGCCCGCGCGTGCGGATGGTCGTGGCCCGGAGCCCGCTCAGCCCGGCGCCGGCAGCGTGAACTCGTAGACCAGGGCGTCCTGTTGGGCATCCACGACGAGGTCCGTGATCTCCAGGGGGCGGGCGTACTGGTCGTGCACGCGCCGGGTGACCCGCACCGAAGGCGCGCCCGGGAGCCGGGTGATGGCGTCCCGGTGGTGCAGGGTGAGGCCCGCCTTGCGCATCCAGTCGTAGGCGCGGCGCAGTTGGGCCGATCCGGTGCCGTCGGCGCGGTCGCGATAGCGGGCGAGCTCGGCCACCTCGGCGAGCGCGACCGCGGAGAAGGACGTCACGGCCGTACGCCGGCCGCATCCGTCGGGGCTCGCGGACTCGTAGCGGTGTACGAGGGTCGGCCGGTGCGGGGCGAGCCCCAGGGCCTCGGCGTGTTCCGGCGGGGGAGTCTCCCAGGTGACCGTGGCCCGGTCCACGGCTTCCGGGCTCGTGGTCCGTGCGCCGACCGGGAAGGTGAGCGACGCCGGGGTCTCGACCGGCGGACCGGGCAGCGTGGCATGGCTGCCCCGCCGGTCGGTGGCGACCAGGCCGCTGCGGCGCAGCACCTCCAGCGCCTGCCGTACGGTCTCCCGGCTGACCTCGAAGTGCTCAGCCAACTGCCGTTCCCCCGGCAGCCGTTCGCCGGGTGGGATGGTTCCGTCGCGCAGCTCGCCGACCAGCTGGGTGGCGATCCTCCAGTACAGCGGCTGCGCTTCGGTGAGCGGGTGGTCGTGCGGGGTGGTGCGGGCCATGCCGCGCCTCCTGTTGGTGACGTGTCGTAGCCGTGCGGGCTCGTTGCGCCACCAGATCTAAGCATTGGTCTAAACCACCAGGGAAGGGTGGTCTGTCACTTCGGCCGAAACGGCGCGCGTCGACCGGTCGTCACAGGGTGCTGTAGAGGGCGTCGAGCAGCGCCATCTTCCGCGGGTCATTGGCGATATGAGGCCCCATCCGGTTCATCACATAGCCCAGCGACACCCCGGCCTCCGGGTCCGCCAGACCGCATGAGCCGCCGAAGCCGTCATGTCCGAAAGCCCGCGGGTTGGGCCCGTACGAGCCGTTCGGCCCGCTGAGCCACAGCCCGAGTCCGACCTCCGTCTCGCTCTCGAACCCGGCCCCGAGCACCAGGTCGCGGCAGCTGCCCTGCCCCTCGCGCACCCGCTCGGCCTCCTCGGGGGACAGCACGCGATGGCCGTCGTACGCCCCGCGGCCCGCGAAGATGCCGTACAGCGCGGCGACCGCCCGTGCGGTGCCGTGGCCGTTGGCCGCGGGGATCTCGGCGGCCCGCCACTGAGGCGAGTTGGCGTGGGGCGCCCCGACGGCGGGGTTGGTCAGCGCGGCGAGGGCGGCGGGCGCCAACTGGCTGAAGACCGCGGCCTGTTCACTGGTTGTGGCCACCGGCGGCTGCGCCAGCTCGGCCACCCGCCCGAAGTCCTTCTCGGGCAACCCGATCGCGAAGTCGATCCCGAGCGGCCCGGTCACCTCCCGCTCCAGAAAGGCCCCGGGCAGCAGTCCCGACGCGCGCCGCACGACCTCCCCGACCAGGAAGCCGTACGTGAGCGCGTGATACCCGGATTGCGTCCCCGGCGCCCACCACGGCTCCATCGCCGCGAGCCGCTGTGTCGTCAGCTCCCAGTCGCACAGCTGCTCAAGCGAGTGCGGCTCCCGCAGCCCGGACAGACCGGCCCGGTGCGACAGCAGATGCCGTACGAGGATCTGCTCCTTGCCCGCGGCGGCGAACTCCGGCCAGTACGTGGCCACCGGCGCGTCGAGGTCGATCAGTCCCCGGTCGGCGAGGATGTGCGCGCACAACGCCGTCGGCCCCTTGGACGTGGACCACACGTTGACCAGCGTGTCGCGCTCCCAGGAGCGGCTGTGCGCGGCGTCGGCCCACCCGCCCCACAGGTCCACGACGGTCACGCCGCCCACGGTGACGGCGACCGCGGCGCCCAGCTCCTCGCGCTCCCGGAAATTGGCCTCGAACGCCGTCCGCACCGCCACGAACCGCGGATCGCAGTGCCCGTGCACCTGTACCTCGTGCTCCGCCATGGCCCACCCCTGGTCGTCCGCCGGAAACCCGGGCCGCGGCAGTGCGGCCCGGGCTCCCTGAACGTACCGACTGGTCGGACTTCGCGGAAGGCAGCGAACACGCCGACCTCACCTCACTCGAAGAACAGCGCGCCTTCCGGCTCCCGGTGCCCCTCGACCGTGTGCCAGTAATCGCGGGTCTCGACGGCCGGCCCGGCCGCGTCGAACCGCACGAAGACGCAGCCGGCGAGCGTGGACGGCGCGCCGTCCTCCTCGGCGAGGACCCGGAACTCGGCCACGGCCACTCCGTCCTCGCCGACGACCGGCGCGGAGAAGCGCACGTCGGTCACCCGCTCGCCGGCGAACGACCAGCGCAGATAGGCGGCCAGTTCCGCGCGCCCCCGGTGCGGCGCGCGAAACGGCATCGAGCGGTGGACGCAGTCCTCGGCATACAACTCCAGCAGCGCGTCCACGTCGTGCTCGGCCCACGCCCGCTGCCAGACCCGGACGAACCGCTCCGCCGCCTCACGCGTCCGCATGCGTGGCCTCTCAGGCGTGCGCGCGCAGCCAGTCCAGCTTGGCCGCCTCGTGGAACGGGCCGCCGCCCTCATGGTCGTTGAAGTCGTACACCTCGATGGCCTTCTCGCCGTGGGCCCAGGCGTTGTAAGCCGCGAACACGGTGGAGGGCGGGCAGGTCTGGTCCTCCAGGGCCGCCGAGAACAGGGCGGGCGACTGGCCGCGGGCCGCGAAGTGGACGCCGTCGAAGTAGGACAGGGTGCGCAGGACGTCGTCGGTGCGGCCCCGGTGCGTTTTGAGGTAGAGGCCGATCTCGCGGTACGGGTGGCGGTCCGTGGTGGTCGCGGCGCGCGGGTAGTCGCACAGGAACGGCACATCCGGCGCGATCGCCGTCAGGTCCGGCACCAGACCGCCGACCGCGATCGTGATGCCGCCGCCCTGGCTCGCGCCGAGTGCGACCGTGCGCGAGGCATCGGCCAGCGGATGGGAACGGGCGGCCTCGACGGCACGCACCGCGTCCGTGAACACCCGGCGGTAGTAGTAGTTCTCGGGCGCGTCGATGCCACGCGTCATGAAACCGGGGTAGGCCGGCGCGGCCCCCACCGGGTCCGGCGTCCCGCCACCGGCGCCCCACGCGCTGCCCTGACCGCGCGTGTCCATCATGAAGTGCGCCCGGCCCGTGGACGCCCACAGCAGGTTCTCGTGCGGCAGGCCGCGCCCGCCGCCGTAGCCGATGAACTCCACGACCAGCGGTAGCGGTTCGGTGGCCCCGGCGGGCAGCCGCAGCCAGCCCTTCACCGGGTGACCGCCGAACCCGGCGAACGTCACGTCGTACACCTGCACCGTGGAAAGCCCTGTGTCGACCGGCTCGAAGCGGGCGTTCAGCGGGTGCTCGCGAGCTTCATCGAGGGTCTTGGACCAGAACGCGTCGAAGTCCTCGGGTGCGACCGACTTGCTGCGGTACTCGCGCAGTTCGTCGAGCGGAAGGTCGAACAGGGCCATGAAGGACCGCCTTTGCCAAGAGTGAGTGCGGATGATCACACCGTACGTGGGTGATCGGAGGACTCGCCAGGTCTTCCCCGTGCCGAACGCCTACGATGGCGCCATGACGTCTGCCGTCGATCCCCCGGTGCAGGCTGCGGACCTGCTGGTCAGGGACGCAGAACTACTGGTCGTCGACGGAGAGCGGGAGATCCCGGGCGGCTGGCTGGCCGTCACCGGTGGTCGGGTCACCGGCCTCGGTACCGCCGGGAGCGAACCCGAGGCCCGCACGACCGTCTCGGCGGCCGGACGGCTCGTCACCCCGGGTCTGGTCAACACGCACCATCACATCTACCAGAACCTCACGCGCTCCTACGCGCCCGCCGTGAACGGCTCGCTGTTCGACTGGCTGACCACCCTCTACCCGCTCTGGGCGGGTCTCGACGAGGAGGCCGCGTACGTGTCGGCCTACGTCGGCATGGCCGAACTGCTGATGGGCGGCTGCACCACGTCGTCCGACCACCTCTACGTCCATCCCCGCCCGCGCCTCGTCGACGCCGAGATCCGCGCCGCCCGCGACATCGGCTTCCGCTTCCACGCCACCCGCGGCTCGATGACCCGCTCCGTCGAGGACGGAGGGCTGCCGCCGGGGAGCGTCACTCAGACCGAGGACGAGGTGCTGGCCGACAGCGAGCGCCTCATCAGGACGTACCACGACCCCGAACCGGGCGCACTGGTGCGGGTCGCGCTCGCGCCCTGCTCGCCGTTCTCGGTGACCAAGTCACTGATGACCGCGACCGCCGAACTCGCCGAGCGCCACGACGTACGACTGCACACGCACGTCGCCGAGGACCACGACGAGGACACGTACTGCCTTCAGACGTACGGCTGCCGTCCCGTCGAGTACTTCGAGGAGACCGGGTGGATGAGCGACCGCAGCTGGGTCGCGCACTGCATCTACCCGAACGACGCCGAGTTGCGCCGCCTCGCGGCCGCGGGCGTCGGTGTGGCGCACTGCCCCAGCTCCAACATGCTCATCGGCGGCGGCACCGCGCGCGTGAAGGAGATGCGCGAGCTGGGCCTGCCCGTCGGCATCGGCTGCGACGGCTCCGCCTCCACGGACCACGCCTCGCTCTGGATGGAGACCCGGGCGGCGCTGCTGCTGGGCCGCTATCGCGGTGGACCCGGCGCGATGACCGCCCGCGACGTCCTCGACATCGCCACTCGCGGCTCGGCGCGCTGTCTGGGCCGGGACGACGAACTGGGCCATCTGCGGCCCGGGGCCTGCGCGGACCTGGTCGTGTGGGATCTCCACGCGGTATCGCTCGCCGGCGCGCTCAGTGACCCGGTGGAGGCCTGGCTGCGCTGCGGGCCGGCCCGGGCGTGGACCACGGTCGTCGCCGGCCGGATCCTCGTCGACCGCGGTGAGCCCCGCTTGCCCGGGCTGGCGGATGCCCTGCGGGCGCACGACCGGATCGCACGCCGGATGCAGCAGGGTGACTAGCGTGGTCCGCGCGAAGCGCGCCCAAGCCGTCCGCACGAGGCGCGCCCGAGAGGCAGGCCATCGGGACACCAGCTCGGGTCACGCCCGGCGGCCCGTCCACTCCGGCTCCGTCCGGGCCCACTCCTGATCCCATTCGGCCAGGCGACGACGCATCGCGGCATGGCGTACGACCGCATGGCCGAGGAGGATCACGGCGACCGCGCCGCCCGTCGCGCAGACGCCGATGGTGATGGTGTGCTGCCAGACCGCCGTGCTGTCCGCGGGCGGGGCCACACTCCGGCCCCGGGAGTCGAGCCACACGTCGACCGTGTCGCCGTTCCGTGTGCCCGCCGGGACACGCGCCGTGGCCGTACGCGGACCGCCCTCCGGCTCCGTCCAGCGGACCGTCGTTCTCACGGACGGCCGCCGTCCGCCCTGTGCCATGGGGAGCGCGTCGGAGGTCCTGCCGACGACCTCGGCCCGGATCTGACGGCGCTCGGCACGCTGCTCCCGGGCGGTCGCCCGGGCGTCGTCATGGGCCCACCAGGCCGTGAACACCCCCACCAGGGGAGCGGCGACGAGCAGCAGGACCGCCACGGCCAGTAACGTCCACGCCTCGACGACATCCGAGCGGCGCCGCAGCGGACTGTGCCGCAGGCGCCGGCCACACAGCCGGTATCGCATGGCGTCCAGGTACCCCGTAGACCGGACATCGTTCCTGACGATCCCGGACGGACACGCGGCCGGTGCCGGACCGCCGGTCAGCCGAAGCGTTCGATCCGGATGCGGTGCACGGGCTGGCCTGCCGCGACGAGCAGCCGGGAGGCATGTTCGGCGAATCCATTGGAGCCGCACACATAGGCTTCCCACCCACCGGGAGGCTGCTCGGCCAGGAGCGGCGCCACATGTGCGGCGGCCATGCGTCCCACGGGCACATCCTCCGGCGCGCTCCGCGTGAACACGGGCGTCGTCTCCGCGCCGTACTCCCGCGCGTAGATCAGCTCTTCGGGGCTGCGCGCCGACACCAGCAGCCGCAGCGGCACATCCAGGCCCCGCGCCCGGTGGTGCCGCAGCATCGACATCAGCGGTACGACGCCGGAGCCGGCGCCGATCAGCAGCGCGGGCCGGTCCCCGGGCCAGGCGAAGAAGCCGCTGAGCGGGCCGCGCACCTCGACCGTGTCACCGGGCTCGGCAACCGTGTGGAACCAGCCGGACACCTCACCGCCCTCGACATGGTCCAGGGTCAGCTCGATGTGCCCGGCGTCGTCCGGCGCCGACGCGATCGAGTAGTGGCGCTGGGCCACATAGCCGTCCTCGGCGGTCAGCCGCAGCATCAGGTGCTGGCCGGGCAGGTGGCCCGCCCAGGCGGGCACCGCGAGGCGGAAGGTCGCGGCGTGCGGGCTCTCGCGGCGGATCTCGGTGATCGTGGCGGTCTGCCACACCGCGGCGGCCCGGTTGCTGACGTCGATCCGCCCGGGCACGGCGAAACGGGTCGGGGGAGTGAACGTCTCCGTCACAGTCACCTCAGTCACCGGAGTACCGCTGCTCCTCCCACGGATTGCCACGGGCGTGGTAGCCGTTCTGCTCCCAGAAGCCCGGCTCGTCGTGGTCGAGGATCCGCAGCCCCGCGATCCACTTGGCGCTCTTCCAGAAGTACAGGTGCGGCACCAGCAGCCGTGCCGGACCACCGTGCTCCGGGGCGAGCGGCTCCCCGTCGAACTCCCACGCGATCCACGCCCGCCCGCCGGTCAGGTCGGCGAGCGGCAGGTTGGCGGTGTACCCGGTGTGCGAATAGGCGACGGCATGTGTGGCGGACACATGGGGTCGGACCACATCGAGGAACGTGTCCAGCGACACGCCCCCGAACCGCACTCCGAACTTCGACCAGCTCGTCACGCAGTGGATGTCGCCCTCGTACGCCGACGCCGGCAGTTCGTGTGCCTGCTCCCAGCTCCAGCTGCGCGGCTCCTCGACCAGGCCGTCGATGCGGAAGGACCACTCGGCGGGCGTCAGCTCGGGAGTGACCTCTGCGGACAGGACAGGCCAGTCGTCGCCCGCGTCGTACTGGCCGGGCGGCAGGGCGGCGTTCGGGACGCGTGGGCGCCCGGCGAAGCCTCTGGTGACGTTCATACGGGTGGTGCCTCCAGGCTGCCGCCGTCGGCGACGGCCCGTGGGTCGAGCGTGATCAGTACGTTTGTCATTCAACCGTACGTGTCCCGGCTGGCCTTCGTCGATGTGCGGGAGCGACCGTGATCGTTGGGGTAGGGTTGCCGTTCGGTCGGGACAGTCCCGGCCCTGCGGAGCCCAGGAGGTGAGACCCATTACCGCTGTGTCAGGTCGGGTGCTCTCACCTTGGATCGGCGCGGATCACCGCCAGTAGGCGACCGCGAGAGCACCCTTCGGCTTCCGAAAGGCTCTCGGCTTCGATGCCCTCTCTCTCCTCTTCCTCGTCCTCCCCTTCTTCTTCCTCGTCCCGCTCGCCGCTCTCGCGTGACGCCGTCGTGACCGCACTCCGTGCCGCCGGCTGCGTCTTCGCCGAGGACGAGGCCCGGTTGATCCTGGCCGCCGCCCGCACTCCGGACGAGCTGGCCGCCATGGTGGACCGTCGCGTCACCGGCCTGCCCCTCGAACTCGTCCTTGGCTGGGCCGAGTTCCGCGGCCTGTGCGTGGCTGTCGAACCCGGCGTCTTCGTACCCCGCCGCCGTACCGAGTTCCTGGTCGAACAGGCCCTCGCCCACGCCCCCGACGCGTCCGTCGTCGTGGATCTGTGCTGCGGCTCGGGCGCGGTGGGCGCGGCACTGGCCGTCGCGCTCGGCAACGTCGAACTGCACGCCGCCGACATCGACCCGGCGGCGGTGCGCTGCGCCCGCCGTAACGTGGCCGCTTTCGACGGTCAGGTGTACGCGGGCGACCTCTTCGAGGCGCTGCCCGACAGCTTGCGCGGCCGCGTGGGCATCCTCGCGGCGAACGTGCCGTACGTGCCCACCGGCGAAGTCGGCCTCCTGCCCGCGGAGGCGCGTGACCACGAGCCGCAGGTCGCGCTGGACGGCGGTCCGGACGGGCTGGACGTCCTGCGTCGCGTCGCCGCCGAGGCGCCCCGGTGGCTGGCACCCGGCGGCTGTGTACTGGTCGAGACGAGCGAGCGCCAGGCGCCGAGGGCCCTGGAGGCCTTCACCCGCAGTGGAATGTCGGCGCGCCTGGTCGCCTCCGAGGAGCTGTACGCAAACGTCGTGGTCGGCCTCAACCAGCCGAGCCGACGGGCCTGATCAGGTCGTCGCGCCGCTCTTCGAAGGACTTCCCGAGGGGCCGGAACCATCCCGGTCCCAGTGGCGAGGCCCGGGGAACTTGTCCCGCCACTCGCCCGGGCCCCTCTCCTCGCCCTTCTCCTTCTTCCACTCCGCCCAATTGCCCGCCAGCACACGGGAGGCCGTCCTGGTGTCGTCGTCGGACCGCGTGCCGGCGAGGAAAACGTCCTCGCCCTTCTTGAGGGCGGCGGCGCCGGAGCTCTTGTCCCCGTCGTGACGGACGACGGTGTCCGAGCCGACGGTCCACGTCCACTCGGCGCCGTCCTCGCTCTTGACGGTGACCTGGTCGCCGTCCACCTTCTCGATGGTGCCGCGCTGCCAGATCCGTACGACCCACTCGTCGCTGTCGGGGTCCTTGACGGTCGCCTCGCCGTGCACGCCGCCTCCGCCGAGGCCGAACCCCATGCCGTGACCGTGCCGCCCGCCGGGCCCGTCCGGCGCCGGTGAGCCCGACGCCGACCCGGAGGCCGAGGGCGAGGCCCCGTCACGGGAACCCGACGAGGTCGCGGCGTAGGCGACCGTACCGCCGAGGGCGAGCACGGCCACCGTGGCCGCCACGGTCACCGCCCGGGCCCGGACGGACCGCCGCTGCCACAGCCCGCCCGGCCTTGTGAGGACCTCGAAGTCGGTGTCGGCCGGTTCGCCGCCGACGTGGTGTTCGTGATCCGGATCGTGTGTCACCGCTCGCTCCCATCGGTCACGGCACCCGGCATTCCCCATGCCATGTCTTGCTGTGATTGTGGGTTGCGGACGATAAGGAACCAGTAATCAGTTCCTGTGAAAAAGGGTTGCCGTCGCGGCGTCGGTCGCGGCAGCCGTCAACTCGGGGGCAGCACGCGCGCGATGAGCAGCGCCACGTCGTCGGAGTTGTCGGGCCGGTGCAAGGTGCGCAGGAGGAGGTCGCAGCACTCCTCCAGGGGGCGGTCGGGGTCGTCGAGGAGCTCGAGGAGCGCGTCGAGGCGTTCGTCGAGCGAGTGTTGCCGGGTCTCGACGAGGCCGTCGGTGTAGAACACCAGCTGGTCGCCGGGTTCGAGGGCGATGGTCGTCGTGGAGAAGGCGACGCCGCCGACGCCCAGCGGCGCTCCTGTGGGCAGTTCGAGGAGTTCCGGCGGGTGGCCGTGACGTACGCGGACGGGCGGCAGATGCCCGGCGTTGGCGATCCGGCACTGCCGCAGCTGCGGGTCGTGGACGGCGTACACGCAGGTGGCGATGGAGTGGTCGAGGCCCTCGGTGATCTTGTCGAGGTGTTCCAGGAGCAGGGTCGGTTCGAGGTCGAGGGAGGCCAGCGTGTGCGTCGCGGTGCGCAGCCGGCCCATGGTCGTGGCGGCGTCGATGCCGCTGCCCATCACGTCGCCCACGACGAGCGCGGTCTTGCCGTCCTCCAGCGCAATCACGTCGAACCAGTCGCCGCCGACCTCGGCGCTTGCCCCCGCGGGCTGGTAGCGGGAGGCGACCTCCAGGCCGCCGGTCACCGGCGGATGGCTGGGCAGCAGGCTGCGCTGCAGGGTGAGGGCGGTGTCGCGGGCGTTCTGGTACCAGCGGGCGTTGTCGATCTGCACCGCCGCGCGGGCGGCCAGCTCACGGGCGAGCAGCAGATCGTCCTCGCTGAACGGCAGCGGATTGCGGGTGCGCTTGAGGTCCAGGGCGCCGAGCACCTCGCCGCGCGCGATCAGCGGCACCGCCAGATAGGAGTGCACGCCCGCGCGGCTCAGCTGGACGGCGGCCTCGGGGGAGCGGGCGATGCGCGGCAGATCCTTCTCCTCGACCTGCGCCACCATGACCGGGTTCGCCGTACGCACGCACTCGGTGACGAGGCGGTCAGGACCGTAGCGGGCGACCTGGCCGGGCTGATCGGCGGCGTCGAGGGCCTCCGTGTCGTGTTCCGTCTTGACGGCCAGGGCCCGGATCACCGCTGATTCCGCGGGACCGAGGCTGCTGCGTCTGCCCTCCACCACGGCTTCCAGCAGATCCACGGCCGCCACGTCGGCGAGCTCCGGCACGGCGACGTCGGCCAGTTCGCGCGCCGTACGGTCCAGGTCCAGCGTGGTGCCGATCCGCGCGGAGGCGTCGGCGATGAGCGCCAGACGCCGCCGCGCCGTTTCGGCCTCGACGGCGGCCTGATGCTGCTCGGTGATGTCCACGGCCATCCCGGCCACGCCGAGCACGGTCCCCGCCGTGTCCTCCAGCCGATACAGCGAGATGGACCAGAAGTGCTCCCGGTCCGGATCGGCCGGGGTCCGGCCCACGATGCGCTGGTTGATGAGCGGATCCCCGGTCCCCAGCACTACACGCAGCGCCGCCTCGATGGCGTCGGCATCGATGTCCGGCAGCAGCTCGCGCGGTGTATGGCCGATGTGGTCCTCGGCGGGGATGCCGTTGAGCAGGGCCAGCGCCTCGTTGACCGAGACGTACCGCAGTTCGGTGTCGAGGACGGCCAGGCCGACCGGAGCCTGCGCGATCGTCCGGGTCGACAACGCGACGTCCCGCTCCACCTGGCGGACCGTCGACTGGTCGGCGCACAGGCCCAGCGCATAGACGTCCCCCCGGTCGTCCAGCAGCCGCATGTTGCGGAACTCCACCAGTCGGGTGGTGCCGTCCTTGCGCAGGATCGGGAAGGCCCCGGCCCAGCCCTCGCCGGTCTCCATGACGTCGGCGAACAGTTTGACGACCAGATCCAGGTGCTGTTCGTGGACCATGATCCGGGCGGCGTACTGGCCGAGCGCCTCCTGTGCCGGATAGCCGAACAGCTCCTCGGCCTGGGGGCTCCACAGCACGATGCGCCCCTCGGTGTCCAGCACCACCGAAGCCACGCCGAGCACGTCGAGCAGCCCGCTCGGCCCTACCGGCCCGCGCACCGGCTCGTCGCCCTCGGCCACGGGACGTTCGGCTGCAGACATCCCACGCACCGCCTTCGCCCATTCACGCGGCACGCCGTTCCCCCGTGCCGACTCCCCTTGTTCTACCGCGTTCAACCGTCTCCGGGCCCCCTCGGTCGTCCACCTCCACCATCCCTCAACACGGCGATGAACGTCCGCCGAAGTCATCACGGGGCACGGGACTGTGGTCGATCAGACAGCACACGTTCGCTCTATTGGTCTGTACATGACTACCTCGGCCCGCGAGACTGTCCGCCGACACGCCCCCACCCCAAGGAGTCGCTCTCATGGCCCTGCGCGCCCGGCAACGTTGTCACGCCGCCCTCACCGGCCTCGTCGCCCTCGCCTCCGTCGCCGTGCTGTCCACGGCGACGCCCGCGCAGGCCGCCGACACCTGGACGGAGGTGGGCTCGGACCGCGCCGACCCGCTGACCGAGAGCCAGGGTCTGACCTCCGTGGAGGTCCCGGCGAACAGCCCCAACCGTTACACGGGCATCGGCACGATCCCCTCCTCGGTCCGCAGCCGCGGCTGGAACCATGTGGGTGACCCCGACGCCTCCTACGGCGGCTACTACATCGAGCCGTACCAGGCGGACTCGGGCAGCGCGAAGATGTTCCGGGTGCAGGCGCCGGACGGGACCTGGTCGGAGTACGTGCACACACTGGGCTCCGGGGAGGCGCTGAACAACTCCTTCGTCGCCGTCTCGCCCGCCGGCCAGTGGATGGTCTCCGGGGAGTGGGGCACCATGACGCGGCTGCTCGTCCACCCGACACCGGGCGTCAACCCCGGCACGTCACCGTCGGTGAACCTGCCCTGGACGTCGAGCATCCGGCTGGACCATGCCGTACGCGACATCCAGGGCTGCGACTTCCTCGGCGCCACGACCCTGCTGTGCTCCTCCGACGACCCGGCCGGGACCCTCTTCGGCATGACCAAGCCGCTGCTGCAGATCGACCTCTCCGCCGAACCGGGCACCTCCGACGTGACCGGCCACGTCACGGCGCTGCGTCAGCTGCCGATGCGCAGCTCCTGCTCGGGCGAGTTCGAGACGGAGGGCATCGACTACGACCGCCGCACCGCCACCCTGCGCGTGATCGTCATCTCGCCGGGCTTCTGCGTGCTGACGGACAGCAAGACGTACCGGTTCACGCGCGGCTGAGGGCGCCCGCAGCCCGCGGACCGTGCGGCTCCGCCGGTAGTGCTCCGCCGCCCGTGGTGCTTTTCTTGGGGTTGGGGTCCGCTTCCGCGGGCAACCCGTGGTACCGCGGCGCGGCCACGAGAGGAGCGATCACGATGGATCGTGAACGACTGCACGAGGAGCCTGTCTCCGTCGAGATCAGCGGATGCAGCAAGGAGGACGCCCGGATCGTCTTCGACACGCTGTGCGCGTGCTTCGAGTCCGACCGGCGCCCCGAGGATGTGCCGCAGCAGCTCCATGAGACCCGGCCCATGGTGTGGCTCGGCACGTTCGAGGTGACGGACACCCACGAGTGCCCGCCCCCCGCCCCCCTCTCGGCGTCCGTCGAGGCCGACGCGCAGGGTGGCTACTGGGCCATCGAACGGCTCCGTACGACGCTGGACTCCCTGTTCACGGTGCACGACCTGTCCTCGGCCTCGGGCGACCAGGAGAAGGAGCTGCACGTGGTGCTGGAGAGCCGCAGCTCATGACGAGGCCGGCCATGAGGAGCTCGGTCAGGGCGAGCCCAGGAGGCTGAGCACGGCACGCCGGTAGACGGCGTGGACGGCGGGCAGGTCCTCGAGACAGGCCCGCTCGTCCACGCCGTGCAGCCCCTCGTACCGCACGCCGAAGCCCGCCGTGGCCCAGATGCCCTCACCCGCCAGCAGATTGCCGATGTTCGACGGACCGGCGGTCTTCGTCCGCACGGCCAGGCCCTCCCGGGCGGCGGCGTCCAGCAGCGCGGCGGCGGGCTGCTGGTCCTTCACCAGTCGATACGGCGGCCAGGCAGCCACCGGGGTGATCGTGGTCGGCCGCGGCGCGGGCACCCGCACGTCCAGGTCACGCACCGCCGCACGCACCAGCCGTTCGGCGGCGTCGGCATCGAAGGCCGGCGTGGTGCGGATGTCGACGCCCAGCTCGCACAGATCCGGCACCACCGAGAAGCCCTGACCGCCGTGGCAGGAGGTCACCGTCAGTTTCGGTGGCAGGGGGAACTCCCCGTCGGCGCCCGGGAGTTCGGCTTCCTCCAGGAGTCGTACGAGGTGTGCCGCGCGAGAGACGGCACCCGGTGCCGTACGGCGAGACCCCGAGTGGCCGGAGGCCGCGTGCACGGCGATCGTGGTCCGCCACAGGCCCCGCCCGCCGACCACGACCTCGTCGAGGCCCGGGTAGCCGATCATCACCCCGGCCGGACGCACGCCTCCGGATCGGCCAGATAGGCGCGGGCGCCGCCGAAGCCGCCCGTGTGCTCGTCGACGTCGAGGAGCACCGCGAGCCCGCCGTGCAGGGCGTCGGCGCGGCCGTGCAGCTCGGCCGCGACACCGCAGAACATCGCCGCGGCGAGCTTGGAGTCCGCGGCGCCCCTGCCCCGCAGCCAGCCGTCGACGACCTCGCCGGAGTCCGGCGCGAAGGACCAGGCGGCCTCGTCGCCGTAGGGGGCGGTGTCGACGCAGGCGTCGAGCGCCCACCAGCGTCCGGGCCGGCCGCCCGCGACCTCGATCAGCAGGCCGACTGCGCCGCCCTCGTCGTCGTAGAGGCGCCGATACGGCAGCGCACGCCCCGCGAGCCAGTCCTCCAGGACGCCGAGGACGGGGCCGTAGTCGTCGATCCCGGCGCGGCTGGGGCAGCGGATCAGCCGCTGGGCGAGGTCGATCACGTCGGCATGTGCGGTCATGGGCCCACTGTGCCCCGGCGTGGTCCGTGTCACCCCTCCCAGGTTGTGCAACTAGTTGCATAAATGTCTCTGGGTCCTCTACAACTACAGACGTACGACACCGCGCACGGAGGGGCCCGATGAGCCGTTACCCGCACCTGCTGAGCCCGCTCGACCTGGGCTTCACCACACTGCCCAACCGCGTCCTCATGGGCTCCATGCACGTGGGCCTGGAGGAGGCCGAGCGCGGCTTCGAGCGCATGGCGGCCTTCTACGCGGAGCGGGCGCGCGGGGGAGTGGGCCTGATCGTCACCGGCGGCATCGCACCCAACGACGAGGGGCGCCCGTACGAGGGCGGAGCCAAGCTCACCACCGAGGCGGAGGCCGAGCAGCACCGGGTCATCACCGAGGCCGTGCACCGCGAGGGCGGCCGGATCGCGATGCAGATCCTGCACTTCGGCCGGTACGCCTACCACCAGGACCTCGTCGCCCCGAGCCCGCTCCAGGCGCCGATCAGCCCCTTCCCGCCGCGCGAGCTCACCGACGCCGAGGTCGAGCGGACCATCGACGACTACGCGCGCGCCGCCCGCCTCGCCCGGCAGGCCGGCTACGACGGCGTGGAGATCATGGGCTCCGAGGGCTACCTCATCAACGAGTTCATAGCCCAGCAGACCAACCAGCGCACCGACCGCTGGGGCGGCTTGTACGAGAACCGGATGCGCTTCCCGGTCGAGATCGTCCGGCGGGTGCGCGAGGCCGTCGGCGAGGACTTCATCATCGTCTACCGGCTGTCCATGCTGGACCTCGTCCCGGGCGGCTCCACGCTCGACGAGGTGATCACGCTCGCGAAGGCCGTCGAGGCAGCCGGGGCGACGATCATCAACACCGGCATCGGCTGGCACGAGGCGCGCATCCCGACCATCGCCACCTCGGTGCCGCGCGGCGCCTACACCTGGGTCACGAAGCGGCTGATGGGCGAGGTGTCCGTCCCACTCGTCACCACCAACCGCATCAACACCCCGGAGCTGGCAGAGGAGTTGCTGGCCGACGGCCGCGCGGACATGGTGTCGATGGCCCGTCCGATGCTCGCCGACCCCGACTTCGTCGCCAAGGCCGCCGCCGGAAAGCCGGAGGCCATCAACACCTGCATCGGCTGCAACCAGGCCTGCCTCGACCACACCTTCAGCGGCAAGATCACGTCCTGCCTGGTCAACCCGCGCGCCTGCCACGAGACCGAGCTGACCCTGTCCCCGACCCGGCGGCGCTTGCGCGTCGCGGTGGTGGGCGCGGGACCCGCCGGCCTTGCCTGTGCCGTGAGCGCGGCCGAATGCGGCCACGAGGTCACCCTGTTCGACGCCGCGAGCGAGATCGGCGGCCAGCTGAACGTCGCCCGCAAGGTGCCGGGCAAGCAGGAGTTCGACGAGACGCTGCGTTACTTCCGCCACCAGCTGGAGTGGCAGGGCGTGAACATCCGCCTGAACACCTGGGTGTCGGCCGAGGACCTCACCGCCTACGACGAGGTCGTGGTCGCCACCGGCGTCACCCCCCGTACCCCGGACATCCCCGGCATCGACCACCCGAGCGTCGTGGGCTACCTCGACGTCCTGCGCGACGGCGCCCCCGTCGGCGAGCGCGTCGCCGTCCTGGGCGCGGGTGGCATCGGCTTCGATGTCGCCGAGTTCCTCACCGACGGCGGCGACAAGGCGAGCGAGGACCCGGCGACGTACTTCCGTCAGTGGGGCGTCGACATGGACTACACGTCCCCCGGCGGCCTCGCCGCCCCCGAGCGGCCCGCCCCGCCGCGCACCGTCCACCTGCTCCAGCGCAAGACCACCAAGGTCGGCGCGGGCCTCGGCAAGACCACCGGCTGGATCCACCGCACCGAGCTCAAGCACCGCGGCGTCACCATGGTTCCGGGCGTGCGCTACGACCGTATCGACGACGCCGGACTGCACGTCACCGTCGGCGAGGAGAGCACGGTCCTGGAGGTCGACACCATCGTCCTGTGCACTGGGCAGGAGCCGCGCCGCGACCTGTACGAGGCGTTGCTCGCTGCCGGCCGCAGCACGCACCTCATCGGCGGTGCCGACGTGGCCGCCGAACTGGACGCCAAGCGCGCCATCAAGCAGGGCACCGAGCTGGCGGCGAGCCTGTAGGGCCGACCGAGCGCGTCCCTAGGATGAGTCCATGTCACTCCCGCACGCGATCCTCACCGCCCTGGTCGAAAAGCCGTCATCGGGGCTGGAGCTGACCCGCCGGTTCGACAAGTCGATCGGGTACTTCTGGTCGGCGACGCATCAGCAGATCTATCGCGAGCTGGGAAAACTGGAGGCCGAAGGCTTCATCCGCACCCTGCCGAGCGAACAGCCGGCCCGCGGGCAGAAGAAGAGCTACGAGGTCCTTCCCGCGGGCCGCGCCGAACTGGCCCGCTGGACCGCCGCGTCCCAGGACCCCAGGCCCCACCGTGACACGCTGCTGCTGCGCATGCGTGCCGCGGCCGTCGTGGGGACCGAGGGTATCGAGGACGATCTGCGGCGCCATCTCGCCCTGCACCGGCGGCAGTTGGCCGAGTACGAGGAGATCGAGAAGCGGGACTTCCCGCCCGGCAAGGACAGTTCGCAGGACCGGTTGCGGCACCTGGTGCTGCAAGCCGGCATCGATCTGGAGACCTTCTGGACGCAGTGGCTCACGCGCGCCCTGGAGGAGTTCGCGGAGCTGCCGGGCCACGAGACGGCGTGAGCCGAGGGCGTTCAGAGCCGGTACGGCTTCGAACGGCGGCGCAGGGCCCAGGCAGCCGTGGCCAGCACACCCGTGCCCACCAGTGCGCCGCCCGCCACCAGCGTCAGGGTGCCATAGTCCTTGCTGCCGCCGCCCATGCCGCCCATGACGCCGCGCGACGGGGAGGGCGAGGCCGTGGCGGAGACCCTGGGAGCCGTGACGACGACCGACTGGGTGCCCGCCGTCGAGCCGTTGGAGCACACGACGATGACGGTGTACGTGCCCGGGCTCACGCCCGACCAGGCCGCCGACTGCAGCGCGGCCGTCCCTGACAGGGAGACCTGGCGCCCCTGGGCGAAGTTCGCCTGCCGGCTGTTGAGCAGCGAGGCGGTGCCCCAGCTGCCGTTGACGTTGGTGCACGCACTGGTCGTGACGGAGACCGTGGACCCGGTGGTGCTCACGGAGATCCCCGAGACCGCGGCGGCCGGACCGGCGGCCAGGGTGAAGGGAAGAGCGGAGGCGGCTGCCACGGTCAGGCCCGAGCGGAGGAAGAGCGATGAGTTGCGCATGTGATGCCCTCCGGCGGCACGGTTGGCGGTACGTCCGTTGCGCCGCCGAGGGTCGGGAACGCCCGTGCTGCCTCAGGGTCAGCCAACGCGCCCCGTACCCGTCCCGCATGCGGACCTCCGCCGGACAGGTGACGGATTGCTGCATCCGGGGAGACCGGACCAGGCGTCAGCCCCGATAGCCGGTCGTCACCGTCCGCGCCGCCGAGAAGCCGCCCCAGGTGCCGTCCGGCAGCTTGCCCCGGATCCGCACCCGGTGACCGACTCCGGCCTCCCGACCCAGGTAGAAGCTGTACGTGGCCCGCTCGCGTGGGGCGCTCCCGCCGTACACCAGCGAGGTGGCCGTACGGCCGTCGAGCTCGACCTGGTACTCCGCGATCACGACGTCCGTGCGCGGCGGCACCCAGCTCAGGTCGAGGTAGTACGCCCCGTCCGCGCGATGGGTCGTCGCCCGGAACGCGGTCGGCGCGGTGCCGCGCCCGTCGTCGGTGCCGGGTGTGGTGACACGGACCGCTGCCGTGGCGGGCGAGAGGTTGTCGGCCGCGTCCCGGGCCCGGACGGTGAAGGAGTAGCGGGTGCCGGGCCGGAGACCGGTGACCACGGTCGCCGTCTGGTTCCCGCCCACACTGTGGATCTTTGTGTCGCCCTGATAGATGTCGTACGACACCACGTCCCGGTCGTCCGTCGCCCTCGACCACGACAGCTGAACCGCGCGGCTGCCGACCGCGCGGCCCTCGGCCGGTCCTGGACTTGAGGGGGCAGAGTGGTCGGCGGCCACGATTGCGGGAGTTGTCGCCCGGACCTCCTTGCTCGGCGGCCCGACCCGTCCGTCGGTATCACGGGCTCGCACGGTGAAGGCGTACGCGGTGGACGGCTTGAGCATGGTGACATCCACCATGTGTGCAGAACCCGGCACTTCCTTGATCTTCGTGGGTCCCCGATACACCTCGTAGGCACGGATGCTGCGGTTCGCGGAGACGGCGTTCCACATGACATGCACGCTGGTCGCGCTGCCCGCTGCGGCCGTGACACCGGTGGGCGCCGCGGGCAGCCGGCCGCCCTCCTCTTCCGGCCCGCTCCATGCGCAGGACGAGAGCAGGGCGAGCACTGCGCAGATCACGGGCACGAGGACGGGAACGCGTCGCACGGCTCTGCCTCCCGGGGGCCAACTGGCGGCAATGGTCCGGACCAATAGGGCTTCACTATGTCGCTGCTGACGCGATCACCTCAAGAGGGCGGTTGTTGGTGAACCGCCAGGGGCGTTACGTATGCTGAAGCTCCTCACGGCTGAACTCTCCATGAAGGAAGGGGAGTTCATGCCGCCGGTGCGGGCCGCTGTCGTCGCTGATCCCGCGCCGGACGCGGGTGGCCGGGGGGCCGGGGCGCGTTTCGCGGGCTCAGGCCCCCGGCTCCTGCCGGAAGTTCGGGAATGATCGTCGTGTCGTCGTGTCGTCGGGGTGCACGCCGTACGGCCCCGCTGGTGGCAGCATGATCGACACAGCATCAGATGGGCTGAGTGTCCGTCAGTGTTCCTCGACGAGAGGGTCCCTATCGTGCGTTTCCACTCGCTGACGCTGGCCGCGGCGAGCGCCGCCCTGCTCGCCCCGACGATGCCGCCCCCGACCCCGCCCCCCACGCTGGAAGGGGCAACGGCCCACCGTGAGGCGGACGTCAGCGCCGCTGACCTGCTGTCAAAAGTGCGTGAGTGCGCTGCCGTCTCCCGGGGGCGCTACCGCAGCGACAGTGGTGCGCCCGCGACGATCCAGGTCTGCGGGGCGCGGGACGCGGTGTTTTGGAAGGCCGACATGGACATCGACTGCGACGGTCGGCGCACCCGCCACTGCAACCGCCGTACCGATCCGTACTTCTCCGCCGCGACGGCCTATCAGCAGTCCGACGGCCGCTACTTGAGCGCCGAACGCCTCCCGTACATCGTCGTGCCCGCTCCGAGCCGCCTCTGGAACCCACTTGACCACGGCATCCGCGGCGGCTCGGTCGCCGCGGTCGTGTACGAGGGGCGGGTGCGGTACGCGGTCGTCGGCGACGTCGGCCCTGACGACATGATCGGCGAGGCGTCGTACGCCGCCGCCGAGGCCCTCGGTATCTCGCCCGACCCGCACGGCGGCGGCACGGCCTCCGGGGTCACCTACATCGTCTTCACGGACACGCGGGTGAAGCCCATCGAGGACCACGCGGCCGCCGTGGCGACCGGGGAGCGGCTGGCAAGGGAGTTCGTGCACGGGAAGCGATACCTGCACGGCAAGTGAGGAGGCGTCAGACCGCCGACCAGCCGTCGTCGACCGGCAGGATCACGCCGTTGATGTTGCTCGCCGCGTCCGAGGCGAGGAACACGATGGCGGCGGCCTGCTCCTCGGGCTGGGCCGGCTTGCCGATGTTGACGAAGTGCGGGCCGAGGGCTGCCGGTCCGTGAGCGTCCTGTGCGGCGTCCACGACGATGCCGGTCTGAGTGCCGCCCGGGGCGATGGCGTTCGCGCGGATTCCCTGCTTGCGGTACATCACCGCAAGGGACTTGGTCAGCCCCACCACGCCGTGCTTCGACGCCGTGTACGCGGCGCCCGCGGCGCTGCCGCGCAGACCGGCCTCGGACGCCGTGTTGACGATGGCACCTCTGCCCGCCTGGAGCATGTGTGGCAGGACTGCCCGGGTGAGCAGGAAGGGGGCGGTGAGGTTGACCCGTATGACCCGCTCCCACTCGGCGTCGGTGACCTCCGCCAGGGCCGACATGCGGTCCATGATCCCGGCGTTGTTCACCAGGACGTCCACGCCGCCGAAGCGCTCGACGGCGGCCTCGACGACATGGTCGACGACCGTCTGCTCGCTCAGGTCGCCGACGACGGCGACCGCGCCGCCGCCCGCCTGCTCGATCTCCTTCACGACTGTCTTCGCGCCCTCGGCGTTCAGGTCCGCCACCACGACCCGGGCGCCCTCCTTGGCGAAGGCCAGGGCGGCCGCGCGCCCGATGCCCGAGCCCGCTCCGGTGACGATGACGCTGCGTCCGTTCAGTCCGCCGGTCATGAGGTACTCCCATCCGTGAGTCAGAGGGGCGGCCTGTCGAACGCGCCCGAGGCCTCACCCTACGGCTTTGTGTCTCTGAGTGACATAAAGTATTCGTGGAGAATTCCGGGAGAGCGATCAGCGCCGGCCGGAGGAGAACATGACCGCATCCCGTGGACGTACGAGGCGGCCTACGGGGCGACCGCCCCTGACCGAGGAGCGCAAGTCCGAGATCCGGTTGGAGATCGCGCGGGCGGCGGTGGACCTGTTCGTCACCCAGGGCGTGGCGGCGACCACGGGCGAGCAGATCGGAGCGGCGGTCGGTGTCTCCGCGCGCACCGTGTGGCGCTACTTCCCGAGCAAGGAGAGCTGCGTACGGCCGCTGTTCTCGGCCGGTATCGACCTGATCGCCGACTGCCTGCGGCGTTGGCGTCCCGGGCAGCCCCTCGAGGAACTCTTCGACCAGGAACTCGCGGTCGACGACCGCCTGCTCGCCGGACCCGACCGCGCGACCGTAGGGGCACTGGTACGGCTCACCCGTACCGAGCCCGGCCTGCGCGCGATCTGGCTGCAGACGTACGACGAGGCCGAACCGGCGTTCGCCCAAGCCCTCGCCGAACGCGCCGGGCTGCCCGCCGACGATCTGCGCCCGACGATCCAGGCGGCGACGCTCAACGCGGCACTGCGCGCGGCGGTCGAGCACTACGCCTGGCACACCGCCGACGCCCGCCCCGACCGGTCAACCGCACAGACCGAACTGGTGGCAACATTGCGCCTGGCGCTGGGGGTTGCGGCGGAGGGGGTCGTGTAGGGGGGACTCCTGGGAGCGGGCGGGGGAGGGCAGATCCTGTGCGGCGGCCGTCAGATCCCCGGGCAGGCGCCATCACCTCGCGGCGGCAGCCAGGACCCCGCGAACCGCGAACCGTCACCCGGGACGCGGCCGAGGGGCCCGTGGCGCCATGGCTGCCGGCCTCGGCCGCCGCGCTTCAGGACCCGTGGCGTGGCGGCAGCCGTAGGTCGTCCCTACACCTTCCGGTAGGTGTACGCCTCCGCGGCCGCCGCCTCCACCGCCGCGAGGTCGGCGCCCGTGGCCGCCGTGACGACCGCGGCCACCGTGCCCTCGACGAACGGGGCGTCCACCAGGCTTGTGCTGTCCGGGAGTTCGTCGCCCTCCGCGAGCAGGGCCTTGACGGTGAGGACCGCGCTGCCCAGGTCGGTGAGGACCGCGACCCCGGCGCCGCGGTCCACGGAGGCGGCCGCCGCGGCGATCAGCTCGGCGCTGGTGCCGAGGCCGCCGGCCTCGGTGCCGCCCGCCGCGGCCACCGGCACCGCCGTGTCGCCGCCCGCGAGCCCCTGCGCCAGCTCGGCCACCGACGCGGCCACCTGTGCGCTGTGCGAGACCAGCACGATGCCGACGAGCCGCTCGCTCTTGTAGTCGCTCACCTTCTCGCCACTCTTCTTCTCGTTCTCGGCACGCATCTTCTCGTCACTCACCGTTCGCCTCCGCCAGCCCCGCGATCAGCAGCGCCGAGGATGTGGCCCCGGGATCCTGGTGTCCGATGCTGCGCTCCCCGAGATAACTCGCCCGTCCCTTTCGGGCTTGCAACGGCGTCGTCGCCAGGGCGCCCTCCTCGGCGGCGGCCCGTGCCGCGGCGAAGCCGTCACCGAGCGCGTCCACGGCCGGCACCAGCGCATCGATCATGGTCTTGTCGCCCGGCGCCGCCCCACCCAGCGCCATGACCGCGTCCACCCCGGCCCGCAGCGCCTGGGTGAACTGGTCCTCGCTCACCTCACCGGCGTCCCCGAGGGCTTTGCCGGTCCGGCGCAGCAGCGTTCCGTAGAGCGGGCCCGACGCCCCGCCGACGGTCGAGATGAGTTGGCGCCCGGCGAGCATCAGGAGGGCACCGGGCGTCTGCGGGGCCTCCTTCTCCACCGCCGCCGTGACGGCGGTGAACCCGCGTTGCAGGTTGCTGCCGTGGTCGGCGTCCCCGATGGGCGAGTCGAGGGCGGTGAGCCGTTCCGCCTCACGGTCGACGGCAGCGGTGGTCGCCGTCATCCAACGGCGGAAGAAATCGGCGTCGAGCACGGGATCTCCTTGCGTCACAGGTGCTTTGCGAGCGTCTGACTTGCGGTCACATTCCCCACCGCAGTCCCGGAGTCTTCACCGGCGCGTTCCACAGCCGCAGCAGTTCCTCGTCGACCTGGCACAGGGTGACGGAGGCGCCGGCCATGTCGAGCGAGGTGACATAGTTCCCGACGAGGGTGTGGGCGACGGCGACACCGCGCTCGGCGAGCACCCGCTGGACCTCGGCGTTGAAGCCGTACAACTCCAACAGCGGTGTCCCGCCCATGCCGTTGACCAGGACGAGCACGGGGTTGCGCGGGGTCATGTCCTCCAGGATGGCGCCCACGGCGAAGTCGGCGATCTCGCCCGACGTCATCATCGCGCGCCGCTCCCGGCCAGGCTCGCCGTGAATGCCGATGCCCAACTCCAGCTCGCCGGGCGGCAGATCGAACGTGGGGCTGCCCTTGGCGGGGGTGGTGCAGGCACTGAGGGCGACACCGAAACTGCGGGAGTTCTCGTTGACCTGCCGCCCGATCGCCTCCACCCGCTCCAGCGGCTGCCCCTCGTCCGCCGCGGCACCGGCGATCTTCTCCACGAACAGCGTCGCGCCCGTGCCGCGCCGTCCGGCCGTGTAGAGGCTGTCGGTGACCGCCACGTCGTCGTTGACGAGCACCTTCGCGACCTGGATGCCCTCGTCCTCGGCGAGTTCCGCGGCCATGTCGAAGTTGAGGACGTCGCCGGTGTAGTTCTTCACGATGAACAGCACCCCCGCCCCGCTGTCCACGGCGGCCGCGGCGCGCACCATCTGGTCGGGCACCGGCGAGGTGAACACCTCGCCCGGACAGGCCGCCGACAACATCCCCGGACCCACGAATCCACCGTGCAGCGGCTCATGCCCCGACCCGCCACCGGAAATGAGGGCGACCTTCCCCGCCACGGGCGCGTCCCGCCGTACAATCACACGCTGCTCCACATCGACGACCAACTCGGGGTGGGCGGCCGCCATACCGCGCAGCGCATCCGCGACGACGCTCTCCGCGACGTTGATCAGCATCTTCATGGGTACCTCCTGGTGGGGCTGGCAGATGGGTTCATGACCTGCGTTTTTGCAGGTCAGAGTGGATCGGGTCAGTAGTCGATCGTGGCGGTTCGTGGCGGTCGGAAGCGGGTTCTTGCGGTACTGATGCTGACTTGACGCCGACTTGGTGACGGGTCGTCAGATTCCTGGGGGTGGTCGGAGGCGGGTCTGTGGGAACGCTGCTGTCGGCAGTATCGACCTTGCGCAAGCGAAGGTCACGTGCGCGGATGCTCCTGGGCGTGCCAGGTGCTCGGGCGGGCTGCTCGTCGCACCGGGGAGCGACCTCGAACACCGAGGGTGCAACGGACGTGGAGCGGCCGATACTGGTGGGCTGGTCCGCCGGCTGAGCCCGCTGTTCCCGGTTGCCCGCCGGCTCGGCCTGGCCGCGCGGATGAGCGCCGTGCCGCATGCCGAGATCAACCTCGAACTCAACGAGCTCTGCGCACCCACCGCCCTCGAACCGGTCCTCGACCAGGTGACCGCACCGACCCGGTACGTGCTCGCCACCAGCGGCAACCTGGGCGCCGACGCGAAGACCATGGAACAGCTCCGCGCCAACCTCGCCCCGGTAATCGCCCGCAACCCGAACATCCGCTCCCGGCGGACCAGCAAGCCCACCGTCTGCGACGCAACCGCCTAGCTCGTCGGGAAGCTCGCCGTGGCCAGGAGGCTTCCGTCCGGGCCCATCAGGCGGGCGCCGGTCAGTGTCGTCGGGTCGGTCGCGACCGGCCCGCCCCAGTATCCGTAGCCGTCCTTGAGCGGGAAGGAACCCATCGGGACCGTCGATCCGTCGGCGTGTACGAGCAGACAGCGCACCGGGCCCCGGCCGTTCTCGTCCAGGTCGACGGACATGTACACCCAGCCCTCGTCACCGGCATGAGCGTAGATACGACCGACCTCGTGGCCGTCGGAGACCAAGGCCGCCTCCCTCAGGCCGCCGTCCGTCCGCTGTGAGACCGTCGGTGGCGCCGCCTCGACCGCCGTGCCGATCGTCCATCCGCCGAAACCGCAGGCCAGGGCCGCGGCCACGGTGGCCGCCGCCAGCCGTAGCCGGTGCCTGCGCCGCTTCGGCACGGGCGCCGCGCCCAGGGCCCGTACGACCCGGCTCTCGAAACCGACCGGCGGCTCGGCGCCGGGCAGCAGCGCGAGCAGACCGTCGCCGACCAGCGTCAGCCGCTCGACGTGCTCCCGGCACTCCGGGCAGCGGTCCAGATGGGCAACCGCCTCGGCGCGCTCGTGGGCCGGCAGGACCCCGAGCGCCAGCTCGGCGTCCAGCTCCCGCAGCTGCTCGCACTCCATGCCGCTCACCGCTTCTCCGCCGCTTCAAGGAGGGCTCGTACTTTGAGCGTCCCGGTCCGGATCCGGGTCTTCGCCGTGCCCAGCGGAACGTCCTCCGCGTCCGCGACCTCCCGCGCCGTCATCCCGTAGATCCCGGCCATCACCAGGGCCCGCGCCTGCTCCCGGGGCAGTTCCGCCACCGCCCGCCTGACGCGCTCCGCGCTGTCGTCGGCGAGCGCCCGCCGCTCGGGCGTCTCGGTCACGCTGCCGAGCAGCGCGTCCAGGTCCTCCGGGGCGACCGGGCTCACCCGCCGGGCCCGTACCGCGTCGATCGCGAGGTTGTGCGCGATCGCCGTCAGCCAGGACCGTACGGAGCCGCGCCGGGGGTCGTACACCTGTGCGTGCCGCCAGGCCCGCTCGAAGGTCTGCTGGGCTACGTCCTCGGCGAGCTGGGTGTCGCCGACGACGGCGATGGCCACGCCGAAAACCGTGCGCTGGAAGCGGCGCACGAACGCGACGGCGAACTCCGGATCGTCCGTCGTCAGACCGGTGAGCAGTGCCTCGTCGGGGACCCGCCCGAGGGAGAGGCCCATGCGCCACATACCAGGGATACGTTCCGCCGCCCGGAAGGGATTGCCTTACGTCCATTCTCCGCCCGCGCGATCCCGCGGGCCGCAATCCTTCGGCCCGGCAGCGTCGTACCCCTTGCGGGGGGACGACCCGGAGGACCGACTCATGACCACCCCGCACATCCGCCGCCGCGTGCTCCTGGGCGTGGCCGCCGGCGGTCTGACCGCTCTGCTCGCCGCCTGTGGAGGCGGCGGCAACGGCAGCAGCAGTAACGACGACAGCACCAGCAACAGCACCGGCAAGGGCACTCAGGTCACGGCCGAGCTGTCCGACTTCCGCATCAAGCTCTCGACGGAGAAGTTCCAGCCCGGCCAGTACACCTTCACCGCGAAGAACACGGGCTCGCACGACCACGCCCTGGAGATCGAGGGTCCCGGCGGCGAGGACCGCAGCAAGACGCTCGAGCCGGGTCAGTCCACGACCCTCACGGTGACGCTGAAGTCCGGCTCGTACGAGGTCTACTGCCCGGTCGACGGACACAAGGACCGCGGCATGGAGACGGACATCACCGTCGGCGGAGCCCCGGCACCGTCCGACGACAACGACACCTCTCCGGGCAATGGCTACTGACGGAGCGGCCGCGAGGCTCGTCCTGCGCCTGGCCGGCGCCGGGCTGACGGCGGCGATGGCCGCGATCCATCTGCGCCTGTGGGCCGAGGGCTACCGGGATCTCGCCACCATCGGGCCGCTCTTCCTGCTCAACGGCGTCGTCGGCCTCCTGCTCGCCCTGGCGCTGCTGGTCACGCCCGTGCGCGGGCTCGGCCCGGTCGCCGCCGTCACCGCGCTGTTCACGGCCGGCACGCTGGGCGCACTGTTCCTGAGCCTCACCACGGGCCTGTTCGGATTCAACGAGTACCTCGACGCGGAGCTGGTCCGCCCGACCCTGTACGTCGAGACGGCGGGAGTGGTCGTCCTGACGACCCTGGCGGTGACGGCCTTCAGCCACCGCCACCGTCAGCGACGCTAGCCAGTGCCGCATCCGGCAAGGTTCGCCCTGTTGTCGGCCGGCGGTGTCAGCCCGTGCTGAGTAGCGCGGTTGGCTCGGCCTCGAGTTGGTGGTCGGCCCAGACGTAGCTTTCGGGCAGCAGATCGGTGATGAGGACGGTTCGGATGCGATCGCCTTCGCCGACGATGACTTTGAGGGCGGGGAAGTAGTCGAGAAGGACCTGACGGCACCGGCCGCACGGGGGAACAACCCCGCGGTCGCGGTCGCCCACGGCGACGATTGTGTCCAGCTCGTAGGCGCCCTGGGCGGCTGCCGCGCCGACGAGGACCAGCTCAGCGCAGGGGCCTCCGGTGAAGTGGTAGGCGTTCACCGCGGTGACGATCCGGCCGTCCTGGGCACGGGCCGCGGCTGCCATGGTGTGGTTGTCGCCCCGGCACCGCGTGCGAGCGACTTCAGCCGCGGCCTGGATGAGTTCGTGGTCGACGGCTCGGGTTTGCGTGGTCATCTTCTCTGCCTTCGTCGGGTGTCAGGCGACGTTGGCCTGCGTAACGAGGGTGTGCAAGCGAATATCTGCGGTGTGCTTGTTCCGCCGGCACGATCGCGATGCGGACCTTGCGCGGGTAGCGGCTACGCAGACATGTGACCGTGGAGTACGTCGTACGATCCACCCCGTTCGTCGGTCGGCGATCAAGCGATGGGGGAGTCGTGGACGGGCTGCGGCAGTCGGATCCGCGCCGGATCGGTCCGTACAAAGTGGTGGGCAGGCTCGGCGCGGGCGGCATGGGCGAGGTGTATCTGGCCGAGTCCCGGCCGGGGCTCCGGCTCGCCGTCAAGGTGGTGCGTACCGAGCACGCCCAGGACCGTATGTTCCGAGCCCGCTTCCGGCAGGAGGTACGGGCTGCACAGACGGTCGGCGGCACCGGTACGTACACCGCGCGCGTTGTCGACGCCGACATCGAGGCCGAACGTCCATGGATGGCAACGGAGTTCGTCGAAGGGCCGAACCTGCGGGAAGCGGTGCTGGACCACGGACCACTCCCCGAGGACGCGGTCCTCACCCTCGCGGCGGCGCTCGGCGAGGCACTCGATGCGATTCACGGCAAGGGCATGGTCCACCGCGACCTCAAGCCGTCCAACATCCTCCTCGCGCCGGACGGCCCGCGCGTGATCGACTTCGGGATCGTACGGGCCCTGGAGGCGACCTCGCTGACCAGGACCGGCACCATCGTCGGCTCGGTCGGCTACGTCTCGCCGGAGCAGATCCGCAATGGCGCCGAGGTGGGCATGGCCAGCGACGTCTTCTCGCTGGGCGCGGTCCTCGCGTACGCCTCCAGTGCCGTGAGCCCTTCGGCGAGGGTCATGACTCGGTGATCCTGCTGCGGATCCTGACCCGGGACTTCGATCTGACCGGGGTGCCGAAGCGGGTGCTGCCGCTGGTCGAGTCCTGCCTGGGCGCCGAGCCGGCGGAACGGCCCACCCCGCGGGCCGTGGTCGAGGCCGTGGGCCACACCGGCCGCTCACTGCGGGACAGCACCCGCCCGGGCTGGCCGGCCTTCACCGCGGACGGTCCGGAGGGCGGCGAAGGGTGGCTTCCCGACCGGGACGCCGGTCAGGCCCGAAGTCGCGTCGAGTATGTCGCTCCGGCCACGGCGGTCAGTGAGCCTTCGGTGGCGGATGTTCCGACCGAGCCCGGCGGTACCGGGCGGGGGCCGTCACGCCGCCGCCTCCTGGCGATCGCCTCGGGCGGCTTGCTGGCCTCCGGGGGCGGTGTCGGTGGCTTCCTCTTCACACGGGACCCCGATGGCCGGTCCTCCGGCGGCAGTGCCTCGAAGTCCCCGTCCGCGAAGGGCAGTTCCGCTCCTCGGCCGACGGTGGCCTGGCGGTACGAGAGCGGGCAACTGGATGCGGCGGGCGGGCCGTGTGTGGGTGTGTCGTCGGACGGTGGTGTGCTGTACACAGCCATCGACAGCGGCACCGTATGCGCCGTTTCCGCCGAGGGCGAGGAACTGTGGCGGATCCGACTCCAAGGGGGAGGGGCGTCGACGCCGGTCGTCACCTCGGACGCGGTCTTCTGCACCACATGGGGCGGATACGAGGAAGCCCCTTGGTCCCTGCTCTGCGCGGTGGACCTCAAGGGCCGGCTCCTGTGGAGCAGGAGCCTGGGAGAGCACGGCTCCATGCCGGTCCTCGCCGGTGATGCCGTGGTCGTGAGGGCGGGGAGTACCGACGCGGGCGAGCTGCGGGCCTACTCGGCCGACGGCAGTGTGCTGTGGCGCAGAACGACTCCCGGCGGGGTGACCACCGACCCGCTGGTGGCCGACGGCGTGGTCTACACGGGCACGTACGGCGACCGCCTGGTGGCCCTGGACGCGGCCGACGGAACCATGCTCTGGTCCGTGTCCGCCGGGGCCGACGTCAACAGCCCCACACTGGTCGGTGGCCGGACCCTGGTGACCACGTCGGGCACCGAGCCGCGGCTGCAGGGCTTCGACCTGGATGGCAACAAGATCTGGAGCAGCGCGGAACTGGGCGAGGCGCTGGGATGCGTCGCGGTGGCTTCACTGGGGGTCGTCGAGATCGGGGGCACTCTTACGGCGATCAAGGCCGACGGCTCCGAAGCATGGACGTACGAGAGCGGCGCGGAGTGGCTCCCCGGACTGGCCGTCGCAGACGAGACGATCTATGTGCAGACCGACAAGGCAGTCCATGCTCTCGGACGGGACGGCAAGCGCCGCTGGTCGGTGCCGGTCGACACCGCAGAGTCCATGGTGGTCCCGGCGCCCCACGGCACCCGCCTCTACGTCAACACACTCCAGAGCATTACGGCCCTGGACCTCAAGGCATAGCTGAGCAGGTCGGACGAAGTCCGCTGTGGTTCGGCAGCGCCGCAAGCCACGACGGTGCCGCAGATGATTGACGGCACAGCGCGGCACTTCCAGCGGAGCGCTCAGCTGTCCAGGCTGATGGCGAAGGCGGCGTCGATTGGGTGCGACGGTCGCCGAAGCCACGGCGCCGCCAGCGCCAACTGGACCGGCTACTGGGGTAAGCAAGGCCAACACGTATCGGGCATTCGCACGGATGCTGGCCGACGACGCTGGAAGGCCCCCTCGACTGGCCGAGCGCGACCGTCGTGAGCGGGGGCACTGATGGCCGCCGGTCTGGTCGACCGTTTGCAGGTGACGCTCTTCCCTGTCATCACCGGTCAGACCGGGCTGGATCCGATCTTCCAGGGTGCGGCCGACTTCGACCTGGAGCTGGTCGAGAACCGGACGCTCGACGGTCACATCCAAGAGCTCATCTACCGGCCCACCCTCCTCCCCCACAGCGAGCAGGAGAGGAGCGCCGGTCATGGCACGGGACGGGCATGACCGGCTACGGCTGGCCGCGATCGCCGTACTGCTTCTCGGGCCCGCGGCGGGACTGCTGTGGGTCCCCTGGTACGCCGGTGCTGAGCCGCGGCTGGCCGGGACGCCGTTCTTCTACTGGTACCGGCTCGCCTGGGTGCCGGGGTGCGGGCTGTGCCTGCTCGCCGCGTACGCGCTGACGGACCGACATCGCTGATCCACGCTCCCGTTCTGCCGGGTTGGACCTGTGCTTGCGGCGCAGATGGGCCTCGTCGCATTCGCGCTGCTCGCGATCGCCCACCGACACACCCCCGCCCTTGTGGCTGGAGCCGACCGGACCCGGGTTGTAACGAGCGCATAACCCTACACGAAGGTGTCGTTGCAGTGACGGCCGAGCCAACCAGTTCATGCTGACCGGCTTTTGACCCTCGTTAGTTTCGCTGGCAACCGGATCTTCGAACTCTTTCGCAAGAGGCGAGCCAACCATTGACCCCGACCCGGCCTGGACACCGCTGCACGTCACCCCCGCGCATCCGGACTACCCGAGGGACCACAACAGCTACTCGGGCGCGGCGGAGGCCGTGCTGTCGGCGCTCGTGGGGCCACGTACCACCACGTTCGATGCCCGGGTCTTCTCCGGCATCCACACCAGGTAGGCAGACGAGGCCCTGGTGATGGCTCAATTTCCGGGTGTCGGTGTCGTGGCTAGGTTTTGACCGCCACCGCCTCGTCCGGCATCCGCGTTGCCGGCCCGCCCGGCCCGCGGCCGGCGAAGCGCATGGCGATGCATGCCCCCAGGTACAGCGTGGCGACGACCAGCAGCAGTGCCTGATAGCCCGTCACCAGGGCCAGGTACTCGAGCGCGCCCCCGGTCAGGGCGCCCAGCAGGTTCGCGCCGAACGCGGACGTCGGGTCGGGGGCCAGCGCGAGGCGGTCGGAGAAGATGAGGTTGGCACAGAAGATGGGCGCGAAGGCCAGGGCGATGGCCGCGGCGAGCCGGCCGGCGGCGGGCAGCGAGAGCACGGCCTGCGCCGGAACGAGCCAGGCCACCGCGAGTGAGCCGAAGAGCAGGATCTGCAGCAACAGCAGGTTCACCCGCCGCACCCTGCGTCGGACCTCGACCGCAGCAAGGACGGAGAGCAGAACACCGAAGAAGACGAGGGCGTTGACCAGCCACGTCGTACCGAAGAACAGCGCGAAGCCGATCACGTTCTTCGTTTCGAGCAGCATGAAGGCCGCGCCCAGCAGGAACATGTCGGTGTAGCGGAACGTGCTTCGGATACGCACCCCGGTCAGGCGCACCGACAGCAGCGTCACCAGCAGGATCGCGCCCAGGGCGCCCAGGTAGAGCGTGGGGATGCTCCGGTGCAGCAGATACGGGAAGGGGTGGTCGTCGCTCGCGGCCGCCGGGACCGGCCCGCTGGGCTGCCAGATCTGCTTGCAGGACTGGTCGCCGGGGGCCATTCCGGCCACCAGCACCGCCGCGTTCCGTTTGAACGTCGTCATACATGGGGCGTGGCCGTAGAGGGTGTCGAGGTCACCGGCGAAGCGGTCGACGAGCCAGCTCTTGCGATAGTAGTTGTACATCGCGAACGCGCCGTTCGGCGTCAGGTGGTCGCGGGCGGCCTCGAACGCCTGACGGGTGAACAGGTAGCTCTCCAGCCGCAGATTGCTCGCGCCTGACACCAGGGTCAGAGAGTCCGGGAGCGCCAGGATGACGAGGTCGTACTTGGTGTTCGTCCGCTCCAGGAACGCCCGTCCGTCGTCGATGTGGACGTGCACCCTTGGGTCGTCGTACGGCCTGGCCGGGTGCAGCTGTGCGCCGATCTCCTGCAGGCGGGGATCGATCTCGACCGCGTCCACGCGCTGTGCCCCGTGCGCCAGTGCGACCGCGACGTCATTGCCGTTGCCGGCCCCGATGACCAGCACGCGCTTGTGCGGGTTGCGGGGGGTTTGCTCGTACGCCTGCCGGTAGGGCGAGTTTTCCCGCATCAGCACCGGCAGTGGCGCGGTGCTCTGGTGCGGGACGCCGTTGGCGGAGATGTAGGAGGTCCGCGTGGTGGTCGGTGAGGCCTTGAGCTGGATCTTGTAGTACGGCGACCAGGAGATGCCGGTTGTCGTCGTTTCCAGGAACAGCGCGGCGACCATCGCCGTGAGAGGGATGCCGTACAGCAGCGTGTTGCGGCGCCCGCCGAGGATCAGCAGGGCCGCGGCGGCGAGTACGCCCCACACGACCGAGGGGGCGCGGAGCCAGGACAGTACGGCGAAGGAGACCGAGCCGGTGATGCTGCCGAGCAGGTCGTAGCGGTAGGCATCGAGAGAGGGGAGTTGGCGGAAGAGGTCGGCGGTGATCTTGCCGATCCCGGCCATGATCACTGCGGTCAGCAGGAAGATGGCCGGCAGGGTCACCCACTGGGGCAGGCCGGTGGTCTTCACGGCGGTGAAGTAGATGACCTCGCTGCTGCTCTGACGCACCTGCACCGGGTACGCGCGTACCAGGATGACGAGAAGCGCGAGCGGGATCGGCGTCCAGCGTTTGAGCCACTGTCCGCGTGCGGCGGGGATCAGGAACCCGATGCCGATGCCGAGAAACGACCCCAGCAGGATGAAGTTCGAAAAGTAGCTGAGGTGGACGACGTTGGCGCCCGCCCATCTGATCAGCGCCAGCTCGACGAAGAGCATGGTGGTGCTGGCCAGCACGAGCCTCCAGCGCAGCGAGCTTTCTGTTTGCCCGGATTTGGTCAGCTTCATGCCGATTCACGGTGCCAGTTTCAGGTCGGTGAGTCGAGGTGCCTTGCCGGTGTGCGGGGGACATTGGTCAGGGGCGGGGGCGGTCCCTTGGTGGTCAGGGCGTGGAGTTGGAACAGCAGCGGGGCGCCGGCGATGGCCTCGGGCTTGGGCGGCAGGACGAACAGGCCGCGGAACCGACGGAGACGGTGGAGCAGTAGTCGTAGCCGACACCGAAGACGTTGCGGGCGAAGGTGTTGGTGATGCCTAGCCCCCACTACTTGCCCGGTGATCACCGTGAAGGCGCCCAGGTGGAACAAGGGGCCGCTCAGCGCAGCCAGCGGTGTTCGGGAGCAGATCAGCACCGCTCGCCGAAGCGGCGGTCGAGGAGGAGAACTCGGCGTTCATCGAGGGCCTTCCGCGTGGACGGCCGGGGCGGGCGGTAGGCGAGTCGGTAGTGCGGGCGTCGGCGGCGCGAAGGTGCTCGGAGGCGCGAACTCGCCGTCCCCGGTGGGTCCCGTAGGGGTCGAGGCCGACCTCGGTGGGTGGCGGCAGCAGAGTGAGCAGCGTGGCGTTCCTCTGCCTCATGGGCGTGAGCCGGGTCGGGTGGCCCGTGGCCGCGTGGTCCGTCGATCGGCGTAGGGCGCCTCGTGATGTGCGGGCGGGCGCAGAGTCGGCGTTGCCGTCTGGTAGCCGCTTTCGCAGTCGTGGAGTTGGTCCTTCTCCACAACCGCCGTTCTTGCTTCCTCCGTAGTCCGGGCACTTCATGCCTGGAGGGCCGCATCTCTCAAGCGCAGCTGCCCGCCTTGGCTTCGGTAGCCATGGAGGATTCCCCGTACGGCCAGGCATCTGAAGGTTCCTGACCCCGTGACTCCTGTTGCGCCCAGGCCCGCCGCCCAGGCGCTGTCTGTGAAGCTCATTCGTACTGTGTGCATGACAAGCTGCGAGTGATCCTCTAATCTGCTTCCGATTCGAATCACTCGGATCGACTGGAGCCCCACCGGCATGCCTGTTTCCCAGGCCCGTTTCGCATGCCGTCCAGTGCGCACGGCCAGTCACCACAGCACCACCGCAAGGTAGTTCGCGATCTCGGCTGTGCCGTCGACGAAGGGGCGCTCCCGGGGTCGCGTGTGGCTTTCATCCACCGATCACTGAGGAGACCCCTCGTGCGTATGAAGCTGCTCGCCGCCGTCACCGCCGCGGCCGCCGCCACACTGACGTTCAGTACCCCCGCCCAGGCCAGCCACTCGTGGGGCGGCTACCACTGGGCCCGCACCGCCAATCCGTTCACCCTCAAGCTGGGTGACAACCTCAACTCCACCTGGGACAGCCACCTGAGCACCGCGTCCAGCGACTGGTCCAAGTCCGCCGTGCTGGACACCACTGTCGTGGCGGGTCAGTCCTCGGCCAGACGGTGCGCCGCCACCACCGGCCGGGTCGAGGTCTGCAACAACACCTACGGCAACAACGGCTGGCTCGGCATAGCCTCCATATCCATCACCGGCGGCACCCACATAACCTCCGGCACGGTCAAGCTCAACGACACGTACTTCAACACGGCCACGTACAACACGCCGGCCTGGAGGCAGCTGGTCACCTGTCAGGAGGTCGGGCACACCTTCGGCCTCGACCACCAGGACGAGAACTTCGACAACCCGAACCTCAACACCTGCATGGACTACACGAACAGTCCTGACAGCAACCAGCACCCCAATCAGCACGACTACGACGAACTGGCGACGATCTACGCGCACCTCGACTCGACCAGCACGGTCGATCAGTCCGCGGCCGTGCCGCAGGTCGGCAACGACAAGGCGAGCTGGGGCAAGCGCGTGGCGCACTCCGAGCGTGGTGACACCTACGTCCGGAACTTCGGCGACGGCAAGTCGGTGGTCACCTTCGTGATCTGGGCGAGCTAGCCCTCGCTGCCGTGGGCGGCCGGAACAGCTCGGCCGCCCACGGGTGCGCGAGCTCAGGCGAGGATGCGCAAGGGTCCGGTCCTCACCCGCACCATCGTGCACGCATGCGCTGCGAGCAGGGTGCGCAGGGCCTGGTCAGGTGTGAGCCTGGGCCTCAGTGTCCAGGCCTGCCCTACTACCGGGCCGATCGGTTCGGTGGGCCTGCTGCACCCGCCAGCCGTACGGCGTGATGCCTCGTGGCTTGTAGATCGACAGGGCTGTGGTCGCGAGCAGGACGACGACGGCAGCGGCGGCGTCAACGACGAGTTGGACTCGCATCCCGCTGAGGTCCGAGCCGGACAGATCCGTTCGCGCCGCCGCATCCGCCACTTGGTCGGCCACCCGCATGTGCAGCAGGAGGAGGAAGGTGGCCAGGGCGGTCAGGATGAGCTTGGCCAGCACCCAGTAGTGGCGGAACAGTCCCCACGTGGTGCCCAGGGATTGGATCAGCCCGGTCAGCAGCGCGGCGAAGGCCAGCGGGACGATTACGTACCAGCCGGTCATCTCCATCGCGAGACAGGCCCCGCGCACTCGCTGGGGATCCTCGCCGTTCAGGCCGACCAGGGCGAGGACCAGGAAGGCGGCGACCGAGCCGAGCCAGCCGACCGACGAGACGACGTGCGCGGTGAGCGCGAGTTTGCGGACACCCGCCGGCATGGCCATCAGTGGCCGCCGTGCATGCCTGGCCCCATGCCGGTGCCGGTGAGGTGCAGGACGAGGAACACGACGACTACGGCCAGTGCCACGGCGCCGGAGATCTTCACCCAGCGCGGAGTGGGCGGGGCCGTGCTGCGGTCGGAGGCCGGGGCGGCGGCGGGCTCGGACGGTGAGTCGGTCATGCGGATCTCCTCTGTCGGGTGAGCCCGGCTGCCGGGTCTCCTGGCACGGCGGAAAGACTTATCGAGACATGGTGTCTACGTCAAGCCGAGGTGTATCGAGAACGTCGTCGCGTACACTGACCTGGTGCCGAAGCTGTGGAACGAGACCATCGAGGAGCACCGTCGGGCTGTTCGCGACGCGGTGCTGGAGAGCACGGCTGCGCTCGTCGCCGAGCAGGGGTTGCGGGCCGTGACGATGTCGCGGATCGCCGAGCAGAGCGGCATCGGCCGGGCCACGCTGTACAAGTACTTCCCGGATGTCGAATCCATCATGATGGCCTGGCATGAGCGCCAGATCGCCGGTCACCTCGACGAACTTGCCGAGCTCCGTGACCGTCCGGGTACGCCCGGCGAGCGGCTCGCGGCGGTTCTGGAGCGCTACGCGCTCATCCAGCAGCAGCGTCACGGGCACGGGGGAGAGTTCTCGGCGCTTCTGCACCGGGGCGATCATGTGGCGCATGCCGAGCAGCATCTGCACCACTTCATCCGGGGCTTGCTGTCCGAGGCGGCCAAGGCGGGCGAGGTCCGGGACGATGTCGCGTCGGACGAGCTGACGGGCTACTGCCTGCACGCCCTCGCCGGAGCGGGCGGTCTGTCCTCCAAGGCCGCGGTCAAACGACTTGTTGCGGTCACCTTGACCGGGCTGCGCCCCGAGAGTTGATCCGTCGTGGGGCAGCGTCCCGCCGGCCCGGCTGTCTGCAGGCGACAGCGCGTACGCGGGGCGCACGCGCACTGAGAGTCGTGCGAGGGCGGTGAAGCAGCACTTCTGCCCTCGTCCGTGCACAGGCAGCCCCTATCCCTCGCGGGAATCGGATGGTCGGTACGCTGGGCCGCCGAGGACGAAGACGAGCAGACGAAGACGAGCAGAAGACGAGCATCTGCCGCGAAGGTGCGGCCAGGGGACGACAGTAGGGCGCGTGGGCAAGAGCATGAAGGCGAGCGAGGTCACCCTGCGTCTCGTCCTGCTGACCTTGCTGCTCCTCGGTGTCGGTGTTCTGCACACCCTTGGACATGCCGGAGCTCACGGCGGAATCACGGCGTCCGACGCCGTCCAGCACCTCGACAATGCCGCACCTGTTGCTGCTGGGTCGCCGCACGCGACCGATGAGACGACGTGTTCTCTTGCCGACACGGTAGAGTTCCTCGATCCGCATCAGCACGTCGAAACCACCGTCCACACGGACGTTTCCAGCTGTTTCGCGGTGGTTTCACCCGGTCCCTGGCTGGTCCCACCCCACAGCCATGTCGTGTGGGACGGTGACGACGACATCGGCGCCGGTCCAAGCGGTTCGGCGCGTAGTTCCGCCATGGCCAAGGCGGGTTCACGGTTGCAGGTCCTGCGGATTTAGAACACGGCGTCCCGAGCGCCGCCCCTCGGTGGGCCGGTCGTTCATCCGGGCCCCATTCTTCCGCTGACCGCCATCCCGATCCGACGGGTCGGCTCGGTGCGCCCGCGCGCCTCCGACAGCCCTCCCGTGCTGAAAGGCTCACCGTGTCCCAGCACCACCTGGCCGACCGCTCCACCATGCCCGTATCCCCGCGCCCACCGCAGGCGTACGAGCCACACGGCGCCGTGCCCCGACAGCGGGAGCACGCCCCCGCGCCGGCGCGCCAACCCGAATCTCCGTCCCCGCGAGGAGGAGGCCGCCGTGGTGGTCGCCGCCGAGCACCCAAGCGGGCGCCCCTGCTGGGCAACTACGTCGGCCACGCCGCCACGTTCGTCGGCGCAGGACTGATCAGCGGCGCCATCGTGCACCACCCGCTCGATCCGGCCCGGTATACCGTCATCGCGCTGATCGGCGCGGTGGTCTTCCTGTGCGCGACCCTCCTCACCGAGTTCATCCTCACCAAACAGCGGCCCGAGACCACCAAGGTGCTGAGCATCGTCGCCTCGTCGCTCGCGCTGTCGTTCGGCATCGGCATGCTCAGCGGCGGACTCCAGCACTTCGAGGACTTCCCCGCACGCGGCGCGATGCTGATCCCCTTCGGTCTCACCCTGTCCTTCGTCGCGTACGTGCTGCGGCACGAACCGGCACGCCGACGCAGCATCATCGGCCCGACCGGGGCGCTGGTGCTGGTCACGGCCGTACTCGCCTTCGTCGGCCTGCGAGGGATCGCCGACGGGATGGCCGCCGAAGGCGGAGGCGGAGGCGGCCACAGTCACGGTGAGGAGGCCGGAGAGCCGGGGGAGGGACACGACGAGGGCGCTGGAGGGACGGGGGACGGACATGCCGAAGATGCGGAAGTCCAGGAGCCGACCGCAGAGCCGTCGGCCGACCGCTCCTCCGAGCCCGCGGACGCCGAGGGCGGCGGGCACGCGGGCGACGGTCACAGCCACTGAGCCTTGAGCGCGGCACCAAGTACCGCTAAATACATTCGTGTTAAACGGCTTCCCTGACTGTGAGCAGACAAGTAGGTTCCCGGTGCCCGGCCCGATCGGCCGGGCACCGCCTCGTCAAAGGCGTGCGGAACACCGCACAGACAGGGGGAGGGACCATGCGCAGCAGACGCAGACAGGCAGCCGCCGGACTTGCAGTGATCGCATCCTTGGTGGCGGCCGGACTCACCGGCGTCGCCCGGGCCCACGACGGCGTCGGCTCCACCGACGGCGCCATCGACAACGCTCAGGCCACACACGACCACGACCAGCACGGCGGAAGCGACGGTCACCTGCCGGCGAGCAGTGACGACGTCCGCCTGGTCAGCAAACTCCGACTCGACAGCGTCGAAGGGAAGATCGCCGACGTCGGCGTCTACAAGGGATACGCCTACCTCGCCTCCTGGGGCGGCGTCGGCTGCGACAACACCGGCGTCCACGTCGTCGACATTCGCAACCCCGGCAAACCGAAGAAGGCCGCCTTCATCCCGACCACGGGGAGCGCTCCCGGCGAGGGCATTCAAACCGTCCACATCAGCACCCCGGCCTTCACCGGCGACATCCTCGTCACCAACAACGAGATCTGCGGCGACGGCGGAGTCGGCGGCATGAACATCTACGACGTGACCGACCCGACCAATCCCAAGCAACTGGCCAATGGTGTCGGCGACTTCACCCTCGGCGACGAGACGACCGAACTGGCCCGCGAGATCCACAGCGCCTTCGCCTGGGACGCGGGCGACAAGGCGTACGCCGTCCTCGTCGACAACGAAGAGGGCACCGACGTCGACATCATGGACATCACCGACCCGACGAAGGCCACGCTCGTCGCCGAGTACGACCTCGACGAGACCTTCCCGCAGATTGTCCAGGCGGCACCGGCCAACCTCACCGAGATCTTCCTGCACGACATGGTCGTCAAGAACATCCGCGGCCGGCAGATCATGGTCGCCTCGTACTGGGACGCCGGGTACGTCCTCCTCGACGTCACCGACCCGAAGCGCGCCAAGTACATCGGCGACACCGACTTCACCGACCCCGACCCCGAGGCCGCCGAGAGCGGTCTGACCGTCGCACCCGAAGGCAACGGCCATCAGGCCGAGTTCACCCTCGACAACCGCTACGTCATCGGCGCCGACGAGGACTTCGCCCCGTACGCCCTGTCCGCCCGCAATGTCACCGACGGCAGCGCGATCACCGCGGGCCAGGGCATCCCGCTCACCCCCGGCACCACGCTCACCGGCGGATCCGTGTACGTCGGCCGCGCCTGCAGCGGCGATGCCGCCGTCCCTGCCGGCGACCCCGCCGCCGTGGACATCGCCATCGTCGAACGCGGCGTGTGCAGCTTCACCGAGAAGGTCGCAGCCGTCGAGGCGGCGGGAGGCTACGACGGCATCCTCGTCTTCAACCGCACCGGCAGCGACGCCTGCGATGCCCAGACCGGCATGAGCGTCGAGGGCACCCTGCCCACCTTCGGTGTCGCGCCGCGCGGCCAGGGCTTCGCCATCTTCGACCAGCCGTACAGCAAAGCCGACTGCCTCGCCGGCACCGGCCCGCAGACCCTGCCGGTGGCCGTCGGCACCAAGGGCGACCAGCTCACCTTCTCCTCGCACTTCGACGGTTGGGGCTATGCGCACCTGTACCGCAACGAGCGCGGGAAGATGACAGAGCTGGACACGTACGCGATCCCCGAGGCTCACGACCCGGCATACGCCTCCGGCTTCGGCGACCTCTCGATTCACGAGGTGGCGACCTCGCAGGTCTCTTCCGACCTTGCGTACATCTCGTACTACGCGGGCGGTTTCCGCGTCACGAAGATCAAGAACAACAAGCTCGTCGAGGTGGGCCACTACATCGACAAGGGCGGCAACAACTTCTGGGGCGTGCAGACCTTCGACCACGCCGGCAAGGAGTACGTCGCCGCGTCCGACCGCGACTACGGGCTCTACATCTTCCAGTACACCGGACGCCAGTAATCAACCCAGCCGGGCGGCTTCCACCGGACTTCGGGTGGGAGCCGCCGCCTGCATGTCGCGGCCCCCTGAAACGTGGCCGCTCGAGGACGTACGTACCGGCAGCTGAGAGCCTGACGGCTGGGGCGGACACCCAGGAAGCGGGCGGCAGATGACGACCGGGCGTCGGCGGACACTCCCTCGACCGGGACTGGACCACACCCCCAACCGCTCGCTCTGCCCGTCCGGCCGGACGCACAGCCTGCCTCGGCCCTCAGGGCCGCGACCCTGTACTCGGCCCCCCCGCGTGAGTCGGCGGCAAGTCCGCCTGAGCCGGGATCAGGCGCGCAGGCCCGATTCCGCCCTTGACGGCCACGGCGTCGTGAGCGGTTCGAGAATCTCGGCTCATCCACGCGTGCCGCCCCTCGCGCCGCTCACGCCCCGGACTGCCGCACCACATGCCCCACGGGTGTGGAGATCTCGGCGCGGTCGCGACCGAGCGATGATGGTATGGCTGGTAATGCACTCGCCGGCCCCTCTCGGCGGACGTAGAGCGAAAGAAGCCGAAAAATCGGGCATCTGACAGTGCCGATGAGGCGGCAGGGCGCACATCACCGGTGGGAGCAACTACACCGCGGGGGAACCGGTCCAACGTACCACTGCCAATCCACTTGGCACTCAAACCCGCCTCCCTTCGGGCCGTTTGACGCCGCTGCCGTCGGAAGGGAGGGCACACGAACGGTTATACGCCGACCTCAACGTCATCGGGGTCGGCATCGGACAACGGCGGGTCGGCGGCCGGCCGCAGGCCGACCAGGTCGCTCTGATCGTCTACGTGAAGGAGAAGCTGGACGAGGCACGGCTGAAGAAGGACGAGCAGGCCGTACCCGTACCGCGCGAGTTCGAGGGCATCGGGACCGGCGTCGCCGCACCCTACGGCCCGGACGCCCCGGTGGAAGTGCTCGGCGTCAGCGAGCAGCACCACCACTCCGTCGACATGATGTCCATCGACCGCGTCCGCCTGCACGAGCAGTGGGCGGCCGAGCAGGGCGGGCAGGAGCTGCCGTTCCAGGGAACCATCCACGACTACGGCGACATCGAGGTCATCCAGGACGACGGCACCCTCGTGCAGACCGTCAACGGTCAGCCCGGGGTGGACTCTCGTCCGCGCCTACAAGCTGTTCCGGCGACACGCAAGGCATCGGCTACCCGGTCTTCAGCAAACCGCCCCGCACTCGGCTCGAGCAAGCTCCAGGGCATCCTGTTCCTCAACCAGGGGCACTTCCCGGTCTGGCGCCACGTGATGCTGCAGGAGCAGGGACACCGCTGGAGCAGCTTCGCCGCGTACCGGGACGACCCGAACGGGCCCAACATCCGTGGACTACGACGTCCACGACTGGGTGGACATCGACGGCGGCCGGTTCCAGCGCGTCTCCCTGGCCTCGGACCAGCGCGAGTACTGCGAGCTCGATCTGTATCTGATGGGTGCGATGGGCCCCGACGGGGTCGGCGACATGAACCTGTTGTCGAACATCACCAACGTGTCCGGCAACACCTTCAGCGCCAGCAAGAAGCGGTTCGAGATCGACAACTTCCTGTGGGCCAATGGCGCGCGCGTGCCCAACGAGGCCGCGGCCCAGAAGCAGTTCAAGCACGGCTTCTGCCTGCTGACCAAGGACTTCGGCAGTGCGCACGACCTGGCCGACCGCATCGACCAGTTGCGTCGCCGGTTCGAGGTCGACTTCCGAGCGGCGACCAAGGGGCTGCTGTCGGTCGACACCTCCATGGGCCCGCTGCGCCGCGAAGCCCAGCCGGGCGAGATCAGCGAACTCACCGGCGGCGGCTACACTTCCCTGCACCGCCACCAGGTGTCGCCGTACGACCTGAACGTCACCGGTACGCAGTTCACCGGGACCATCCAGCCGGGCCAGACCCAGTACTGGTTCACCTACAACTGGTCGCCCTACTGGCACATGGACTGGTCGGTGCGGCCGACGACGGCCGGCGGCAAGGTCACCTCCTTGGTGGAGGTCGAGCGCGCCGGTAACGGGACGCTCACCTACTGGCTGACGATCCGGAACACCGGTTCCGCGGCCACCGACTTCGAGGCGCGCTACGCGCGGCTGCACTGACCGGTGAACGGAGACCGATCATGCGTCTGACCATTGAGGTAACGGACGGGCTGGGGGACATCCAGGTCGTTCGCGCGGACACGGCGGGGCAGCGGCAGGCGGGAGCCGGCGAGGGGACAGGGCTGCCCGCATCGGTTCCGGCCGGCGCGTTCGACGGCGGGGCCGACAACCTTCCTCGACCGGCCACGACGGCCCTGGCCCCGGCGTCGTCGCCGGCCGGCACCGAAGGGCAGTCGAGCCTTCTCGGAGCCCCCGCGGGAGCCATCGCGGCACCGGGACAGCCGAGGTTCCCGGCCGGTGAAGCTCGGTCCGCCGGGCCTGCTCCCGCCGCCTATGAGGGGGAGCGCTACTCACGCGGCACGGAGGTCGACATACGGCCGGCGCGAGACCGGCACGCGTGTCAGTGCTCGCCGCTCGACTCGACAGCCATGCGTTTGGCGAACGTCTCGCCGCCGTTCTTGGACTCGTAGACACCGTCCTGAGTGGCGGCGAGAACGTGTCCGGCGTCCACGGCGGTGAGAGCCTGGGGCCGCCCGCCCGGCACGGTCGAGACCTTCTTCCAGGTGGCTCCGCCGTCAATGCTGCGGTTCAGCCCACCAGAGGTGTCGATTCCGTACAGAGCGTCCTTCGCGCTCCACGAGAGGAAGGCCATCACCGGCTGCTCGCCCTTCGCGAACGTCTTGCCACCGTCCGTGCTGCGGGCGACGCCCTCGGTCGTCGTGGCGAGGACGAGGCCGGGGTCTTCAGGGCTGACCGCGATGTCGAGTGCCTGGAGCTGCGCCCCGTCCTTCCAGGTGGTGCCGTCCTCGCTGACACGCAGCAAGCCGTTGGTGGCGTCGTAGGCGTAGATCGAACCGTGCGCGTGGTCCAGGGCGTGGAAGTCGGCCTGGCCGGAGAGGGACAGGGACGTCCAGGTCTCGCCGGCGTCGGTGCTCCTGATCAGGCCCTTGTTGCCGCCCTCGGAAGGATGGCCGCTGGCGTAGAACGTCGTGTCCTGAGCCACCGTGAAGCCCATGAAGTCGTCCGTGCTGTCGCCGACCAGCTGGGGCTTGCCCTGCGCGTCAGGGGTGTGGATGCCTTCGTGGGTGGCGACGTAGAGGCGCTGGTCGACCAGGCCGAGGCCGTGGATGTGCGTCAGCGTGGTGGCGGACCGGGCGGCGGTCGAGCCGGTGTCGTCCCCCGAGCCGGTGTCGTTCTCGCTGGAGCAGCCGACCAGGGTGAGAGCCAGGGCAGTGGCCGCCGCTATGGCATGGCGCTTTTTCATGGTTCCTCGGAGGTGGTGACGACCTGCTGCGGTGTGCGAGCCGGATGCGAGCAGTGAGTGGGGCGCGACCGCCCGGGCTCCACGGCGTGCGCACCGCGGAGCCCGGACGGTCGGGGAGTGATGCTGCTCAGAGCCGGTCGAGGATGCTCTGGAGCTGCTTGACCTCGGCGGACTGGCCTTCGACGATGGCGCCTGCCATCTTCACCGCGGCGGCGTTCTTGCCTTTCTTCTGCTCGTCCTTGGCCATGGCGATCGCGCCGTTGTGGTGCTCGATCATCATCTCGGCGAACATCTTGTCGAACTCCTTGCCCTTCATGGCCTTGAGCTCGTCCATGTCCTTGTCGGACATCATCCCGTCACCGCCCATGTCCATGCCGCTGTGGTTCATACCGGGCATCGACTCCATGGCGGTCGGCTTGTTCCAGGACCCCAGCCAGCCCTTCATGGTCTGGATCTCGGGGTCCTGAGCCTTCTCGATCTTCGCGACGATGTCCTTGATCTCCGCGTCGGCCGCTCGGCCGCCTGCCAGCTTGGCCATCTCCAGGGCCTGCTCGTGGTGCGGGATCATCATCTGCGCGAACGTGACGTCGGCGTCGTTGAAGTCACCGGCCTTGGCGCCGGACTCGGCGCTCGCCGTGGCCGAGTTGCTGCCGCTGCCGTGGTCCATGCCGCTCATACCGTCGCCGTTGTCACCACAGGCGGACAGGAGCAGGGCGCCCGCGGCGACGACGCCCACGGCCGCGATACGGCGGACGGGCTTGCGGCGCAGGGTACGCGTGAAGGCAGTCATGGTCGGATTTCACCTCGTGTGTCGGTTCTCTGGGCTGTTCTTTCGGTGCATGCGGAATCGCGGGGCACACGTGGTACGCGCGCCCGAGGCGATTCGGCCTACAGCCGCAGGACCGACAACTGGGTGAGATCGGGGCCGCGTGGCAGGGGTATCGCCCGCAACGCGACGGGGAGCTGGGCGCGCAGGCTCGCCAGCCAGTCGGGACGACGACCTAGCGCTGAGCGCAGGAGCGCGGCGAGGAGCCAGGCACTGAGCAGCACGGCCACACACAGCGACAGCATGTCCATCGCCATCACCGGCTCGCGCGTCGACGGCGTGTCGTCCGGCGTGGTCGCCCGGACGGCGTCCGTGGGTATCGCGGCCCAGCCGGGTTCGTGAGCCGCCTGTCCCTCGTCCATCACGGCCGCTGACACGTGGGATGCGGAGCTCATCCCCGCGGAGGACGAGTCGTCGTGGTGCCCGACGGTGTGCATGACGAAGACGCTGACCGCGAGCACGACGACGAGCAGCAGGTGCCCGAGGGCGCCTCCTGTCCGTACGCGTCGGCTGACGTTCACCGCGGGACCTCCGGATCCTGGTGCTGCGGACCTCCGAGCCGACAGTACCGAAAGGGAAGACGGCACGCTGTGACGGGTCGAGAATCAGCTGTTCCACTAAGCCACTTGGCGACGAGTTTACGAGGGAAGGCGGGCGCCATGCGTCTGCACCAAGCTGGTCGTCCTGGCCGTCGGGGTCAGCGGCGCCCGGTCCTATTGGGCTCCTGCACAGCTGTTTCCTGGCCGCTGCCTCCATCGGCATCGAGGACCGCCTGAACTCCGCCGTCTACGATGGCAGTTCACGGGTGCCGGAGGACTCGCACTCCGGAAGGGAAGGGAGCGGTCGTGCGTCAGCTGGGTGAGCTGGAGGCGGAGATCATGCACCGCCTGTGGGCCTGGGGCCGGCCGGCCACCGCGCGCGACGTACTGGCGGACATCAACAAGCAGCGCCCGCTCGCCTACAGCACGGTCAAGACCGTGGCCGACATCCTGCACCGCAAAGGCATGCTCACGCGGCACAAGGAGGGCCGGGCGTGGGTGTACACGCCCACCTGTACGCGCCAGCAGTACACGGCGTCACAGATGCAGGACGCCCTCGAGGACAACCCGGACCCGGCGGGTGCTCTGGCGAGTTTCGTGGAACGGATCTCGCCGGCGGAGGCGGACGCGCTACGCTCGGCGCTCCGAGCGGTGAAGAGGCGGAGTGCGGAGTAGCGCATGATCACAGCCGTGGCGCTGGCCGGATACGCGGCCCTCGTGGGCGCCACGGTGCCTCCCCTCCTGGCCCGGTCTCAGTGGCTCCACCGTGCGCCGGCCGTCGCGGTCCTCGCCTGGCAAGCCCTCATGGTGACGTTCGTCATCGCCACCGCACTCTCCGTGCACCACCTGGCGCTGGCAGGGCACCACGCCCACGAAGGGCTCGTCGGCCTGCTGATCGCGTGTGGATTGGGCGCTCACACCTCGCATGCGGACGGTGCGTCACACACGTTCGGCGACGCACTGGCGCTCGCCGCGCCGGCCCTGATCGTCCTGTTGCCGGTCGGCTGGCTGATCCGGTGCGCCTGGCGGGCGCGACGTGTCCGTCGGCGCCAACTGGACATGCTCACTCTGGTCGGAGAGCCGGCCCCGGAGTACGGCGCCACGATCGTCGACTACGACGTTCCCGCCGTGTACTGCCTGTCGGGACGCCGCTCTCGCGTGGTCGTCACCCGCGCCGCCCTGGAGGCCCTCACCGAGGAGCAGCTGCGTGCTGTCCTCGAGCACGAGCGCGCCCACATCGCGGGCCGGCACCACATGCTGAAGGTGCTCGTCGACGCGTTCTCCCATGCCTTCCGCGGACTGCCCCTCGCGCGGTACGCCAAGGAGCAGACCGACCTGTTGCTGGAGATGATCGCGGACGACCGCGCCCTGCGGTTCCACTCCCCGGAGGCGCTGGCCACCGCGATGTACGAGGTCGCGGCCGGGCGAGCCCCGCAGGCGGCTCTCGGTGCGGGCGGATCGGGGGTTCTCATCCGTTTGCGACGCGTTCTCACTCCGCAGCCCCGACCGCATCGGGCGGCATGGCTGGGCATCGTGGCAGCCACGGTCACTGCTCCGATGCTGCCCCTGCTGGCGGCGTGCGGGCCCTGACTCCTACCGGACCCGCACGTTCCCATCAGTGCCTGCGTGCCGTCAGGCCTGGCCTACGAGTTCGTAGCCCGCCTCGTCGACGGCGGCGCGGACGGCGTCCTCGGCGAGCGGGGTGGCGGACGTGACGGTGACCTCGCCCGTCGTGGCGACGGCCGTGACGGAGGTGACGCCGTCCAGAGCGGATATCTCCTTCGAGACCGCGCCCTCGCAGTGGCCGCAGGTCATGCCCGACACCTTGTAGACGGTGGTGACACCGATGCCCTGAACATCGGTGGTGGCACCCGAGCCGCAGGCACCGCCCGAGCCGCCGCAGCAGGAGCTGGAGTTCGTCTGATCAGTCATGGTCTGTCCCTCAGGGTGTGTGGGTGCGTGGGTGCGTGGGTGCGTGGGTCGGCCATAGGGCGGGGTGTGACACCTCCAGGCCCTTTGGCCACGAAGGCACTATACCCCGGTAGGGTATCCATCAGCTGGCGTAGGTCACACCTTCCTTGATCGCCGCCTCTCCTTTCCGGCGAAGGTTCTTAGTATTCGTTGTGGCCTGCGCGGGCAAAGTCGCGCGGAGGTGGCGGTAAGCATCGGGGTGAGAGTCCCGCCGCTGCGGGTGGCCGCCTTGCTCCTCTACGGAGCCGCCGTGGGCCGTGATCGGCGGGTCGGGGCAAGCCCGGCGGGCATCACGTCGCCATCATCAGCAGCATGCCGGACATGGCCGCACCCATGCCGATGTGAGCCGCCAGAGCGGCGTCGGGTGCGGCGCCGACCTTCCGGCGGCGACCGCGGCCGGCCCGCCCTTCACCTGACCTGGCCTTGTCCCAGACGGAGATCGTCAGCGACGCCAGGAACACCACCAGCGTGTCGGGCGCGGAGAGCAGCCAGCGCCCCCAACTCCGGCCCGTCGCCAGGCGCTTGTCCGTGCCGCGGACCCGCACCCGGACGGATGCCGCGATCGACAGCAGGAAGTACAGGGCGAACGCCGCAATCACCCAGCGCCAGACGGAGCTCGAGCCGCCCGAGGTACCGGCGCCGGCGGACGGTGCCATGCCCGACATGTCCATCCCGGGCATCGAGTGCATGCCCTGCATGCTCTCCATCCCGTGCATGGACCCCATGCCCTCCATCTGCGGCGTTCCCGTCGTGCTCGCCATGTGCTCCATTCCGGGCATGTCCGCCATGGAGGAACCGAGGGCCAGTATGGGGCCGGACGATGTGCTCGTCATCGCGAGTGTCATGATCACCATGCCGGCGCTGCCGGCGATGAGGTGCACCCAATGACGGCCCTGCTTCCATCCGCCCACTCGCGTGTGCCTGGCCGCCATCGCGATGCCGCCAAGCCCGAGTGCGACGAACGCTGCCGTCCACCACATGCCGTAGCTCGCGTACCAGGCGGCCGTCGCAGGCAGGGACATGATCGCCATGCACAGGCCCATGAGCAGGTCACCGCTCGCCGCGAACCGCGTCTCCCCACGGGTGGTCACCACGCGGACCGCGCTGACGGCAGCCACCAGAGCGGCGATTGCCACGATGGACCAACTGAGCGCCAGGTTTCCCATCTCCACCTTCCCGGTTGTCCGGGGGCGCGACGGGCCCGCTCGGGCCGATCGCGGGCTCGTCGCCCAGGGGCCCCTCGGGTGCCTTGCGAGCCGTTAAGTGCTATTGCCCTTAGTACGTCTTGAGGGTGGAGGGTGTTCAGGGGGCTGGTGAGAACGATTGCCGCGGCCGCGCTCATGACCGTCGCTGCGTGCTCCCGGACCGGCTCCGGCTCGGCCGACTCAACTTGATGTCGGCCTTACCCCCTCCGGGTATATTGGGCGGCGCCTTCCCTTCGCAGAAAGCTCGTAAGGAAGCGATGACGGTACGGAAAGCCCTCGTGTCTCGGACCCTCGCCCCCACGGGCGCCGTCCGCTGGATGCGCGCTGCCGTCATCGCGGTGTTCGCCGCGCTCGCCGTGCTGGTGCACCACGAGATCGCCGTGGGGGCCCTCACTCCGACGCAGTCGTCCGGCAGTCACCTGATGCCCGGCGTTACCGGCATGGTGATGTCGCACGATTCCTCCGGGCAGGCCGTACGCATGCCGGGGCATGCGTACCACGGCACTTCCACGCCGCCTGCCGAGCCATCGCAGGCCGCTGTGGCATCTGCGTCGACGATGACCAGCGGCGAAGGTCTGGCCTGCTCCGGCATGCTCATGCAGCACTGCGCGTCGGCGAGCGTCGACGCGGTGAAGTTCGTGCCGCCGCCGGCGGAGACTTGGGTACCGAGCGACCTCGACCGGCAGCCCGCTGCAACCGTCGGCTCGAAGGCAGCCGGGACGGTGGGCCGAGCGCCCCCGGACCTGTCCGTTCTCTCGCAACTGCGCATTTAGGCCGTGCCCAACGGTCTCCTCGCGGCCTTGCCGTGCGAGGAGCTGTTTCCGCACGTGATTCCGCCATGCGTACCGAGAGATTGAGGACAGCCCGACATGAACAGCATCAACCGCCGCTCCGTCCTGTTGGCCGGTCTCGGCGTCGCGGGCGCGGGCGCGCTCGCCGCCTGCACCAGCAGCTCCAGCAGCACCCCGGCCCTGGTCAACCCCTCCGGTTCGGCGGTCGCCGCCACCGAGAAGAAGCGCCCCAGCACCGGCACGGTGCGCAATGTGACCCTGACCGCCGCACCCGCCATGCTCGACCTCGGCGGGGGTGTCATGGCCAAGACCTGGGCCTTCAGCGGCCGGGCCCCGGGCAAGGAGATCCGGCTCTCGGTCGGCGACACGCTGGCCGCCGAGCTGTCCAACCAGTTGCCGGGCAAGACCACCACGTCCATCCACTGGCACGGCCTCGCCCTCCGCAGCGACATGGACGGCGTGCCCCCGGTCACCCAGCAGGCCGTCCGGGCGGGCAGCAACTTCACCTACCGCTTCCTCACCGACGCCCCGGGCACCTACTTCTTCCACCCGCACGTCGGTGTCCAGCTCGACCGGGGCCTGTATGCGCCGCTGATCGTGGAGGACCCCAAGGAGCCGTTGTCGTACGACGACGAGTGGGTCGTCGTCCTCGACGACTGGGTCGACGGCGTCACCGGCACACCCGACGAGGTCTTCGCCGAGCTGCGGCAGGGCATGGGCGGCATGGACATGGGAGACGGCTCCAGCTCCGGTGCCGGCTCCGGCAGCGGCCACGGTGGCCATGACATGGGTGACATGGGTGACATGGGTGGGATGGGCATGGGGGCCGACTCCGCATCCCCGTCCGCCTCGCACTCGTCCGGCGGGATGTCCATGAAGTTCATGCTCATGGGTGCCGAGAGCGAGTTGCTCGGCGGCGACGCCGGTGACGTGAAGTACCCGTATCACCTGATCAACGGCCGTGTCCCCGCCGACCCGGACGTTTATCAGGGGCAGCCCGGCAGGCGCGTACGGCTGCGGATCATCAACGCGGGAGGCGACACGGCCTACCGGGTGGCGCTCGGCGGCCACAAGCTGACCATCACCCACACCGACGGCTACCCCGTCGAGCATCAGCAGGTCGACGCCCTGCTGGTCGGCATGGGGGAGCGGTACGACGTCCTGGTCACCCTTGGCGATGGAGTCTTCCCGCTGGTCGCGCTGGCCGAGGGCAAGGAGACCACCGGCATGGCCCTGGTCCGTACGGGATCAGGCAGCGCGCCGAAGACGACCGTCCGCCCCAAGGAACTGGACGGCATGATCATGACCGCCTCGCAGCTCCGTGCGGCGGACGAGGTGCGGCTGGAGTCCAAGAAGGTCGACCGGGTGCACCGCATCGAGCTGACCGGCGGCATGGACAAGTACAACTGGGCCATCAACGGCACGCGGTTCGACATGAACGATCCGACCGCGAACCCCCTCATGATCGAGGAGGGCCAGCGAGTCCGGCTGGACTTCGTCAACACCACGGAGATGTGGCACCCGATGCATCTGCATGGCCACACCTACCAGTTGGGCTCCTCCGGCCCGCGCAAGGACACCTCGATCGTGCTGCCGAAGAAGAAGCTGTCCGTCATCTTCGACGCCGACAATCCGGGGCAGTGGATGCTGCACTGTCACAACGCCTACCACGGGGAGGCGGGGATGATGGCGCTGGTGGCCTACCAGGCCTGACCGGTAATGACCGTCAGCCGGGCTGCGAGCAGATTGTGGGTACGGAATCCGGCGAGGGAGAGACGGTGGTCGCCGGAGCGGGTATCGAGGACTGCGAACAGTCCGGCGAGCGTCGACAGTGACGCGATGGCGACGGGGACCATGAAGCCGGGACATGAAGCCGGGGATGGACGGCGTCGGGGAACCAGAAGCGCACAGCGATTCATCCGCCGGTCCCGCTGCGTCTTCGGCGGATAGAGGCCCCGGCGGCGGCAGGAACGCCGGTGGAGTTGTAGGCCAGGGCGAAGAACAGGTTCGGTCGGGGGCCTACGGCGAGGCTGTGCGGCAACCCGAGTGTGTACGGCTGGCTCCCGCCCGGAGCGGGACCTGCGTGGGGACGCGAGTGTCCAGCGGTGACGTTGCGGGTACTTGACCGCAACCCGGTCGCTGCCTTGGCCGGCGGCAGGATCGGGTCTGCCCAGGAGCGCAGGGTCTCCGGGATGGCCTCGATGGAGTGAGGTGACCCAGTTCGGCAGCGGGATCCGGCCCCGCTTGGCGATCTTTCGGGCGTGTTCTGGCAATGGCGTTCGGCCTCATCCAATGCGCGGGGCATGCTGATCCGACAGGTCGGGTCCGATGGGTGGGCCTGGCAACCGGGGTGTGGGGGATCGCGTTGATCGTCTGGGTTAACGGTGCGTTCGGCAGCGGGAAGAGCACGTTGGTGGATGAGCTGCGTCCTCGATGGCCCGAGGCTCTGGTCTACGACCCGGAGGTGGTCGGCTATGTGCTGCGGGAGATCGTGGAGGTGCCGACTGGCGACTTCCAGGATCTTCGGCTGTGGCGGCGGCAGGTCGCTGACCTGGCGGTAGGGCTGGTTGAGGAGTACGGCCGTCCGGTTCTGGTCCCCATGACCTTGATCAACCCTGGGTATGTCGGCGAGATCTTCAGCAAGTTGACGGATGCCGGCATCGAGGTTCACCACTTCTTCCTCAAGGTCTCCCGAGAGGTGCTGGAGAAGCGGATCGACGGCCGGAGCTTCACCCCGGATGACCCCGAACAGGACGAGAGGGTCCGGCGCTGGTGCAAGGACAGGATCGAGCCTTGCATGGCCGCGGCCGACACCCTGCCCAGCGGCACCGTGTTTCTGGATGGCGAGCTCACCCCGCAGGAGTTGGCCGATGTGGTGCTGGCTCGTGTCGACGCGGCTGCGGGCCGGTAGGACTGGTTCATGGCTGAACTTGTTGAGCGTGTCGACGAACGTGACGAGGTGCTGGCTGTTGTGGAGAGGGGAGAGGCGATCCGTCACCAGTGGCTGCACCGCATATCGACGATCGTGTGCCGCAACAGTGCGGGGCGGATCCTTGTCCACCGCCGTCCAGACGATGTCGCTCTTTTCCCGGGGCAGATCAACTGGATGCTGGGAGGCGCGGTGGACGTGGCCGAGTCGTATGAAGATGCTGCTGCGCGGGAGTTGGTGGAAGAGCTTGGTGTTCATGCCCGTCCTCGTTACCTGTTCAAGTTCTTGTGCGAGGGCGCGATCAGCCCGTATTGGCTCGGTCTGCATGAGGTCGTCGTCACGGAACCCGTCCAGCCGGACCCGTCGGAGGTCGCTTGGCATGACTGGCTGACTGAGTCCGAACTGACTGACCTGGTCCGAGATCGGGAGTTCGTTCCGGATGCTCGCGAGGCGTTCGACCGATATCGCGCCTTGCCGTTGCGGCCGGGAGCGATGTGAGCTGCGGTGCGCGTTGCTGGAGTTCGCCCTCCGCGGCTGGGCGTCCCGCGGAAGTGAGTGTGTGGTAGGCCGTGCAGGCATGGAGGTGGGAGAGCAGCGCGTGAGCGGCTGGGCAGCCGGATGCAGACAGCGAGGCCTGTCGGGAACTTGCGCGGTCAAGTATCTCCGCCCGGTGTCGATGGCTGTCGGGGTCGACATACAGCCTGGCCGGTCGGTTGAGACCCTGGATGAAGTTGGGCTTCGGCTTGTTGTCCGTGCGGCACGCTGTTGGCTTCAGGCGGTGGTCGCGCTGCAGACATCGGCCCGGTCCATACCGTGCGGACACTTCGTCGGTTCGCCGACCATGCCGTGGGGCAGTCAGGCGTGCGCATCCGCTCCTCACTGCTCTTCACGGATGGCCACCGCATGCCCGAGGCGCGTCGCGGTGCGGGAAGCTCTCAGTGGTAGGCGTGTACGACGGCATGTCCCTTGCCGCGCCCGATCATCCACTTGTTGACCGGCGTGGTGATCAGGAAGGCGACGGCGAACCCGCCCAACAGGGCCGCCCAGAAAAGACCCTCGGACAGGTGGGCGTCCATCGCACCGGGGGTGACGGCAATGATGGCGTTGTCGACCAGCTCCATCACGGCGATGGAGACGGTGTCCGCGGCCAACGCGACCTTGAGCGCGGTCTTGAAGTCCAGACCGGCCCGGACCACCGCGAACAAGGTGAAGGAGTAGCCGAAGAAGAAGGCGAGCGAGATCGCCAAGACCATGGTGGCGACATTTCCCCACATCAGGGCCGTGCCGATCACCATGCCGAGAATCTCGCCGATGGCGCACCCGGTCAGGCAGTGCAGCGTCGCCTTGGCTGCCATACCCCAGGAAGCTCGCGCGTGCTCACCGTGATGTGCCGCGTGGTCGACGTGAGGGTGGTGGCCCTCGTGGGCGGCGTGGTCGTGCCCGGCGCCTGAGTGCTGAGCGGTGTGATCCATTGCCTTCATCCCCATTCCCATCTGATGGGCTCGTTCCCGAGCCCCACGTCGAGGAACTATATACCCCCTAGGGGTATGCGAGCCCAGCCAGTATGCGGGCCAGTGATGGCCGGGGGTGAGGGTGGTCAGGGTTTAGCTCGCGCTTTCAGGTGCGTCGGTCTCGCGCCCGGATGCGATGCTGGGATCAAGACATGATGCATCGATATAGACACTGTGTATCGATAAGACTAGCTTGGCTACGGAGGGACCTGGAGCAGCAGGTTCCCGCGTTCGACCAAAGAAGGGCCCCTCATGCCTGACACCCCTGTCCACCACCCCGGCGCCGGAAATCCGTGGCACAAGCCCGATGACATGTACGCCAGCCCGCCGCCCTGGGACATCGGCCGACCCCAGCCGGCGTTCCTCGCTCTCGCCGACGCGGGCGTCGTCCGAGGCCGGGTGCTGGACGTCGGTTGCGGGACCGGTGAGCACGCGCTCATGGCCGCGGGCCTGGGTCTGGACGCCACGGGGGTCGACGTGGCCACCACTGCTTTGCGCACGGCTGAGGAGAAGGCGCGTGACCGGGGGCTGACAGCTCGGTTCCTCGTCCACGACGCCCGAAAACTGGCCGCCCTCCGGGAGCAGTTCGACACCGTGCTCGACTGCGGCCTGTTCCACATATTCGGCGACGACGACCGCGCCACTTACGTCGGCAGCCTGCGATCCGCCGTACGACCAGGCGGTCGATATTTCATGCTGTGCTTCAGCGACCAGCAGCCAGGGGATCAGGGGCCGCGGCGGGTGGCACGGGCGGAGATCGAAGCCGCGTTCGCCGACGGCTGGCGGATCGACTCCATCGCAGCGGCCACGATCGACATCACCACCGACCCGATGAGCATCCGGTCCTGGCTCGTCTCCGCAACCAGGATCTGAACACCCGCAGGACGGGCTGTACATGCCCCGGTGCGCCCCGCACGGGTGCGCGCACCAAGATCCCCGCCTGAGGATCCCCACGCGAAAACCGGAGGGAAACGTCATGCCGAATGCAGAGGCCCGCGTCGTCACCGACCGCGCGAGCCGGTATCTCGTCCAACTGTGCCGACATGCCGGCCGGATGGGCCACTACGAGGACACCTTTCGTAAGGTCGACGGCACCTGGCTGCTGGCGACACGGACCCTCGTCCTGCCTTTCGGCGGGCCGACGGAACGTCTGGACAGCGCCGGCCAGTCCTGATCAAGGACAGCACCACCTCGGAATCGCCACCCACGAGTCGCACCAAGTCCTGCGCTGGGGGGACCCGGCATGCTGATGGATGAGCTACTCACGCTGAAACTGCACGAGCTGCCAGTGAAGACGATCGCGTTCAACAACCCCCAAGATGCTCGACCTGGCGGGCGCCAACCTGGGCAGCATTCCCCGTCCCTGATACCCGTCTCAACAAGGGGACCGCCTTCAGTCCCCAGGAGCGCGCCGAACACGGCCTGGACGGGTTGCTGCCGCCGGCGACGGAGACACAGGAGGAGCAGGCGGACCGTGCGTGCGAGGCGTTCCTCGCGTACGACAAACCGCTCAACCGGCACATCTACCTGCGGCAGTTGCAGGACACCAACGAGGTGCTCTTCTACGGCCTGCTCACTCGGCGCCTGGAGGAGATGCTGCCCATCGTCTACACCCCGAGGGTCGGGGAGGCCTGCCGCCGCTTCAGCGAGATCTACCGCAGGCCACGCGGCCTGTTCCTGACGTACGAGGACCGGCATCGCTTCCGCGACATCCTGCGCAACCGCCCGGGCCGCGAAGTCGACGTCATCGTCGTCACCGACGGCCAGCGCATCCTGGGCCTGGGCGACCAGGGCGTAGGCGGCATGGGCATCCCGATCGGCAAGCTCAGCTTCTACACCGCCATCGGCGGCATCCACCCGGCGCGCACCCTCCCGATCCTGCTCGACGTCGGCACCGACAACGAGGACCTGCTGGCAGGCGAGCACTACCTCGGCCGCAGGCGGCACCGTGTCACCGGCGGGACGCGCCCAGTCCCCGCTCCTGGCCCCCGAATCTCGTCCCGGCCGTTGCGAGGATGCGGCCCGAGGCCTGTGACAGTATCGGCTGTGGACGCAGGGCCGCGTGCTCGGGCTGAGGGCAGAGGAACGGGTGACATGAACCGGCCACCGGGAATGATGGACGTGGCACGGGAGGCCGGCGTCTCGCACATCACCGTCTCCCGGGTCATCAACGGTCATCCGTCGGTGCGGCCGGAGACCCGGGCCCGGGTCGAGGCCGCGATTCAGAAGCTCGGCTACCGCCGCAACAGTGTGGCCAGGGCTCTCAAGAGCCGCCGTTCGTCGACGATCGGCGTAGTCATCGTCGGGTCGGAGCTGTTCGAGCTGCCCCGCATCCTCCTGGGTGTGGAGACGGCCGCCAAGCAGGCTGGTTACTGGGTGAGTCTGGCGAGCCGGCAGGGCGAGAGCACCACAGGTGACCTCGTGGAGACACTGCAGCGGCTCACCGATCAGTCGGTCGAGGCGATCGCGGTGGTCGCCGACCGTCCCCTCGCCGTGGAGGCGCTGTCCGGCCTGGTCTTCGAGGTTCCGGTGGCGGTGGTGATGTCCGGCAGCGTGCCCAACCCCGATCTGAGCTTCGTCGAGGTCGACCAGGAACTCGGCGCCCGACTCGCGGTTCGGCACCTTCTCGATCTCGGACATAGGCGCGTCGCCCACCTGACGGGTGCCTTGCGCACCTTCGACGCCCGGGCCCGTGTCGACGGCTGGCAGGCCGAACTCGCCGCCGCGGGAGCGGCGGGGAGCATGCTCGAAGGGGACTTCAGTGCGGAGAGCGGATTCCGCCTCGCCCACCAGCTCTGCACCGCCGGCACCGACCTGCCGACCGCGGTCTTCGCGGGCAACGACCAGATGGCGATGGGAGCGCTGGCGGCGTTCGCGGAGCGGGGCGTGAAGGTGCCGCAGGACGTGTCACTCGTCGGGTTCGACGACATGAAGGGCTCGGGCTACCTCGTGCCCGCCCTGACCACGGTCCGCCAGGACTTCGTCCACCTGGGCAGGAGCGCCATCGGACTGCTGGTAGGGATGTTGGGCGGGAAGGAAGCGGAGCGACAGAAGATCACGCCGGAACTCGTCGTACGGCGCAGCACCGCCGCTCCCCGCGCGGATTCCTGAAGCGTGGCCCGCGTCACCCGAAGAGTACGAACAGCACATGCGTGATCGGGAACTCGGCCGCACCGGGCTGAACGTGTCCGAGATCGGCTACGGAGCCCGGGGGCCGGGCAAGATCAGGTCCTTCGGGATCTCCGTCAAGGACCACCAGCCCGAGAACGTGCTCGCGGTGCTGCGCACCGGAGTCCCGGACGTGGTCCAGGTCATCTGCAACATCTTCGAACAGGCCCCGTCCGACACGTTGTTGCCGGCCTGAGAGGAGTGCGGCGTCGGTGTGATCGGTCGGGTCGTCGGGTCGCACTCGACGAAGGCGCCCTCACCGGCTCGATCCGGACGGGCGTCACCTTCCCGGAGGGCGACTGGCGCAACTGGTACTTCAGGGACGACCGGCCCGCCCGGGTCGAAAAGCGCGTGGACGCGATTCTCGCCGACCTGGGGATCGACGTCGCGGAACTCCCCTCCACCGCCCTGCGCTTCGCCCTCGCCGGACAGGCGGCTCCCCCGTCATCGTCGGGATGTGCTCGCTGAGGAACGTGGAACGCAATGCGGCGATCGCCGACGCACCGCCGCTCACCCAGCAAGCGCGGCGGCCGCACTCTCGCAGCGGGCCAAGCACCGCTGGGCGAAGAACTTCTACGGCTGACCCCCGCCTGCAGGGACCGCCCCTGACACACCGTCAGTCGACCGGGGTGTACTCGAACCAGCGCACGTGTGCCTCACCCGCGTCGGCTTCGGCGGTGCCGGTACCGGTGCCGTACAAACCGATGTAGACGCCGACGAACCCTCCGGCGCGTTCCGTGCTGAAGAAGGGCCGTTCGATGCTTCCCAGGGTCGTCCAGGAGCTGTCCTTGACGCTGAAGGTATAGCCGGACTCGTCGCTGTCGACAGCGAGGACGACCTCGCTGTCCGCCACGGCGACCGCCGCGAGGCGGGTGGCGGCGCCTGCCTCGCGGGCGGTGAGCATGACATGCGGGGTTCCGGAGGCGTCGACGGTGAGGCCCAGCGTGGCGTGCTGGTTGTGGTTCTGGAAGACGGTCAGACCCGCTTCCTGCGTCGGCGTGGCGGCGGTGAAGCGGATACGGGTGCGGACGCGCAGGCGCAGATGCTGCTGGCGGCGTGCGATGAACGCGGGGGTGCCGGTCGAGGTGAGGGGCTCGGGGGAGAGGCGGATGGTCAGGCCGCCTTCTCCGGAGCGCGGTGAGACGAGGTCGTCGACCGGTCCGCGCAGGCTGTTCCATTCCGGGCCGAGTGCGCTGCCGCTGAACTCGTACGTCACCGGTCCGTCAGGAGCCCCCACGGTCGTCGCCGTCCTCGTTCCCGCGGGCAGCCGTTCCGACAGCCTCACCCGTCCGGTGTCCGGTGCGAACACGGGGCCCCTGGGCGTCCATTCGACGGGAACCAGGAACACCTCGCGGCCGAGTGTGTGCGTACCCTCGAACGGCCGTACCCCGAGGGCGACGGCCCAGGTCTCGCCGGCGGGGGTGTCGACGAGGTCGACGTGTCCGACGTGGTGTATCGGTTCCGCCGCCCCGCGGTGGCGATGGGTGAGCAGCGGGCTCCTGGGGTCCGTGGAGTAGGGGCCGGTGACGGTGTCGGAGCGGGCCGCGGTCACGGCGTGATGGTGTTCGGTGCCGCCTTCCGCGGCGATCAGGTAATACACGCCATCGCGTTTGTACACGTGCGGTGCCTCCACCCAGGCACCGCGCATCGCCCCGTGCCACAGGATGTGGGTCGGGCCGGTCAACGCCAGGGTTTCCAGGTCGAGTTCGCGCATCCACAGCTCACCCGGGCCGGTCTCCTCCGGGTGTGCGGCGTCGCGGCAGGCGGTGAACCAGCAGCGGCCGTCGTCGTCGAAGAAGAGCGACGGGTCGATGCCCTCTGCCTCCAGCACGACGGGGTCCGACCAGGGACCGGCCGGGTCGGCCGCGGTGCAGAGGAAGGTGGTGCTGCCCTGGCGGCCTCTCGCCAGGGTCACGACCGCGTAGAAGGTGCCCTCGTGATGGCGGATGGTGGCGGCCCAGAGGCCGTCCGAGACGTCCAGCCCGGTCAACGACACCTGGGACGGCCTGTGCACCACATGACCCAGCGGTCTCCAGCTCACCAGGTCGCGGCTGTGGAACACCGGGAGCCCGGGATAGTACGCGAACGACGACGTGACCAGGTAGAAGTCCTCCCCGACCCGGCAGATCGACGGGTCCGGATGACTGCCGGCAAGAACGGGGTTGGCGAAGGTCGGCACGGGCGCACTCCGAGGCAGGCGGGGGTGGGAACGAGATTTCGTCGGGGCGAAGACCTTGACAGCTTGTTAACGTTAACATCACCGTGGTTCCCGGCAAGAAGCCCGACAGAAGCCGGAACGCACCACACGTCGGAGGAGACGTGAATGAGCGCAACTCCCTTGGTTTCCAGTCCGGACGGGTCGGCCGGCGGGGACGTTTTGTTCCCGGTAAGTCGGCCGTCGCCGCGCTGGTAGTCGCTCTCGCGGCGGCCTCGCCGGCCGGTTGTCCCTACGGTGACGACTCGGCCTCCGGTGACGACTCGGCCTCCGACCGCGAGCCGGACACGTCGCAGTGCTGGACCTCCACCCTCGAGGTCGGGGGCATCGCGTACAGCGGCTCCAAGGGCTCGGCCGTCTCCAACCTCCCCCTGATCGAAAGAAACGTGCATGCCGACAGCCAGGCAGGAACCCGTCGAACCCCTGTCCTTCCCCAGCCACTTCCTCCTCGGCTCCGCGACCGCCGCCTACCAGATCGAAGGCGCCGCCACCGAGGACGGCCGCGGTCCCTCCATCTGGGACACCTACTCCCACACCCCGGGCAAGACCTGGAACGGCGACACCGGTGACATCGCCGCCGACCACTACCACCGCCTCGAGGAAGACCTCGATCTCATGGCGTCCCTGGGCCTGCGGGCCTACCGGTTCTCCCTCGCCTGGCCGCGGATCCAGCCCACCGGTCGGGGCCCGGCCAACCCCAAGGGGCTGGACTTCTACAGCCGCTTGGTCGACGGCCTTCTCGACCGGGGCATCATCCCGGTCGCGACCCTCTACCACTGGGACCTGCCCCAGGCCCTCGAAGACACCGGTGGCTGGACGAACCGCGCCACCGCCTACGCGTTCGCCGACTACGCCCGTACCGTCGGCGAAGTCCTCGGCGACCGCGTAGCGATCTGGACCACCCTGAACGAACCGTGGTGCTCCGCCTACCTCGGCTACGGATCCGGAGCCCACGCCCCCGGCCGCACCGACGGGGCCGCGGCTCTGACCGCGGTCCACCACCTCAACCTCGCCCATGGCTTGGCGGTTCAACAGCTCAGGGCGGTGGCCACCAATGATCCGCAGTACTCCGTCACCCTGAACTTCCACGTCCTCCGCGGTAAGGGCGACGGCGGCGAAGAGGCCGTGCGCCGCATCGACGCACTGGCCAACCGCTCCTTCACCGAACCCCTGCTGCGCGGCCACTACCCGCAGGACCTCATCGAGGACACCGCCGCCGTCACCGACTGGGCGTTCGTCGAGGACGGCGACCTCACCCAGATCCACCAGCCCCTGGACCTGCTCGGCGTCAACTACTACGCCACCACCACCGTCCGCCTGTGGGACGGAGTGACACCGCGTCAGAACAGCGACGGTCACAAGGACATGGGCGGCTCGCCCTGGCCCGGCTCGGCCCACGTCGAGTTCGTCCAACAGGACGGCCCGCACACCGCCATGGGCTGGAACATCGACCCTGACGGACTCGAAGAACTCCTCCTGGACCTGCACACCCGCTTCCCGAACCAGCCCCTGGTCATCACCGAGAACGGAGCCGCCTTCGACGACCACCTCTCCACCCGCTCCGACGGCACCTACGCCGTCCACGACCCCGAGCGTGTCGACTACCTACGTCGCCACCTCACCGCCGCCCACCGGGCACTCGTCTCCGGCGTCGATCTGCGCGGGTACTTCGTGTGGTCGCTGATGGACAACTTCGAGTGGGGCTACGGATACTCCAAGCGCTTCGGCATCGTCCACGTCGACTACGAGACCCAACGCCGAACGCTCAAGGACAGCGCCCTGTGGTACCGGGAGCTGGCAGTGACGGGGAGCATCCCGCCGCTGCCGACCGGGATCCGCTGATCACGAACGTTCCGAGGAGGGTGTGGCTCGATTTCGCGCCACAGAAGTTGTGCTGGGACGCGAGCGCGGACGCCGTGTCCCACGTCGCGCCGAGGCGTGGCGACCGCGACCACCTCGCCCTCGCGCTGCGCGGTCAGGCGCCCGCCGCGCAGCGGCCCGGGATCGTCTCCGAGTGCCCGCCGATCACCACTCGCGGCGGAGCCTCCACCGCGGCTTACGCGTCGTGGGTCATCGCGTCGCGGACCTTGGCCGTGTCCACGAACTGCTCGAAGCGGACGATCAGCCCGCCGCGTACGACGAAGTGGTGCGCGACCCGGACGTCGATCGGCTTGCCCGTGGCCTTGTTGACGGCTGTGTAGCGGGCCAGCACGACGACGTTCTCGCCGTCGGGGACGTAAGTGTCGTCGTGGGCGACCCAGTTGTCCCACTCCTTGGCCAGCTCCTCCATGACGTTGGACGTCACGCCTTCGGGCGTGCGGTAGGTGCCGCCCAGGGGGAAGCCGGCCATCTCGGTCCACTCCACGTCGGGGGCGAGGGTGGCGCGCAGGGCTTCCAGGTCTCCGGTGGCGGAGGCCAGGTACTGGCGCCGTACGACGTCGGCGGGGGAGACGGCGAACTCGGTCATGTCAGCCCCACTTCATTTCGCCCTTGGCGACCTTGGCGCCGATCTGCGCGGCGATCAGCATGCCGTGGTCGGGGTAGCGGCCGACGAGGGCCTCGGTCAGCGCGGCACCGTCGGCGGCCTTGCCCAGCTCCTCCTCGAAGGCCACCAGGTAGTCGCGGGTGGCGGTGATGGCGGAGGCGTCGGCGGCGGTGCCGGGCAGGCGGTGGCCGGGGACGACGAGCTGCGGGTCGAGGGCGGCCATCTCGTCGAGCAGGTCGATCCAGGTCGCGCGGTCGCCCGGGGTGGGAGTGTCGGCGACCCAGACGTGCTCGTGCTGGAACAGCAGTACGCCGCCGAGGATCGCACGCTGCTCCGCCTGCCACAGGTAGTGCCGGTCCGGAAGTCCGGCCGGGCCGCCCTTCAGCTCGAAGCGATGGCCCTCCAGGGAGAGGTCGCCGGTGAGCGGTTCGATGTCGACGAGGCGGGTGGGCAGGTTCGTGCCGAGTGCCTCCCACGCCTTGAGCTTGCCCTCGTAGGAGTGCCGGATGTGTTCGATGACGATCGGGGTGGCGACGAACTTCGCGTCGGGGAACGCGTCGGCGAGGACTTCGGCGCCGAAGTAGAAGTCGGGGTCACCGTGGCTGATGAAGACGGTGGTGAGCTTCTTGCCGGAGTCGAGGATCGCGGCGGCCAGGCGGTGCCCGTCGGCCCGGGTGAAGCCGGCGTCCACCAGCAGGGCCTGGCTCTCGCCGGTGACGAGGGTGGCGGTCTTGTTCTTGCTGCCGGCGGGGAAGTCGAGGTCGTGGACCTTGAAGTCGAGCGTGCTCATGGAAAGGCTCCTAGCTCTCGGAGAGGGGAGTGGGGTCAGGAGGTGCGGGCGGACAGCCGCTGGTCGATGTCGTCGGCGGTGGCGTGTCCGCGGGCCAGGGTGGTGACGCGCATGCCGTCGAGGGCGAGGAGCGTCGGGAAGCCGGTGACGCCCAGCGCGGCGGCGCGGCGGAAGTCGGATACGGCCTCCGCCTGCGTCTCGGATGCCGCGAACGCGGCGACGACTGCCTCGGCGTCCAACCCCGCGTCCGCGGCGACCTGTCGGTAGGTCGTCGCGTCGGAAAGGCTCCGTCCGTCGATGTAGAAGGCGCGTTGGAGGGCGGCGGCCAGTTCCGCCGTACGGTCGGGAGCCGCCCGGCGCAGCGCGGCCACCCCGCGGGCGGCGGCCTCGGAGTCCATCACGAACGAGCCGTCGGCGATCAGCCGCTCGTAGCCCTCGCCGAACTCGGCGCCTGTCCGCTCGGCGATCTGGGCGTTGGCGCCACGGACATACCCGAACTCGCGGATCGGCACCCGGCGCGGCCCGGTGAACAGGCCGCCGGAGACGACTTCCACCGGCATTTCGGGGTGCCGGGAGGTGATCTCGCCCAGCGTTGCGGAGAAACCGTGCGACCAGCCGCAGTAGGCGTCGAAGACATAGAGGAGCTTCATCGAGGACCTCGAGAGGATGTGGCACCCGCCTTGTGCGGACGCTCACCCGGGCAACATTATCTGACGCGTCAGATATTTCCATGCGCCCGCCTCAATGGCGCGGCGCCCGCTCAGGGCAGCAGTGGCAGGGAGGTCCGGGCCGAGTGGCTGAGAAGTCGCAGGTCCTCCGCGAAGCGCTCCCGGTGGGCAGGGGGAAGGGGCTCCAGGAAGTACCGCTTGATGTTCTCCACGTGGAGCCGGGAGGCGCGTACGACGGTGTCCTCGCCCAGTGGTGTCAGTCGCACCAGACGCCCCCGCCCGTCGGCCGGATCCGTGACGCGTTGCACCAGTCCGGCAGCCTCCATCCGGTCCACCAGCCGCGTCGCCCCGCCCGTGGTGAGCACCTGCTCCTGGCTGATCGCTCGCATCGACAGCCCCGGGTCGCCGGCCCGTCCCAGGATCAACAGCACCTCGTACATCAGGTGGCTGATCCCGCACTCCTCCTCGATCTTCCGACCCAGGATGTACTCCAGCCGGTTCGCGGCACCCTGCAACCGTCCGAACGCCAGGACCAGCTCGTTGTCGGCCGCCTCCTTCGCGGTCGTGATCTCCGGCTGCCCGCCCTGCTCGCCCACGGCACCTCCTGTGTTCGTCCAGGCGGAACCTACCGTGCCTGATCGCGTATCGGCTCAGCGAGTGCGGAGGAAGGCCGGCTGCGGGTTGCCGTGATGCTGCGCGAAGTCTTGACACGTCCTGTTCGACTGCGTAGATATGACACCGCAGTCATGACAGCGCAGTCATACGGGACGCCGACGGGACATCGGCTCCTGGCGACTGGCTCTGACTCGCTAGGATCTGAGCCGCCGGACATCGGGAGACACCAATGACGCGAGTGGGAGGACAGGGCGGTAGCCCTGCCGCGCCGCGTGCCGTGGACGTGGCCCGGCTGGCCGGCGTCTCACAGAAGACGGTCTCCCGGGTCTTCAACGCCGAGCGCTACGTCTCCGACGACGTGCGCCGGCGTGTGCTCGGAGCCGCCGAGGAGCTCGGCTACCGGATGAACAGTGCGGCCCGGGCGCTGGCCTCGGGGCGCACTCGCTCCATCGGCGTGGTCACGCTGGGGACTGCCCTGTACGGGCCGGCCTCGCTGCTCATCGGCATCGAGCGGGCCGCCCGGGACGCGGGCTATGCACTCCGGGTCGTCAATACGCTGGAGGGCGACCGGGGAGGTGTCGCCGGGGCGGTGGAGTCGCTGCTCGAGCAGGGCGTGGACGGCATCGTCGTATCCGAACCGATCGACGAGTCAGACGAGGGATCGGTCTCCCTCAGTGTCGACGTGCCGGTGCTCGTGCTCGGTGCGCCCGCGACGTTCGGCGGTCCCCGGGCCGTGACCGCGGGGGTCGGTGCCGAGTCGCTGGCGCGGGCCGCCACCGAACACCTTCTGGACCTCGGCCATGTGACGGTTCATCACCTTGCCGGTCCGCAGCGGTGGTTCGCCGCCCGGGACCGGCTCGGGGGTTGGCGGGCGGCGCTGTCGGCGCGCGGCAGGCTGCAGCCGCCCGTCCTCGAGGGCGACTGGTCGGCCGCCTCCGGCTACGCTGCGGGGCGCGAACTCGCCTCTGCCGGTGACGTCACCGCGGTGTTCGCCGCCAACGACGACATGGCCATCGGTCTGATCCGCGCTCTGACGGAAGCCGGCCTGCGTGTGCCGGACGATGTCAGTGTGGTCGGCTTCGACGACATCCCCGTCTCCGCCTATGTCACGCCTCCGCTGACCACGATGCGCCAGCCCTTCGACGCCGTGGCGCACGAGGGGCTCCGCCTCCTGGTGCAGGCCATCGAGAAACCGGACGCGGAGCCGGCGCCGGCGAACGATCCGCCGGTCGAACTGGTCGTCCGTGCCTCGACCGCACCTCCGGTGGCCCGGACGACTCCAGCACGCGGGCGGCGCTCGGCCTCCCGCTCGAACGGCTCGGCACACGCACCACCGGCCGGGAACGGACCGCCCGCCACCGACTGAACAGCACCCCGGCCCGAGCGACACCCGCTCGCGCCGGAAGGTGAGCCCGCCTGCGGCCACCGCCCCTCAAAACCCTTCCACAACCGTGGACTTCCGCTGTACGGCACGTGACACGCGCGCCCGCCACAGCCCGCGCGACGCACACCCGAACATGGCGACCCCGATGCCCTGGTGACGACGTCCGCGCCTCGCCCTTCCTCACACCTCCCCACCTCTGCACTTCTCCCTTCCCACCCGTGCGACGCGCCCTCGCCAGGCGTGCCGTCCCCATGCCCACCGGCGGGAGTTCACCATGCCCCGATCCTTCGTTCCCACGTCCTCCATGAGCCGTCGGCGCTTCCTCGCCGCGACCGGAGCGCTGTCCCTCGGCGCGGCGCTTGCCGCGTGCGGCGGCGACGGCGACTCGGGCGGCTCCTCCGCCCCCACCGAGCCGGTCAGCCAGGCCGATATCGACAAGGCGATGAAGACGCCGACCCAACTGACGTTCTGGACCTGGGTCCCGGACATCCAGCAGGAGATCGCGCTCTTCGAGAAGAAGTACCCCGCGATCAAGGTCAAGGTCGTCAACGCCGGTCAGGGCGTCGAGCATTACACCAAGCTGCGCACCGCCCTCAAGGCCGGCACCGGCGCACCCGACCTCGCGCAGATCGAGTACCAGGCGGTCCCCACCTTCACGATCACGGACAGCCTGCTGAACCTGAGCCCGTACGGCGCCACGGCTCTGAAGGACCAGTTCGTCGACTGGACGTGGGGACAGGTCAGCGGACCCGGCGGCGAGGTCTGGGCGATCCCGCAGGACACCGGACCGATGGGCATGCTGTACCGCAAGGACATCTTCGACAAGCACGGCATCCAAGTGCCGGAGACCTGGGAGGAGTTCGCGGCCGCGGCCCGCAAGCTGCACAAGGCCGACCCGGACGTCTACCTGACCAACCTCGCGGCGAACGAACCCGCCGCCTGGCACGGCCTGCTGTGGCAGGCGGGCGCGAAGCCGTACGCCACCTCCGGCAAGAGCGACCTGTCCGTCAGCGTCGACGACGCGGTCTCCAAGAAGCTCGCCGAGTACTGGGGCGCCCTCGCGAAGGAAGGCGTCATCAGCACCGACCCGGACTTCACCGACGGGTGGTACACCGGGTTCAACAAGGGCAAGTACGCCACCTGGCTCACCGCGGCCTGGGGTCCGGCGTTCCTGTCCGGTTCGGCCAAGTCCACCGCGGGCAAGTGGCGGGCGGCGCCGCTGCCGCAGTGGGACGCGGCCAAGCCGGTCTCGGGCAACTGGGGCGGCTCGACGACCGCGGTCATCCGCGCCACCAAGAACCCGATCGCGGCGGCCCGGTTCGCCCAGTTCCTCAACAGCGACCCGGCGAGCGCCAAGATGTTCGCCACCAAGCAGTTCTTCTTCCCGGCGACCAAGTCCCTGCTCGCGGACCCGAGCTTCACCGGCGACGCGCCCGCCTTCTACGGCGGCCAGAAGGTCAACCAGGTCTTCGCCGACATCAGCGACACGGTCCCGACCGCGTTCCAGTGGCCGCCGTTCCTGGACCAGGCGGCGAAGGACTGGACCGAGACCGTCGGCAAGTCCCTCGCCGACCAGGCCGACACCGTCGCCGCCCTCGGCACCTGGCAGTCGCGGCTGACGACGTACGCCAAGAACCAGGGCTTCACGGTCAAGGGGGCCTGAGATGGCTGCCACCACCGCCGCATACGACAGGAAACCGCGTCGAGCCGGCCCGCCGCGCCGTCGGCTCGGCGGGCCGGGCCCGCTGTTCGTGGCCCCGTTCCTGATCCTCTTCCTCCTGCTGTTCCTCGCCCCGCTCGGCTATGCCGCCTACCTCAGCCTCTTCCAGCAACGCCTCATCGGCGGCACGGTCTTCGTCGGCCTGGACAACTACGTCACGGCCCTCAAGGACCCGCTCCTCCTGCACGGCATCGGCCGCGTGGCCCTGTTCTTCGTGATCCAGGTCCCGCTGATGCTGCTGCTGGCCCTGGTGTTCGCCCTCGCCCTCGACAGTGGTCTGCTGCGGCTGGCCCGCGTGATCCGGCTGGGCATCTTCGTGCCGTACGCGGTCCCGAGCGTGGTCGCCGCGCTCATGTGGGGTTACCTCTACGGCCCCGACTTCGGCCCGTTCGCCCAGCTGAGCCGGGAACTGGACATCCCGGCCCCGCACTTCCTCAGCGAGAGCTGGATGCTGGGCAGCCTGGCGAACATCGTCACCTGGGAGTTCGTCGGCTACAACATGATCATCCTGTACGCGGCCCTGCGCACCATCCCGCAGGACCTGTACGAGGCGGCCGCGATGGACGGGGCGGGCGCCTGGCGGATCGCCCGGTCGATCAAGCTGCCCGCGCTGCGGCCGGCGCTCCTGCTGACCCTGCTGTTCTCGGTGATCGGCAGCTTCCAACTGTTCAACGAGCCGAACCTGCTGATGAAGATCGCCCCGGACGTCATCAGCAGCTCCTACACCGCCAACCTCTACTCCTACTCCCTCGCCTTCACCGGAAACCAGCTCAACTACGCGGCCACGGTCTCCTTCCTCCTCGGACTGGTCATCGTCATCGCCTCCTACGCCGTACTGCTCACCGCGAACCGCAGGAGGGCCGCATGACGACCACCTTGCAGCCGCCGGCGACCGCAGCGGCCCCTGCCGCACCCAGGCGTCACCGGCCCGCCGCCCGCCGCCGCAGCACCCCGCTGACGATCGCCATGCTGGCGGCGCTCGCCTACTTCCTCCTGCCCCTGTTCTGGCTGCTGGTCGCCTCGACCAAGGGCACCCAGGACCTGATCAACAGCTTCGGCCTGTGGTTCTCCGACGCCCCGCAGCTCCTGGCGAACATCAAAGCCACCTTCACCCAGGACGACGGCGTCTTCGTGGACTGGCTGCTCAACACCGCCGTGTACGCCGTCGTCAGCGCGGTCGGCGCCGCCCTGCTGGCGGCCGCCGCCGGGTACGGGTTCGCCAAGTTCCGCTTCCGCGGCGACCGCGCCGCGTTCAACCTGGTCCTCGGCGCCATCATGGTCCCGGCCACCGCGCTGGCGATCCCGACCTATCTGCTGTTCGCCAAGGTCGGCCTGGTCAACACCCCCTGGGCGATCATCCTGCCCTCGCTCGTCAACCCCTTCGGCCTCTACCTCATGCGTATCTACGCCGCCGACGCGGTCCCGGACAGCCTCCTGGAGGCCGCCCGTATCGACGGGGCCGGGGAGGCCCGCATCTTCTTCCGGATCGCGCTCAGGCTGCTGGCTCCCGGCCTGGTCACTGTCCTGCTGTTCACACTCGTGGCGACCTGGAACAACTACTTCCTGCCGCTGATCATGCTCAACGATCCGCAGCTGTACCCCATCACGGTCGGCCTCTCCTCCTGGGCCGCGCAGGCGCAGAACGGGGGAGGCGGCGCCAGCAGCGACATGCTGCCGCTCGTCGTGACCGGCTCCCTGATCTCCATCGTGCCGCTCGTCATCGCCTTCCTCCTGCTCCAGCGCTACTGGCAGAGCGGCCTGGCCACCGGCGGCGTCAAGCAGTAACTCCCTCTCATTTCCCGGAGGTTCCTCCATGGCGGATCTGCCCGCCCGCGTCCTGTTCGGCGCCGCGTACTACCACGAGTACACGCCCGAATACGACCCCGAACTGCGGCCCGACGAACGGCTCAAGACCGACCTCGACCTGATGGCCGAGGCGAACTTCACCGTAATCCGGGTGGGCGAGTCGGTCTGGTCGACGTGGGAGCCGGAGAACGACCGCTTCGACCTCGACTGGCTCCAGCCCGTCCTCGACGGCGCCCACGAGCGCGGCATCTCCGTCATCCTCGGCACACCGACGTACGCCGTCCCGCCGTGGCTGGCCCGCCAGTACCCGGAGATCACCGGTGAGCACGCCACCGGACAGCGCATCGGCTGGGGCGGTCGCCAGGAGGTCGACTTCACCCACCCCGCCTTCCGCTTCCACGCCGAGCGGATCATCCGCAAGATCGTCGCCCGGTACGCCGACCACCCGGCGGTCATCGGCTGGCAGGTCGACAACGAACCGGGCCTGCACCTCTTCCACAACCAGGGCGTCTTCCAGCGCTTCGTCGACCATCTGCGCGAGAAGTACGGGGACGTCGAGACCCTGAACCGTGAGTGGGGCCTGGTGTACTGGTCCCACCGACTGTCCACCTGGGCCGACCTGTGGACCCCGGACGGCAACGTCCAGCCTCAGTACGACGTCGCCTGGCGGGAGTTCCAGGCCCGCCAGGTCACCGAGTTCATCGGCTGGCAGGCGGACATCGTCCGTAAGTACGCGCGCCCCGGCCACTTCGTCACCACCTGCATCTCCTACACCCGGCAGGGGGTCGAGGACGACGAGCTGTCCGCGCGGCTCGACATCGCCTCCGGCAACCCGTACTACGACATGCAGGACGGCCTCCTGCTCCCCGACCCCACACCTGACGATCACGAGCAGGTCTGGAAGACCACCGGTGTCTGGTCGATGTACCAGACCGCCGACTGGATGTTCTCCTCCCGCCAGGAGCCGTTCCTGGTCACCGAGACCAACGCGAGTTCCATCGGCTTCGCCTGGGACAACCGCCCCGCCTACGACGGTCAGTGGCGGCAGGCCGCCTGGGCGCACGTGGCGCGCGGCGCGCGGATGATCGAGTACTGGCAGTGGCAGACCCTGCGCTTCGGCGCCGAGACCTACTGGGGCGGCGTCCTGCCGCACAGCGGTCAGCCCGGCCGCTCCTATGCCGAACTCGCCTGCCTCGGCGCCGAGTTCGAGGCGGTCGGCCCGCTCGTCGCGGGGCTCGAACCGGACGCCGACATCACGGTGGTCTACTCGACGCCCAGCAAGTGGCTGATGCAGAAGCACCCACCGCTCGCGACCCCCGACGGAGAACCCGACCCCGCCGCCTACCATCGCATCCTCGACCCCTTCTACCGTGGCGCGTTCGAGGCGGGCCGCCAGGTGCGGATCGTGCACGCCCGCCAACTGCACGACCCGAGCGGCGCGCGTGCGGGCATGGCACCGGAGGAGGCCGCACGCCGTCACCCGGTGCTGGTCGTACCGGCGTTGTACATCGCCGCCGACGCGACCCTCGACTGGCTCACCGCCTACGCCGACGCGGGCGGCCACCTGGTCGTCGGCCCGCGCACCGGATACGCCGACCACGAGGCAAGGGCCCGGCTCGAACCGCAACCCGGACGCCTCGCCGAGGCCGCGGGCGTCACGTACGACGAGTTCAGCAACCTCGCCGCTGACCTCCCCGTACACGCCGTGCCCGGCGGCCCGCTCCAACTGCCGCAGGACGCGACGGCGACCCGCTGGGCCGACGGCCTGACCGTCACCGACGCCGACGTTCTCGCCGCATACGACCACCCGCACTTCGGCCGCTGGCCCGCGGTCACGACCCGCCGCCATGGCGCGGGCCGTATCACCTGCGTCGGCACGATCCCCGGCCGCTCCCTCGCCCGCGCAATGGCGGAATGGCTCGCGCCCTCCTCGATCAGCGGCTGGCGCGACCTGCCGGAGACCGTCACCGCGACGACCGGGACGTCCCCCGACGGACGCCGCGTCCACGTGATCCACAACTGGAGCTGGGAGCCGGCCCACGCGGTGGCTCCGGTGGAGCTGTCCGACCTCCTGGACGGCAGCAGCATCCCCGCGGGCACCGCGCTGGAACTCCGCGCCTGGGACGTACGGGTGTTCGTCACCGCATAGGCACCGACGGCCCGGGACGAGGGCCGCCGGCACAGCATCACCGTGGTCATCCCCAAAGGAGGGGCAATGCACAGAAAAAGGCTGGGAAGGGCGCTGGGAACCGTCGCCGCAGCATCCGCAATGCTGGCGATACCCGCGTCCGGAGCGCAGGCGTACAACCCGACGGGCGGGACCCTGTACCAGCTCGGGAACGAGCCGTGTCTGAAGGGGCGGGGCAACTGCGCGGTCTACCCGAAGTCGGCGCAGTTGCCGGGCGGGCGGCTGGTCGCGTCGTTCGAGAAGTCCACGGTCGTCGCGGAGACTGGAAGCGCGGACAAGCAGACGCTCCCGGTGTACAAGAGCGACGACCACGGGACGACGTGGCAGCCGCTGTCCGAGGTCAAGGCCCCGGCGTACCTTTCAAGCGACCCCCAGTACGCGAGGTACACGAGCAACTGGACCAACCCGTACCTCTACGTCCTGCCGCAGGACGTCGGGAACCTGAACCAGGGCACCCTGCTCCTCGCGAGTGTCGTGTCGGGCGACGACTACTACTACAAGGAGCACAAGGCCGCCGACCCCAACTGGACGCCGTCCAACGACGGCGACCGCAAGGACCTGGCGATCGCCCTGTACTCCAGCACCGACGACGGCGCGACGTGGAAGGTCGTCAACGTCGTCGCCACCGGCGGCTGGCAGGGTGGCAGCGCGGGCGCGACCGGCCAGAACATCGCCGCCGCGAACACGAACAAGCAGGTGGACCCGCTCTGGGAGCCGTACCTGATGGTCTACAAGGGCCAGCTCGTCTGCTACTACTCCGACGAGAACGACTACACCGGCTTCAACGCGACCACGGGCGTCCCCACCCTGGACCCCGCCAACGACACCGCGACGGACTCCAAGGGCCAGATCCTCGTCCACAAGACCTGGGACGGCCGCAGTGCGGCGTGGAGCGCCCCCGTCGTCGACATCGCCGGACTGACCCAGGACATGGGTGGCGGCAAGACGGAGATCGGAGGCGGACGGCCGGGCATGACGAACGTCGTCCGGACGACGGACGGCAAGTGGCTGCTGACCTTCGAGTACTGGGCCGGCGGAGCCAACACCAGGTACGTGCTTGCCGACGACCCGCTGAAGTTCTACCGCGGCTCCGCCACGGGCACCGGCGTCACCTCGTTGCCGCTCGACGCCGGTTCCCGTGCTCTCGCGACGGGCGGCAGTCCGGTGATCATCAGGCTTCCCGGCGGTCGCCTGGTCTACAACGCCGCCGGCAGCGGCAACGTCTGGGTCAACGAGAGCGGACGCGGCGACGGCGCCTGGAAGGAGTACCAGACGACCTCGCAGGCCGGATACAGCCGCAACCTGCAGTACGTCGAGGGCACCGGCCGCGTCTCCATCCTGAACAACCAGGGCACGTCGACGCTCCGCTTCGCCGAGGTCGACCTCGGCCACTCGGACGGCGCCTACCACCAACTGGTGAACCGCAGGACCGACCAGGTGATCGGCACCGGAAACAAGACCAATGACGCGAACATCGGCAACGGAGACGTTCCCGACGTCCGCCTGGAGGCGCCCGGCTCGGTGGCGAACGGCGACACCCAGTTCTGGCACGTGGTGACCGAACCCAACGGTGGCGTGAGTCTTCTCAACAAGTCCGGCGGCCGCGCGGCGGCCATCTGGACCGGGAACGCGACCGTCGGCCAGCGGATCGGCCAGTGGGTCGACAACAGCTCCACGGGCAGCTGGAACCTCATCAAGACCGCCGACGGGTTCTACAAGCTGCAGTCGGTCAAGAACACGAGCCTGTACCTGACCGGTGCGACCGCCGGCGCGCCGCTGACCCTGCAGAACGCGGTCAACGACGGTTCACAGGACTGGGAGCTCGTCCAGTAGGCCCCGGCCGCACGTACGACGGCCGGAGGTGAGACGTCTCCGGCCGTCGTTCCGGTGCGTCTAGGTTATGCCGTGACGTCCGCTCAACTCGGGGAGCACCCATGGCAATTGAACGTCCACTCATCAACAGCGGCGTGCCGCACTCCGCCCGGATCTGGAACTACTGGCTCGGCGGCAAGGACTGCTACGAGATCGACCGGCAGGTCGGCGACCAGATAGCCGGTGCCAACCCGGCGATCCTCGACATTGCCCTGGCACAGCGGGCGTTCCTCGTCAGGACGGTGGAGTACCTCGTCGGGGAGGCCGGGATACGCCAGTTCCTCGACGTGGGTACCGGCCTGCCCACCGCGAACAACACCCACGAGGTCGCCCAGAGACTGGTCCCCGAGACCCGGATCGTCTACGTCGATCACGACCCGGTCGTCCTGGCCCACGCCGAGGCCCTGCTCACCAGCACGCCCGCGGGGGCCACGGACTACATCGACGCCGACCTGCGCGACCCCGAAGCCATCCTGGAACAGGCCGCCAAGACACTGGACTTCACCCAGCCGGTCGCGCTGATCCTGCTGGGCATCACCGCCCACATCACCGACGACACCGTCTACGACATCGTCGGCCGCCTCATGGCCGCCCTGCCCTCCGGCAGCCACCTCGTGCTGTGCGACGACACCGAGGTGCTCAACCCGCGGCAGATGCGCGAAATGATCGAGCAGTGGAACGAGGCGAGCGACAACCCCCGTGTCAACCGCAGCCCGGAGGAACTAGCCAGGTTCTTCGCGGGCCTTGAGCTGCTGGAGCCCGGCGTGGTCTCCGTCTCCCGGTGGCGCCCCAGCGAGCCCGGTGGGCAAGCTCCCGCCGAGGTCGACGACTTCGGCGGTGTGGCCCGAAAGCCGTGACGTCCACGCCGCTGGTGGGACAGTGCGAGGTGCGCTGTCCCACCTGGGATGGGGGACTTTCGGGGCTCAGCTCGCTGCGGCCTCCTGAAGCTGTGCGACCTGGCCTGCATTCAGCTCCAGGTGCGTGCCGGTGAAGCGGGTGCGCAAGCGGCGGTCGTGGGTGACGACGACCACCGCGCCCCGGTAGCCGGCCAGGGCTCCTTCCAGTTCCTCGACCAGGGCGGGGGAGAGATGGTTGGTGGGCTCGTCGAGCAGCAGCAGGTCGACGGGTTCGGTCACCAGGCGGGCCAGTTCGATGCGGCGCCGTTGCCCGTAGGACAGTTCGCTCACTTTCAGGCGCAGGTCGGAGGGGCTGAACAGGCCGAGCGACAGGAGGTGGTCGGTGTGCTCGTCCAGGTCGCCTCCGCGGTCGTACGCGAACGCCTGGGGGACCGTGAGGCGGGGCGGCCACGGAGTCTCCTCCTGCCTCAGGTGCCCGACCCGGCCCCGCGTGCGCACCGTCCCCTCATCGGGCCGCAGCTCACCCGCCAGCACGCGCATCAGTGTCGTCTTGCCGGCGCCGTTGGGCCCGGTGATCAACAGCCGCTCCTCGCCGCCGACCCGCAGTGACGGCACGTGCAGCCGGTCCCCGACCCGGATGCCGGTGAGCTCCGCTGCCGCCTGCGAGGTCCGGCCGTCGGCAGTCGCCATGCGGGCGGCGAACACCAGCGGTTCGGGCGGCGGCGCCACCGGATGGTCCGTCAGTCGTTCGACGCGTTCCTTCGCGTTGCGGATGCGGCTCATCGCCCCGTGGCCGCGGCTGCGGGCGCGGAAGCCGCCTTGGCCGAACACGGCGAACGGCAGCTTGCGCGGGATCGCCTCCAGACGAGCCACGTTCGTGGCGGCCAGCTTCTGGTTGCGGGCCAGCTCCGCGCACCAGTCCTCGTACTCCCGCAGACGGCGCCGCCGCTCGGCGGCTTTGGCGGCGAGGTAGCCGTCGTAGCCGTCGCCGTAACGCGTCACCTTGCCGTCGCCGACCTCCAGGATCGTGCTGGTGACCCGTTCCAGGAACACCCGGTCGTGGGTGACCGCGAGCACGGTGCCGCGATGCGCCCGCAGATGGGCCTCCAGCCAGCCCACCGCCTGATCGTCGAGATCGTTGGTCGGCTCGTCCAGCAGCAGCAGCTCGGGCTGGGACGCGAGGGTCGCGGCCAGCGCCAGCCGGGACCGCTCACCGCCCGACAGGGTGCCCAGGGTCCTGTCCCGTGCCAGACCAGGCAGCCCGAGGCCGTGCAAGGCGATGTCCACCCGGGCGTCGGCCTCGTAGCCGGCGCGCGCCTCGTACTGGGCGACCAAGTGGCCGTAGCCGTCCAGCGCCGCGGTGAGCTCCGCTCCCGCCAGGCCCTCGAGTCCGGCCTCGGCGCGGCGCATCCGCGCTTCGAGATCGCGCAGGTCGGCAAGGGCCACATCCACCGCGTCCTGGACGCTCGCCTCGGGTGGGAGGGCGAGCGACTGGGCGAGATGGCCGACGCCGCCGGGCGCGATCACAGTCAGCTCGCCGTTGTCGGGCCGGTCCTGACCGGCGATCAGTCGCAGCAGGGTGGATTTTCCTGCTCCGTTGTCGCCGATGATGCCGGCCTTCTCGCCCGGTTTGACGTTGAAGGACACGTCGTCCAGTACGACGTGGTCGTCGTAGCGGCGGGTGACGTGCTGAAGAGACAGCTGTGCAGTGAACATGGAAAGTCCCCAGTTCTCGGCCGAACCGATCGGAACGGGCGGATGGACGCATCCGCGCACGCCGGATCACTCCGCTGCACGCCGGGCAGGCGGCGTCACGGGAGGAGCGCAAGCACGGATGAGAACGCGCGACGGGCGGAGCCGAGCTCAACGCGGTCGCGCGGGGACTGTCACAGAGAACCCATGCGCAGCACCGTAGGCCGGAAATCTGCGCGCCGGCAAGTCCTTTTCCTGGCGGCGAACCCGGCCCACGTGACTGTGCGTCAGTTCCGTGACGTCAGGATGCTCAACGAGTTGGCGGCGACGATGGCGCCGATGCCCGCCCACTCCGGCCCGCCCAGACCCTGGCCCAGGCCGACCCAGCCGACCATGGCCGCGAGGACCGGGTTGACGCTCATGAACAGGCCGAAGACCCGGGGCGGCACATGCCGCAGGGTGAACAGGTCCGCGAGGTAGGGCACGGCCGAGGCGAGGACACCGGCCGCGACCGCGCAGGCGACGGCGTCGGCTGTCGGCGGATGCCGTACGGCGACGGTGATGCCGATCGGCAGGAACATCACGGCGGACAGGCCGGCCGCGGCGGCCGCGCCCTGGGCTCCGGGGATGCGCCGGCCCACCGTGCGGTTGAGCAGGATGTACGACGCCCAGCAGCCGGCGGCCAGCAGGCCCAGGGCCATCCCGAGGTAGTCGGTCGAGGGCTGTGGGCGCATCAGGGTGACGACGCCGGCCGCGGCGATCGCCGCGCAGCAGACGTCCGTGCGGCGGCGCGAGGTGGCCAGGGCCAGGGTGAGGGGCCCGAGGAACTCCAGGGTCACCGCCAGACCCAGGCCGACGCGGTCCATCGCGGAGTACAGCGAGAGGTTCATGGTGCCGAACACCAGGGCCAGCAGGACCACCGGCCACCACTGGTGCCAGGTGAACGAACGCAGCCTCGGCCTGCCGACGGCCAGCAGTACCAGGGCGGCGACGTACTGGCGTACGGCGACGACGCCGACGGCGCCGAGGACGGGGAAGGCGAGGGAACCGATCGCGGCGCCGGTCTGGGTGGACAGACCGCTGCCGATCATCGTGGCCACGCCTGCGAGACGGCCACCGGGGTGCCCGGGGTTCTCGACGGGCCGGGCCGCCTGGGTCGCCGGGGCCGCCTGGGCCGGCGCGGGTGCGGGTCGAGTGCGCATGAGCCGATCGTGCGGACTTCCGATCTTTGCGCAAAATGCGTCCCCGTCGGCAGCTATACGCTTGAGTCATGGATACTTGAGGCATGGATGTGGAGCTGAGGCAGTTGCGCTGCCTCGTCGCGATCGTCGACGAGGGCAGTTTCACCGACGCCGCCATCGCCCTCGGCGTCTCCCAGGCAGCCGTCTCCCGCTCGCTGGCCTCGCTCGAACGGGCCCTGGGCGTACGGCTGTTGCGGCGGACCTCCCGCGAGGTGAGCCCGACGGGGACCGGGCTGCGCGTCCTGGCGCACGCCCGGCGGGTGCTCGGCGAGGTGGACGACCTGGTTAGGGAGGCCGGCTCCGGCCACGGCCGGCTGCGGATGGGCTACGCCTGGGCGGCGCTCGGCCGACACACCCCGGCCTTTCAGCGCCGCTGGGCAGCCGCGCACCCCGGGACCGATCTGCAACTCGTGCGCGTCAACTCGGCCTCCGCCGGTCTCGCCGAGGGAGCCTGCGACCTGTCCGTCGTACGCCGCGCGGTGGACGACCGGCGGTTCGACTCCGCGATCGTCGGGCTGGAGCGGCGGCTGTGCGCCGTGGCCGCCGACGACCCGCTGGCCCGGCGCCGCGCGGTCCGGCTGGCCGACCTCAGCGGCCGTACCCTCCTCGTCGACCGCCGCACCGGTACCACGACCGCCGACCTGTGGCCGCCCGACGCGCGTCCGGCGACCGAGGAGACGCACGACGTCGACGACTGGCTCACGGTGATCTCCACCGGCCGCTGCATCGGCGTGACCGCCGAGGCCACCGCCTACCAGTACCCGCGCCCCGGCATCGTCTACCGGCCGGTACGGGACGCCGTGCCCATCGCCGTACGGCTGGCCTGGTGGCGCGACGACCCGCCTCCCGCCGCCCAGGCCGCGATCGAGCTGCTCACGACGCTGTACCGGGGCGACTGAGGCCCGTACGCGGGCGACTCACGCCCGGCAGGGGAGCGGCGGGCGACACCACAAGGCGCCACAGGGGGCGAAAGGCCACGACGCAAAAGGGCGGGAAGGGCCCTATCCACTTCTCGCGGATCCTGATTGCGCGGTGCGCGGCCGTCATCCGCTTCCCCGCGCCGGTTCTGGGTCCTTCCCGTCACCTCCAGCACACCATGCGCGCGGCCGATACGCCAGGGCCGCTCGGCCCCTGTACGGGCAGCAGGCGATGTCGGAAGGTGACAAGGCGGGCCTGACGGGTACCCATGAGCGGATCCTGCCGGCAGCGGGAGAGCCGTCGAGTGGAGGTGAGGACGCTGTGCGTTTCGCGTTCCGTGACGCCGACGTACGCGGACATCCCCCGGATGCCGCATGCGCACGGTGCTGCCCCGCACACGGCCCGGAAACCGACCAGGCGCGGTGGGGGTGACCGATGCACAGGCCCCCGACCCCCGACAGGGCGCGCGAGGCGCTCGCCCCCGCCCTGCGCGACGTACGCGCCGTCGTCTTCGACACCGACGGAGTGATCACCGACTCGGCCAAGGTGCACGCCGCCGCCTGGAAGGTGGCCTTCGACGGCTTCCTGCGCGCCCACCCGCCCGAGGACCCCGACCGGCGTCGCCCCTTCGACGAGCAGGACGACTACCTGCGGTACGTCGACGGCAAGTCCCGCCTCGACGGAGCCGAGGCTTTCCTCGTCGCCCGCGGCATCGAGGCATCGGCCGAGACCGTGCGGGCCGTCGCCGCGGACAAGGAGCGCCTGTTCACCGAGAAGCTGCGCGAGCACGGCGTCGAGGCCTACCCGGGGACCGTACGGCTGGTGAAGGCGCTGCGTGCGGCGGGAGTGCCCCGTGCCGCGGCCTCCGCATCCCGGCACGCCGGCGAGTTGCTGAGCCGGGCAGGGGTGCTCGACCTGTTCGACGTCCTCGTGGACGGCGGCGAGGCGGCCCGGCTGGGCCTGGCGGGCAAGCCGGAGCCCGATCTGTTCCTGGAGGCGGTCCGCCGGCTCGGCGTCCCTGCCGACCGGGCCGCCGTCGTCGAGGACGCCCTGGCCGGGGTGGAGGCGGGTCGGCGCGGCGGATTCGCCCTGGTGGTCGGCGTGGACCGGGCCGCCGGTGCGGACACCGGGGCGCGGCTGCTGCGGCACGGCGCCGACATCGTCGTCCCCGACCTCGGAGAACTCTGCGCGGGAGGAGCGCCGACGTGACGGACCGGAGCTCGGAGGCCGAGGAAACGGGCTGGAGCTGGGAGTACGAGGGCTACAGGCCCGCCGACGAACGCCTTCGGGAGTCGCTGTGCACGCTCGGCAACGGCTACTTCGCCACCCGGGGCGCGCTTCCCGAGTGCGCCGCCGACGAGGTCCACTATCCGGGAACGTATGTGGCCGGCATCTACAACCGGCTCACCTCCAGGGTGGCGGGCCGCCGTGTGGGGAACGAGGACATGGTCAACGTCCCGAACTGGTTGCCCCTGCGCTTTCGCCTCCCCGACGGGCAGTGGATCGTCCCCGACACCGCGACCGTGCTCGACCACCGGCAGCTGCTGCACCTGTCCGCGGGGATGCTGGAGCGCCGGACGCGGTACGGCCTCGGCGACGACCGGGTATTGACGGTGCGTCAGCAGCGGATCGTCCACATGGCCGATCCACATCTGGCAGCTCTGCGCACCGAGTTCACGGCTGAGGGATTCTCCGGCCCGCTCGAGGTGGAGGCGGCTCTCGACGGCTCGGTCACCAACTCCGGCGTGCCGCGCTACCGGGACCTCGACGGCCGCCATCTGACCCACATCCACACCGGCACCGCCACCCCGGACACGGTCTGGCTGCGCTGCCGCACCCGTACCTCCGACATCCGGATCGGCATCGCGGCCCGGCTGACCGCCGACGTGCACGTCACGAGCCGTCACGAACGGCCGTACGCCATCCAGCAGTTGACGCTCGACCTGGCCCCCGGCCGCACCGTCACCATCGACAAGACCGTCGCCCTGCACACCTCCCACGACCCCGCCATCAGCGACCCGCTGCACGCCGCCGTCGACCGGGTGGGCCGGGCCCCCGGCTTCGACTCCCTGGTCGCGTCCCACCGCGCCGCCTGGGGCCAGCTGTGGCGCCGCGCCGAACTCGACGTCCCCGGCGAGTCGGGCCGCATCCTGCGCCTGCACCTCTTCCACGTCCTGCAGACCCTCTCCCCGCACACCGCCGACCTCGACGTCGGCGTGCCCGCCCGGGGACTGCACGGCGAGGCCTACCGCGGCCACGTCTTCTGGGACGAACTGTTCGTCCTGCCCTACCTCAACCTGCACTTCCCCGAGGTCTCCCGCGCCCTGCTCCGCTACCGCCACCGGCGCCTCGAACAGGCCTGCACCAGTGCCCGGGCAGCGGGGTACCGGGGGGCGATGTACCCCTGGCAGAGTGGCAGCGACGGGCGTGAGGAAACCCAGCAACTGCATCTCAACCCGCGCTCGGGACGCTGGCTGCCCGACCACTCCCATCTCCAGCACCACGTCGGCTCGGCGATCGCGTACAACGTGTGGCGATACTGCGAGGCGAGCGGCGACATGGAGTTCCTGCACACCAAGGGCGCCGAGATGCTGTTGCAGATCGCCCGCTTCTGGGCGCACAAGGCCGTCTACGACGACAGCCTGGGCCGCCACCGCATCAAGAGCGTCGTCGGCCCCGACGAGTACCACGAGTCCTACCCCGGTGCCGCGGCGCCCGGCCTCGACGACAACGCGTACACCAACGTCATGGCCGCCTGGGTGCTCACCCGCACCATGGAGCTGCTGGGTGCCCTGCCCGAGCCCCGCCGCCGCGAACTCGTCGAGCGCACCGGCCTGGACGCCGGCGAACTCGACCGGTGGGAGGACGTCTCGCGCACCCTCCACGTCCCCTTCCACGACAACGTCATCAGCCAGTTCGCGGGCTACGGCGACCTCGCCGAGCTCGACTGGAACGGCTACCGCGGCCAGTACGGCGACATCCGCCGGCTGGACCGGATCCTGGAGGCGGAGGGCGACACCGTCAACCGCTACAAGGCCTCCAAACAGGCCGACGTCCTGATGCTCGGCTACCTCTTCTCTCCGGCCGAACTGCGGGGCCTGTTCCACCGGTTGGGGGTGCGGCTGGACGAGGACACCTGGCGGCGCACCGTCGACTACTACATGCACCGCACCAGTCACGGCTCCACGCTCAGCGGCCTGGTCCACGGCTGGGTGCTGGCCCGCGCCCGGCGGGCGGAGGCGTGGAAGTTCTGCCAGGAGGCCCTCCAGGGCGACATCGCCGACGTACAGGGCGGCACCACCGGCGAGGGCATCCACCTCGGCGCGATGGCCGGCACACTCGACCTCGTCCAGCGCGGGCTGACCGGCCTGGAGACCCGCGAGGGCGCACTGTGGCTCGACCCCGTGCCGCTGCCCGAGCTGTCCTCGTACGGGTTCGCCCTGCGCTACCAGGGCAACTGGGGCGTACGCCTGCGCCTGGAACGCGGACTGCTGGAGATCGCGGTCCCGTCCCACGACATCTCACCGATCGACCTACGGCTGCCGGGCCGCGAGGTGACCCTGCAGCCGGGGGAGACGGGACGACTCGTCCTTCCGGAGTGAGGCCGGCCCGGTGCGGGACACGGCCGACGGGGAGAGGCTGGGAGGACGGCGGAGCCTGCGTGGAAGCCGCGGGATCCGGCGCGGAAACCCGCGGTTCCTGCACGGAAAGGGGAGCGCGATGAACGGCCCGGTTGTCGTAGGGGTGGACGGTTCGCCGTCGAGTCTGGCGGCCGTGGAGTTCGCGGCGCGCGAGGCAGGGCTGCGGGGCGTTCGGCTCCGGCTGGTGCATGCCTTCGTCCGGCCGGCCGCGCACATACCGGCCGGCGGGCGGCCCTGGGAGCCGAGCGGCGCCGGGCTGCGCGAGCTGATCGACGGCACGCTCACCAAGGCCGAGCGGCGCGCTCACGAGACGGCGCCCGGCGTCGAGATCGTGCGCGAAGTCGTCGTCGGCGAACCGTTGACGGTGCTGGAGATCGAGTCGCGCACCGCATCCCTGGCCGTGGTCGGGAGCCGGGGCCACAGCCGCTTCGGCGCCCTGCTGCTCGGCTCCACCGCAGGTCATCTGGCCGCCCACGCCGCCTGCCCGGTGCTGGTGGTGCGCGGCAGGCCGAACCCCGACGGGCCCGTCCTCCTCGCCGTCGACGGCTCGCCCGCCGCCCGGGGAGCCGTCGAGTTCGCCTTCGCCCTGGCATCCCTGCACGGCACGGACCTGGTGGCGCTGCACGCCTGGAGCACCCGGACCGAGCGTGCCTACGAGGCTCCCGCCGACCCGCCCTTCGTGACGTACGACGAGGACCGGCTGCGCGACGAGGAGGAGCGCGTGCTCGCCGAGGCGCTGGGCGGGCTGCGCGACGTGTACCCCGACGTGGCCGTGGACCGCAGGCTGGTGCGCGGCCGGATCCGCCACACCCTCATCGAGGCCAGCGCCGAGGCCGGGTTCGTCGTGGTCGGGGCACGCGGGCGGGGCGGGTTCGCCGGGCTGCTCCTGGGCTCGGTCGGCCAGGCCGTGCTCCACCACGCGCACTGCCCGGTTGTTGTCGTGCGGTCCGGTGAGGGGTGACGGGGGCGAATGGCCCGGGTGCCGGGCTCAGAGGTGCGCCGCGTGGTCCGGGACGTAGTTCTGCAGATCGCGCGGCGGCCGCTGATAGCCGGTGGACTCCGGCCTGTCGGGCAGGTCCGGGACTGGCGGGGACACGTCCTGGTACGGCACCGAGTCCAGCAGGTGGGCGATCATGTTCAGCCGGGCCCGGCGCTTGTCGTCGCTCTCGACGACGTACCAGGGCGCCTCGCTGATGTCGGTGTGCACCATCATCTCGTCCTTGGCCCGGGAGTACTCCTCCCAGCGGGTGATCGACTCCATGTCCATCGGGGACAGCTTCCAGCGCCGCAGGGGGTCCTCCAGGCGGCGCCGGAAGCGGTCCTGCTGCTCCTCGTCGCTCACCGAGAACCAGTACTTGCGCAGCAGGATCCCGTCCTCCACCAGCATCCGCTCGAAGATGGGGCACTGGCGCAGGAAGAGCTGGTACTCCTCCTTGCTGCAGAAGCCCATGACGTGCTCGACACCGGCCCGGTTGTACCAGCTGCGGTCGAACAGCACGATCTCCCCGGCGGCCGGCAGATACCCGATGTACCGCTGGAAGTACCACTGCGAGCGCTCGCGCTCGGTCGGCTTGGGCAGGGCCGCGATCCGCGCCACCCGTGGGTTGAGATGCTCCGTGACCCGCTTGATGGTGCTGCCCTTGCCCGCCGCGTCCCGCCCCTCGAAGACGACGACCAGACGGGCGCCCTCCGCACGCACCCACTCCTGCAGTTTCACCAACTCCGTCTGCAGGCGCAGCAGTTCCTTCTCGTACGTCTTGCGCGGCAGCTTCTCCGCCTTGTCGCCGGCCATGCCGCCTCCCGCCGCCTGCCCGAACACCAGAACAGCACCGTACTGACCGACGGTGAGCCGCGCACCCCGGACGCACACCTGCGGCCTTTGCGCAGGCCGGCATCCGGCGGGCAGGGTGGGCGCACGGACGGTGTCGATCCCCCGGATGTGGGCTGCGGGTGCCGTATGCGCCGGGATCCACTCTCGTGAGGCGCACGGGTGAATGCCGCGGCGAGCAGGACTGACACCGCCGCTGCCCGGGTACCCAGCGCCGCATGGCGGTGGACAGCAGGACCCAGCCGGCGCGCCCGACGCCGCCCCGGCAGCGCGGGAGACTCGGCCGGGCGTTGCTGCGGTGGGCGACGACGACCGACCACAAGGTGATCGGCAACCTCTACATGACGACCGCCTTCGGCTTCTTCCTCCTCGGCGGCGTCCTCGCGCTGCTGATGCGGGCCGAACTCGCCCGCCCCGGGCTCCAGTTGTTCAGCAACGACCAGTACAACCAGCTGTTCACGGTGCACGGCACGGTCATGATGCTGCTCTTCGCGACCCCGCTGTTCGCCGGGTTCGCCAACGCGATCATGCCGCTGCAGATCGGCTCCCCGGACGTGGCTTTCCCGCGGCTGAACGCCCTGTCGTACTGGCTGTACCTGGGCGGCGGCCTGATGGTCGTGGCCGGCTTCGTCGTACCCGGGGGAGCGGCGAGCTTCGGCTGGTTCGCCTACGCGCCCCTCAACAGTGCGGTGCGCAGCCCCGGCTCGGGCGGTGACCTGTGGGCCATGGGCCTGGTGGTGACCGGTGTGTCCACCACACTCGGCGCGGTCAACTTCATCACCACGATCCTGTGTCTGCGCGCCCCCGGCATGACCATGTTCCGGATGCCGCTGTTCACCTGGAACGTGCTGTTCACCTCGATCCTGATCCTGCCCGCGTTCCCCGTCCTCACGGCCGCTCTGTTCGCCCTGGAGGCGGACCGCAAGTTCGGGGCGCACATCTACGACGCGGCGAACGGCGGCGCGCTGCTGTGGCAGCACCTGTTCTGGTTCTTCGGCCACCCCGAGGTGTACATCGTCGCGCTGCCGTTCTTCGGGATCATCTCCGAGATCATCCCGGTGTTCAGCCGCAAGCCGCTCTTCGGCTACGTCGGCCTCATCGGCGCCACCATCGCCATCACCATGTTGTCCGCGGTGGTGTGGGCCCACCACATGTTCGCCACCGGGGCCGTACTGCTGCCGTTCTTCTCCCTGATGTCCTTCCTCATCGCCGTGCCGACGGGAGTGAAGTTCTTCAACTGGATCGGCACCATGCGGCACGGCTCCCTGTCCTTCGAGACACCCATGCTGTGGGCCTGCGGCTTCCTGGTGACGTTCCTGCTCGGCGGCATGAGCGGCGTCATCATCGCCTCCCCGCCACTCGACTTCCACCTCACCGACTCGTACTTCATCGTCGCCCATCTGCACTACGTGCTGTTCGGCACGGTCGTCTTCGCGATGTTCGGTGGCTTCTACTTCTGGTGGCCGAAGTTCACCGGCAAAATGCTCGACGAACGCCTCGGCCGGATCCACTTCTGGACCCTCTTCGTCGGCTTCCAGACCACGTTCCTGGTTCAGCACTGGCTGGGCGAGCAGGGCATGCCCCGCCGCTACGCCGACTACCTGGCCGCGGACGGCTTCACGCTGCTCAACACGATCAGCTCGATCGGCGCGTTCCTCCTCGGGCTGTCCACGCTGCCGTTCCTCTACAACGTCTGGCGCACCGCCCACTACGGAACACCGGTGGCCCAGAACGACCCCTGGGGATACGGCCGCTCCCTCGAATGGGCCACGTCCTGCCCGCCCCCGCGCCACAACTTCACGGCAATGCCCCGGATCCGCTCCGAGTCCCCGGCGTTCGACCTGCACCACCCCGACATCGCCCGCCTCGACCAAAGGCAGCAGCAGTGAAGACCGAGGCCCGTCTGTTCATCGGCGTGGCGGGGTTCTTCCTCGTCACCACGGTCGGCTACGGCTGGCGTTCCAAGGAACCCGCCGGTACCGCCGTCCTGACCGTCGCCTTCCTGATGGCCGCCCTCGTCGCGTTCTTCCTGCACATGCAGTACCGCAGACGGGGCCTGAGGGCACAGGACCGCCCGGACGCCGAAGTCGCCGACACCGCGGGCCCGCTCCACTTCTTCGCGCCGCGCAGCCCCTGGCCCCTCACGACCGCACTGGGCTCCGTCCTGGCGGCGCTCGGCGTCGTCTACGGCCTGTGGCTGTTCCTGCTCGGCGTCGGCGTGCTCGGGCACGGCGTGTTCGGCATGGTGTTCCAGTACGTGGGCCGGGACGACGCTCAGCGTTCCAGCTCGTCCGCCGACGGTGCCCGCTCTTCCTCGCCGCGGTGGCCATAGGCCCTCAGCACGTACTGCCGCTCCTCGTCCAGCGGCTCGTGGCTCTCCTCGTAGCCGCCCGCGATGGTCTGCCGCACCTCGCCGGTCTCCTCACCCTCCGTCAGCCGCTCCCGGTCCGCCTCCTGCAGCGCCACACAGACCCGCTTGGTCACCATGAACGCGAGCGGCGGCAGCAGCACGAAGGCGATCCGGAACACCCAGGTCAGCGCATTCAGGGAGATGCTGAAGGAGTACGCGATGATGTCGTTTCCGCCGGCCGCCAGCAGGACGGCGTAGCAGCTGATCGCCGCGACACCGAGTCCCGTGCGCACGGGCCTGTCGCGAGGCCGGTCGCACAGGTGGTGCTCCTCCCGGTCACCGGTCACCCACCGCTCGGCGAACGGGTACGCGTACAGCACGGCGAACAGGACGCCCGGCAGCACGACCGCGGGCAACAGCACGTTCCACATCACCGTGTGCCCGGCCACCACCGTCTCCCAGGGCGGCACCAGTCGCAGCGAGCCCTCCAGGAATCCGACGTACCAGTCCGGCTGCGAACCCGTCGACACGATGTCCGCGCGATAGGGGCCGTACGCCCAGATCGGGTTGACCTGCGCGACCCCCGAGAGCAGCGTCAGGACCCCGAAGACCATGAGGGACAGGCCGCCCGAAGCGGCTGTGAACTGCGGGAACATGGGCTTGCCGACCGCGTTGCGGTTGGTGCGGCCGCGGCCCGCCCAGTGCGTGTGCTTGAGGTAGAAGACCAGGATCAGGTGCACCGAGATGAGCGCGAGCAGCAGTCCGGGGAGCAGCAGGATGTGCAGCCCGTACAGCCGCGGGATCAGTTCCTCGCCCGGGAACTCGCCGCCGAACGCGAACATGCTCACATACGTCCCCACCACCGGGATCGACAGCATGATGCCCTGGGCGATCCGCAGGCCCGTCCCCGACAGCAGGTCGTCCGGCAGCGAGTAGCCGGCGAAGCCCTCGGCCAGCGCCAGCATGAACAGGGTCACGCCGATCAGCCAGTTGGCCTCGCGGGGCCGGCGGAACGCGCCCGTGAAGAAGATCCGCAGCAGATGCAGCCCGATCGCGGCGAGGAACACCAGGGCCGCCCAGTGGTGCAGCTGACGGAGCAGCAGACCGCCGCGCACATCGAAGCTGATGTCCAGCGTCGACTCGTACGCGGACGACATGCGGCTCCCGGCGAGCGGCACGTACGAGCCGTGGTAGATGACCTCCGTCATCGACGGCTGGAAGAACAGCGTCAACCAGACGCCGGTCAGCAGCAGGACGACGAAGCTGTAGAGGGCGATCTCGCCCAGTAGGAAGGACCAGTGGTCGGGGAAGGCCTTGCGCAGCAGACCGCCGCCCTCGGAGAGCGGCAGTCGCGCGTCGACAAAGTCGGCGGTGCGCTGAGCGGCATGACGGGCTTCCGTGTCGGCACGGGCCCTGCTCCTCCTCCACAGCACGGATCACGAGTGCCCTGGTTGCCGCGGCCGGAAACGGACAGTCACGTACGATCACTCGTTGGTTTGCCCGCCGGCCAGGCGTCCGGCGTCAGGTACGGGAGGGAACGTTGCCGTGGGCGGGCAGCTCGTGCGGGGTCAGCCGGCTCTCGCTCCTGGGCACCTCGTCGGGCTCCCGGTGCTCCCGGACCTCGTGGACCGGGCCCTCGTCGGGCAGCCGGGGCTGCTCCTCGGGGCGTGGCGGAGGCGGTTCCCGGCGCCTGATCCGGGCGCCCAGCACGAAGGCACCGATGAGCAGCGCCACGACGACCAGACCGGCGACGACCAGTCCGATGCCGAGCGCACCTTCTGCGGCGATGTCCGTCCATGCGAAGCTCATGGGGCCGCGAGTACCCCTGGCACCCCGCGCGAACCCGATCACCTGGCGTGCTCAGTGGCGTGCCGGCTGGACCGCGCCACCCTCGGACCCGGCCGGAACCCTTGCGAGCACCGGGTTTGGGCTCACCCGCTCCGGCTACCCGACCGATGTGACACAGACAACGTCCCAGCAGCAGCTCGTCCAGTTCCTGGAGGACCGTTTCGCGGCCGCGCAGGCCTGCACCGAGTGCGCTCGAGCCTGTGCCCTGCGCGTGAGCCTGGTGGATCCGGACGGGACCGAGGAGCAGGACCTTCTGCGCCGCAAGGGCATCCTGTGCGCCGAGGTGTGCGACGCGACCTGCCGGGTGCTCTCCGAGGAGTGCCACGACGAGGGCGCCGAGGCTGCCTTCCGGGTCCAGCTGGAGTGGACCCGGTCGGTGTGCCTGGAGTGCGCGCACCTCTTCGACCGGTACCCGGGCGGCGAGGACACCGCGCAGGTGTGCCGTGACTGCGCACGGGCCTGCACGGACTTCATGGCCACGCTCGACTGAGCCGCTCCTCGCCATTCCCAATTTCTGGAACACGTTCTACGGTGTGCGCCGTCAGGACCGGCCTTGGGGAGCCTGGAGGCGCCGTGCATCTCGAATACACGCCCGAGCAGCAGCGGCTGCGCAACGAACTGCGCGACTACTTCGCCGAGCTGGTGCCGGACCTCGCCCAGACCCGATTCACCAACCCTGCCGACCAGAAGCGCTACTACCGCAAGACTATCCGGCGGCTCGGCACGGACGGCTGGCTCGGCGTGGGCTGGCCCAAGGAGTACGGCGGGCGCGGCCTGACCGCGATGGAGCAGTTCATCTTCTTCGACGAGGCGGCCCAGGCGGGCGTACCGCTGCCCCTGATGGCCCTGAACACCGTCGGCCCGACGATCATGCAGTACGGCACGGACGAGCAGAAGGCGTACTTCCTGCCGAAGATCCTCTCCGGCGAGATCGACTTCGCGATCGGCTACAGCGAGCCCGACGCGGGCACGGACCTGGCCTCGCTCAGGACGCGCGCGGTACGGGAAGGCGACGAGTACATCGTCAACGGCCAGAAAATCTGGACGACCAACGGCGACACGGCCGACTGGGTCTGGCTGGCCACGCGCACGGACCCCGAGGCCCCGCCGCACAAGGGCATCACCATGCTCCTCGTCCCGACCACCGAGCCCGGCTACTCCTGCACCCTCATCAACACCCTTGCCTCGCACGACACCACGGCCAGCTACTACGAGAACATCCGCGTCCCCGTCTCCCGCCGCGTCGGCGCCGAGAACCAGGGCTGGCGTCTGATCACCAACCAGCTCAACCACGAGCGGGTCACCCTCGCCGCCCACGGCACCATGGCCATCCGCGCCCTGCACGACGTGCAGCGCTGGGCCATGGAGACCAAGCTCGGCGACGGCCGCCGGGTCATCGACCTCCCCTGGGTGCGCCGCCGCCTCGCCCAGACCCACACCAAGCTCGACGCCCTCAAGCTCCTCAACTGGAAGATGGTGAGCGCCGTCCAGGAGGGCACACTCACCCCGCAGGACGCCTCCGCCGTCAAGGTCTACGGCTCCGAGGCGCGCCGCGACGCGTACGCCTGGCTGATGGAGATCGTCGCCGCACCAGGGGCGCTGAAGGAGGGCTCGGCGGGCGCGGTGCTGCACGGCGAGCTGGAGCGCGGCTACCGCTCGGCCGTCATCTTCACCTTCGGCGGCGGCAACAACGAGATCCAGCGGGAGATCATCTCGTGGATCGGGCTGGGGATGCCGAGGGTGCGGCGTTAACCTGCGGGCATGGGCGATCCCGGGCTGTTCACCCCGACGTCGGTGACCTGGCAGATGCACGGCGACCCCATGATGTGGGTCGCCGGAATCCGCGCGCTCTACCTCCAGGCCCTGCACCCGCGCGCGGTACGTGGCGTCATGCAGAACTCGGACTTCCGGCAGGATGCCTGGGGCCGGCTGCTGCGCACCGCCAACTTCGTCGGCACGATCAGCTACGGCACCACGGAGGCCGCCGAGAGGGCGGGCGCCCGCGTACGGAAGATCCACAGCATGCTGACCGCCGTCGACCCGGACACGGGGGAGCGGTACGGCGTCGACGAACCCGAGCTGCTGCTGTGGGTGCACTGCGCCGAGATCGACTCCTATCTGCAAGTCGCGCGCCGCTCCGGGTTTCGCCTCACCGACGAGCACGCCGACCGCTACGTCGCCGAACAGCGGGTCAGTGCCCGCCTGGTGGGCCTCGACCCCGGCGCCGTACCGGCGAATCAGGAGGAGATGGCGGCGTACTTCGAGAAGGTGCGGCCCGAGCTCGCGTGCGGACCCGAGGCACGCGCGGTGGACGACTTCCTGCTCCACCCGCCGACGCACCCCCTTCTCGTCCCGGCGCGCGAGGTGCTGTGGCGGCGCGTGGCGCAGTTGGCGTATGCCGCTCTGCCGCCGTACGCCCACGAGCTGTACGGCAGACCGGCCGCGGAACCCGCCACCGTCACCCGTCAGTTGCGTGCCACGGGCACCCTGCTGCGCTGTATTCCCGCACGTCTGCGCTGGCAACTCCCGCCGAAACACATCCTGCGCGCCATGAGCCGACTCGGCCCGGGCTCGCGCCCGGCACCGTACAAACTCGGACGATAGCTCGCCATACTGGACGAGCCGGGGGAGGGTGGGGCGGACCGTGACGGGGGGCGATCGCGGGAGATGGGGGACAGCAGGCTGATCCAGGGCCGGTACCGGCTGCTCGATCCGATCGGGCGCGGCGGTATGGGCGAGGTGTGGCGTGCGCGCGACGAGTCGCTGGGCCGGCATGTCGCCGTGAAGTGCCTCAAGCCGCTGGGACCGCACCACGACCAGTCCTTCACCCGTGTCCTGCGGGAGCGGTTTCGGCGTGAGGCCCGGGTGGCCGCGGCGCTTCAGCACCGCGGGGTGACCGTCGTGCACGACTTCGGCGAGTCCGACGGCATCCTGTTCCTGGTCATGGAGTTGCTTCAGGGCCGCAACCTCAGTCAGCTCCTGGAGGACAACAAGCACCACCCGCTGCCCGTCCCGGATGTCGTCGAGATCGCCGACCAGGTCGCCGCCGCCCTCGCCTACACCCATCAACAGGGCATCGTGCACCGCGACCTGAAGCCCGCGAACATCATGCGGCTCGCCGACGGCACGGTGAAGATCTGCGACTTCGGCATCGCCCGCCTCGGCCACGACATCGGCTTCACCTCCCGGCTGACCGGCACCGGCATCGCGATGGGCACCCCGCACTACATGTCGCCGGAACAGATCAGCGGGGGCGAGGTGGACCAGCGCAGCGACCTGTACTCGCTGGGGTGCGTGCTGTACGAAATCGCCACCGGGGTACCGCCGTTCGACCTCGACGACCCCTGGGCGATCCTCGTCGGCCACCGCGACACCCCGCCCCGGCCGCCACGCAGTCACCGCGCCGAGCTGCCCGAGTACTTCGAGAAGGTCATCCTGGACCTGCTCGCCAAACGCCCCGAGGAACGCCCGTACGACGGCCGCGAGTTGGGGCGGCGGATCGGCCTGGGCCGTACGACACCCGCGTACGTGCCGACGGTGGTGACCCCGCAGCCGGACCTCGGGCGCCAGGCGCCCGTAGCCCGCGAACCCCGCCTGCCCTCCTGGACCCGGGGCATGACCACCGGCCACAAGGCCACCGGCGCCGGACTGCGCACCACACCTCCCGACGCCGGGGCCGGCCTCACCGGCGAGTGGGTCCCGCGGTCGACGACCGGCCGCCCCGAGGAGACCGCCGCACCGGACGAGCCTGCCGCCCCTTCCGCGGCTACGCTCACCGCGCTGGCCGGACGGCACAACGCCGGGCTCAGCCTGGGCCGCCTCGGCCGCTGGACCGAGGCGGGCGAGGTGCACCGGGCCGTCGCCGCCGAGCGCGAGCACCTCCTCGGGCCCGACCACCCCGACACCCTCGCCAGCCGCTACGAGGTCGCCTTCACCCTCAGTCGCACCGGCCGTGCCGCCGACGCCCTGCGCGAGTACAAGCACGTCGCCCGCGCCCGCAGCCTCTCCCTCGGCCCGGACCACCCCGAGACGCTCGCCGCCCGCCAGGAAATGGCCTACGTACTCGGCCAGTTGGGCCGCCACTTCGACGCCCACCAGGTCTACACGTCCGTGCTCACCGCACGGGAACGCGCCATGGGAGCCGACCACCCCGACACCCTGCGCTGCCGCCACAACCTCGCCTTCAACCTCAGCAGACTCGGCCGCCTGGAGGACTCGTACCGCATGGCCGGTGAGGTTGCCGCCGCCCGCGCGCGCGTCCTCGGCCCGAGCCACCCGGACACCCTGGTCACCCGTTATGAAGTCGCTTACGCACTGGGTCAGTTGGGGCGCTGGGCGGAGGCCCTGCAGACCTACGCCGAGGTCGCCGAGGCCCGCGCCCAGGCCCTCGGTCCGGACCACCCCGACACCCTCGCCGCCCGCTACGAGGTCGGCATCAGCCTCGGCCGTCTCGGCCGCAGCGCGGAGGCGCTCCAGCTCTACCGCGAGCTGATCGACGACCGCACCCGCGTGCACGGCCCCGCCCACCCCGAGACCCTCCGCGCCCGCCACGGCCTCGGCGTCAACCTCGGCCGACTCGGCCGCTGGGAGGAGGCCCTCGCCGAATCCCGCGACGTGTGCGCGATCCGCGAGCGCGTCCTCGGCCCCGACCACCCCGACACCCTGGTCAGCCGGCGCGAGGTCGCCGTGAGCCTCGGCTGGCTGGGCCGCTGGCCGGACGCGCTCACCGAGTACCGCAAGGTGGCCGCCGCCCGCGAACACGTCCTCGGCGCCGACCACCCCGACACCCTCGCCAGCCGCAACGACGAGGCCCACTGCCTTCAGCAGCTCGGGCGGGGCGCGGAGGCCGTCGAGCTGTACCGCCGGGTGGCGGTGCTGCGGCAGCAACGGGGGTCCGCAGGCCCGTGAGCCCGGTGTGGTCCCCTGCCGGTGCCTCCTGCGTGGCCGACCTATGGCCGACCTAGATCATCACGTGTTACGAAGAACCATGCCTGTACACGAGGGACACCCGGGACACCGTACATACGACGCAGTCATCGTCGGCGGAGGCCACAACGGCCTGGTCGCCGCCGCCTACCTGGCCCGGGCCGGCCGGTCCGTGCTGGTACTGGAGCGGCTGCACACCACCGGGGGCGCCGCCGTGTCCACGCGGCCGTTCGCCGGCGTCGACGCACGGCTGTCGCGCTACTCGTACCTGGTCAGCCTGCTGCCGAAGAAGATCGTCCGGGACCTCGGACTGGACTTCCGCGTCCGCACGCGCAACGTCTCCTCGTACACGCCGGTGGAGCGCGACGGCCGGCCGACCGGACTGCTGGTCGGGGGCGGCGAGCGGCGCACCCGGGAGGCGTTCGCCCGGCTGACCGGCGGCGAGCGCGAGTACGCGGCCTGGCAGCGGTTCTACGGCATGACCGGCGAGGTCGCCCAGCGGGTGTTCCCGACGCTCACCGACCCCCTGCCGAGCCGTGAGGAGCTGCGCCGCCGGGTGGACGACGAGGAGGCCTGGCGGATCCTCTTCGAGGAGCCGATCGGTGTCGCGATCGAGGACCGGTTCATGGACGAACTGGTGCGGGGCGTGGTCCTGACGGACGCGCTGATCGGCACCTTCGCCGACGCCCACGACGCGTCCCTGAAGCAGAACCGCTGCTTCCTCTACCACGTGATCGGCGGCGGCACCGGCAACTGGGACGTCCCCGTCGGCGGCATGGGGGCCCTCACCGACGCCCTGGCCACGGCGGCTCGTGCGGCGGGCGCGGCTGTCGTCACCGGCCACGAGGCGGTACGGATCGACACGGACGGCCGTACGGCGGAGGTCACGTATCGGACGGCGGACGGTGAGGGCGTCGCCGCCGCCCGGCACGTGCTGGTGAACGCCTCCCCGCAGGAACTGGCCGCCCTCACCGGCGACACGCCCCCGACCCCCGCCGAGGGCGCCCAGCTCAAGGTGAACATGCTGCTCAAGCGCCTGCCCCGGCTGCGCGACAACTCCGTCGACCCCCGCGAGGCGTTCGCCGGCACCTTCCACATCGCCGAGAGCTACGGCCAACTGGCCACCGCCCACGCCCAGGCCGCCGCCGGGGAACTCCCCACCGCGCCGCCGTCCGAGATCTACTGCCACTCGCTGACGGACCCGACGATCCTCGGGCCCGGCCTCGTCGAGCAGGGCTACCAGACCCTCACCCTGTTCGGCCTGCACACGCCGGCCCGGCTCTTCGAACGCGACAACGACGCCGTGCGTGAGGAACTGCTGAAGTCGACGCTCGCCCAGCTCGACGCCCACCTCGCGGAGCCGCTCGCCGACTGTCTGGCGACGGATGCGGACGGGCGGCCCTGCATCGAGGCGAAGACCCCGCTGGACCTGGAGCGCGACCTGCGCCTGCCCGGCGGCAACATCTTCCACCGGGAGCTGACCTGGCCGTACGCCCAGGAGGGCACGGGGCGCTGGGGCGTGGAGACGCGGCACGCGAACGTGCTGCTGTGCGGGGCGGGCGCGGTGCGCGGGGGCGGGGTGAGCGGGGTGCCGGGGCACAACGCGGCGATGGCGCTGCTGGAGAGCGCCGACGGCTGACGCCGCCCAGGCCCGGGACGCCGCCGACGGCTGACACGGGTCGACGATGCCGGGGGAGTTGCGCTCCCACTCGTCGACCATCTCGGTGAACGTGAGACCTGGCGCGATCGCGTTGACGCGAATGCCCTCCCGGCCGTACGTGAATGGAGTTGTTGACGATCGCCCCGCGCCCGGCGGTCGCGCGGATGTCGGCGATCTCGGCCTTCATGGCCAGCCACGGCCCCTTTGAAGGCCAGGTCGAGCCGGCCGTACAGCTCGACGGTCCGTTCCACGGCGGCCCGGACGCTGCCGGCGTCGGCCAGGTCACAGCGCACGCACTCCGCGGTGCCACCGACTGCCCGGATCTCCTCGGTGACCGCCTTGAGCTGCGTCTGAGTGCGGGCCGCGAGGACCACGCGGGCGCCCTCGCGGGCGAACAGCCGCGCGGCGGCGGCGCCGATGCCGCGCCCGGCGCAGGTGACGAACGCGACCTTGCCGACGAGCAGTCCGGTGGCCGTGGTGGGGGTGATCGGTGTGCCGGCCGATGTGTGGTCCGGTGCGTGGGTCATGGCAACGAGCCTGGGTCCGCCCGCCGCCGCTCATCCAGGCACCGGCAGTACCTGGCTGCGCACTCGGCACCCGCACTCGGCACCCGCACTCGGCACCCGCGCATACTGGGGACGTGGACCGACGACAACTGGCGGACTTCCTGCGCGGCAGGCGCGAGCGCATCACCCCCGCCGATGCGGGGCAACTGCGCGCCGCGGCGGCCCGCTACCCCGACGACCCTGAACTGACCGCTCTGATCGCCGAACTCCTCGACGACAGCGAGCAGTTCGCGGCACTGTGGGCGGCCCACGAGGTCACCCCCGCGCCCACCCTCCGCAAGACCTTCGACCACCCTGTCGTAGGTCCCGTCACGGTCAACTGCGACGTCCTCGACATCGCCGACCGGGACCAGCGGGTCGTCATCCACACCGCCACTCCCGGGTCGTCGTCCGACGAGGCGCTACGGTTCCTGTCGGTCGTCGGTGCCCAGCGCCTGCACGTTCCCGGCTGAGCGGTCAGTCGGCGGAGGCCGCCCAGCCCTTCGCCGTCATCCGCGCCGCGTCCGCGGGCCGGGTGTCGTCGAAGACGACGGTGCCCGCCGCCTCCACGCGCAGACCGTCGACGTACGCGCCACGGCCCACGTACAGCCGGTCGGTCGCGTACCGCCAGCGGAGCTCCAGCTGCCGGTGCGCGGGGAGCGGCGCCGTCAGGCGGTGCCAGACGCGGCCGGACCAGCCGGTGACCGTGCCGGTCGGGTGATCCTGCGGGCGCTCGCCGCGGCGTGTCGTCGTGAAGGGGACCTGCTGCCAGGTGGTGCCCCTGTCGGTCGTCGACTCCAGGGTGAGGACGTCCGACTGGGGTTCGGTGTCCCACCACAGGGCGCAGCACAGCCGTGCGTCGCCCGAGGACGTGTCGAGCGCGGGGAGCGCGAGGGTCGCGGTCGTGGCGCTCGCCATTCCCGTGAACCACGCGGTACGGCCGTGCCGGGGGCGGACCGGTACGGCACGGGCCATGTTGTCCGCGGCGGCGACCCGGGGCGCGGAACCGGAACGCCAACTGCGCACCGGGTGGACCGAGTTGCCGAGGACGACGAGGAAGGAGTCGGTCGTCGGGTCGAGGACCAGCGAGGTGCCGGTGAAGCCGGTGTGGCCCGCGGTGCGCGGGGTGGCCATCGCGCCCATGTACCAGTGCTGGTAGAGCTCGAAGCCGAGGCCGTGCTCGTCACCCGGGAAGGCGGTGTTGAAGTCGGTGAACATCAGCTCCACCGACTCCGGCTCCAGGATGCGCGCCCTGCCGTAGGACCCGCCGTTGAGCAGCGTCCGGCCGAGGACCGCGAGGTCCCAGGCGTTCGAGAACACGCCCGCGTGGCCCGCGACCCCGCCGAGGCTGAAGGCGTTCTCGTCGTGCACCTCGCCCCACACGAGCCCACGGTCCAGGCCGGACCAGGGTTTGCGGGCGTCCTCGGTGGCCGCGATCTTCGCCTTCCAGGCGGCGGGCGGGTTGTAGCGGGTGCGGCGCATGCCCAGCGGGCCGGTTATCTCGTCACGGAGGAGGGTGTCGAGCGTACGGCCGGTGATCTTCTCCAGGACCAGCTGGAGGGAGATCAGGTTCAGGTCCGAGTAGAGGTACTTGGTGCCCGGAGCGTTCAGTGGCGCCTCGTTCCAGATGAGTTGGAGCTTCTCCTCGTACGTCGGCGCGTTGTACAGCGGGATCCAGGCGCTCAATCCCGAGGTGTGGGTGAGGAGCTGACGGATCGTGATGTCCTGCTTGCCCGCGCGGCCGAAGTCCGGGAGGTAGGAGGCGACCGCCGCCTCCAGCCCGAGGGCACCCCACTCGATCTGCTGCACGGCGAGGATCGAGGTGAACAGCTTGGACACCGAGGCCAGATCGAAGACCGTCTCCTCGGCCATCGGGATCTGCTGGTCGACCGGGAACTCGACGCCGGTGTCGGTCTTCTCGTCGTACGCCTGGTAGCGCACCGCCGTCCCGATCGGCTGGTGCAGGGCCACCGTGCCGCCGCGCCCGGCGAGCAGGACGGCGCCCGCGTACCAGGGGTGCTTGGGGGAGGGGCCCAGGAACGCCTCGGCGTCGGTGACGAGTCGGCGGAGGTGGGTGGGGAGGAGGCCGGCCTGCTCGGGGGAGCCGTGCCGGAGTGTGCGGTGCCCCTGTGCGGCCGATGCTTCGGCTGGGCCTGCGGGGAACGGCGCGACGGCGATTGCACCGCCCAGGGCAAGGGCTCTTCGGGTCAGTTGACGACGGGTCAGTCCGGTGTGCACCTCATCGGTCATCGCGCAACTCTATCCGGCAACCGAATCTGACGGGCTATCAGATAACCTCTTCCGTCCTCCGGAGGACTGCGGCATCCTGCGCCCATGCAGACGGAGCTGAGCAAGAAACTGGGAGTCGAGCACGCCATCTTCGGCTTCACGCCGTTCCCCGCCGTCGCCGCGGCCATCAGCCGGGCCGGCGGTTTCGGAGTGCTCGGCGCGGTCCGCTACACCGCCCCCGACGACCTCAAACGCGACCTCGACTGGATCGAGGGCCATGTGGAGGGCATGCCGTACGGACTGGACGTCGTCATGCCGGCGAAGAAGGTCGAGGGCGTCACCGAGGCGGACGTCGAGGCGATGATTCCGCAGGGGCACCGGCAGTTCATCAGGGACACCCTCGCCAAGTACGGCGTGCCCGAACTGGCCGAGGGTGAGGCGTCCGGCTGGCGTATCACCGGGTGGATGGAGCAGGTCGCCCGCACCCAGCTCGACGTCGCCTTCGACTACCCGATCAAGCTGCTCGCCAACGCCCTGGGCTCGCCGCCCGCGGACGTCGTGGAGCGCGCCCATGACCGGGGTGTGCTGGTCGCCGCGCTCGCGGGCAGCGCCCGGCATGCCGTCAAGCACAAGGAGGGCGGTATCGACATCGTGGTCGCACAGGGCTACGAGGCGGGCGGCCACACCGGTGAGATCGCTTCCATGGTGCTCACGCCGGAGGTGGTGGAAGCGGTCGACCCGCTGCCCGTACTGGCGGCCGGGGGGATCGGGAGCGGCCAGCAGGTGGCTGCCGCACTCAGCCTCGGCGCCCAGGGTGTGTGGCTCGGCTCCATATGGCTGACCACCACAGAGGCCGAACTCCCCTCACCCAGGCTCATCCAGAAGTTGCTGGCCGCCGGCTCCGGCGACACCGTGCGCTCCCGCGCCCTGACCGGAAAACCCGCACGTCAGCTGCGCACCGAGTGGACCGACGCCTGGGACGACACGAACGGGCCCGGCACCCTCCCCATGCCCCTGCAGGGACTGCTCGTCGCCGACGCCGTCTCCCGGATCCAGAAGTACGAGGTCGAGCCGCTGCTCGGCACCCCCGTCGGCCAGATCGTGGGCCGGATGAACAGCGAACGCAGCGTCCAGGCCGTCTTCGACGACCTCACCCGCGGCTTCGAACGAGCCGTCGATCGCATCAACCGCATCGCCGGAAGGAGCGGCCAGTGACGAGCACACCCCCCGCAGGCTTCTGGGCCCAGGCCGCGGCCGACCCCCACCGCACGGTCCTCGTCGCCCCCGACGGCGAGGAGTGGACCGCCGGCCGACTGCACGCCGCCGCGAACCGCCTCGTCCGCGGTCTGCGCGCGGCCGGCATGGAACGCGGCGACGCCTTCGCCGTCGTCCTGCCCAACAGCGCCGAGTTCTTCACCGCGTACCTCGCCGCCAGCCAGGCCGGGTTCTACCTGGTCCCCATCAACCACCACTTCGTCGGCCCCGAGATCGCCTGGATCGTCGCCGACTCCGGCGCCAAGGTGCTCCTCGCCCACGAACGCTTCGCCGCACCCGCGCGTCACGCCGCCGACGAGGCCTGCCTGCCCGGCACCCACCGGTACGCGATCGGCACGGTCGAGGGCTTCAGGCCGTACGCCGAACTCCTCGACGGACAACGGGAGTCGGCACCCGCCGACCGCACCCTGGGCTGGGTCATGAACTACACCTCGGGCACCACCGGCCGCCCGCGCGGCATCCGGCGCCCGCTGCCGGGCAAGGTCCCCGAGGAGTCGTACCTGGGCGGATTCCTCGGCATCTTCGGCATCCGCCCGTTCGACGACAACGTGCACCTCGTCTGCTCGCCGCTGTACCACACGGCCGTCCTCCAGTTCGCGGGCGCGTCCCTGCACATAGGGCACCGGCTGGTCCTCATGGACAAGTGGGTCCCGGAGGAGATGCTCCGCCTGATCGACGCCCACCAGTGCACGCACACCCATATGGTCCCGACCCAGTTCCACCGCCTGCTCGCCCTGCCCGAGGAAGTGCGGGCCCGCTACGACGTCTCCTCCATGCGGCACGCCATCCACGGCGCCGCCCCCTGCCCCGACCACGTGAAGCGGGCGATGCTCGACTGGTGGGGCCCGTGTGTGGAGGAGTACTACGCGGCCAGCGAGGGCGGTGGCGCCTTCGCCACCGCGGAGGACTGGCTGAAGAAACCCGGCACCGTCGGCAAGGCCTGGCCCATCAGCGAACTGGCCATCTTCGACGACGACGGCAACCGGCTCCCGCCGGGCGAACTCGGCACCGTCTACCTGAAGATGAACACCGGCGGCTTCGCCTACCACAAGGACGAGGCCAAGACGAGGAAGAACCGCATCGGTGACTTCTTCACCGTCGGCGACCTCGGCTGTCTCGACGAGGACGGCTACCTCTTTCTCCGCGACCGCAAGATCGACATGATCATCTCGGGCGGGGTCAACATCTACCCGGCCGAGATCGAGTCCGTGCTCCTGGCCCACCCGGCCGTCGCCGATGCCGCCGCCTTCGGCATCCCGCACGACGACTGGGGCGAAGAGGTCAAGGCCGTCGTCGAACCGGCCCACGGTCACCAGCCCGGCCCCGACCTCGCCGCCGCGATCCTCGACCACTGTGCCGAGCAACTCGCCGGCTACAAGCGGCCCAAGAGCGTCGACTTCATCACCGAGATGCCGCGCGATCCCAACGGCAAGCTGTACAAGCGGCGGTTGCGGGCCCCGTACTGGGAGGGGCGGGCGCGATCCATGTGACCACGGCCCGGCGCGTCGTCCGAGGCCGGTGGCCGGCTGGGAGGCCTCAGGGGCGCGGGCGAGGAAAGGTCTCCAGGGCCTTGGCGAGGCCGGCGGCGTCGGTGCCGACCTTGCGGTAGACGCTGGACAGCAACTGCCGCACACCCTGCTCGGTGAGCCGGAGTTCCTTGGCGATCACTGCCGCCGGGTGGCCCTGGACGGCCAGTTCGGCGGTGCGGCGCTCCTGAGTCGTCAGCGTGTCCGCCTGCGCGTACCGCAGCGGCAGCGGGCGCAGTCCGGCCGCCGAGAGTTCTTCCCTGGCCCGGGCGGCGAGCGCCTCCGCTCCACAGTGGACGGCACCTTCCAGACCTCGGTAGAGGAGATCGGCGGCCTCCTGGACCCGGCCGTTGCGGGACAGGGTGGCGCCGTGGCCGATCAGGGCACGGGCGAGCTCGTAGGAGGCGGGTGACTGTTCCAGGTGGTCCACGGCCTCCGCGTACAGGTCGACTGTCGCCGGTCCGCCGGTCACCTCGGCGAGGGTGTGGAGAGCTTGGCCGATCGTGGAGGCGGCGCCGAAGTCCTGGGCGCGCGTGACGGCGTCCCGGGCGAGGGAGAGCGCACGGTCGGGGTCGGTGGGGGCGAGGGCGGACGCCAGGTGCAGCTGCCAGGGGCACCAGGAAGGGTTGCGCGAGCCCCGTGCGTCCAGCCATTCGCCGACGGCGGACAACAGGCTCGCGGCCTCGGAATGCCGGCCCTCGGCCAGGAGCAGTTCGGCGTACACCGTGCGGGGATCGGGGTAGATGACGGCGTTGGGGACGATCTCACCGTAGCGGTAGGAGTCGGCGAGGCGACGCGCCTCGGTGGTGCGGCCGCGGGCGAGCAGGGTCTGGATGAGGATGCCGATGGCGAACCACTGGGCGGGAACGGCGCCTTCGACCCGGTCGGCGATGCGCAGGCCCTCCAGTGCCAGCTGCTCCGCGTCCGCCAGGCAGCCACGACGGTAGCGGATGTAGCCGTAGAGGGTCTGTCCCAGGGCCAGGTGGGAGCCACGCCAGCCTTTGCCCTCGCACTCCGCGATGCCGTTGGTGAACAGTTCCTCGGCACGCCGGGGCTGGTCGCTGTACATGAACACCAGGGCGACCGACACGGGCACCTCGAAACCCCGGGTCTCGTCCGTCCAGCTCAGTCCACCGCGCAGGGCCTCCTCCGCACACGCGAGGACGGTCTGCCGAGGCTCGCCGCGCACCATGGCGTCCCACGCACGCGAACCCAGGATGTACCGTTCCTCCAGCCCGCGGCCGGTCAGACGCTCGGCCAGGCGTGCCAGCCTGCGTGAGCGGGCGAAGGAGTCGGGCTCGTCGGCGCGGAAGGCGCTCCAGACGAAGTGATCGCCCTGCATGCGCAGTCGGATGCGTGGATGGGTGGCGAGCCGTGCCTCGTCGGCGGACACGGTCGCCGCCTCGGCCAGCCGGTCGGTGTGGGCCAGCGCCTGGGTCAGCCGGTAGACCATGGAGGCCCGCAGATGGGGATCCACGTCGGGCTCTGCCAGTGCCTCCTGGAGATGGCTGACCGTGGCCGTGGGTTCGATCAGGAACGTCGAGCCCGCGAGCTCGTGGAGCAGTGCGGCCCGGTCCTCCGGCAGCGGTGGCTCCTGCAGTGCTCGGGACAGGACGCGCCGGGCAGCCTCCGGAGCCCCGGCCCGAAGATACTCACGGGCGGCATCGCGCAGGCACTCGACCACCTCGGGCCTGCCTTCGCAGGGAACCTCCAGCAGATGCCGGGCAGCGGCGCTCGCGCCGAACCCCGCCGCGCGGACGGCCTCCGCGGCCCTGTCGTGCAGGCCGACGCGCAGGCCCGAGGGGATGGACCGGTAGACCGTCGTGGCGATCAGCGGGTGGACGAACTCGATGCCGCCCCCGGGCCCCTCGGCCTCGGCGAGGATCCGGGCGGCACGCAACTTCTCGGTGGCCTCCACGGCCTCCTCGCTGCCGATCACTGCGAGAGCGGCGGCGAGCTCCCGTGGCACCGGTGGACCCAGTACGGCTGCGGCATGGGCGAAACGGACGGTGGTCGTGCCCAGTGCGTGCAGGCTCTCGATCAGTCCGGTGCCCTTGACCGCCGCGGCCAGGTCCCGCATCGCGGGCAACTCGTCCTGCGCGCCCATCAGATTCCGTTCGGCGAGCCTGATGGCGAGTTCGACGGTCTCGAACGGGCTGCCACCGGTGACCGACCAGCATTCGTCGCAGAACTCGTCCTCGACTCCCTCTCCCAGTTCGTCCCGGACGATCTGGGCCACGCCGGCGGCGCTGAGCCGCGCCAGCGGATAGGGGCGGTCCCCCTGACGTTCGACGACCGTGCGGAAGGGGGCCGCATCGGGCGGCAGTTCGTCGGGCCGGTAGGCGACGATGATCAGGAGCGGAAGATCAGCGGCCCGCGGAGCGAAGGAGGCGAGCCAGCCGAGTGATTCGAAATCGGCCCAGTGCAGGTCGTCCAGGAGCAGCACGAAGGGCGCTTTCATCCCCACGAGGCGCGTCATGACCCAGTCGAGGCCGTCGCGCACCCCGGTCGGGTCCGGCGTGTGGGCGGTGTCCGTCGCCTCCAGGCCGAGCGCGGCGGCGAGGATGTCGTACCAACTGCCCAGGAAGGTACGGCGTTCCGTCTCGTCCATCGTGGCCAGGGCGGGCTGGACAAGCTGGCGCACCAGGTGGAACGCCAACTCCTGGTCCTTCTCGCCGGCCCGGGCCGAGAGCACATGGAAGCCGTGCGCCGCGGCGCGGGCGCGTGCCTTCGTGAGGAGGGCCGTCTTGCCCAGCCCGGCCGGACCGGTGAAGGCGAGGAGTCCAGTGGGCCGTGCCCGCTGCGCGCCGTCGGCGGCGTCACGGAGGTCCGACAGTGCGGAGTCGAGCGCCTGGAGTTCCCGTTGGCGCTCGAGCAACGGGCGGGGCTCGGTGTTCGGTTGCCACGACCCATGCGCCATGTGCCCTACCGCTTCCTGTCGTTGATCCTCGGAGGACAGCGCAGAGCGTACGCCCCGGGTGAGCACCCGGTGGTCGTGTTCGGGGAGGAGAATGACAGAGAAGGATGAATCCCGCGGCGAAGTGGTTCGATTGTCCGCCCTTCGGGTAATGAGATCCGAATGAGCCCCTCTCGGTGCGGGCCGTTGCGGAGAACCGGGCGCGGGCGACCTCGGAGAGACGTGCGCCCGCCGCGTGGCACTGGCGGGCGCGGCGCACCATGCCTCAGGTGAGGGCGGGCGTCAGGGCCGTGTCCACATAGCGCGGCACGGTGCGGGCCCAGTAGTAACACCCGCGGATCCAGCCGACCATGCCTTTCACGTAGCCGATCCCGGCAGGGCTCAACTCAGGTTTGATCTCCTCGTAGAGCCGCTCGAACTCCTTGATCGTGCTGTTGATCTGCCGGATGGCCAGCAGTACAGCCACCGGTAGGGAGCACTGGTGGGCCCGCTGGTGGGCAAGCGCCAGATTGATCATTCCGGCCGCCCGCTGCTCCTTCACCGCGGAGAAGAGATCGGGTATCCACACGGCCGCATCGGCCGACAGCCGGCTCAGTCGCTGCATCGTCGGGTGATACAGCTCCTCGGGGGCCAGCTCGCACGGTTGCGCCGCTTCGGCCAACGGGTAGAAGGGCTCGATGCCCGCGGTGAGGGAGCGTATCGAGGTGCTCAGTCCGATGCGTGGGGGGAGGGGCTGGGCCTGGGCCACCGACTCGTACAGGAGGCCGTGGACGTATTCGCGGCTCTTCCATGCCCATCGCGCAGCTTGTGCGGGGGTGCAGCGCTCTTGGACCTGCCGGTGGAGATCGGCCAGCGCCACCCCCAGGGGGGTGCGGGGCACAGCACCGTCGCGCAGGATTCCGATGCTCTCGCAGAGCATGGGCAGCAGTCGGTCCGGCGACCGCCGGCCGATCTCTTCCGCCCGGTCGTCGAAGACGAATTGATAGGCGATTTGATTGGCCACGATCTGGAGGACGTCCAACTCCACCGTCGGGCTGTTGTAGGAGGCGAGTTCGGCCGGCCGAGTGAAGGCGATCATCGCCGCCACTCCCACTTCCTCGGTCAGCCCGCACGAGCGTAACCATGCGTCCAAGCCGGCGGCCGCTTCGGATGCGTGGTGATTGCTCATGAACGGGAAAGGCATGTAGAGATGGGCGTCGATCAGGTCCTTGAGGCTGGAAGCCGGAATTCCGTTCTGCGTGGCGAGCGCGATTTCCTCATGCGTCGTCGACACCATTGTCACCTGCCCTTCGGGATTCATGGGTGCCGGGCGCGGCGGTTGCCCGGGGTGCGAGAGAAGCCTCGCGAGGCGATGTATCGACCGGCGTGTGCGCACGCGTTTCGCAGGTCATCACCAGCGACCTTGGCCCCAGCGTTGCACCGGGGCGCGGTTGTTCGACCGGACCGGGCAGGTGGCGCAGGCGCCAGCGCCCGGCGACGGTCGCGAGGGCCACGGTCATCTCCGCCATGGAGAGCACGTCGCCGATGCACTTGCGGCTGCCCGCGGCGAACGGGGTCAGCGCACGGTGCTGCTCGTCGGATGCCTGACCCGGCAGCCAGCGTTCCGGAAGGAATCGGTCCGGGTCGGGGAACGACGCGGGATCGTGGTGCAACAGGTAGGGGCTGTAGAGAACGGTGGCGCCCCGGGGGAGACGGCACCCGGCGAAGTGCGTTTCCTTGGTGGTGACGCGGGTGAAGAGCCAGCCGGGTGGTGAGTGGCGCAGCGTCTCCGTGACGACGCATCGGGTGTAGACGAGGCGCGGCAGATCGTCGGGGCCGGGTCGCCGCCCTCCGGCGAGCACGGCGTCCAGCTCGGCGTGCAGGCGGTGCTCCGTCTCCGGATGCTCGGCCAGGAGACTGAAAGCGGAGGCCAGGCCCATGGAAGGGCTTTCGGATCCGGTGAGCAGGAGCGACACGAGGTGATCGTGGACTTCCTGTTCGGTGATCGCCTTCCGTGAACCGTCGTCACGTGTGGCTTCCAGCAGCGTCCCCAGCAGGTCGTCGCGGGGAGCGCCCAGTCGGCGCTCGGCGATGGCCGCGTCGATGATCGCGTGCACGCGATCGACCGCATGCCGGTAACGACGGTTCGCGGGTGTGGGCACACGAAACAGGGCCTCGACCGGCACCACCGTGCGGACGAACAGGCCACGGACGATGGCGGCCAGGCTGTGCCGTACCTCGGCGGTCGTCGCGGCGTTCAGTGAGTCGGAGAAGAGAACGCGGCTGATGACCCCTGTCGTGAACGTCATCATGGCCGCGCTGACGTCGATCGCCTGCCCTGGCCGCCAGTCGCGGCACACCGACTCGGCCTCCTCGCCCATCAACTCCGTGTGATCGGCGACCTGGGAAGGGCGGAAGTCGGGTTGCAGCAGCCTGCGCTGCCGCCGATGCGCCTCGTGACGGCACGTCACCACGCCGTCTCCCATCAGTATCCGGAGCCTGTCGTACTGCGGACCTCCCTTGTCGAAGGTGCGTGAGTCCCTGAGCATCCGGTGGACCAACTCCGGATGACACACCATCCAGGCCCGCTGGGGGCCCAGCTGTATTTCGACCAGATCTCCGTGCGCGGGCAAAGAATTGAGAAACGCCAGCGGCTGACGGAACAACGCGATACCGTGACCGAGGATTGGGAATATGCCTGGAGCAGTACCAGTCCTCCAGGTTCGCTCCTGTTCAGGCACAGCATGGCTCATGGAAACCTCCGCCTCAAACGCGGCACGTGAAATCGGTGAACGTGCCACGGACTTGACACTTGAGACAAGTCCTGCCCAGTTCAAGCGGCGCTCGGTTTCCCGAAACCTTTCTCCAAAGGGGCGCACAGAAGCACGGAGTAGCAAAAGAAGCATTCGCTGAACGGTTGTCGTTGCATCACGCAACGACAACGATTTTCACTCGTCACTCCAGTGTGGTCCTGCACCATGTGGCCCCGCCCCAGGGTTCGAGGACTGCGAGTACGTCAGCAGCGTACGGGCCACCGGGCAGCGGCTGCCGTTCCAGCCGACCGCCTGGATGTGGCTGGAGCCGGTCGTGGCCTCCGTATAGCCGCCCCCCGCACCTGGTCCCACACCGCCTCGATCTTGTCCCACACACCCAGCCCTTGCGTGCCACCCGGAACGGGGATGCGCTGACCGTTCCGTACGACGAACTGGTGCTCACCGAGGCGGGAATCGAGCGCGATGCCCGCCGCCCGGAGTTCGGCGACCGCGTCCGCGAGGGCCACGGCGAAGCCGGGGGCGGCGGCGGACAGAGCACCGTGCGAGAGCTGTTCCTGCCGGTCCTGTCGGTCCTGCTGATTCTGCCGGTCGTGCTGGTCCTGCTGCTCGGCCGCGGTCGCGGGCAGCCCGGCCGCCGTGGCGGCGAGCAGGGCGACGGCCGCGACGACGAGCCGTCTGGGGCGGGTGCGCATCGTGCCTCCCAACGTCATTGAGGGAAGGAACCGTTGAGCGTACCAACGGGTATGTGTCCCCGGTGAGGTGTCCTGCCGCCCTGCTTGACCTGTCTGTGCGGCACACCGAGGATCATGTGTCATGACGCCAGGACACGGCAGCACGGTTGACGGCGTACTGCGCCGCAGCGCCCGACGCACCCCCGCGCGCGTCGCGGTCGACTACCGCGACCGCTCGTGGACGTACGAGGAACTCGATGCGGCCGTGTCGCGCGCGGCGAGCGTCCTGCTCGGCCAGGGCCTCACGCCCGGCGACCGGGTCGGCGCCTACGGCCACAACTCGGACGCCTATCTGATCGCCTTCCTGGCCTGCGCCCGCGCGGGCCTCGTGCACGTCCCGGTCAACCAGAACCTCACCGGCGACGACCTCGCGTACATCGTCGGCCAGTCCGGCAGCTCCCTGGTCCTCGCCGACCCCGACCTGGCGGGTCGACTCCCGGACGGCGTCCGTACGTTTCCCCTGCGCGACGCCGACGACTCACTGCTGGCGCGGCAGGCCACGGCGTCCGCTCACGACGGCCCGGAGCCGAGCAGCGAGGACCTGGTGCAACTGCTCTACACCTCGGGCACGACCGCCTTGCCGAAGGGCGCGATGATGACCCACCGCGCCCTGGTCCACGAGTACCTGAGCGCGATCGCCGCCCTCGACCTGAGCGCCGGCGACCGCCCCGTCCACTCGCTGCCGCTGTACCACTCGGCGCAGATGCACGTGTTCCTCTTGCCGTACCTGGCGGTCGGCGCCACGAACATCATCCTGGACGCGCCCGACGGCGAGCAGCTCTTCGATCTGATCGAAGCGGGCCGCGCGGACAGCCTGTTCGCTCCGCCCACGGTGTGGATCGGCCTGGCCAACCGCCCCGACTTCGCGAGCCGTGACCTGGACGGACTGCGCAAGGCGTACTACGGAGCCTCGATCATGCCGGTGCCGGTCCTTGAGCGGCTGCGTGAGCGCTGGCCCAAGCTTGCCTTCTACAACTGCTTCGGCCAGAGCGAGATCGGCCCGCTGGCCACGGTGCTGGCCCCGGACGAACACAAGGGCCGCATGGATTCCTGCGGCCGTACCGTCCTCTTCGTCGACGCCCGCGTGGTAGACGAGGACGGCGAGGACGTGCCCTACGGGACGCCCGGCGAGATCGTCTACCGCTCCCCGCAGTTGTGCGAGGGCTACTGGGACAAGCCCGAGGAGACCGCCGAGGCCTTCCGGGACGGCTGGTTCCACTCCGGCGACCTCGCGGTGCGGGACGCGCACGGCTACTTCACCATCGTCGACCGGGTGAAGGACGTCATCAACTCCGGTGGCGTACTGGTCGCTTCACGTCAGGTCGAGGACGTGCTGTACACGCACGAGGGCGTCGCCGAGGTCGCCGTCATCGGCCTGCCCGACGAGCGGTGGATCGAGGCGATCACGGCGGTGGTCGTCCCACGCGGCGAGGTGACCGAGGCCGAACTGATCGAGCACGCGCGCGAGAAGCTCGCCCACTTCAAGGCGCCGAAGCGGGTGGTGTTCGTGGACGAGCTGCCGCGCAACGCGAGCGGAAAGATCCTCAAGCGGGAGCTGCGGGACCGGTTGGCCGAGGGGTAGCGGGGTCGCCCGTCCTGCCTAGCGGGGCCGCAGGTCCTCGATCCGCCGGATCTTGCCCACGGAGCGCTCCAGCGACTCCGGTTCGACGATCTCCACGGCGATCGACACGCCGATGCCGTCCTTCACGGCCGCTGCGATGGCCTGCGCGGCGGCGTCCCGGGTCTCGGGTGACGCGTCGCGGCGAGCCTCCGCCCGCACCGTGAGGGCGTCGAGACGGCCCTCCCGGGTGAGGCGCAGCTGGAAGTGGGGTGCGACCCCCGGCGTGCGCAGCACGATCTCCTCGATCTGGGTGGGGAAGAGGTTCACCCCACGCAGGATCACCATGTCGTCACTGCGACCCGTCACCTTCTCCATCCGCCGGAAGACCCGCGCCGTGCCCGGCAGCAGCCGGGTCAGGTCCCGAGTCCGGTACCGGACAACCGGCATCGCCTCCTTGGTGAGCGAGGTGAAGACCAGCTCGCCCTCCTCGCCGTCGGGCAGCACCGCACCGGTGAACGGGTCGACGATTTCGGGGAAGAAGTGGTCTTCCCACACATGGAGCCCGTCCTTGGTCTCCACACACTCCTGCGCGACCCCCGGCCCGATCACCTCGGACAGCCCGTATATGTCGACGGCGTCGATCGCGAACCGCTCCTCGATCTCCTGACGCATCTGCTCCGTCCAGGGCTCGGCACCGAAGATGCCCACGCGCAGGGAGGTACCGCGCGGATCGACGCCCTGCCGCTCGAACTCGTCGAGGAGGGTGAGCATGTACGAGGGCGTCACCATGATGATCTCGGGCTTCAGGTCCTGGATCAGCTGGACCTGGCGGGCCGTCATACCGCCGGACGCGGGGATGACCGTACAGCCGAGCCGCTCGGCACCGTAGTGTGCGCCGAGCCCACCGGTGAACAGCCCATAGCCGTAGGCCACATGCACCTTGTCCCCGGGCCGACCGCCCGCCGCCCGGATCGAGCGGGCCACCATGTCGGACCACAGGGAAAGGTCCGCGTCGGTGTAGCCGACGACCGTGGGACGTCCGGTGGTGCCGCTGGAGGCATGGATGCGGCGGATACGGTCCTGGGGCACGGCGAACAACCCGTACGGGTAGTTCTCGCGAAGGTCGGCCTTGGTCGTGAACGGGAAGCGGGCCAGGTCGGCGAGCGAGCGGCAGTCGTCGGGCCGTACGCCGGCCTTGTCGAAGGACTCCCGGTAGAACGGCACGTTGTCGTACGCGTGCCGAAGCGACGTCCGCAACCGCTCCAACTGCAACGTCCGCAACGCCTCCGGGTCGAGCCGTTCCCCCGAGTCCAGCAGCTCCGTCGCATCCGCCATGGGGAGTTCTCCCTCGCCAACCGCGTCAATCCGGGCGACCGATCATTCGGTCCGGGTGTTCGGGATCAGTAATCCAGGCGGCGAATGATCAGGCAAGAGGGCGGCCGCACTTTCTGCGAGCGCGGCCGCGCAGAATGGAGCCCGTGGACCTGCGACCCGAGCTGCTTCCCGCCCCGGTGCCACAAGTGCGGCTGCGCGAGCTGATCAGTGCGATCGAGCGGATCGAGCACCTGCTGCACTGCGGCGAACGGGCGACGGCACAGGCCGCGATCGCCGGGTTCAACGAGGACACCGGGCACGCCTATGGCGCCTACGACTTCCTCGCCTACAGCGGGTCGCGGAGCGTGGAGGAGTTCGCGCGCGAGGCGGCTCGGCCGGCCTATCCGCGGGTGCCCGACATCACGCGGGACGAGCTCGTCGCAATCGTCCGCAGGGTCCTGGAGTTCGGGCCGGACGACGACTACCACCTGCTCCTCTTCGAGACGAATGTCGTGCACCCGGCGGCCTCGGGCCTGATCTTCCACCCGCCCGCCGGGCTGGAGGACGCCTCCGCCGAACAGATCGTCGACGCGGCCCTGGCCCATCGCCCCATCGCACGGCGAACCTTGTGAGACAACTCCGTTGCGGCGCGGGCGGTCGGTGACCAAGATCGACGCCATGCCGACTTTCACCGCCTCCGACGGGACCGAGATCGCCTACCACCTGCGAGGCGAGGGCGAACCGCTCGTCGTCCTGCCCGGCGGGCCCATGCAGGCCTCCGCCTATCTGGGTGACCTCGGAGGTCTCGCCGCCCACCGGCAGCTGGTGCTGCTCGACCTGCGAGGCACCGGGGACTCGGCCATGCCGGCGGATTCGGCGACGTACCGCTGCGACCACCTGGTGGACGACGTGGAGATGTTGCGCGACCACATGGGGTTGGCCCACATGGATCTGCTCGCGCACTCGGCGGGCGGGAGCCTGGCCATGCTGTACGCCGCCCGGTATCCACAGCGGGTGTCGCGGCTGGCCCTGGTGACCGCGACGCCCTGGGCCCTGGGGATGCCGCCCACCGCTGAGGACCGGTTGACCGCCGCCCGATCGAGGGAGGGTGAGCCCTGGTTCGCGGAGGCGTTCCCGGCGTTCGAGGCCTGGCTGAAGGGAACGGGTGACTTCGGGCCCGTGCTCGCGCCCTTCTTCTACGGGCGCTGGGACGACGCGGCGCAGGAGCATTACGCGCGCGGCGACGACCAGTTCAACGACGAGGCCGGCGACATCTACGGCTCCGAAGGCGCCTACGACCCGCCCGCCACCCGCACCGCACTCTCCCGGCTCGCCGCCCCGGTCCTCGTCCTGGCCGGCGAACTCGACGGAAGCCCTCGTCCCGAAACCGCCCGCCGCACCGCCGAGGTCTTCCCGAACGCCGAGGTCGCCGTGCAACCCGGCGCCGGGCACTATCCGTGGCTGGACGACGCGCAGTGGTTCGTACGGCGTGTCGTCGCCTTCCTGGAGGGCAGCGGGGGAGCGCACCCGGCTCCGGAACCGCGGCTCGCCGCTCGGTAGGGTTCGACGAGAGGGAATCCGACGAGACGACTGCACGAGACATGGGGAGAGCCAGCTGTGAGCGCTCCACGCCTGAGCAGTACGCCTTTGCCCGGCATCGGGGTCCGCTACGACCTCGGCACGCGCGAGCAGCGCCGCCTGTCGGTGGTCGCCCACCGGGACGGATCGCGGACGCTGAGCGCGTACCGCACGGACGATCCGGACGCCTGCGCGCTGTCGGTACGCCTCACCTCCGGTGAGGCGGCCACGCTGATCGACGCGCTGATGCCGGCGCACCACAGCCCCAACCTGCTGTCCACCACCGAACTGGGCCTCGTAGCCGAGCGGATCGAGCTGTCCGCCACGTCGCACTGGAACGGACGCCTGCTCGGCGAGACCCGGATGCGCACCGAGACCGGCGTGTCCATCGTGGCCGTGCTGCGCCGCGCCGAGGCCATCCCCTCGCCGACGCCCGACTTCCGGCTGGCCGGCGGTGACACCCTGATCGTGATCGGCACCCGCGAGGGCGTGGAGGCGGCCGCCGCGATACTCGGGCGGGAGTGAGCCGCGATGCACTCCTCCGCGGTCTTCCTCGTCGAGTTCGGCGCGATCATCCTCGCCCTGGGTCTGCTGGGCCGGTTCGCCGGGCGTTTCCAGTTCTCGCCCATCCCCCTTTACCTGCTGGCCGGGCTCGCCTTCGGCAAGGGCGGGCTGCTCCCCCTGGGCGCCAGCGAGGACTTCGTCGCCATCGGCGCCGAGATCGGGGTGATCCTGCTGTTGCTGATGCTCGGCCTCGAGTACACGGCCAGCGACCTGCTCTCCAACCTCAAGACCCAGTACCCGGCCGGTCTCGTCGACGCCGCGCTCAACGCCCTGCCGGGTGCCGCCATGGCGCTGCTGCTCGGCTGGGGCCCGGTCGCCGCCGTCGTACTGGCCGGCGTCACCTGGATCTCCTCCTCCGGTGTCATCGCGAAGGTCCTCGGCGACCTCGGGCGGCTCGGCAATCGTGAGACCCCGGTCGTGCTGAGCATCCTGGTCCTCGAAGACCTCTCCATGGCCGTCTACCTGCCGATCGTCACCGCCCTGCTCGCCGGTGCCGGCCTCGCCGCAGGGAGCGTCACCCTCGCCATCGCACTCGGCGTCGCTGGACTCGTCCTCTTCCTCGCGGTGCGCTACGGCCGCCACATCTCTCGCTTCGTCTCCAGCGACGACCCCGAGAAACTGCTGCTCGTCGTGCTCGGCCTGACCCTCGTCGTGGCCGGGCTCGCCCAGCAACTCCAGGTCTCCGCCGCCGTCGGCGCATTCTTGGTCGGCATCGCGCTGTCCGGTGAGGTGGCCGAGGGTGCGCACAACCTCCTGGCGCCCCTGCGGGACCTGTTCGCCGCCGTGTTCTTCGTCTTCTTCGGCCTGCACACCGACCCCGCGAGCATCCCGCCGGTGCTGGTGCCCGCGCTCGCCCTGGCCGTCGTCACCGCGCTCACGAAGATCGCCACAGGCTACTGGGCCGCAAGGCGCGCCGGGATCTCCGCGAAGGGCCGCTGGCGCGCTGGTGGCACGCTGGTCGCCCGCGGAGAGTTCTCCATCGTCATCGCCGGGCTCGCCGTCACCGCGGGCATCGAGCCGTCGCTGGGCCCGCTGGCCACCGCCTACGTACTGATCCTGGTGATCCTGGGCCCGCTCACCGCCCGATACACGGAGCCTCTGGCGACGCGTCTGACGCAGCGCCTGAGCGAGCGCGCGGTGCGGGGCCCGGCAGCCACTGGGGGCGAGCGCGAGCTCGAACCGACGGCGCAGGCATCGCACGACCCGGTGGACGGCCAGGACGTGGACGTGCTCGGCCAGTCATGAACCGGCCCAACTCCGGTCGGCTACCGTGCCGTTGTGGACACGACATCCCGCACGGTCAAGGCCAACGGCATCACCCTGGCCTACCGCACCTGGGGCCCCGAGGACGCGCCGCCCGTCCTCCTGCTGCACTGCCGCGGTGCCGACGGCACGGACTGGACGCGGATCGCGCAAGGGCTGGCGACAGGTGCGCGGCAACGCCGGGTGTACGCCCCTGATCTGCGGGGCCACGGGCGCAGCGACTGGCCCGGCACGGCTCCGGGCGCGGGGCCGGAGGTGTACCGGTACGAGGTGATGCGCGACGACATACGAGCCTTTCTCGTCGCCCTCGGCCTCGACCGGGTCGATGTCGTCGGCCACTCGCTCGGCGGCGCGGTCGCCTACCTCTTCGCGCAGCAGTCGCCCGAGGCCGTACGACGGCTGGTCCTGGAGGACGTACCGGCACCGTTCCCGCTCGACCCGCCACGCCCGCCCGCCGAACGGCCGGACGAGGAGCCGCCGTTCGACTGGGCCATGGTGCGGGCGACCGACGAACAGCGCAACGCCCCCGATCCTGTGTGGTGGGACCACATGGGTCGGATCACCATGCCGACGCTGCTGATCGGGGGCGGCCCCACCAGCCTCATCCCGCAGGAGCAGATCGCCGTACTCGCCGACATGATCCCCGACACCCGACGGGTGACCCTCGACACGGGACATCTGGTCCACGAGACCCGGCCCGAGGAGTTCCTGGCGGCCGTGGAGACGTTTCTGGCGGAGTGATGGCGGTCGGCACGCCTCAGGAGTACCGAGGATTGGGCGCGGCGCCCCGCTTCAGCGGCTGAACCGACGCCGGTACACGACGTAACCGGCGGTCAGAGCCACCGCACCGACGGCCAGGCCGGCTCCCAGAACCACCTCGAAGTCCGCCGGCCCCGTGCTGCCGCCCAGGCCGCCCCTGACTCCCTGCGTGGGGAGTGGCGAGCGGGTGGGGAGCGGCGATGGCACGGCCGCGTTGCGGCGCGGCAGGACCTCACAGGCGATGCCGTCGTCCACCCCCCGGTCCTCGTCCAGGCGATGGTGGTCATCGGGGTCGCGGTTGAACTCCGCCTGTGCGTCTTCCTGGAAGGCGAAGTCGCTGCAGTTCAGGTCGCCCCGGGCTTGGGCGACGTGGGCCGCCGGGCCGGCGGTGACGAGGACGGTGATCGCGGCTGTGCCTATCGCGCGGGTGCGTCTCTTCACGGGGCTCCCTCTCGGTCCTGCGGTCTCGACGACCGTCATTGCGACCGTAGGGACGCCCCTGCTCAGCAGCGCGTCCTGCTACGCCATACGACTTCTTCCGCACCTCGGCGATGCACGAACGGCCCAACCCCGGGTGCTCAGTCCGTCTGCGGCCCGTATGCCGTCATGAAACGGTCGCGGAACTTGTCCATGCCCCAGGTCGGCGCGTTCTCGGCGGGCTTGAGGCCGTCGGTCCAGTGCCAGTCGGCGATCTTGTCGAGGACCTTCCGGTCGCGGGCGACGATCGTGACGGGGACGTCCTTGCTCGTGCTGCCGGCCGTGACTGTCGGGACGGGCTGGTGGTCGCCGAGGAAGACCAGGACCGTGTCGTCGGTGCCGTAGCGCTCCACCCATTCGGTGAGGCTGTGGATCGAGTACTCGATGGCGCGGCGGTACTCGGTGCGCACGCGCTCGGAGTCCTTCCAGACCTCCTTGGGGTCCGTGCCCTCCTTCTTGATCTGGTGGAAGACCGAGCCGTCGCCGAGGTCGTCCCAGTCGACCATGCGGGCGATGGGGGACCAGGGGTTGTGGCTGGAGGCCAGGATGATCTCCGCCATGATCGGCTCGCGGTTCTTCTTGCCGTGCTCCAGCTTCTGGAAGGACTCCAGGCTGAACTGGTCCGGCACCGGCGTCCAACTGAAGTACGGGCCCTGGTAGCCGAGGTGGGTGGAGTCGTAGATGTGGTCGAGGCCGAAGTACTTGCCCTCGGGCCAGGACTTCCGGACGCCCGGGACGATGCCGACGGTTCGCCAGGCGCCGCTCTTCTGGAAGTAGCTGGTGAGGGTTGCGCGGTCACTGGTGGTCAGTGTGCGGTACCGCTGCTGGTTCTTGATCCACAGGCCGGACAGGAACGTCGAGTGGGCGAGCCAGCTGCCGGCGCCCGTCACGGGCGACCTGAGCCAGCCGCTTCGCGCCTCGAAGCCCGCCGTCTTGAGTCTGGCGTCCCCCTCCTTGAGCGTCGCGTCGATCTCCGGTGCCATCGCCGGATCGTCGATGGCCACCCGGCCATAGCTCTCGATGAAGGTGAACATGACGTCCTTGCCGCGCAGTCCGGTCAGCAACTGGTCGGGCGGGGTGTCGGCGAAAGCGTCGACAGGGAGCTGCTTCTTGAAGTCCTCGGCGTCCCCGAGGCCGTCGCGGACATACTGCACACGGTTGGCGAGGTACTGGGCGTAGCTCTTGGTGGCGACCGTGACACCGCCGAACTGCATCCCCAGGGTGAAGCAGATGATCCACACCACGCCGAGGACCAGCGTGGTGCGTACGGCCACGGGGCGGTGCCGGGCCAGCACGTCCGCCAGCCGCATCACTGCGAGCGCGCTCACCACGAGCACGGCGACGACCAGGACGATCACCCCGATCACCGCAAGCACCTCACCCGTGCGGCCGAGCGAGTCCTTCAGGAAGTCCGCCGCGTCGTTCAGCAGAACCCAGTCGAAGACCAGGTCGAACGGCCGCGCCAGGGTCTGGCGGAAGCCCATGTCGAGGCACTTGAGAATCGTGGACAGCCCGAGAAACGCCCCCAGGACGACGGCCGTGATCCGCCGTGCCTTCGACGGCAGCGTGAGCAGGACGGCTGCAAGGAAGATCGCCTCGACGGGGAGACGAAGGAACTGCTGGACAGTGATCCAGTCGAGGCGGTTCGGCACGAGGAGCGCGGCGAGCACGAGCGCACCGGCCAGGACGTTCGTCCCCATCCGCACGGCACGTGCGGCGTGGGAGTAACGACGGCGCCAGCCGAACCAGCCGGGTCGATCCGCGAGGCGGGGCGCGCTGGTCTCGTCGGCCGGTTCGGCTGCCTTGGCGGCTTCGGTCGGTTCGACCACCTCGGCGGTCGGCGTCGCCTGGGCCGCGTCGTCGCTGTCGACCGCCTCGGCATCCTCGGCGGTCTCGACCGCCTCCGTCGTCTCTGCTTCCTCCGTCTCTCGTGTTACTTGCTCTGCTGCTGCCTCCTGCGACACCCGGAGGTCCTCCCGTGCGGTCTTGCGATGGCATGGCAAACAGCGCCCAACGATCGAGCCTGCCACCACGAGTACGTCCGCACGTCACCTTAGGTTCAATCGGACCTGCCCGGAATTCACCCGTCCGCGGCCACCGCCACCTCCCGCGCCCACCGGTAGTCCGCCTTGCCGCTGGGCGAGCGCCGGATCGAGTCCGTGATCACCAGCTGGCGGGGGATCTTGTAACCCGCGAGGTGGGAGCGGCAGTGGGTCTGGATGTCCGCCAGCGACGGCCGTACCGCGCCCGCGCGCAACTGCACCACGGCCGCCACGTGATGCCCCCACTTCGCGTCCGGCACCCCGGCCACCAGCACGTCGTACACATCGGGATGGGACTTGAGCGCCTGCTCGACCTCCTCCGGGTACACCTTCTCGCCCCCGGTGTTGATGCACTGCGAGCCGCGGCCCAGCACGGTGACGACGCCCTCCTTGTCGACCGTGGCCATGTCGCCGAGCAGCACCCAGCGCTCGCCGTCCTTCTCGAAGAAGGTCTCGGCGGTTTTCACCGGGTCGTTGTAGTAGCCGAGCGGCACGTGACCGCACTGCGCGACCCGGCCCACCTCACCCGCGGCGACGGGCTCGTGTGTCGCCGGATCGACCACCTGGGTACGGGAGTTGACGCGGATGCGGAAGCCGCGCTCGGGGCCGGAGTCCTCGGTGGCGGTGCCGTTGAAGCCGGACTCCGAGGAGCCGAAGTTGTTCAGCAGCATCACGTTCGGGACCAGTGCCTGGAACTGCCGGCGCACCGTGTCCGACATGATGGCCCCGGACGACGACACGCTGAACATCGACGAGCAGTCCGTTCCCTTCATGGGCCCGCTGAGCGCGTCGACCAGTGGCCGCAGCATCGCGTCGCCCACCAACGACACGCTGGTGACCTTCTCCTTCTCGATCGTGCGCAGAACCTCCTCCGGCGCGAACTTGCGGTGGATCACGATGCGCTGGCCGAAGTTGAAGCCGATGAAGGCGGTCAGCGTGGACGTGCCGTGCATCAGCGGAGCGGTGGGGAAGAAGGTGATCCCGTCGCCGCCCGCCGCCACGCGCTCGGCGAGCTCCTGCGGCTTCTTCACCGGCTCACCGGTCGGCGCGCCGCCGCCCAGCCCCGAGAAGAACAGGTCCTCCTGGCGCCACATCACGCCCTTCGGCATCCCGGTGGTGCCGCCGGTGTAGATGATGAACTGGTCGTCCCCCGACCGCGCCGGGAACCCCCGCTCGGGCGACCCGGCGGCCTCGGCGTCCGCGAACGCCACGGCCGGCGCACGGACCGCACCCGGCGCCACGGTGCCGACCCGGACCAGATGCCGCAGCCCGTCCACCCGGGGCAGCGCCGCCGCCACCCGGTCCGTGAACTCCGCCTCGAAGACCAGGGCCACCAGATCGGCGTCCCGGTAGAGGTACACCAACTCCTCTTCCACGTAGCGGTAGTTGACGTTGACCGGCACGATCCGCGCCTTCAGGCAGCCCAGCACCGTCTGCAAGTACTCGATGCCGTTGTAGAGATGGAGCCCGAGGTGCTCGCCGGGACGTATCCCGCTGTCGATCAGATGGTGGGCGATGCGATTGGCGGCCGCGTCCAGCTGTGCGTACGTCAGACGCCGCTCAATGCCCGTGCCCGGGTGGTCGATGTGCACGAGTGCCTCGCGGCCCGGAACCGCGTCGACGACCGACTCGAACAGGTCGGCAAGGTTGTACTCCACCGCTCCTCCTGACCTCGCTCTCCACCGGCTGCCGGTCATCAGAGCAAAGGGCGGCACAACTGTGAAGGGTCCGCGCACAAGAAATCTGACTGTCTGTCAGAAAACTCTTGAAGTGCCCCGGCGCCTCCTGCAACCTGTTCTCGTTCTTTCAGAGGGGAGATGGGCGATGGGTGGGACGGAACACCTCACCGTGCAGCGCGAAGGCGCCACACTGGTGCTCACACTGAACAGGCCGGAGGCCAAGAACGCGCTCTCACTGGCCATGCTCGTCGGCCTGTACGACGGCTGGCTCGAGGCCGACGCCGACGACTCGGTCCGCTCGATCGTGTTCACCGGCGCGGGCGGCTCGTTCTGCGCGGGCATGGACCTCAAGGCCCTGGCCGGCAAGGGCATGGAGGGAGAGCAGTACCGGGACCGGCTGAAGGCCGACCCCGACCTGCACTGGAAGGCGATGCTGCGTCACCACCGCCCCCGCAAGCCGGTGATCGCCGCCGTCGAGGGCCACTGCGTCGCGGGCGGCACGGAGATGCTCCAGGGCACCGACATCCGCGTGGCGGGCGAGTCGGCGACCTTCGGGCTCTTCGAGGTGAGGCGCGGTCTGTTCCCCATCGGCGGCTCCACGGTCCGCCTGCAACGCCAGATCCCGCGCACTCATGCCCTGGAGATGCTGCTCACCGGACGCCCGTACAGCGCCCGCGAGGCCGCCGACATCGGCCTCGTCGGGCACGTCGTCCCCGACGGCACGGCACTGCCCAAGGCCCTGGAGATCGCCGAACGCATCAACGCCTGCGGCCCACTGGCCGTCGAGGCCGTCAAAGCGTCCGTCTACGAGACCGCCGAACTGACCGAGACCGACGGCCTCGCCGCCGAACTCCGGCGCGGCTGGCCGATCTTCGACACCGCAGACGCCAAGGAAGGCGCCCGCGCCTTTGCGGAGAAGCGACCGCCCGTCTACAAGCGCACCTGACTGCCGTGCCCGGCCCGTGCGCCCCACCTCCAAAGGAGATCCGCGGGATGCCCGAAGTCCTCAAAGCGCCGCTCGTCGTCGAGTTCCCCTTCACCCGCTCTCTCGGCCCTGTCCAGAGCGCCTTCCTCACCGGCCTGCGCGAACGCGTCGTGCTCGCAGTGCGCACCAGCGACGGCCGCACGCTCGTCCCTCCCGTCGAGTACGACCCCGTCACCGCCGAGGAGATTCGCGACCTGGTCGAGGTCGCCCCGACCGGCACGGTCACCACCTGGGCCTGGAACCACGCCCCCCGCCGTGACCAGCCTCTCGGCACCCCCTTCGCCTGGGTCCTGGTCCGCCTCGACGGCGCCGACACCGCTCTCCTGCACGCCCTCGACGCCCCCGGCCCCGACGCCGTGCACACCGGCATGCGCGTCCGCGTCCGCTGGGCCGAGGAACGCACCGGCGCCATCACGGACATCGCCTGCTTCGAGCGGTACGAAGGCAGCCCGGACGGCGGCGACCCGGCCGAACCGACAGGCCACACAGGCGAGTTCGACGACCCGGTCACCGGCATCGTCGCCCGCGCCCGCCTCGAGTACACCTACTCACCCGGCCGCGCCCAGACCGCCTACATCAACGCCCTGGCCGACCGTCGGAACGTCGGCGAACGCTGCCCCTCCTGCCGCAAGGTGTACGTTCCACCGAGGGGTGCGTGCCCCACATGTGGGGTCGCCACATCAGAACAGGTCGAAGTAGGTCCCCGCGGCACAGTCACCACGTTCTGCATCGTCAACATCAAGGCTGCTCATACGGCGAATCTCGACATCGAAGTGCCGTACGTCTACGCCCACATCGCCCTCGACGGCGCCGACCTCGCCCTGCACGCCCGAATCGGCGGCATCCCCTACGACCAGGTGCGCATGGGTCTGCGCGTCGAACCGGTGTGGACCGAGGGCGCCCGCTACCCCGACCACTACCGGCCGACCGGCGAGCCCGACGCGGACTACGACACGTACAAGGAGCTGGTGTAGATGACCAGGGACCTGCCGGTCAGGGACATCGCCGTGGTCGCCTTCGCTCAGACCGACCACCGGCGCACCAGCGAGGAGCTCTCCGAGGTGGAGATGCTCATGCCGGTCCTGCACGACGTGCTCGCACAGACCGGCCTCAAGACCGCCGACATCGGCTTCACCTGCTCCGGCTCCAGCGACTACCTCGCCGGCCGTGCCTTCTCCTTCACCCTCGCCCTCGACGGTGTCGGCGCCTGGCCGCCGATCTCCGAGTCGCACGTCGAGATGGACGGCGCCTGGGCGCTGTACGAGGCGTGGACCAAGCTGCTGACCGGGGACGCCGACACCGCGCTGGTCTACTCCTACGGCAAGTCCTCACCCGGCCCCCTGCGCGACGTCCTGACCCGGCAGCTCGACCCCTACTGCGTCGCCCCTCTCTGGCCCGACTCCGTCGCCCTGGCCGCCCTCCAGGCCCAGGCCCTCATCGACGCCGGCGACACGGACGAGCCCGCGCTCGCCGCCGTCGCCGCCCGCAGCCGCGCTGACGCCACCGCCAACTCCCATGCTCAGCTGCGGGGTTCGGTGCCCCAGGGGGAGTACGCCGTACGACCGCTGCGTACCGGCGACTGCCCGCCCATCGGCGACGGGGCCGCCGCCGTGATCCTCGCGGCGGGCGAGCGGGCCCGCGAGCTGTGCGACCGGCCCGCCTGGATACGCGGCATCGACCACCGCATCGAGGCACACGGCCTGGGCGTGCGCGACTTGACCGACTCGCCCTCGACCCGCCTCGCCGCCGAGAAGGCGGGCTCCTTCGAACGGCCGGTCGACACCGCCGAGTTGCACGCGCCCTTCACCTCCCAGGAGGTCGTCCTGCGCAAGGCGCTGAAGCTCGACGCCGGCGTGCGTGTCAACCCGTCCGGCGGGGCGCTCGCCGCCAACCCCGTCATGGCCGCCGGGCTCATCCGCATCGGAGAGGCAGCCGCCCGTATCCACCGGGGCGAGTCCGACCGGGCGCTCGCGCATGCCACGTCCGGACCGTGTCTGCAACAGAACCTGGTCGCCGTACTCGAAGGGGATCCGCGATGAGCAAGGAGCCCGTGGCCGTCGTAGGCGTCGGTCAGACCAAGCACGTCGCGGCGCGCCGGGACGTGTCCATCGCCGGGCTCGTCCGGGAGGCGGCCCGACGGGCCCTCGACGACGCCGAGTTGGGCTGGGCCGATGTCGACGCCGTCGTGATCGGCAAGGCGCCGGACTTCTTCGAGGGCGTGATGATGCCCGAGCTGTACCTCGCCGACGCGCTCGGCGCGGTGGGCAAGCCGATGCTGCGGGTGCACACGGCCGGTTCGGTCGGCGGATCCACCGCCCTCGTCGCTGCCAACCTGGTCGCGGCCCGCGTGCACGGCACCGTGCTGACGCTCGCCTTCGAGAAGCAGTCCGAGTCGAACGCCATGTGGGGCCTGTCCCTGCCGATCCCCTTCCAGCAGCCCCTGCTGGCCGGGGCGGGCGGGTTCTTCGCGCCGCACGTGCGCGCGTACATGCGGCGCAGCGGCGCGCCCGACACGGTCGGCTCGCTGGTGGCGTACAAGGACCGCCGCAATGCGCTGAAGAACCCCTACGCGCACCTGCACGAGCACGACATCACCCTGGAGAAGGTCCAGGCCTCGCCCATGCTCTGGGACCCGATCCGCTACTCGGAGACCTGCCCGTCCTCCGACGGCGCCTGCGCGATGGTCCTCACCGACCGCGTCGGAGCCGCCCGCGCGGCACGCCCGCCCGCCTGGATGCTCGGCGGTGCGATGCGCAGCGAGCCCACCCTCTTCGCCGGCAAGGACTTCGTGTCGCCGCAGGCCGGGAAGGACTGCGCGGCCGACGTGTACCGGCAGGCCGGGATCGCCGATCCCCGCCGGGACATCGACGCGGTGGAGATGTACGCGCCGTTCTCCTGGTACGAGCCCATGTGGCTGGAGAACCTCGGCTTCGCCGCCGAGGGCGAGGGCTGGAAGCTCACCGAGTCCGGGGTGACCGAGCTCGACGGGGACCTGCCCGTGAACATGTCGGGCGGGGTTCTGTCCACCAACCCCATCGGGGCCTCCGGCATGATCCGCTTCGCGGAAGCGGCCCTCCAGGTGCGCGGACAGGCCGGGGAACACCAGATCGACCGGGCCCGCAAGGTGCTCGGGCACGCCTATGGCGGCGGGTCCCAGTTCTTCTCCATGTGGCTCGTGGGCTCCGAGCCACCGGACGCCTGAGAGGACTACCGGGCGGCGGCGGAGACGACTCCGCAAAGGTCCTCCTCACGTGGCCTGTCGACACTCGTAACCGATCGCTAGGCTGACCCGCGGACGACGCGAATCGGGAGGAGCACGGACGTGGCCGAGAGCACCACCATCCAGCAGCAGCCGCTCACGGGCTGGGACAAGCCGGAGCTGGACCTCAGCAACGCCGACTGGCACTCCAGCAGCCGTGGCCTGGGGGATGTCCAGATCGCCTTTGTCGAGGGGTTCATCGCGATGCGCAACAGCGGCCGCCCGGAGAGCCCTTCCCTGATCTTCACACCCGCCGAGTGGGGTGCCTTCGTGTCGGGCGCGAGGGAGGGCGAGTTCGACCTGACCTGACAGCGCTCTTCGGGCCGATCCGGGTGTGTTCCGCCCGTTTTTCCGGACACGCGACCTTGAGAACCCCCCTGGGGCCGACGCCTGAGCCAGGCTGACCCCGGGAGGGGTAGGTCGTATCCGGAGGTGAGGAACCCATGAGCACCCTGCCGGTCATCGCGGCGGTCGACGGCTCGGACGACAGCCTGGTCGCGCTGGACTGGGCCTTCGAGGCAGCGCTGGTGCGCGAGGCGCCGCTGCGCATGGTCCATGTGCAGCAGTACGCCGCCTGGGCCAAGCCCGGTGTGCTGCCCGCTGGGCGACCGCAACCGGAGGACGATCCGGTGCTCGACCGCGTACGCCGGTATCTGGCAGGGCGGGTCGAGCGGCCGGAGACGGAGTACCTCGCCCTGGAGGGCGCGCCCGCCGCGGTTCTGCCCGAACTGGGCTCCGCCGCCCAGCTGTTGGTGCTCGGTTCCCGCGGGCGCGGGGGCTTCGTCGGCCTGCTGCTCGGCTCCACCGCTACGGCCGTCGCGCGTGACGCCGAGTGCCCGGTGGTCGTGGTGCCCAAGCCGGGACGCGAGGTCCATGACGGCATGCCGATCGAGCCGGGGCCGCGGGTCGTCGTCGGCCTGCAGGTCGACAGCCCCGACGAGGCCACGCTGTCCTTCGCCTTCGCCGAGGCCGCCCGGCGCGGCGCCCGACTCCAGGTCGTCGCCGCCTACCCATGGCCGGCGCACCTGTGGACGGCGGCTCCCAGCCAGATCGTGCCGCCACCCGTCGACCAGGACGCCGTCGAGAACGAGACCCGCACCCTCGCGGAAGGCCTCCTCACCCAGCACCGCGACCGTCACCCCGAGGTCCGCGCCGAGCCATATGCCGCCCCGGGCGACGCGGCCGGCCACCTCGTCGCCGCTTCCAAGGACGCGAACCTGGTCGTCGTGGGCCGCCACCGGCGCCTCCCACTGGCCCCCGCCCGCATGATGGGCTCGGTGGCCCAGGCCGTCCTGCTGCACGCCGCGAGCCCGGTGGCCGTGGTGCCGCCTGCGCCGCCGCAGGAGTGAGCGGGCACCGGAGCGCGTCACGCGGTGCCGAACCACGCCTCGGCCAGGGACGGCAGCGTACCGTCGGCCGGTGCGCCCAACTCCCGTATGTACCAAGGGAGATTGCTGTACACATGCAGCAGCGTGTACGCCAGCAGCTCGGCCGGGGCGAAGGAGGTGTCGTACGGCCTGGTGAGGCGGGCCAGACGTTGCGGATCGCCGCGGGTGACGAACAGGCCCACGCCGACGAAGTCGTACGCGCGGAAGCCGATCATGGCCGGCTCGAAGTCGCAGAGCCCGGTCAGGCGCCAGCCGTCAGGATCGACAAGGAAGTGCTGCTGCATGACCTCGTTGTGCAGCAGGGAACGGTGCGGGGCACGCGGCAGTGGAACCGAAGCGAGGAACTCGGGGATCTGCTCCAGCCAGGCGGCCGGCCGACCGCGCTCGCGCTGCCGCTCCACGGCCCCGGAACGCTGCCGGTCCACGAACGCGCCCCAGTCCCCGGGCCCGAGGACATCCTCGAGCGGGGCGGCATCGAGGGTATGCAGTACGGCCAGGGCTCGCTGATCTCAGCGACGAGCCGCTCACGGTCGAGGCGCGGGACGCGGTCCCAGGCACCGGCCAGTTCTCGCCCCGCAGCCGGGACATCAGGACGTACCGCCGGCCGTTCTCGTACGGACCGGCGTCGTGCACGCGTGGCGTCGGGACGGGCAGGAGCCCCTGGACATGGGACAGGACGCGGTCCTCGGCGATGCCGTCCCGGGCGGCGGCTCCTGGGAAGAGCTTGAGGACGTGTTCGTCGCCCACGGCGTAGACCGGCTGTGACCCGTCCGGGAAGCGCGTCAGCGGGAGACCTGCCAGAGCGAGACGGGCGCACAGATCCTCCGCTCCGACCCGCATCACCTTCTCGTCGGGGACGACGGCGTCCCCATCCTCGTCTGTCTCCACCGGCGGCAGCGTGATCGGGACCGTAGGACGTGCCTCTGCCGGAGGGCAACGGAATTCCGCGGCACCCGACGGCATCACGGAGCGCTCGGGAAGTCGCGCCCGCGCGTCAGGGATCAGCGTCCGAACCCATGCCCGCACGTCACGGAGCAGTCCCGGACACGTACCATGGCGACATGTCGTTCCTCCGCCGCCGCAGCGCCACGCCCGCCGGGCCCGACTTCGACGTACTGGCCATGGATCCGGGCGACTGGCCCGGCAATCTGGGTGCCGGGCTGCTGCCCGCCCCCGACGGCAGCTGCCAGGGCGTCTTCCTGCGCTACGACCTCTTCGGCGGCCGCGGCCCCGCGATGATCATCGGCAACCTGCCTGAGGGCTCCCCGGCCCGCGAGGTCGACGAGGACGAGATCCCGTTCGAGGTCGCGCAGCTGCTGCTGGCCCTGGAGAACGACGAAGAGGTCGCCGTCGTCGGCAGCGAGGACGTGCCCGTCATGCAGGGAGACAACCTCCTGATCGTGCGCCGTCTGAAGCTCTCCGAGAGCCGGATCTCCTGCGTGCAGTTCGACCGCAGCGACAACGTCCTGGTGACCATCGCCGCGTGGGACCGCCCCATCACCGACGATCTGTACGCGCTTCTGAAGCCGCTGCCCGCGGAGCTCTTCCAGCAGGGCTGAGTCCTCCCGATCGAGGCCCGCCGATCGGGGTTCCGCACATGTTGTCATGACCCTTGTCGCAGAGTCATCGGACCTCTAGCGTCAGGGGTCATGTCGCATGAGTCGCATGAGATCACTCGAAGGACCACATTAAAGGCCGCGGTCACCGGCGCCGGTGCGCTTGCTCTGGGAGCGGACGCCACTGCGGCTGTCGCCGCTGATTCCTCCGATGTATCGAGGGAGTCGTCAGTGCTCTGGTACGCCACTCCCGCCGCCGACTGGGAGCGCGAGGCCCTGCCCCTCGGCAATGGCGCACTCGGCGCCATGGTGTTCGGCACCGTCACCTCCGAACGGCTGCAGTTCAACGAGAAGACCCTCTGGACCGGCGGCCCCGGCTCCGCCCAGGGCTACGACCACGGCAACTGGCGCGCACCCCGCCCCGACGCGATCACCGCCGTGCAGGACGACCTCGACGCGCGGACCACCCTCGACCCCGCGTCGGTGGCCGACCGGCTCGGCCAGCCACGGGTCGGCTACGGCGCCCACCAGACCTTCGGCGACCTCCACCTCGACCTGCCCGGCGCGCCGACGACGACCCCGCAGGACTACCGCCGCGAACTCGACCTCGACAACGCCGTCGCCTCGGTCGCCTACACCCACCAAGGCGTCCGCCACCAAAGGGAGTTCTTCGCCTCCCACCCCGACGGCGTGATCGTGGGCCGCCTCGGCGCCGACCGGCCCGGCAGCGTCACCTTCACCCTGCGTTACACCTCACCCCGCGCCGACTTCACGGCCTCCGCGGCCGACGCGACCCTGACCGTGCGGGGCGCACTCGCCGACAACGGGCTGCGCTTCGAGGCGCAGGTGCGGGTGCGCAGCCAGGGCGGCTCCGTCACGTCCGGCGCCGACGGCACGATCACCGTGACCGGGGCGGACAGCGCCTGGTTCGTGCTGGCCGCGGGCACCGACTACGCCGACACCTACCCCGACTACCGCGGCCCGGACCCCCACGTCGGCGTCACCCGTGCCGTGCAGCAGGCGGGCGACCGCTACGAGGCACTGCTCGCCCGGCACACCCGCGACCACCGAGCCCTGTTCGACCGAGTCGGCCTCGACATCGGCCAGTCGATCCCCGCGGACGTCCCCACGGACCGGCTGCTGGCCACGTACACCGGCGGGACGAGCGCGGCGGACCGTGCCCTCGAAGCCCTGTACTTCCAGTACGGCCGCTACCTGCTCATCGCCTCCTCGCGCCCCGGCTCCCTGCCCGCCAACCTCCAGGGCGTCTGGAACAACAGCACCACGCCCCCGTGGTCGGCGGACTACCACACCAACATCAACATCCAGATGAACTACTGGCCCGCCGAGGCCGCGAACCTCGCCGAGACGACGGCGCCGTACGACCGCTTCGTCGAGGCCCTGCGCGCGCCCGGACGCCGTACGGCACAGGAGATGTTCGGCTCGCGCGGCTGGGTCGTGCACAACGAGACCAACCCGTACGGCTTCACCGGCGTGCACGACTGGGCGACCGCGTTCTGGTTCCCCGAGGCGGCGGCCTGGCTCACCCAACAGATGTACGAGCACTACAGATTCTGCGGCTCCACCGACTACCTCCGCACCACCGCGTACCCCGTGATGAAGGAGGCCACCGAGTTCTGGCTCGACAACCTGCGCCCCGACCCGCGCGACGGAACCCTCGTCGTCACCCCCAGCTACTCGCCCGAGCACGGCGACTTCACCGCCGGCGCGGCCATGTCGCAGCAGATCGTCCACGACCTGTTCACCAACACCCTCGAAGCGGCCCGGATCCTGGGCGACACGCCCGACTTCCGCCGCCGCGTCGAAGACACGCTGAACCGGCTCGACCCCGGCCTGCGCATCGGCTCCTGGGGCCAACTCCAGGAATGGAAGGAGGACTTGGACGACGCCACCGACACCCACCGGCACGTCTCGCACCTGTTCGCCCTCCATCCCGGACGGCAGATCGAACCCGGCAGCAAGTGGGCCGAGGCCGCCAGGATCTCCCTGACCGCACGCGGGGACGGCGGCACGGGCTGGTCCAAGGCCTGGAAGATCAACTTCTGGGCCCGGCTGCGCGACGGCGACCACGCACACAAGATGCTCGGCGAACAGCTCAAGTCCTCGACCCTGCCCAACCTCTGGGACACCCACCCGCCGTTCCAGATCGACGGCAACTTCGGCGCCACCTCCGGAATCGTGGAGATGCTCCTGCAGAGCCAGTACGACGTCATCGAGGTGCTGCCCGCCCTGCCCGCCGCCTGGCCCACCGGCTCCGTGCGCGGCCTGCGCGCCCGTGGCGGCGCCACCCTCGACATCGAGTGGGCGCACGGCCGGGCGACCCGCATCGCCCTGAAGGCGTCCCGGACCCGTGAACTCACCGTACGCAGCGACCTGTTCAAGGGCGGCGAACTGACCTTCAAGGCGGTCGCCGGGCGACGCCACACCTGGAAGAAGGAGGACTGACCCGGCTAGGAACCCGACGCCACCACCCGCACATCCGCCGCCCGCACGAACGCCACCCTATGGCCGAACTGCACCTCGTAGTAGAGGTCCTTGCCGACCACGACCCGATGTGAGGCTCCGTCGAAGGCCACGGCGTAGTAGTACTCGCCCGGCAGTCTGTCGCCCACCGCGTACCTCTGGCCCGCGGGCAAGGTGTAGGGCAGCGGCGACACTGCCTGGGCGGGTACGTCCGTCGGATAGGCGGAGGCCTCGGGGTAGGCGCGCCCGTACACCGGGACGGTCTTGAGGCCGTCCTTGGGCGTCACCACGAGGCCGGTCGCGTTTACCGCTGTGGGGTTCTTGCCGGGGTTCTTGAACCACGCCTTCTGGCCCAGGTACCAGATCGCCGTCCAGTCGCCGTCCCGGCCGGCGACCGCGTACTGCTGACCGGTCGACACCCGCGAGGCCAGGTCGTTCACGCCGGTGGTCGGGGTCGAGCCCAGGCCGGCGTCCTTGATGAGGGGATACGACTCGCCGGGCCCGGAGTACAGCCGTACCGCGCTCGAACCGTGGTCCGCGCAGGGCTTGCCGGCGGTGACGCAGCCGGTGTACCGCGGCCGGTTGGTGGCGTAGTCGGGGCGGATCGTCACCAGGCCGCCGTTCGGGCCGGCGGTGGCTACGAAGGGGCGGCCGAGCAGCTCGAAGTAGTGCCGCCAGTCCCAGTACGGGCCCGGGTCGGTGTGCATGCCACTGATCGTCGACGTGGTCGAACCCGGCACGTTGTCGTGACCGAGGATGTGCTGCCGGTCCAGCGGGATGCCGTACTTCTTCGCGAGGTACGTCACCAGGCGCGCGGAGGACCGGTACATCGCCTCCGTGTACCAGGCGTCCGGCCGCGCCAGGAAGCCCTCGTGCTCCAGACCGATCGACTTGGCGTTGACGTACCAGTTGCCCGCGTGCCAGGCGACGTCCTTGGCCTTCACATGCTGGGCGATGTGGCCGTCGGTGGAGCGCAGCGAGTACTGCCAGGACACATAGGTCGGGTCCTGCACCATCTCCAGGACGCCGTTCCAGGCACCCTCCGTGTCGTGGATGACGATGTACTTGATGCTCTGGGAGGCCGGACGGTTGCCCAGGTCGTGGTTGCCGTAGTCGTTGTCCCCGAACTCCTTGTACGGCGCCGGGACCCACTCGCAGGACACCGTCGTCGGGCACTCGGTCTGCGCGGCGTCGAGGGTGCGCAACCCAGCCCGCCTCAGCTGCCCGGTGTGGGGGGAGAGGCCCGGCTGGGCGGCCAGGGTGACCAGCTGGCCCGCGTCCGTCGCGCGCTTCTGGCCGGTGCGCAGCACGTCGTAGACGTCGTTGGCGTATGCCGCCGCCGTCGCCGTGTCGTCGGCACCGGAGAAGCGGGCCACCGCGCCGTACCAGTCCGCGGGATCGGAGCTCAGGGGTTCGCCCAGCTCCTGCTGCGCGGCGGCGAGCAGGGCGGCACCGCCGGCCACATTGGCGGCCGGGTCCGTGCGCAGCGCCTCCGGGCGCAGTCCGGTCAGTTCGGCCGCTTTCGGCAACGTCCTGAGGCGGGCCGGGATCTCCGAGGTCTCCGGCAGTTTCGCCTCGGGGAGCAGGGGCGGGCGGGCACTGTCTCCGCGTGCGTCCTCCGAGCCGTCGCTGTGGTGCGGCGGCCCCTCGGCGAGCGCGGTGCGTGCATCGGTGAGGTGCATCGGGCCGTAACCGCCGGTCACACTGGGCGCCCCGGCATGCGCGTCCCAGCGGGACTGGAGGTAGGAGACGCCGAGCAGGACGCTCTGCGGCACGTGGTACTCGGCGGCGGCGGAGGCGAAGGCCGGCTGAAGGCGGTTCTCCGAGTTCCGGGCATCGGAGGGGGCCGCGCCCAGCAGCGGGAACAGCAGTGCCGCAGCGGCCATGGCGGTGACGGATCCTCGCAATGCAGCCTCCTGGGACGGTCGGGCGCGATGAGCCGTGCGGGACCGGGCGTGAGTCTGTGGTACCGGCTGTCCGACGATCCGTCAATCATGCCAAGGGCCAGGCGAATTCCCTTGTCAACCGGGGTTCCCGGGAGTTTCGTGGCGGCGGTCTGCGGGCCTGCGGGGCGTCAGTGGCGTACACCAGTGGGACGAGTACGGCCATACGGAGGAACTCACTGCCGCTGCACACACGAAAGCCCGCGGTACGCCGCTGTCTCCAGGGCGCACCGCGGACCATCGTCCCCGTCAGCGAGTACCGACCGCCGCACGCACGGCCCGCCGGGCCAGCTGGCAGTCGTCGTGCAGCCGCCTCAGCAGCAGCCGCTGTTCCTCGCCGGACGGCGCAGCACCCGGGTGGGCCACTCCCGGTGCCGCCGGGGTCGGAGCGTCGTGCATCGAACGCTGCACGGCCGTCTCATAGGTACGGATCTCACGGGTCAGCACGAGCATCAGGTTCACCAGGAAGGCGTCCCGTGAAGCCGGGCCCGCCGACTGCGCGATCTGGCTGATCTGCCGTCGGGCCGCCGGTGCGTCCCCGAGCACCGACCACAGCGTCGCGAGGTCGTAGCCCGGCAGGTACCAGCCCGCGTGCTCCCAGTCCACCAGCACTGGACCGGCCGGTGAGAGCAGGATGTTCGAGAGCAGTGCGTCGCCGTGACAGAACTGGCCCATGCCCTGCCGGCCCGCGGTCGTCGCGATGCCGTGCAGCAGCTTCTGCAGATCGCCCATGTCCCGGTCGGTGAGCAGGCCCAGCTCGTGGTACCGGGAGATCCGGGTCGCGTAGTCCAGCGGCGCGTCGAACGTGCCCGCCGGCGGCCGCCACGCGTTGAGCCGGCAGATCGCTCCGAGCGCGGCCCTGATGTCCGCGCGCGGCGGTGCCTCCACCGGGTGCCGCTGCAGTGCCGCCACCCGGCCCGGCATCCGCTCGATGACGAGCGTGCAGTTGTCCGGATCCGCTGCGATCAGTCTCGGCACGCGCACCGGTGGGCGGTGCCGGACGAACGAGCGGTATGCCGCTATTTCGTGCCGGATCCGCTCGGCCCACGCCGGCGAGTGGTCGAGTAAACACTTGGCGACGGCCGTGCTGCGCCCGGTCGTGCCGACCAGGAGCACGGACCGTCCACTGCGGCGCAGCACCTGTACCGGAGCGAACTCCGGGCAGATCCGGTGCACCGACGCGATCGCCGTACGCAGCTGGGCGCCCTGGGGGCCGGACAAGTCGAGTCTCCCGCTGAGCGGTTGGGTGCCGAGCCCCGCGGGACGCCGCGTCCGGCCCGCGCCGAGCACGGGGGGAGCCGCCGGCCGCGCGGGGTCGAGGTAGGGGCCACTGCCCGCCGGGCGGGGACGAAGCGACCGGGGCGGGGCGGACACGGAGGACGATGCTGCGTACATGGGAGAAACAGATCCCTTCGTGTGCCTGCGAAGTCGAAGCGCTGCCCGATCCGGCCGCCCGGGTGCACCCTGGGGAATGTCCCTCGGCGAACCGGGTCGGGGTGGCGCGTTCCTACCTGACACCCGATGCCCAGTGGCACACCATCTGGCGCACCCTGGCGAACCCTGGCGAATAGTCGCCCGGCACCTCCCACCGGGCTACTGTCAACTCAGCCGAGAACCTGGGGGCTTGACGTGAGCGGAGAACCCAACACCCGCCTGGCGGACCTGTTCGGCCTGGCCGGCTGGTCCAAGGGCGAGCTCGCGAGGCTGGTCAACCGGCAGGCGGCGGCCATGGGCCACCCCCAGCTGGCGACCGACACCTCGCGGGTGCGGCGGTGGATCGACATGGGAGAGATCCCGCGCGATCCCGTGCCGCGGGTGCTGGCGGCCCTGTTCACCGAGCGTCTCGGCCGTGTCGTGACCATCGAGGACCTCGGTCTGGTCCGGCACGGGCGTGCGGGGAAACGGCAGGACGGCGGGAGTGTGGAGCATCCCGACGGTGTGCCGTGGGCGCCCGAGCGGACGGCTGCGGTCCTCACCGAATTCACGGGAATGGACCTCATGCTCAACCGACGCGGCTTGGTGGGCGCGGGTGCCGCGCTCGCCGCGGGATCCGCACTCAGCAGCGCCATGCACGACTGGCTGCACTCCGACCCGGCCCTCAAGGCCGACGCCCCCCAGTTCGACGACCCATTGCACGCCGACCCCGCCGGGTTCGACCGGTACGAGGCGGCCCCGATCGGTTCTCAGGAGATCGAGGAACTGGAGCGCTCGGTAGAGGTGTTCCGGGCCTGGGACGCGGCCCGCGGCGGCGGGCTGCAGCGCAAGGCAGTCGTAGGGCAACTCAACGAGGTGGGCGGCATGCTCGCCTACCGTCACCCCGAACATCTCCAGCGGCGCCTGTGGGGCGTCGCCGCCAACCTCGCCGTCCTCGCGGGCTGGATGTCGCACGACGTCGGCCTGGAGCCCACGGCCCAGAAGTACTTCGTCATCGCCGCCCACGCGGCCCGGGAGGGCGGCGACCGGCCTCGCGCCGGGGAGGCGCTCTCCCGAGCGGCTCGCCAGATGGTGCACCTCGGCCGGCCCGACGACGCACTCGACCTCATGAAACTCGCCCAGTCCGGCTCCGGCGACCAGGTGCTGCCGCGCACCATGGCCATGTTCCACACCATCGAGGCCTGGGCACAGGCGTCGATGGGCAAGGGCCAGGCCATGCGCCGCACCCTCGGACAGGCGGAGGACCTCTTCGTCTCCGACAAGAGCGACGTGCCGCCACCGAGTTGGATGCAGACCTTCAAGGACGAGGATCTGTACGGCATGCAGGCCCTGGCCTACCGCACGCTGGCCGAGTTCGAGCCCGGCGCGGCCGCGCACGCCCAGCACTACGCGGAGAAGGCCCTGGCCCTGCGCGTCGACGGCCGGGAGCGGTCGAAGATCTTCGACCATCTGTCCATGGCGTCCGCCTGCTTCATCGCGGACGACCCCGAACAGGCGGACCGGTACGCACGACTGGCCCTGATGTCGATGGGCTCGAACTCCTCCGGCCGCACCTGGGACCGGCTGCGCCAGATGTACCGGCTCACCGCCGAGTACTCCAGCTATCCGAAGATCCACGAACTGCGGGAGGAGATCCGATTGGCGCTGCCCAAGGCGAGGAAGCCGGGCGGCGGCAACAGCGCACAGGCATAGGGGGACTGTGCGACTGATTGATCCTCGTGGGTTCCAGGACGTCACCAGGTTCTAGGACGTCACCCTGGCCACGAGTACGCAGGCATTGTCCTCGCGCTCACTCTCACCGAACTCCTCGACGACCAGCCGTGCGCAGTCCTGTGCGGTGCGTGCCTCGCCGAAACGGGGGCCCAGTTCGAGGAGCTGATTCACGGCGTCCGCTGTGCTGTGCCTCGGCGCGAGTCCGTCCGTGTGCAGCAGGAGCAGGTCGCCCACCTCGAGGGTCTCTTCGGCCTGTGCGTAGACGGCGCCCGAGGTGGCGCCGAGCAGGACGCCGTCCGGCGCGTTCAGCCTGCGCCCCGTCCCGTCGCGGAACAGCAGCGGGGCGGGGTGTCCGGCCTGCGCCCAGGTCAGGGTGCGGGTGTCGGGCCGGTAGCGGCAGCAGACGGCGCTGCCGAGGGCCGGCTGGACGGTGGCGTCGAGCAATTGGTTGAGCCAGGACATGAGTTGCCCCGGCTCGGTGCCCGCCATGGCCATGCCGCGCACCGCGCCCAGCAGCGTCGCCATGCCCGAGGCCACGGCGACGCCGTGCCCGGTGAGGTCGCCGATGCTCAACAGCGTTGCTCCGTCGGCCAGTTCGAGTGCGTCGTACCAGTCGCCGCCGATCAGCGCGCTCGTCGACGACGGCAGATAGTGAGCCGCGAGGTCCAGGGTCTCCGGGCCCTGGTGCGGGAGCCGCAGGGAGCCGCGCCACGGCGGCAGTACGGCCTCCTGCAGCTCGACCGCGAGCCGCTGCTCGGTCTGCGCGTGGTGCCGGTGATGCTGGAGCGAGTCACGGGTCTCGCTCACCACCCGCTGGCTTCTGCGCAGTTCGCTGACGTCCCGCAGGACGGCCCACATCGAGGCGGTGCTGCCGTCGGTGTCGAGCACGGGCTCGCCCATCATGTGCACGGTCCTGACCTCGCCGTCCGGCCGTACGACGTGGAACTCCCCGTCGATCGGCTTGGCGTCGACGAGGCAGTTGGTGACCATCGCCGTCAGCTTCGGCCGGTCCTCGTCGAGCACCAGGGACGGCAACTCGTCGAGGGTGAGCGGCGCAGTGGCGGGGTCGCGACCCAGGATCTGGTAGAGCTCGCCGGACCAACTGGCCTCGTCCGTCAGCAGGTTCCACTCCGCGCTGCCGACCCGGCTGAGCAGCGAGCCGCGCCGGGGAGCGGGTGGCGCGGAGTCGGGCGTGGCCGCGGGAGCCGCGTCCACCAGGGCCGGGCCGTCCCGCAGTTGCGCCAGGTGCTCGTCGAGGTCGTCGAGCTGGTGCAGGGCGAGGTCGTACAGCGCCCGCTGCCACCGCTCCTGCGGGTCCGAACCGTCGTCGCTCTGCGTGTCCCGCCGCACGGCGTCGACGTCGCCCTTGAGTCGCCGCGTCTGCGATATGAGCGCTTCGACCGAGCCGCGTCCGGGCGGCTGAGCGGCGGGGCGGTCCGCAGAGAGATGGGGCGGCATGACGCACTCCGATGCGAGGACGGTACGACCAAGGCTGACGGAAGGACCGTTACGACTGTCGCACAGCCCGCGACGCCCTGTAAGGGATTTGGCAACACCCGATACGGTGGTGCGTCTGGCATATGCCAGAGTCTTCACGGCGGGCTCGTGCCAGGCGATTGCTGTAGGTCGCCGAAGGGGTCAAGTCGTAGACGGCGTACGTGATTTGACGTCTTGCCGGGACACCTCCGCGGCACTCAATCGAATGTTCGACGGCTGCACGTCCTAGGGATGGGGCGGTAGTGGCCGTCGGCCGGCGGGTTGCGCTGTTCGGGAGTGATGCAGGTCACATAAATGATGTCCGCTCCGGTGTAATGCGAACGGCATCTGCGGGGTCGTAAAAGCACAGCGGCAAAAAACCGTCCTACTTCCGACCCGCAGGGAGACCGCCCATGGACATCGCCCTCGAGCAGCCCGCCCGTGCCCGTCTGATCACCGGCGAGGAGCGCGAAATCTCCGTTCCCGCCACGCTGCGGTACGCCTCCACGGACCCGCTGGCGGTGCACATCGACTTCCCGGGCGAGGTCTCCCTCGATGGTCATGGGGCCACCTGGATCTTCGCCCGGAGCCTGCTGGAGGCGGGCCTGCGCGGGCCGGCCGGAGACGGTGACGTGCACATCTGGCCGTGCGGCCCGGAGCGTACGGTCGTGGAGCTGCACTCGCCGTACGGCATGGCGCTGCTCCAATTCGACACCTGCGCCCTGAACCGCTTCCTGCTGCGGACCTACGCTGTGGTCGCGACCGGTGAGGAGGACCTCGGGGCGGTCGTGGAGCGCGGTCTGACCTCGCTCTTCGGCAGCGTCTGAGGCAGTCGACCGGAGGCCGGCCGGACCGAGGAGGCCGAACGGATGAGGAGGCGACCGGGCCGCCGCCGCTGTGCCTCCTCATCGCTGCCGCGTCAGTACCGCAGCACCCCGGCGATCCCCTGGGCGTCGCTCAGCGTGCCGTCCGGTACGAAACGGACCTCGGCGCCGGTCTCCAGGCACTGCTCGACGATCTCGTCCACGATGTCCTCGCGGGCGTCGAGGTCGCCGCTCTCGGCCGGGATGAGATGGTCGCCGTCCTCGCCGCGCACCGTCACCCGGTAGTTCTCCTCGACGGCCAGCAGCCGGATCCGGCCTTCGCGGGCGCTGCGCCAGACCTCGTCGACGCCCGCCGCGAACGCCTTGCGGCCCTGGGCGGATTCGAGTTCCCGGGCCACGGCGGCGGCGTTCCTGCGGTCCTCGGCGGTGACCAGCGGACGGATCGCCTGCCACACCGCCTCGTGCGTGCCGTGCGCGAGCCCGCCGTGCGGGACGTGCACCGCATCCTTGGTGACGCCGCCGATCTCGTCCAGCAGGGAGAGCGCCGCCTGCTCGCCGGTGACGTACAGCGGTCGCGGGTTGTTCCGCAGGATCGCGCTCATGGCGGAGTCCGCGTCCTTGAGGAAGTGGCGGGTGCCCTCGTCACGGAACGTGCTCGGCATGTCGCCGATCCGCTCCTGGCGCTCGGCGTCGAAGTTGTCGAAACGCCTGGTCAGCGGGAAGCCGCCGGTGCGGGCCTCGGTGACGCGGTCCAGGCTGCCGGTCCACAGCGTGACACGGTCGGGGGAGACCGAGAGCACCCAGAACGGCCGCTCGGCGGCCTCCGCGGAGACGAGGTTGCGGGTCAGGAAGGTGTCCGAGAGCACCACGCGCTCGGGCACCGTGCGGGCGAGCGACCACACCTGGTGCTCGCCCGGGGCTGCGAAGATCACCAGGCCGTCCTCGGCATAAGTGAGATCGACCTCGGTGAGGGCCTGGTCGAGCTGTCGCTCGACGTCCACCCGTCGCTCTCGGGTGACCGAGGGGTCGGCCTCCAGCTGTTTCTTGGCCTCGGCCACGACATTGCGCAGCCGAACCTGGTCCTGGGCCCGATAGGGCTCCCGGGGATGCGTGGGCGTCAGCACGGACACGGCCGGATAGGGGCGCGGGCGCCGCAGCTCGATGAGGGTCGTGGGACTGAGTGCGTGCTCCATAACAGCACGATAGGACCGATTCACCGATCGGGCATTAGGGGCAATCCCCTCGCCCTTGCGTCCCTACTCCGCGGCGCTCTCCGGCCCGCAGGAGCTGCCGTCGGCCGGCAGTGTGCCGTACAGCAGGAAGCTGTCGACCTTGCGGTGCACGCACTTGGAGGAGGCGTATCCGGTGTGGCCGCTGCCCTTGTTGTCCAGGACCACGGCCGGGGGGCCGAGTCGCTTCGCCGTCTCCAGGGTCCAGCGGTAGGGCGTCGCCGGGTCGCCGCGGGTGCCCACGAGGAGCATCTTCGGCGTGTGCACGTCCTTCACGTCGTCGCGGATGAAGTCCGTGCCCCTGGGGCGCCCGTAGCACATCAGCACCCCGCTGAGCCGGTACGGGCCGAAGACCGGTGACGCCTGCTCGTACTCGGCGTGCAGCCGGTCGAGATCGCCGATGATCTGCTCGTCCGTCGGGCGGTCGGGATCGTCCGCGCAGTTGATCGCCATCAGTGCCGCGGGGGAGTTGTCGAGGGGGACGTCCTCGTCGTCGACGAGACCGCTGTCGGGGTCCTCGCTCTCCTTGTGGCTCGCGGGTGCGGCTCCGCCGGTGGCGAAGGTCTCGACGGCGTGTGTGTCGCCGTCCTCGACCAGCGACGCGAGGGCCCGCTCCAGGGAGGGCCACAACTCCTCGCTGTAGAGCGCCTGTCCGATGGCGCCGACCAGGTCCTGCCCGGTGAACGGCTGCCCGAAGGCCGACGGCACCGGGTCCTCGTCCAGCGAGTCGACGAGTCGTACGACCTGCTCGCGGGCCTCGCGAGGGTCCTGCCCGAAGGGACAGGCGATGTCCTTCACGCACCAGTTGATGAACTCCTCCAGCGCCTTCTGCTGCCCCTGGGCGCTTGCCACTCCCTGCTCGGTCAGCGGTTCGGTCAGCGTGTCCACGCCGTCGAGCACCAATCGGCCGACCTTCTCGGGGAATTGGGCGGCGTACACCGCGCCGAGCCGCGTGCCGTAGGAGAAGCCCAGGTAGTTGAGCTTCTTGTCGCCGAGGGCCTGGCGCATCACGTCCATGTCGCGCGAGGCGTTGACCGTGCCGATGTGGGGGAGCACGGGCCCGGAGTGCCGGGCGCACGCGTCGGCCGCCTTCCTCAACTGCTTCAGGACGGACTGCGGATCGCGGCCGATCTCCGTGCCGCCGTCCGTCACGGCGATGTCCTCCTCGCCGTCCCCGCAGCTGACCGGCGAGGACCTGCCGACGCCGCGCGGATCGAAGGTCACGATGTCGTAGCCGTCCGTCAGCTCCATGAAGTCCTTGCCACCGGCGGCGAATTCGGGGATACCGGCGCCGCCCGGCCCGCCGAAGTTGAGCAGCACCGAGCCCTGCTTCTTGCCCGTGGCCCGGTAGCGGGCGAGCGCCAGATCCAGCGTCCCCTCCCGGGGACGGGCGTAGTCGAGGGGGACGGTGACCTTGCCGCACTGCAGATCCTTCGGCAGGCCCTCGCCCGGGCACTTGGCCCAGGTGACCTTCTGCCGGTAGAAGCGGGTGAGGTCGGGCCCGGCGCCGTCCGTGGCCGTCGGCAGCCCCGTGCCGAGCAGGACCAGTCCGACCGCGCCGGTGACCGCGCAGCGCCGCAGCGAGGGCCGCGTTGACAGCTTGGCCAGCATCAATGCCTCCAGGGACGCCCGTCGCGGACCGGGATACGGCGTCCTCGATCACGATAAGGGGGCCCCGGAACACACGCCTCCGGACGAGCGGGACGGCCTGGCCTGCTGCCGTACGCTGCGCGCCTCGTACCGGTGGTGCGGATGATCTTTCGTTGACTAGTGTGAACGTTCGAATGCCAGGGCAGCCGTCCGGATGTCGGAAAGTGAGCAGACAGGTGCAACCGACCTTCGTACTGGTTCACGGAGCCTTCGCGAACTCCTTCTCCTTCGCACCGCTCCAGGCCGAGCTCGGCCTCCTCGGACACCGCTCCGTCGCTGTGGACCTGCCAGGGCACGGCTTCGGGGCGACCTACTCGCGCGCCTATCAGGCCCCGCAGGACCTCGAAGGGCTCGCCACCGCGCCCGGCTCGATCAAGGACGTCACGCTCACCGACAACGCCGCGCACCTGATCGGGATCCTGGAACGGGCACGGCGCAACGGTCCCGTGATCCTCGTCTCGCACAGTCGCGGCGGCCTGACGGCCACCGCCGCGGCCAACGCCCGACCGGACCTCATAGACCGCCTCGTCTATATCTCGGCCTGGTGCCCGGTCGATCTCGACGTCAGTGACTACTACGCCGAACCGGAGATGGCCACGGTCGACGTCGGTTCCCTGGCCATGGCGATGGCCGGGAATCCCGCCGAACTCGGCCTGCTCCGCGTCAACTTCCGCACGGCGGATCCGGACGCCCTCGCGGCGTTCAAGGCGGCGTTCCTCGCCGACGGCACCGACGAGGAGTTCCTGACCTTCCTGAACACCTTCCAGCCCGACGAGAACCTGGACGTCGGCACCTGCTCCGACCGGGCGCAGGCCGCGACGTGGGGCCGCATCCCGAGGACCTATGTGCGTCTGGCCGGCGACGCGAGTCTGCCGCTCGCCATCCAGGACCGGCTGATCCGCGAGGGCAACGCCCTCACACCGGACAACCCGTACGACGTCCACACCCTCGAGAGCAGCCATCTGAAGTGGCTGGTCGACCCGGCACCGGCGGCCCGGATCCTGGGGGAACTCAGCCAGTAGGCGCCGGAGGGGCCGGATCAGCCCCGCATGCGAGCAGCCGGCACAGGCCGCACCCTGGTGCCATGGACGGCGAGCAGCCCATCGCGATCTACCCGCCCGCCGTGGACGGCGGCCGACGGGTCCGTGTCGGCGACCATTTCCTCGGCATGGCGTACGGGCTGCTGGACGTCGCCGAGTTCCTGCGCCGGGCCGGAATCGAGGACGCCGACGAGGAGTACGTACGGCGGTCCAGGCTGATCGAGTGGCGCGGCGGCGGCCCCGAGGCGTGGAAGCGGTGACCTCCGGCTGGTGCCGGCCTCGCCAAGTGTCGAGGGCCGGCTTGTGCCCAGCTCATCGTCGGTCGGGTCACGTCTGTCGAGCATGTTCAGAGCAACAAGTCGGATGAATGGGGAGTCATCACCCAGTTCGACAACCATGCCGCTCGATGGGGTGAAAGACCGATAAGCCATAACTCGAATGGTTCATCTGCGTTTTATCCGGTGCGGGCGAGCGCTCGCGACCATGTCTGGAAGGCAGGGAACCTATGAGACGGGTTACCCGAAACGGTGTGATCGCCTTCGCCGCCACCGGCGCGATGGCTGTGACGATCCCGGCGTATGCCGACTCCGCGGCACACGGTGCCGCGGCCGACTCACCCGGGCTGATCTCCGGCAACACCATCCAGCTCCCGGTGCACGTCCCGGTGAACGTGTGCGGGAACACCGTGAACGTGGTGGGGCTCCTCAACCCCGCCGTGGGCAACACCTGCACCAACGAGGGCGGTGGCGGCAAGACGGGAGGCACGTCGAACGGCGGCGCCTCGGCCGAGGGACGCGGAAAGGATTCGCCGGGCGTCGTCTCCGGCAACACCATCCAGCTGCCGGTCCACCTCCCGGTGAACGTCAGTGGCAACACCGTGAACGTGGTCGGCGTCGGCAACCCGGCGATCGGCAACGAGTCCGTGAACGCGCCCGGCAACCGCACTCCGCACACCACGAAGCCGGCGCCGAAGCCGTCCGTACCGCCGACGAGGCACCAACCGCGTCCGGTGCCACCCGCGTTCGTCCCCCACGGGTCCGAGGCCGCCCTCGCCCACACCGGAGCGGACCAGACCCTCGCCGCCGTGGCAGGCGGCACGGTTCTCGTCCTGAGCGGGGCCATCCTGTACCGGCGCTTCCGTCCCCAGTCGGTGCGCTGACCCGCTGCTTCGCGCGCGGCACGGAAGGCCCCACCGGGTCGGCGAGCGGTGGGGCCTTCGTCGTAGCGAAGTAGCCGAAGTAGCCGAGGTAGCCGAAGTACCGCAGGACCGAAGTGCCGAACACCCGGACGGCCATGGCTCTTTGGAACGCGTCAACGGCTTGATCACGCCGTGGCGCCCGCCCGGACGATCCGCGAGGATGCTGCGTGCGCGGTCGATCACCGTGCGCATGCAGAGTCCCCAAGGAATGGAGCGCACCCATGGCCTCTCCGGCCCTCGAAGACCTCGTCGTCACCCGTGCCGGCCTCGACGACTGGCCGGTCATCAGCGGGTGGGCCGCCGACGAGGGCTGGAACCCGGGGCTCGCCGACGGACCGCCCTTCTTCGCCCAGGACCCCGACGGCTTCTTCCTCGGCCGGATCGACGGCGAGCCCGTCTCGGCGATCTCGGTGGTCAACTACGGCACGGACTACGCCTTCCTCGGCTGCTACCTGGTCCGCCCCGACCTGCGCGGCCGCGGCCACGGCCTCACGACGTGGAAGACCGCGCTGGCCCACGCCGGAAGCCGCACAATCGGACTCGACGGCGTCGTCGCCCAGCAGGACAACTACCGCCGCTCCGGCTTCGAACTCGCCCACCGCACGGTCCGCTTCACCGGAACCGCGCCCGCCGCCGAGGTGCCGGCGGATGTGCGGGGCGTACGGTCCGAGGACATCGAGGACATCACCGCGTACGACGGCATCTGCACCCCGGCCGACCGTCCACGGTTCCTCGCGCACTGGCTCACCGGCACCGGACACCACGCCGTGGTCCGCCGCACCGGCGACCGCGTCACCGGCTACGGCGTGATCCGCCCCGGCCGCGACTGCCCGCGCATCGGCCCGCTCTTCGCCGACACCGCCGAGGACGCGCGGGTCCTGTTCGCCGCCCTGACCGCCGAGGCGGCCGGGCGCGAGGTCGCCATCGACGTGCCCGAGCCCAACGCGGCGGGCGTGGCGCTCGCCGAGGAGGCCGGTTTCACGCCCTCCTTCGAGACCGCCCGCATGTACACGGGCCCCGTGCGGCCGTACGCCGAGGAGCGGGTCTTCGGCGTCACCACCCTGGAACTCGGCTAGCGCGTAAGCCGCTTCAGCGGCACCGCTGTCGGAACACCTGCCCGTCAGCCGGTTCGCCCGTGGAAGCGGAAGTGCAGTGCGCGGACGTCGTCCGTCAGCTCGGGCACGGGGCCGTCCACGACCACGCCGGGCGCGACGTCCTGGACCGGAAGAGTCCGCACGGGCGGGGCGGGTACCCCCAACTCGCCCAGCCAACCGGCCAGTTGCTCCGACGAGGCGACGTACACGATGCGCCCCAGGCCCACCCACGCGTGCGCGGCCGCGCACATCGGGCAGTGCTCGCCGGAGGTGTACACCGTGGCTGCCGCCCGCTCCACCGGCGTCATATGGGCGGCGGACCAGCGGGCCAGCTCGAACTCGGGGTGCCGGGTGCGGTCGCCCGAGGCCACCCGGTTGTGGTCCTCGGCGAGCACCACCCCGTCCGCCCCCACCAGAACCGAACCGAACGGCTCGTCCCCGGCCTCCAGCGCCTGCGCCGCGAGCGCGACGCAGCGGCGCAGGTGCGGCAGTTCGGCGTCTTTCACGACCATGACGTACGGCCCTCCTCGCGGTGCGTCTTTGCCCTGAGCTTCCTATGGTCGCCCAGGTCGTGTGCGGTCGGGTCGAAAAGGCCTTGCCGTGGCGGTGGCGGGGTGCTGGAGTGGCCCTATGGATCATGCTGCCGTGCTCGCCCTCTTCGACCGGGACATGCGTGAAGGCGCGCGGCCGGACGGTCCCGACGCCGTGGTCGAGAGAGCCGGCGGGGTGGTCCGCCAGGTGTCGTCCGCACTCGGCTGGAACGGCGTGGTGTGGTCCGATCTCGACGAGGCGAGCGCCGACGCGGCGATCGCCGCACAGATCGCCCACTTCTCCGGGCTGGGGTTTGAGTTCGAGTGGAAGCTCTACGGGCATGACCTCCCGGTCGACCTCGGCCGGCGGCTCAGGGACGCGGGCTTCACGTCCGAGCCCGAGGAGACGCTGATGATCGGCGAGGCCGCCGACCTGAACCTGGAGGCGGAGCCGCCGGAAGGCATCCGCATCGTCTCCGTGACCGACCGGGCGGGCGTCGACCTCGTCGCGGAGGTGCACGAGAAGGCCTTCGGCACCGACGGCTCCCGGCTCCGGCACCAGCTGCTCGCCCAGCTCACGGCCGACCCGGACACCGTGGTCGCGGTCGTCGCGCTGGCCGGCGACACTCCGGTGAGCGCGGCCCGGATGGAGCTCGTGCCGGGGACGCGGTTCGCCGGGCTGTGGGGCGGCGGGACCGTCGAGGGCTGGCGGGGCCGGGGCATCTACCGCGCGCTGGTCGCCCACCGGGCCCGCGCCGCCGTGGACCGTGGCTACCGGTACCTGCAGGTCGACGCCATGAGCACGAGCCGGCCCATCCTGGAACGGCTCGGCTTCGCACCGCTGACCACGACGACGCCGTACGCGTACACGCCGTAGGGACACCGGCCGATCACCTCGAGTGGTCACCTCGGCCGGGATGTCACATCCGCGCCCGTTCGATCCGTCGCAAGGTCATGACGACCAACCAGAGCAACGACAGCGGCCACAGCCGGAGCATCCTCCTCGCGGGTGCCGGCGGCGTCCTGGGCAGGCACATCACCCGCGCCCTGACGGAGGCGGGCCACAAGGTCACCGGCCTCGGCCGGGGCGGGCGCAACGACATCCGGGCCGACCTGACCAACCGTGACGCCCTGCTGCACGCCGTCGACGGCCACCACTTCGACACGGTGATCCACGCCGCGACCGCACTGCGCAAGCCGCCCATGCGTCACCGCGACATGCACGCCACCAACGCGCTGCGCATCGACGGAACCGCCCACCTGATCGAGGCCGCGCAGGCCACCGGCGCCCGACGCTTCGTGGCGGAGTCCATGGTCTTCGGATACGGCTACGGTGACCACGGCGACCGTGTGATCGTCGAGGACGACCCCTTCGGTCCGCGCGGCCGCTCCCCGGAGCTGGAACGGCACATCGCGGCGATGCGCATCAAGGAACAACTCGCCTTCGGTACCACGGGGTTGGACGGCATCGCCCTGCGCTTCGGCCTGTTCTACGGCCCCGGTGGCACCGACGCCCTTCTGCCCATGCTGCGCAAGCGGCAACTGCCTGTCCCCGCCGATCACGGCCGGGTCCTGCCCTGGATCGAGCTCACCGACGCGGCCCGAGCGGTGGTCGCCGCCGTCGAGCGCGGACGCCCCGGCGAGGCGTACAACATCGCCGACCGTACCCCGATGGGTTTCGGGACCCATGTCCGGTGCGTGGCCGAGGAGTTCGGGCTGCCGAAGCCGCTGACCGTACCGCTGTGGCTGATGAGGCCCATGTCGTACGCGCACACGGTGATGTCGACGACGCTGCGGGTGTCCACGGCGAAGGCGGAGCGGGAACTGGGCTGGACGCCCGCCCACCCGGCGACCCGTGACGGCCTCGCAGCGATGCGGGCCGCGGCACTCCCGTGAACGGCGCGCCGCATCCCGTCGGCGCGCCGTCCCTTCGCGACTCCGTGTCTGCGCGTGTGCCGCCTTCCGTGTGTGCCCTGCCTCTGTGTCCAGCTGTCCGCGTACCGCTTACCGGGTCAGCGGCGCGCCTTCGTCCGGTCCAGTGCGGCGACGCCCAGTGCGGCGAGGCCGATCTGAATGAGCCACTCGATCCAGTCGACGCCGTCGGTGTCGGCCACGTCCAGGCCGGCCGCGAGCGCCGAGCCGAGCAGTGCGGCCACGATGCCGACGAGGATGGTCCACAGGACCCCGATGCGCTGACGGCCCGGCACCACGAGGCGCCCCAGCACACCGATGATGATGCCGATGACGATGGCACTGATGATGCCCGAGATTTCCATGTCGCCCCTCATCCTCCTTCCCCCGCAATAAGTTGAGTTCCCCATGGAGGGAGGGACAGTCCGTTCCGCTTCAACCGGCGGTGGACGCCGGGCCGATCGCTGCTCCGGCCCCGCCCGTGACGCCCGTGACGCCCGTGACCCACCCGGTGGCGGCCACCACCTCCGCGGCTATGCCGATCACCGGGCGGCCGTCGGTCACCACGCGCAGAACGTCCGTGGGAGCCCGCTCGTCCAGGAGCCGTGCCTTGCGGGCGCTGCCCCTCAGCTCGTGCTCCAGCTCGGAGCCGAGTTCGCGCCCGGTCAGCCGCTGTTCGACCGTCTCGTCGGTGGCGGTGAGCAGAACCCGAACGAGCCGTACGCCGTCACCCATGGCCTGGCGGAACATGGGCGCTGCCTCGTCGAGCACGCTGACGGTGTTCGTGTAGACGAGCCGCCGGTATCCGAGCTCGGCGTAGTTGCCCCATACGGCGGCCAGGTTCCGCTCCGTGATGCCGGCCCGGTGCGTGTCCCCGGCCGGTGCCGGATGGACGGCTCCCGTGTAGTCGCCGTCGATCACGGCATGCGCGACCTGCGCGGCCCGCAGCCGGGCCGAGACCTCCCAGCCCACCGTGGTCTTGCCGACCCCGGCCCGTCCTCCGATGAGCAGTACTTCCGCATGATCCATGCGGGCAGCGTGCCCCGGTGTGGGCATCCTTTGCGAGTGGTTTTGGCTCGGGCTGGTGCTGATGGACGGAGGCGGGATGGAGGAGCGGGTGCTCGGCGGCGGGGCCGTCAACGAGGTCGTGCGGGTGGGAGCGACCGTACGGCGTACGCCGCACGAACGGTCCGGGTACGTGCGGGAGTTGCTCGCCCTCTTCGCGGCCCGTGGTTGGGGCGGGGCGCCGCGCTGCCTCGGGACGGACGAGCGGGGTCGGGAGGTGTTCGGATACCTCGAGGGCCGGGCGGCCGTCACTCCCCGGGAGCGGGCAGCGGCGTGCACCGACACCGCGCTCGTGCGGGTCGCGCAACTCGTCCGCCGCCTCCATGACTTGACGCACGGAACGCCTCTGGCAGGCGACCGGGACGTCGTGTGCCACAACGACCTCGCCCCGAAGAACACGGTGTACGCGGTGGACTGCGCCGAGTGGTCGCCCACCGCCTTCATCGACTGGGACCTCGCCGCGCCCGGCGAGCGCGTCCATGACCTCGCCCATGTGTGCTGGCAGTACCTGGATCTGGGGCCGCGTATCACCGATGTGTCCGAAGCGGCCCGGCGCATCGCGCTCGTCTGCGACGCGTACGGGACGGGTGGCGGCAGCGAGGGCATCGTCGACGTGATCCTTTGGTGGCAGGACCGCTGCTGGAGGGGCATTGAGGTCGGCGCGGAGCGTGGTGAGCCGGCCATGGCGGCGCTGCGGGAGAGCGGGGCCGCGGACGAGGTGCGGAACGCGTACGCCTGGGTGGCTGGACACCGGCGCGAGCTGGGGGCCTTCCTCGGCTGACGCGACTCGCCCCGGACGAGGCGATGGCCGCGATTGACATGCAGGCAATTGCCTGCATAACGTTGAGCGTGCGATCAGAGAGCGACTCCGGGATGGACAAGGTCTTCAAGGCGCTGGCCGACGACACGCGCAGACGGCTCCTGGACCGGCTGCACGAGGACAACGGGCTGACCTTGGGGGAGCTGTGCGCGCGCATCGACATGACGCGCCAGTCGGTGACCCAGCATCTGGCCGTCCTGGAAGCCGCCAACCTGGTCAGTACGGTGCGGCGGGGGCGGGAGAAGCTGCACTACCTCAATCCGGTCCCGCTCCATGAGATCCAGGAGCGGTGGATCGACAAGTTCGAGCGCCCGCGGCTGCGCGTGCTCGGCGCCATGAAACGACGAGCCGAGGAAGCCATGACCGACAAGCCCACATTCGTGTACGTCACCTATATCGAGAGCACGCCCGAGAAGGTCTGGGACGCCCTGACCGACGCGGACCTGACCGCCGCCTACTGGGGTCACAGCAACGTCTCGGACTGGCGGGCCGGATCCCGCTGGGAACACGTGCGTACGGACGGCTCCGGCATCGCCGACGTCGTCGGCACCGTCGTGGAGAGCGAGCGCCCGAGCCGCCTGGTCACCACCTGGGTGGCGCCGGACGAGGAGGGACACGAGGACAAGTACTCCCGGGTCACCTTCGACATCCAGCAGCACGCCGAGATCGTCCGCCTCACCGTGACCCACGAGGACCTCCCGGACGAGGGCGCGCACGCCGACGTGTCGTCCGGATGGCCGGCCGTGCTGTCCAACCTCAAGTCGCTCCTGGAGACCGGCCACGTACTGCCGCAGGAGCCGTGGCTGATGCCGGCTCGTTGAACGAGGTCGCTCCGCGAGGGCGCGAGAAGGCCGGTCCGCGGGTGCGGACCGGCCGACGTGGCTGCTTCTCCGGTGAGCCCTACGACTTGGGGGTGCTCCTCGCCGCCGTACCGGCGCAGATCAGCCCCAGGACCACAGCCAGTGCGCCGATGATGATGTTGTTGACGACGACGCCTGCGTCCGGGCTGTCGCCGACGACCCACGGGGCGATGATCATCCAGGCGCCCATCGCGCAGAAGGCCCAGCTGAGGCCGTACATACGCTCCGGGGCCCGGGTGAACCCGAGGGCCAGCAGGCCGATTGCGATGCCCACGATCAGGTTGTGGGTCACGAGCGGAGGCTGGCTGGTCGTGTAGTGGAGTATCCAGGGGGACACCGCACAGTACAGACCGAGCAGGAACACCGGTCCGTCCACGAGTGCCACGTCACGACCGCCGAGCATGCGGTCGTAGCGTTCCCGCATTTCGGATACATCGGGGTGGGCGGTTATGTCACCTCTGGTGGGCTGCACGTTGGCCATGACTCGTCTCCTTTGACTTGCAGGCCTGACCGCGTCTGGTGCGGTATGCGGTAAGCGCCGCCTAGAGGACATTCTGCGCTTATTTCTTCTTTATGTGTAGAGCTCGTCGGGTTCATGACGATGTAGGCGCAGTCGCCGCTCGCAAAACTCTCCGGTGTCGGCCTGCGGGGTGTCGATCCGAGGGCGGGCCGTTCGTGTAGGAGGTGAGAGAGCGCCGCAGAGGGACGCTCCGACGCCAAGGAGGCCGACATGAAGTACTACCTGCTCAGCGTGATGCAGCCCGTGGGTGACGAGCTGCCCCCGCCGGAGGTGCTCGCCGAGATCGGCAAGAACCTCGACGTCTTCCACCAGGAGCTGAGGCAGGCCGGTGCCTGGGTCTTCGCCGGGGGACTGCACGGACCGGAGTCGTCCACCGTGCTCAGGCCCAGCGCCGGCGACGTCCTGATCACCGACGGACCGTACGCCGAGGGCAAGGAAATGCTCGGCGGGATCTGCCTGATCAAGGCGCCCGACCTGGACGCCGCCCTCGAATGGGGGCGCAAGGCGGCGCTGGCGACCACGCTTCCCATCGAGGTGCGGCCGTTCACGGGCGAAGCCGAGGACTGATGACGGCCCCGGACATCGAGGACGTCTTCCGTGCCGAGTACGGACGGGCCGTCGCCGTCCTCGTCCGCTTCCTCGGCGACATCGACCTCGCCGAGGAAGCGGTCCAGGACGCCTTCACCACGGCGGTGCGGCGCTGGCCGGAGACCGGTGTGCCGCCGAGCCCGGCCGGGTGGATCATCACGACCGCCCGCAACCGGGCGATCGACCGGCTGCGCCGCGAGGCCAAGCGGGACGAACGGCACGCCGAGGCCGCCCTGCTGCACGCCCCCGACGCACCGCCCGAGGAGGGCCCCGTGCGCGACGAACGGCTCCGGCTCATCTTCACCTGCTGCCACCCCGCCCTCGCCCCCCAGGCCCAGGTCGCCCTCACCCTGCGCCTCCTCGGCGGACTCACCACCACCCGGATCGCCCACGCCTTTCTGGTGCCCGAGCCGACCATGGCCCAGCGTCTGGTGCGGGCCAAGGCGAAGATCCGCGACGCGCGCATCCCGTATCGCGTGCCTCGTGACGCCGACCTCCCGGACCGGCTGAACGGCGTCCTCGCCGTCGTCTACCTGATCTTCAACGAGGGGTACGGCGGCTCGCCCGAGCTGTGCACGGAAGCCGTACGCCTGGGCCGGCTGCTCGCCGAGCTGATGCCGGACGAGCCCGAGGTCACCGGCCTGCTCGCGCTGATGCTCCTCGTCGAGTCCCGCCGGCCCGCCCGGGAGGACGCCGACGGAGCGCTCGTGCCGCTGCCCGAGCAGGACCGGGATCGCTGGGACCGCGACCTCGTCGCGGAAGGACAGGCCCTCGTACGGCGATGCCTGCGCCGGAACCAGCCGGGGCCCTACCAGATCCAGGCCGCCATTCAGGCCGTGCACAGCGACGCGCCCACCGCCGAGGCCACGGACTGGAGGCAGGTACTCCAGCTGTACGACCAGCTGATGGCCCAGGCCCCCAGCCCCGTCGTCGCCCTGAACCGGGCGGTGGCCGTGGCCGAGGTCGAGGGTGCGCGAGTGGCCCTCGACCTCGTGGACGCCCTCGACCTGGACGGCTACCACGTCTTCCACGCGGTCCGCGCCGACCTGCTGCGCCGCCTCGGCCGGGACACGGAGGCGGTTCGGGCGTACGAGGCCGCGCTGGCCCTGACCGCGAGCCCGGCAGAGCGCGCCTGGCTCGACCGCCGGCGCCGCCCTCACACGCTGAGCGCCTCCCGCACCGCCACCTCGGCCTCCGCGCCGCCCTCGCCGAAGGACGTGACCCGCCCGGCCTCCAGCACGTAGTACCGCTGAGCCGCCCGCATCGCGAACCCGACGTGCTGTTCGACCAGCAGCACCGAGAGCCCGCCCCGCGCGGCCAGCGCGAGGATCGTCTCCTCGATCTCGGCGACCACCGACGGCTGGATGCCTTCGGTCGGCTCGTCGAGGAGCAGCAGCCGAGGCTCCGTCACCAGGGCGCGGGCGATGGCGAGTTGCTGCCGCTGGCCGCCGGAGAGCAGGCCCGCGCGACGGTTGGACAGCGCTCGCAACGCCGGGAACAGGTCCAGCGCCTCGGCGACCGACTCCTTGCCGCGCCTGCGCCCGTCCGCGACGAGCTGGAGGTTCTCGGCCGTGGTCAGGTGCGGGAAGGACTGCTGGCCCTGCGGGACGTACGCCATCCCGCGCGCGACCCGTTCGTGCGGCTTGCGGCGGGTGATGTCCTCGCCGTCCAGGCGGATCGTGCCGCTGGTCGGCGTGAGCAGTCCCACGGCGGCCCGCAGCAGCGTGCTCTTGCCCGCGCCGTTGTGCCCGAGCACGGCAGCCACGCCGTCCTTGGGCACCTCGACGGAGACGCCGTGCAGGACGGAGCTGCGGTGGTAGCCGACGCGTACGTCGTCGATCTGGAGCATCACGCCTCCTGTACGGCCACGTCGGCGGTGGTCTCGGCGGCCGCGTGCCCGAGGTACACCTCCTGCACCTTCGGATCCGCCTGCACCTCGGCGACCGTGCCCTCGCTGAGCACCTTGCCCGCGTGCAGCACGCTGACGCTGCGGGCGAAGGACCGCATGAAGTCCATGTCGTGCTCGATGACGACCACGGTCCGCTCCGCACTGATTCGCTGCAGCAGCTCGCCGGTCGCCTGACGCTCGTCGTGGCTCATGCCGGCCACCGGCTCGTCGAGCAGCAGCAGCCGTACGTCCTGCACGAGCAGCATGCCGATCTCCAGCCACTGCTTCTGACCGTGCGCGAGCGTCCCGGCGGGGGAGTCGGCGAGCTCGGTGAGCCCGACCGTCTCCAACGCCCTGGCGACCGGCTCGGGGACATCCTTGCGCCGCCGCAGCATGGTCCACAGGCTCCGGCCCGCGCCCGCCGCGATGTCCAGGTTCTGAAGGACCGTCAACTCCTCGAAGACGGTGGCGGTCTGGAAGGTCCGCCCGATGCCCGACCGGGCGATCCTGTGCACGCTGCGCCCGAGCAGCTCCTCGCCGCCGAACCGCACCGAGCCCTCCGCCCGCACCAGGCCGGTCACAGCGTCGACGAGGGTCGTCTTGCCCGCGCCGTTGGGACCGATGAGGAACCGCAGATCGCCCGGGCGGACATCGAGGTCCACTCCGTCGACCGCGGTGAACCCGTCGAAGGACACGCGCAGTCGGCGTATCTCCAGCCCGCTCATGCTGCCTCTCCTACGGGGATGACGGCCGCCTTCTTCTCCTCGGCTGTGGCCCTGCGGCGCCGCACGATGCCCGCAAGCGAGGCGAGCCCGCCGGGCAGGAACGCGAGCGCCACGATGAACAGCAGCCCCTGGAAGTACGTCCACGCCGCCGGGAACTCCTCCGACAGCGCCGTCTTCGCCCAGGCCACCGCGACCGCGCCGAGCACCGCCCCGACCAGGCTCGCCCGGCCTCCCACCGCCGCGCCGATGACGAACTCGATCGACGGCACGATGCCGATCAGCGCCGGCGAGATGATGCCGACCGCCGGCACGAACAGCGCGCCCGCGAGGCCCGCCATGCCGGCCGCCACCACGTACGCGACGAGCTTGACGTTCGCCGGGTCGTAGCCGAGGAAGCGCACCCGCTCCTCCGAGTCCCGTACGGCGACCAGGAGTTCGCCGTAGCGGCTGTGGATCAGCTGGCGGGCGAGGGCGATGAGCAGCAGCAGGGCGGCGGCGATGACGAAGTACACCATCCGCTGGTTGACCGGGTCGTCGAGGGCGTAGCCGAAGAAGCCCTGGATGTCGGTGAGCCCGTTGGTGCCGCCGGTCGTGGCCTGCTGGCCGATCAGCCAGATGGCGAAGGCCGCGGCGAGCGCCTGGCTGAGGATCGCGAAGTACGCGCCCTTGACCCGGCGCCGGAAGATGAAGGAGCCGAGCACGGCGGCCACGGCCATCGGGAGGAGCACGGTCGCCGCGAGAGCGAACAGCGGATTGGCGAACGGCTGCCACCACCAGGGGAGTTCGGTGGCGGTGCCGTACAGCTGCATGAAGTCGGGCAGGTTGCCGGGGCCCGCGTCGGCGATCTTCAGGTGCATCGCCATGGCGTAGCCGCCGAGCCCGAAGAACACGCCCTGACCGAGCGTCAGCAGCCCGCCGCGGCCCCAGGCCAGACAGACACCGACCGCGACCATCGCGATGCACAGGTACTTGGCGAGCAGCCCGAGGCGGAAGTCGGACAGGACCAGCGGGGCGAGAGCGAACAGCACGACGGCCGACCCCGCGAAACCGGCCGCGGCCCGGGCCGAGGGGCCCTTGAGCAGGTTCATACGAGACTCCTCGTGCGCAGCGTGTACAGCCCCTGGGGCCGCCACTGGAGAAACGCGACGATGCCGACCAGCACCAGCACCTTGGCGACGCTGACGGTGGTGGAGTACTCCAGCACCGACTGGAGCACGCCCAGCACGAAGGCGACGATGACCGTGCCCTTGAGCTGTCCGATGCCGCCGACCACGATCACCAGGAAGGCGTCGATGATGACGTTGGTGCCCATCGTCGGCCCGATCGGACCGACCAGCGTCAGTGCCACCCCGGCCACACCCGCGAGCCCGGAGCCGATGAAGAAGGCCGTACGGTCCACGGTCGACGTCGAGATGCCGGACACCTCCGCGAGGTCACGGTTCTGCACGACGGCCCGGATCCGGCGGCCCAGCGGCGTCAGCCGCAGCGTCAGCGACAGCGCGACGACCGCCGCGACCGCCAACCCGAGAATGAACAGGCGGCTGTTGGCGACGGTCAGCGGATCGTCGCCGCCGATGAGGGTGATGTTCCCGGTGAGGACGTCGGGCGCGCGGGTCTGCACGTTCGGCGCGCCGAAAATGTCCCGGGCGAGCTGCTGGAGCATCAGGGAGACACCCCAGGTGACGAGAAGCGTGTCAAGTGGCCGCAGATACAGGCGTCGTATCAGCAGCCATTCGAGAAGTGCGCCGAGGGCGCCCGAGACGAGAAATGCGACGGGAAGAGCGACCAGAAGTGAAATTCCGGCGCTGGCAATGGACTTCTGCAGGACATACGTCGTGTAGGCGCCGGCCATGATGAACTCGCCGTGGGCCATGTTGATGACGTTCATCTGGCCGAAGGTGAGCGAAAGGCCGAGCGCGATGAGCAGCAGAACGGCACCGATGCTGATGCCGGTGAAGGTCTGACCGAGGACCACGGTCATACGGCGGCTCCGGGGAGGCGGGGGAGCGGGGGACCCGGCGGGCGTGCCGGGCCCCCGCGAGGCGAGCGGTCAGGACAGGCCGGAGGCCCAGGAGTAGCCCTTGAGGTAGGGGTCCGGCTTGATGGGCTTGCCGGAGTCCCACACCTGCTCGATCAGACCGTCGGAGCCGACCTTGCCGATCCGGGCGGTCTTGTAAATGTGCTGCGAGGCGCCGTCGATGGTGACCTTGCCCTCGGGCGCGTCGAAGGTGATGCCGTCGGATGCGGCCTTCACCTTCTCCGGGTCGAAGGACTTCGCCTTCTCGACCATCGCCTTCCACAGGTAGACCGAGACGTACGCGGCCTCCATCGGATCACTGGTCGGCTTGTCCTGGCCGTACTTGGCCTTGTACGCCTTCACGAACTTCTCGTTCGCGGCGCCCTGCGTGGTCTGGTAGTAGTTCCAGGCCGTCAGCTGCCCGTCCAGGTACTGCGTACCGATCGACTTGACCTCCTCCTCGGCGATCGACACCGAGACGACCGGCATGCTCTTCGCGGTCAGGCCCGCCGACTTGTACTCCTTGAAGAAGGCCACGTTCGAGTCGCCGTTGAGGGTGTTGAAGACCGCGTCCGCCTTGGACGACTTCACCTTGTTGGCGATCGTGCTGAACTCCGTGGATCCCAGCGGCGCGTAGTCCTCACCGAGGATCGTCATGCCGTTGGCCTTGGCGTACGCCCTGATCTCCTTGTTGGCGGTACGCGGGAAGACGTAGTCGCTGCCGACCAGGTAGAGCTTCTTCAGGCCCTGGCTCTTGAGGTAGTCGAGGGCCGGGACGATCTGCTGGTTGGTGGTCGCGCCCGTGTAGAAGATGTACGGCGACTGCTCCAGGCCCTCGTACTGCACGGGGTAGAAGAGCAGCGACTTGTTCTTCTCGAACACCGGCTTGACGGCCTTGCGGCTGGCGGAGGTCCAGCAGCCGAAGGTCGCGGCGACCTGGTCCTCCTTGATCAGCTTCTGCGCCTTCTCGGCGAAGGTGGGCCAGTCGGAGGCGCCGTCCTCGCTGATCGGCTTGATCTTCTTGCCGAGCACACCGCCGGAGGCGTTGATCTCGTCGATGGCGAGCGTCAGCGAGTTGCGTACGGTGACCTCGCTGATCGCCATCGTGCCGGACAGCGAGTTGAGCAGACCGACCTTGACCGTGTCGCCGCTGACGTCGATCTTCGCGGCCTTGTCGGACGAACCCGCCGCGTCGGTCTTCGCGCCGCACGCCGAGAGCGCGACGACGGCGGCGAGCGCCGCGGTACCGGCCAGGAACCGGCGCCGGTGTATGTGGGGAAGGCTGGACAATTGGACCTCCTTGTCCCCATGACGAGGACACCTGAAAAGGAAGGAATCAGCAGCCCTTCAGGGTCCCTGAAGTGCGGTCCACAGCCTCAAGTCACCCTGTTTCCAAGGTGTTTCGAGTTACTTTCCCAGCTGTATCTTCCGGCTCGCCGCAGGCAACGAAACGGGAAACAAAAAAGCCCCGGGTCGAATTCCGCACCGGAATTCACAGTTCGCCCGAGGCATTCTAGATACTTCCTGTGGGAAGTATCTGCGTGTGGTGAGGTGCATGTCAAGGGTGAGCGCCGTCGAGGTCGAGCTGAGTGAGCACGTCGAAGTCCACGCCGTCCGCCTGCGCGAGGTAGATCCGCTGCTGGACGTGGCTGTCCCTGAGCCGCAGCAATCCGCGCGGCCCTTCGTACGACACCGACTCGGCGCTCGCGCCGATCGCCGCCACGTCCAGCGTCCTGGCCCGGGCGATGAGTGCGGCGAGCAACAGCACGCCCTCGTAACACGATTCGCCGAGACTCCCGGGTGCCGGCGCCTCGATGCCGTACCGCCCGGCGTACCGGCCGTGGAAGTCGAGGGTGTCCTGGTTGGCGAGCGAGGCGAAGAACCCGGCGGTGCTGTAGAGGCCGGCGGTCGCCGTGGGGCCGCTGGCCATCAGCATGTTCTCGTCCATGAGCGTGCTCAGGCGCAGGCACCGCTGGTCCAGGCCGACGGCGGCGAACGCCCGGTTGAAGCGGACGGCGTCGTTGCCCACCAGGAGCATCAGGACGGCGTCGGCCTCCGACTGCTCGATGCGCCGCAGCACCCCGTCGAAGTCATGGGTGCCCAGCGGCAGATACGCCTGTCCGCAGATGCCGCCCCCCGACTCGTGCGCATAGGTGCGCGCGGCCCGTGCGGTCCGGCGCGGCCACACATAGTCGTTGCCGACGACGAACCACCGCCGCACCTTGCGCTCGCCCGCCAACAGGCGCATCGCGGGCCGCAGTTGGTCGTCCGGTGTCTCACTGGTCAGGAAGACGCCCGTGGTGTGCTCCCCGCCCTCGTACAGGGCCGTGTACACATACGGCACCCGGTGCGCGATGCGCGGCGCCAGTGCCTGGCGCACCGAGGAGATGTGCCAGCCGGTGACGCCCTGCACGACGCCCAGCTCCACCAGTGCCTCGACCCGGTCGGCGATCTCACGGGGCTCGGCGCCGCCGTCCACCGGCAGCAGCCGCAGCTCCTTGCCGAGCACGCCGCCCGCGTGATTGACCTCGTGGGCGGCGAGCTGTGCGCACAGCTCGCAGGTCGGGCCGAAGATGCCCGCGGCGCCCTGCATGGGGAACACGAGAGCGACGCTGAGCACGGAGTCGTCGACGGTGAACCAGTCGAGCGGATGGGGGTCGAGCTGGAACATGCGGTCATGATTCCGGGTCCGCTCGGTGAACTCCAGTCCGTCTCGTGGGCCGGGCGGTGTGGAAGTGGTGGGCGTCGACGACCGTTTGTGGGGACGTGGACGATGTGGCCGCCCCATGTGGTGAAGCGGCGCTTGTACGATTGACGGCACCCCGGGACCGAGGGAGCAGGATGCCTACCCCACCTCCGCGTCAGCCCCAGGATCTGACGCAGCTGTTGACGCGTGCCGAACGACTGGCCGCGCGCCGGTTGCAGAGCGTGCTCGACGCGGACGGCTGCTCGCTCGACGCCTGGCGGGTGCTCTCCCTGCTCTCCGACGGCGAGGGCCACTACATGACAGCGGTGGCCGAAGCGGCCTTCCTGCCGCCGGCGACGCTCACCAAGCTGGTCGACCACCTCGTCGACCAGAACCTCGTGTACCGCCGCGTCGATCCGCTCGACCGGCGCCGCATCCTCGCCCACCTCACCCCGCGCGGCGAGACCTACTGGCGGCGGATCAGCCGCGAGGTCCGCGCGAGCCTGCCGGTGCTGAGCGAGGGCGACGAGGACCTGCTGCGTGGCCTGCTGGAGCGACTGGTCGACACCCTGGAGCAAGCGGCGACGCAGAGCGCCACCTGACGTCGACTCCCCAGCCGACTTTCAGGTTGCTTGGTCTGAACCATTGACTGGTACAGACCAAAGCGGTTGAGTGTGTCCTCACACCCCCCACCACGGCCGCCCCCACGCCGTGGCCGACCTTGTCGGCGCGTGCGCACAAGGCCCTGCTTCGCCCTGCCCTTGTCCGGGTGCGGCCGTGCTCCGCAAAGGAGTTGATCCTGTGTCGAGGCGCCGCATAGCCGCACTGCTGTCCTCACTCGCCCTGGGCAGCGCCGCACTGCTGCTCCAGCCGGTCCCGAGCGCGTCCGCCGCCGGCTTCGTCGTCAGCGAGTCGCAGTTCAACCAGATGTTCCCGAACCGGAATTCGTTCTACACGTACAGCGGCCTCACCGCCGCCCTCAGCGCCTACCCCGGCTTCGCCAACACCGGCAGCGACACGGTGAAGAAGCAGGAGGCGGCCGCGTTCCTCGCCAACGTCAACCACGAGACCGGCGGCCTGGTCCACATCGTCGAGCAGAACCAGGCCAACTACCCCCACTACTGCGACTGGAGCCGGCCGTACGGCTGCCCCGCGGGCCAGGCCGCCTACTACGGACGCGGCCCCATCCAGCTCAGCTGGAACTTCAACTACAAGGCGGCCGGTGACGCCCTCGGCATCGACCTGCTGGGCAACCCCTGGCGGGTGCAGAACGAGGCGGCCGTGGCCTGGAAGACCGGCCTGTGGTACTGGAACACCCAGAGCGGTCCCGGCACCATGACCCCCCACAACGCCATGGTCAACCAGGCCGGCTTCGGCCAGACCATCCGCAGCATCAACGGCTCCCTGGAGTGCGACGGCAAGAACCCGGCACAGGTACAGAGCCGCGTCGACGCCTACCAGCGGTTCACGCAGATTCTCGGCGTCTCCCCGGGCGGCAACCTGTACTGCTGATGCCCCCGGTGCCCGAGACGTGCCCGAGGTGTGTGCGAGACTCCGCCGATGACCTCCGAAACGATCACCGCGGACGCCGCGGGCACCTGGAAACTCGGCGCCCTGTCCGTGAGCCGCGTCGGCTTCGGCGCGATGCGGCTCACGGGCAGTGCCGCCTTCCACCACGGGACGCCGAGCGACCGGAACCGCTCGATCGCCGTGCTGCGCAAGGCGGTCGAGCTCGGCGTCACCCACATCGACACGGCCGCCTTCTACTTCTCCGCCCTCCGCTCGGCCAACGAACTGATCAACAGCGCGCTGGCGCCGTACCCCGACCACCTGGTCATCGCCACGAAGGTCGGTCCCCACCGCGACTACGACGGGCAGTGGGGCACCTCGTCCCGCCCCGACCAACTGCGCGGCCACGTCGAGGAGAACCTGCGCCAGCTGGGCCGCGACCACCTGGACGTCGTATACCTGCGCCGCATGCGGCAGGACTCCATCGCCGAGCACTTCGGCGCGCTGGCCGAGCTGCGCGAGGCGGGGCTGATCCGGCACCTCGGCATCTCCGCCGTGGAACCGCGACACCTCGCCGAGGCCCGGGCCATCGCGCCCGTGGTGTGCGTGCAGAACCGGTACGCGCTCGACCGGCCCGACCCCGAGGCCGACGAACTCCTGCGCCTGTGCGGCGAGCAGGGCATCGCCTTCGTGCCGTTCTACGCCGTGGCCGGCGACACCGGGGAGCAGGGCGCGACCACCGCCCACGACGACGAGGTACTCGCCGTGGCGCGGGCGCACGGCGCGAGCCCCGCCCAGGTACGCATCGCCTGGACCCTGCACCAGGGCCCGCACGTCCTCGCCATCCCCGGCACCGGCAACCCCGACCACCTGGTCGAGAACGTGGCCGCGGGCGCCCTCCGCCTCACCGACGACGAGCTGGCCCGGCTCAACTCGGCGCGGCAGCAGACCGGTTGAGCCGGAGCCACCGGGTCACCGCTCAGCCCGTGTACCCGGTCACCGGATAGTGGTCCGAGAGGTTCGTGTACGTGTAGTCGGTGCCCCAGCTCGTCACCGTCCAGGGCGCGCTCTGCTCCTTGACGACCTCGTTCTTCCAGACCGTGGGACGGGCGTGACCCGCGCGGTGCAGGACGTAGTCCAGGTCCTCGCGCGGGTCGTCGGGGTAGCGGTCGCGGGCGATGGAGTTGTCCTGCGTGTCGAAGGAGTACGGGTGCCCGGCGCGCGCATCGGCCCCGACCAGACCGCCGTCGGTGAGCATCGAGGCGTACTCGGCGGTGCGCGAGTCGACGTTCAAGTCCCCGGCGACCAGGACCTGTTCACCCGCGGGGATGTTCTTGGCGTCCAGGAACGCGTCGATCGCCCTGAACTGCCGGCTGCGCATCGCGGCGGCCTCACCGGCGTCGCAGCCCGGGTCGGTCGACTGGGCGTGCGTGCCGACGACGTGCACCTTGGCACCGTTCACGTTCAACACCACATACGCGAAGCCCTTGTTGGACCACCAGTCCGCCCCGCACGCGTCCTTGAACACGTACTGCTCCTTGCGCAGCACCGGCCACTTGCTGAGGATCGCGACCCCGCCGTCCTCGGGCGTCGTCGCCGAGTACGCCCCGCCCGTCGCGTCCCAGCCGTCCTTGCTCCGCCCCACCACCGGCGTCTGGTACGGATACACCCCCGCCACCGCTGACTTCAGCGCGTCGGACGAGGAGTTGTCGAAGGCCTCCTGCACCACCACGACGTCGTTCCCACGGAAGAACGACGCCTTCGCGATCTCCGCGGCCCGGTGGTCCTGGCCCCAGTTCGGGTAAAGGGTCTTGCTGAACAGGAAGACGTTGTACGACAGCACCCGCAATGGCGGGGCCTGGTCGGCGGCCGTCGCGGTGGGGGCGGTGGCCGCGAGGCCGGTGGTGGCGAGCGCGAGGGCGAGCACGGCTGCGCCCGGGGTGCGGCGCGGTGCGAAGAGCGTCACTGGATCTCCCTGAGGGTGAGGGGGGCTGAGTGGCGCCGCACATCAAACCACCGGCGATTACTCCCAGGTAACACCCGTGCGGGAAAAGAATGTCGGGCGGCGGTACGCCCGGGTCAGACCCTCCACACCCCGTCCCGCATGAGGAACCGGCCGCGCATCTCGTGCTCCCCGTTCCGCACCTGGACCGTGCGCGGACGCACGCGGAAGTAGACGTACGGCAGGCTGTCCGCCCGGGGGTCCCATCCCGTCTTCGCGAGGAACGCCTCGGCCGCCGGGGCCGGCACCTCGTCGGCGGCATACATCTCGGCGTCGCCTTCGATGAGAACGACGTCGAGCGTGTCCCCGAGCGCCAGCCGGGTCCGGCCGCCGTCGCGCAGGTTCCGGCCCGTCGGAGTGCTCAGCCGCGTCGCGAGCCACAGGGACTCGCCGTCGTACACGAACCAGAGCGGGACCAGGCAGGGCAGCCCGTCGGTGTCGGCCGTGGCCACCCAGACGTCCATCTCCTTCGCCAGCCGGGCCAGGAGATCGCGCTTGCGCTGCGAAGGGTCGCGGGGCGGCTCGGTGATCGTCATGGCCGGGACGGTACCGGGGGACTGGGCGGTGCGGATCGGGCCCGGGGCCCGACTCGGTTCGGGCCTGAGCCCTAGGCCCTGTCGTCAAATTCCCGCCTGCCGCGCAACGCCATGCACGCTCCCCCACTGCCTTAAGGGCGTGGGAGGTGCCCCCACTCGCCGCACCGGGCGCAGACCCACGTACAAACCAGTACGAGGGTCTGCGCCCGGCACGCCGAGAGCACGCACCTGACGCCGCGCGGCCCGCCCTTCGGGCGGACGACGGGAATTTGACGACAGGGCCTAGGTCCACGGGGCAACCGGGCGTCCGTCGCTCGGCGACTGTGCCTCCATTCCGCGGGCGACTGGCGTCCGTCAAGTTTTACGTATAACCTCTCCCGTCAATCGAACCTCCCGGAAGGCCCCGATGAGACGCATCGCCCTGGTCACCCTCGTCGTCGACGACTACGACGAGGCGATCCGCCACTACACCGAAGCCCTCGGCTTCCGGCTCGTCGAGGACACCCCGCGCCCGGACGGCTCCCGCTGGGTCGTCGTCCAGCCCGGCGGCGAGGGGACCGGTCTGCTGCTGGCCCGGGCCAAGGGCGACCAGCAGCGCGCCCGGATCGGTGACCAGACCGGCGGGCGCGTCGGGTTCTTCCTGTACACCGACGACTTCACCCGCGACCACGCCCGCATGCTCGCCGCGGGCGTGACCTTCCTGGAGGAACCGCGGCACGAGCCGTACGGCTCCGTCGCCGTCTTCCAGGACCTCTACGGCAATCGCTGGGACCTGCTCCAGCCCGCCGGCTGACCCGCCTCCCGCTCCTTCTCCCGCCGCTCCGACACCACCCCGCTCAAGGCTCAAGGAAAGACCCGCCATGACTACTACGCGCGTAGACCCCGAAGTGATCCGCCGCCTCCCCAAGGCCGTCCTGCACGACCACCTCGACGGCGGCCTGCGCCCCGCCACCGTGGTGGAGCTCGCGGAGGCGGTCGGCCACACCCTGCCCACCACCGACCCGGACGAGCTCGCCGCCTGGTACTACGAGGCCGCCAACTCCGGCGACCTGGTCCGCTACATCGCGACCTTCGAGCACACCCTCGCCGTGATGCAGACCCGCGAGGGACTGCTGCGCACTGCCGAGGAGTACGTCCTCGACCTGGCCGCCGACGGTGTCGTGTACGGCGAGGTGCGTTACGCCCCCGAGCTGAACACCAACGGCGGGCTGACCCTCGCCGAGGTCGTCGAGACCGTCCAGGAGGGCCTCGCCGCCGGTATGGCGAAGGCCGCGGCCGCCGGTACTCCGGTGCGCGTCGGCACCCTGCTGTGCGGGATGCGGATGTTCGACCGGGTGCGTGAGGCCGCCGACCTGGCCGTGGCCTTCCGGGACGCGGGTGTGGTGGGCTTCGACATCGCCGGTGCCGAGGACGGCTTCCCGCCCGCCGACCACCTCGACGCCTTCGAGCACCTGCGCCGAGAGAGCGTCCCGTTCACCATCCATGCCGGTGAGGCGCACGGCCTGCCCAGCATCCACCAGGCCCTCCAGGTGTGCGGCGCCCAGCGCATCGGTCACGGCGTGCGCATCACCGACGACATAGTGGACGGCAAGCTCGGCCGTCTGGCCGGCTGGGTGCGCGACCGCCGTGTCGCGCTGGAGATGTGCCCCACCTCCAACCTCCAGACCGGTGCCGCCACCTCCATCGCCGAGCACCCGATCACCGCGCTCAAGGACCTCGGCTTCCGCGTCACCCTCAACACCGACAACCGTCTGGTGTCGGGGACGACGATGACACGCGAGATGTCCCTGCTGGTCGAGGAGGCCGGCTGGACGGTGGAGGGCCTGCGCACGGTCACGGTGAACGCCGTGAAGAGCGCGTTCATCCCGTTCGACGAGCGCAAGGCCCTCATCGAGGACGTCGTCCTGCCGGGGTACGCCGCCGCGCTGTGAAGCGGCTCGCGGGCTAGGAGCTCTTCAGCAGCCCGCGGAGGTAGGCGGCCTGTCCGGCGTGCTGCAGATCGTCGGACAGGACGCTGACCAGCCGTACGCCCAGAGTGACCGGCGGATCCCAGCGCTCGTCCACGATGCGCTCCAGATCCTTGGCGGCCACCTCGCGCAGCGCCCCGAGGGTCTGGGCGTGCACGGCGTCGTAGTAGCGGGTCAGCAGGTCACCGGAGTCGACCCGCACCTTGGCGACCTTCGCGGCGGTGTGCCCGTACCCGGTGTCATGGCGGGGCAGGTCCAGCCCGAAGGTCTTCTGGAAGTCCTGCGTCAGCCACACCTGGTCGAGCTCGAAGGCGTCGGCGATGTGGTCGTCCTGGACGCGGGTGAGATGCCAGATCAGCCAGGCGATGGAGTTGGCGTCGGGGGAGGGGCGGGCGTGCAGGTCGTCGGGGTCGAGGCCCTCGACGGCGGCATGGACTTCTTCCTGGATGCGGTTGTATCCGTCGATGAGGATGTCCTTGGCATGCATGGCTCCACCATCGCGCAACCGGCCGTCATGCGCCTTCCGTCTCCAGCAGCGCCATCAGCGCCCGGGCCGCCGGGCTCGTGGCCTGCGGCGGCGGCAGCAGGGCGACCGTCTCGTAGACGTTGTCGTCGGCGACCTTCACGGGCAGCGCGGTCAGCGACCGCCGCTTGTGCCGGAAGTGGCGCGGTACGACGGCGACGCCGAGGTCCTCGTCCACCAGGTCCAGGAGGCTGTGCACGTCATTGACCTCCAGGGAGACGCTCCGGCGTACGCCGGCGGCGGCGAAGACCGCGTCGGTGGTGCGGCGCGGCCCCCAGTCCGGGTGGAAGTCGACGAAGACCTCGCCACCCAGCTCCTCCGGAGTGACCGCAGCCCCGGCGGCCGCGAGCCGGTGGCTCGGATGGCACAGGACGGTCATCGGTTCGCCGGTCAGCGGTACGACCCGCAGCTGGTCGGTGTCCTCCTGCGCGGCCCGTACGGCGAAGGCCATGTCGAGGCGCCCGGCCGCGACCTCCTCCGCGAGCGCCCCCGAACCCGCCTGGCGCAGGCAGATCTCCACGTCCGGATGCTGCCGCCGGAAGGCCGCGAGCAGCCCCGCCACATGCACCCCGGCGATGCACTGCTCGGACCCGAGCGCCAGCATCCCACGCAGCACGCCCTGCACCGCGGCCACCGCCTCATGGGCAGCCCGCACCTGCGCCAGGATCCGCTCCGCCTCGCCCAGCAGCGCCCGCCCGGCCGGGGTGAGCGTCACCCGTCGGGTCGTCCGCACGAACAGCGGCGTCTGCAACTCCCGTTCCAGTGCCCGGATCGAGGCCGACAGGCCCGACTGGGACACCATCAGGCGTTCGGCCGCCCGGGTGAAGTGCTGGTCCTCGGCGACCGCGACGAAGTGCTGGAGATGGCGCAGTTCCATGATTGAGCAGCGTAACCGCTGAATCCCATCGGATTTACCTGTTGGACCACTGCCCGCAGGTCACGACAGAGTGGACGCCGACTGGGATACCGGTCGCCCACCGGTTCTGCGGAACCGTCCTCACGTGTGCCAACCCCTCTGGAGTCGCGTTGTACACCGCACACACCGACCGCTACGCGGACATGCCCTACCGGCGCACCGGACGCAGCGGCCTCAAGCTCCCTGCGATCTCGCTCGGCCTGTGGCACAACTTCGGTCCGGCGGACCGTACGGTCGAGACGCAGCGGGCCATCCTGCGCCGCGCCTTCGACCTCGGCGTCACCCACTTCGACCTGGCCAACAACTACGGTCCGCCGCCCGGGTCCGCCGAGTCGGCCTTCGGTGAGGCGCTGAAGACGGACTTCGCGCCGTACCGGGACGAGCTGATCATCTCCACCAAGGCCGGCTATCTGATGTGGCCCGGCCCCTACGGCGAGTGGGGCTCGCGCAAGTACCTGCTGTCGTCGCTCGACCAGAGCCTTACGCGGATGGGCCTGGACTACGTCGACATCTTCTACTCGCACCGCCCCGACCCGGACACTCCGCTGGAGGAGACGATGGGCGCCCTGCACTCGGCGGTGCAGCAGGGCAAGGCGCTGTACGTCGGCGTCTCCAACTACTCGGCCGAGCAGACCCGGGAGGCCGCCCGCATCCTCGGCGAGCTGGGCACCCCACTCCTCATCCACCAGCCTCGCTACTCGATGCTGGACCGCCGCCCCGAGGACGAGGGCCTCCTCGACGCGCTGGACGAACTCCAGGTCGGCTCCATCGTCTTCTCCCCGCTGGAGCAGGGCGTGCTGACCGCCCGCTACTTCGACGGCATTCCGGAGGGCTCGCGGGCCGCGAGCGACAGCCCGTTCCTGAACTCGGACCGGCTCACCGAGGAGCTGGTGGGTCAGCTGCGCGCCCTCAACGACATCGCCAAGTCCCGCGGTCAGACCCTGGCCCAGATGGCGCTGGCCTGGGTCCTGCGCGGCGGCCGGGTGACCTCGGCGCTCGTCGGCGCGAGCAGTGCGCAGCAGATCGAGGACAGCGTCGCGGCCGCCCGCAACCTGGACTTCGACGCGGAGGAACTGGCCCGGATCGACGCGGTGATCAAGGGCTGAGCCGTTCCGTCAGGTGAACGGTGACGGAGTCGCCCTCCTGCTTCCCGATGGCCTTGCGCACCTCGGCCTTGACGGGGAGCTTGTGGGTGCCGTCGCCGAGAGCCATGAACGAACTCTGGAACGGATGTCCGTCGACGGTCCCGCGGATCTTGACCAGGCCGCGGGTACCGAAGAAGTCGGCGGACTCCGGCCAGACCACATAGGTCCAGCCGCCCTTGCTGGGGCTCTTGAGCAGGACGGCGGTGAATTCCGCGTCCACTTTCCCGCTCGTGGTCATGGTGTTCTCCGTTCGCGGTGGTCTTTGTGGCTTTCATGGGGCAGACCGCCGCGAGGCACGGAACTCATCGCTCACGCCTCAGCGGGCACCCGGTCGAGGAATCCCAGGACGGACATGATCCGTCCCTCGGCGTCCAGTGTGATCACATCGGACCCGGCCACCGGCGCCGATCCTTCCCCAGAGGGGGTGCCCCCAGCCTCCCGCACCAGTTCCCAGGAGAAGCGCGCCGTGTCGTGGTGGCCGTCGACGGCGCCGGTGAGCCGGAAGACGAAGCCCGGGAAGCGCGCTTGCGCCGCCGCGACGACGGCCGTGATCCCCTCGTGTCCGCGGACGTCGGCGAGAGGGTCGGTGTAGCCGCCCTGCGGGGCCCACGCGACGGCTACCGCCCGGGCCCGCTCGCCGGGCTCGCGGGCGTTCCAGGCCTCGAGGTAGCGGGCGACGGCGAGGTCGTGGCGGTCGGTGGATGCGGGCATGGCGATCAGCCTCCAACGAGGTCGTCACTGCTGGTCGGAACCGGGATCCCGGTCGCGGTGACCCGGTAACGCAACCATGCCCGCCCTGTGCGGAAAGCTCGATTACTCCCGAGGTAATGCAGCGGCCATTGCCCGAGGTTGACGTGTACCCGCCGTATTTCGGCCAACACCGGCTGTGAATATGCCAGGAGACTGGCCGGAAAGTCGTGGTGACAGTGTTTCAGTAGTGAACATACTCGACTACGAGGGTGCCTCACATGGGGCGACGGCGCCCTTACACACCGCTCACGAGCCGCACGGAAAGCGAGGTCCGCCGAGAGGCGAACACGGCAACACGGGGGAGGCTACGTGCACGACGAGTTCCTGTGCCATGTCACCGCATACGGCGTCTGCGGCGGACGGCGCATCGGTGTACCCCTGGGAACCTACCGGGCACCCACCCTGGCCCTCGCCCTGTGGTGGTTACGCGACCGGGCTTCCTGGATCGCCGAGCGATTAGACCCGCAACCCGACGCCGAGCACTTCCCGCCGGGCGCGCTCGTCCCGGTCGCCGGCACCGTGCCCGACGTGCCGGCCGTACTGCGCACCTGGTGCGGCGACGTCGGTCAACAGGAGCTGGTCGCCGACGAGTTGGCGGCCGGGCGACTGGTCAGGCTCGCGGTGAGCGACGACACCACCGAGTACGAACTGCTCGCCGAGTCGGTGGACGCGCTGCGCATGCAGCGGACGATCCCGGCGTTGTTCGTGTCCATCGCGTGAGCCCGATGTCCCGAGTGGTCGCTGTCCCGGTTGATCTCCGTCCCGGGCGAAGGCTGGGGCATATGGTGCAGTCGGGAGCACATGTGGGTGTATCGATAGAACCTCGGCATGGCGGAGTGTTCGGTCGCACGGACTGCGCCCGTACTCGTCCTGGAGACCGAGTCGGGCTCGACTGTGATGATCCCGGTCCGTGACTGCTACGTCGGACGCAACCCGCTCAGCGACATGGTCATCGACGAGTCCCGCGTCTCCTGGCACCACGCGGTGCTGCGACCCGAGGCCGACCACTGGACCCTCGAGGACAACAACAGCACGAACGGCACCTACACCGAAGGTCGCCGCATCCGCGAGCGGGCGTCGGCCTGGCACCGTCATCCGCTTCGGCAACCCGTCCGACGGCCCCCGCGCGGTGCTGCTGGACCGCGACCTGCGCCATCTCCTCGACCGCCGGGGCCCGCACACGTCGCCTCCGCCCCAGGCGCGGCGCACGAGCAAGGGCTGGTCCACCGGGACGTGAAACCCGGCAGCATCCTCGTCGCGCGCGGCACCGACAGCGACCACCCCGAGCACGTCTACCACACCGGCTTCGGCCTGACGAAGAAGCCGCTGTCCCTGACCGGCTTCACGACCGTCGGCCAGTTCGTCGGCACGCTCGACTTCGTCGCCCCCGAGCAGATCTCGGGCAGGCCGGTCGACGCGCGCTGCGACGTCTACGGATTCGCCTGCGTGCTCTACGAGTGCCTGGCCGGCCGCCCGCCGTTCTGCCGCGACTACGACATGGCCCTGCTGCAGGCCCACCAGTACGACGAGCCGCCGCCCCTGACCGACGCGCGCTCGGACCTCGCCCCGTCCGTCGACCCCGTGTTCGCCACGGCCCTGGCCAAGAACCCCGACGCCCGCCACGACTCCTGCCTCGCCTTCGTCGCCGGTCTGCGCTCCGCCCGGGGGGGCATGCGCCGACGGAGGTGGACTTCAAGGTCGTAGGGCGCCGCGGCCGCCCCCTTCGGGACGGATCCGCGAGGGATGTGCCGAAGTGACCGCCCCGTTGGGCCGAGCCGGTCTTCGGGTGGTGAAGGCGAGGCCGCGCGTCACTCGCCCCGCCTGTTGGGTGCCGCGATCTCGCCCCTGTGCCGCACCCGTCGTGCCAGCAGCCCGCCGAGGAACCCGGCGACCAGTCCCCACAGCAGCGCCAGGCCGAACGCGGTCCACACCTCGGGTCTGAGGAACAGCTCACCGCCCAGATCCCCGCCCAGGTCGCCGATGCCCAGGACCGACAGGCCGTAGTGCGCGGAGATTCGGCCGACGAGGCAGATCATCAGGACCGTGAGCGCGAGAGCGACCGCCAGGTGGACGGCGTGCTGCCAGGCGCGCATCCGGGCGGGTGAACGCTGGGCCATCACGAACGCGACGGCCAGTAGCAGTACCGCGTCGACGGCGACCAGCCACCACACCCTGCCGTCGTGCTCGGCGAGCGTGCCGAGATTCAGCTCGGCGACCTCCTGGCCGCGCAGCACCTCGTCGAGGACATGCGGCATGGGCAGCCCGAACGGCCCCTCCACCCGGCCGTTCCAGGTGGCGCCGAGCCCGATCGTGAGGGCGAGCCACACCAGGTTCGGCATCCCGAGCAGGATCACCGCGAGCGTCTCGGCCGCGTGCCCGCGGGTCGCCGCGACGACCAGGCCGATGACGACACCCAGCGCGACCCATGCGAGCAGCAGCACCACCATGGCGTACGCGGCCGGCCGCACCGACTCCTGGAAGCGCAGCAGCCGCCCCGGCAGCGGAGCTCCGCGCGAGACCAGCAGGGCCAGCACCAGCACGCCCGCCAGCCACAGCAGGCCGAAGAACACGGTCGCCGGGACGTCCGTGGTGAAGCCGACCTCCGGTGAGATGCCGAACAGGTCTCCGAGGTCGCCGAGCGCGTCCTCTCCGAGGTCGCCGAGGGAGAGGGAGAAGGTCTGGCGGGCCGCGTAGGCCAGCGCCAGCAGCCCGACCAGCCACAGTACGGCGATCCTGGCGGCCCATCCGGCCAGCTCCCCGGCGCCCGCGACCGCCCGATGCCGCAGCGGCCGCAGGAAACCGGCGGCCAGGACGAGGGCTCCGGCGAGCGTGACGGACAGCGGGATCACGGTCAGCCCGGCGTCGGACTCGGCCAGCCCGCCGGCGTCCCCGGACACCTCGACCGTGCCGCCGACCGCCGTGACCACGGTCGCGGCGACGACCCGCGGGAAGGCGTTGTCCGGGAGCTCCGCGGCCCCGGCCGCCCACAGCCCCAGCGAGGCGACCACCCCCATCGAGACCAGCCCGGCCACCACCGCGGCGAGGGCCTGCACCCAGCCATGCCCTGCCACGACCGGACGATTGGGGGTCAGCACGCTCACCCGGCCCACGCTAAGCAGCCCCGCCGCGGCGCGCCCGCCGGGAGGTCCGTCCGCGTCGGCTTGCGGGCGGCGCGTGACACGGTCGACGCCCGCGGAGTACCTCGGATGCGCTGCGCCTGCGGCAACCCGCTGACCGCTCCGGTCGCCCAGCAGGGCACGTTCAAGCGGACGGGGGACACGACCACGACGTCACAGCCGGCGTCCAGCGCCGGGGCGACGGCGTCGCCGTGGCTGTGACGTACAGCGCCACCTGCATGGAGACTGCGCGGCTCCGCTCTGGGTACGAGGACTGGTGCAGCAGCGTCCGGCCAGGTCCGGCTTCCGAGAGAGAAACGCATGATCGAGCACGTGGACGGGGCAGTGATTCCGACTGGTTTCGACGTGCCCGTGGAACCGCTTCGGCGGGCGGCACACTACAGCGGTGAACCGGGATGCATCGCCGAGGCGCGGTCCTTCGCCGCGCTGTTCCTGGGCCGGCTCAGGACCGAGTGGTGCGCCACGATCGGCGCGCCCGCCGAGGACAAGGTGCTCCTGGTGGTCAGCGAACTGGTCACCAACGCCGACCGGCACAGCAACGGCCCGTACATCCTGGACCTGGAGGGCACGGACGACGCGGTGGCGGTCAGTGTGTACGACAGCAGCTCCGCCATGCCCCGCCGCTACCCCAAGGACCCGGAACGGGTCGGCCGGCACGGCCTGGAGATAGTGCACGCGCTCGCGGAGGAGGTCGCCGTGGAGAAGGTGCCGGTCGGCAAGCGGGTGCGGGCAGTACTGCGGCTGACCGACGAGTGACGCCGACGAACTCCGCCCGTGGGAGGGGCAGTTGGCCGGCCCATGGCCCTGACCGCGCTGACACCTGCCCTCCCGGCGATTCTCCCCAGAGCAGAACGCTGGTCCCTTCCCACGCGGTTCAGGGAATCTAGTCTGACGTGGTGAGCAACCAACCGCTGAACGAAGCCCGCGTCATCCCGCTGCGCCCGCCTGCCGCGCGCCCGGCCGCCGCTCCGTCACAGCAGGGGGAGACCAAGGAACCCCTGTGGCGCGACCTGGTCGGCGACGTCCTGCGCCGCGAGCGCCTGACCCAGGAGCGCACGCTCAAGGACGTGGCCGACGCGGCCCGGATCTCCATGCCGTATCTCTCGGAGGTGGAGCGGGGCCGCAAGGAGGCCTCCTCGGAGGTCCTCGCGGCCGCCGCCCACGCCCTGGGGCTCGGCCTCGGCGACCTGCTGTCGCGTGCGCAGGGCGAGCTCGTCCGGATCACCAGCCGCCGGGTGCCGGGTGGCAGCCGCAGCAGGGCCGGTTCGCCGTACGACGGGATGTGCCTGGCCGCGTGAGGTCGTGCCGGCGCCTCAGACCCCCACGAGGCGCCGGCTCACCACCTCGTCGGCCAGCCCGTACGCCACCGCTTCCTGCGCGGTGAACACCTTGTCGCGGTCCATGTCCGCACGCAGTGTCGCGATGTCGTGGTGCGTGTGCCGGGCCAGCACCTCCTCGACCTGCGAGCGGATCCGGACCATCTCCTTGGCCTGGAGGGCGAGATCGGACACCATGCCCCGGCTGCCGCCACTGGCGGGCTGACCGAGCAGCACGCGCGCGTGTTCCAGCACGAACCGCCGGCCCGGGTCCCCGCCGGCCAGCAGTACGGCCGCCGTGGACGCCGCCTGGCCCACGCAGAACGTGGAGATCGGCGCCTGCACGTACGTCATCGTGTCGTAGATCGCCATGAGCGAAGTGAACGAGCCGCCGGGGGAGTTGATGTAGATCGCGACCTCGTTCTCCGGGGCCGCCGACTCCAGATGGAGGAGTTGCGCGATGACGACGTTGGCGACGCCGTCGTCGATCTCCGTGCCGAGGAAGATGATCCGCTCCGACAGCAGCCGGCTGAACACGTCGTAGGACCGCTCGCCCTGCGGGGTGCGCTCGACGACGTTCGGAATCGTGTAGGTCCCCATGTCACAGCCCCATCCGTCGTCGGGAGGAAGCCGGGCGGACATCCGAGAGGGACTCCACCACCCGGTCCACCATGCCGTACTCCCTGGCCTCCTCGGCCGTGAACCAGCGGTCGCGGTCCCCGTCCCGGGAGATGGTCTCCGGACTCTGGCCGGTGTGCTCCGCGGTGATCCGCTCGATGGTCCGCTTGGTGAACTCCAGGTTGTCCGCCTGGATCTCGATGTCCGCGGTGGTGCCGCCGATCCCCGCCGACGGCTGGTGCATCATGATCCGCGCGTTCGGCAGCGCGTACCGCTTGCCCTCGGCGCCGACGCTCAGCAGGAACTGGCCCATGCTGGCCGCGAAGCCCATGGCGAGCGTCGAGACGTCGTTCGGGATCAGCCGCATCGTGTCGTAGATGGCGAGGCCGGCGTGCACCGAGCCGCCGGGGCTGTTTATGTACAGGGCGATGTCGGTGCGCGGGTCCTCCGCGGACAGGATCAGCAGCTGGGCGCAGACCCGGTTCGCGGAGACCTCGTCGACCTGGGTGCCCAGCAGGACGATGCGCTGCGTCAGCAGCTGGGACGCGAGCTGGTCGTCGAAGCGGGTGGGAGGGGTGTCGCCCTCCTCCGCCCGCGGAGCGAGCATGGTCAGTGGTGTCATCGGTTCTCCTCGTCGTGGCGCGGATGCCGTCGACTCCACTCTTGACCGCGGACGAGGCCGGAACGATGTTTCTCTGCCCGTGGCAGATTCGCCACGGGCAGAGGCGTCAGGTCAGCCCTTCTCGCGCAGCTGCCGGAAGAACGCCCGTACGTCGTCCACCAGCAGGTCCGGTTCCTCCATCGCCGCGAAGTGCCCGCCCCGGTCGAGCTCCGTCCAGCGCACGATGTTCTCCGTCCGCTCCGCCTTGTGACGCAGCGGGATCTGCGGGTCGCCGGGGAAGGACGCCACCGCGGTCGGCGCGGTCGAGGGCTCGTGCGGGGCGGCGACCCGGTCGCCCGTGGCGTGGGCGCGCTCGTAGTAGACCCGGGCGGACGAACCGGCCGTGCCCGTCAGCCAGTACAGCATCACGTTCGTGAGCATCAGGTCCCGGTCGACGGCCTCCTCGGGCAGCCGCTCGGAGTCCGTCCACTCCTGGAACTTCTCGACGATCCAGGCGAGTTGGCCGACCGGCGAGTCCGTGAGTGCGTACGACAGGGTCTGCGGCCGGGTGGACTGCACATGGAAGTAGCCCGTCCCGTCGCGGAACCATGCGGCCCACCGGCGCCACGAGGTGAGCGTGCGCTCCCGCTCCTGCGGGCTCAGCGCCTCCAGTTCCTCGGCGGTCGGCTCGGTGGCCGCCTGGGCGCCGGGCAGCAGGTTGAGGTGGATGCCGATGACCCGGTCGGGGTGGACGCGGCCCAGCTCGCGGGAGATGCCCGCGCCCCAGTCGCCGCCCTGCGCGCCGAATCGTTCGTAGCCGAGGCGTGTCATCAGCTCGACCCATGCGTCGGCGATCCGGCGCGCCTCCCAGCCGGTCTCGCGGGTGGGGCCGGAGAACCCGAAGCCGGGGATGCTCGGCAGCACGACGTGGAAGGCGTCGGCCGGGTCACCGCCGTGCGCCGCGGGATCCGCCAACGGCCCCACGATGTCGAGGAACTCGACGATCGAGCCCGGCCAGCCGTGCGTGACGATCAGCGGGGTGGCATCGGGCTCGGGGGAGCGGACATGGGCGAAGTGCACATGCGCGCCGTCGATCTCGGTCGTGAACTGCGGCCACTCGTTCAGCCGCGCCTCGGCGGCCCGCCAGTCGTAGTCGTGCCGCCAGTACCGCACCAGCTCGCGCAGATACTCCGACGGAACTCCGTACGCCCATCCCACTCCGGGCAGTTCGTCGGGCCACCGGGTGGCGTCGAGGCGACGGTGGAGATCGTCGAGGTCGCTCTGGGGGACGGCGATACGGAAGGGACGGATGCCGCTGTCGGCGGGCGAAGGCGTCATGACCGGGATGCTAGTTCGCAACGGTGTAGCGGCCATCTGGATTAACCGGCCACGCGACCGATGAGTTCCGGGGCGAGGATCGGTCGACACAGGTGACAGCGTTCCGCACGCCCAGGAGGTACTCATGGCAACCGACGGTTTCACCACGTGTCTCTGGTTCGACGGCCAGGCCGAGGAGGCCGCCCATTTCTACGTCTCGATCTTCAAGAACTCCAGCGTCGGCAAGGTCGCGCGCTACCCCGAGGGGGCGATGCAGCCCGCCGGCAGCGTGATGACCGTCGAGTTCACGGCCAACGGCCAGAAGTTCCTCGGGCTCAACGGCGGCCCCCAGTTCAAGTTCACCGAGGCGACCTCCTTCATGATCTTCTGCGCGAACCAGGAGGAGATCGACTACTACTGGGCCAAGCTCACCGAGAACGGCGGCGAGCCCGGCCCCTGCGGCTGGCTCAAGGACAAGTACGGCGTGTCCTGGCAGGTCGTCCCGGACCGGCTCCAGGAGATGATCACCGACCCGGACCCGGCGAAGACGGCCCGCGTGACAAAGGCGTTCATGGCGATGAGCAAGTTCGACATCGCCGCCCTGGACAAGGCCTACGCCGGCGAGTGAGGCGCTAGCCGGGCCCGGCTGCGCCGATCACCCGTGTGATCTCCCTCGTCATCCGCAGGATCCCGGGGGAGCGGACCGGGCACGGCTTCGGTGTCGAGGTCGTGGGCGCCAGACAGAAGTGCAGGTAGTCGTCGTCGCGGTGCAGGGCCGTCCGATCGCGGCCCGGCTGCGTGCAGTACCCGGCGTGTTCGCGCTCGTACGCCGTGCACGGCAGGTACTGGACCCAGGAGTGGCGCGCCCCGGCCGCACTCACCGCCTTGCCCGCGTCGGCGACCAGGTCCCCCGAGGCGGCGGCCTGCTCCTCGTACAGGGCGTTGACCCGCCGGATCCGGTCGGGAGTGATCGGGTCCGGGCCCTGCGACACCCAGACGACCGTTGCGTCCCCGGCAGCGGCGATCTGGTCGGCGAGCCGCTTCATGTCGGCCGCGTACCGCCGGAAGTACTTCTCGGGGGAGGCGTCGTACGTGATCCCGTCCATGCACGGTGTGTAACCCCACGCATTGCCCCAGAACTGCAGCACCACGAAGTCCGGCCGCAGCCGGCGCACCAGGGCGGCCGCCTTGTCCGCGACCGGCACGAGGGACCGCTTGCCCGTGCCCTCCAGGTAGTCGCACAGGGTGGTTCCCGAGTACGGGGCGCTCGTGTACGTCGCCCGCACCTCGCGGCGCAGCTCCTGCCCGAGCATCTTCTGCGCCTCCATCGCGAGCGAGTCGCCCAGATACAGAACGGAGGACGCCTTCACAGCGGGCGTCTTCGCCGAGGTGCCGGGCGAGGCAGGCGCCAGCTGGTGGGTGGTGGCCGACGCCTGAGGCATCTCGGGGGGCGCGGCGGCCTCGGGCTCGGACGCCGGGTCCCCGCACGCCCCGAGGAGCACGGCGGCCAGCAGCACCCCGACGATCCACGGCTTGCGCATACGGCAACTCCCGCCCCGGACACCGAAAACGGCTCCCCAGGCAAGCACAGCCGGGCCCACGGGGGAAGACCCGCGTCGGCCACGGAACGCCCGTGGCCGACGCGGTCCTGACGGTGTTTCAGACGCGGTCCGCCGCGATCAGCAGGTACTGGAAACTGCCGTTCTTGTACGCGGTCAGGAACGTGTCCTCGATGCCCGTCACCAGGTGCTCGGCCTCGCGGCGCAGCTCCCAGTAGGGAATGGTCGCCTCGGTGAGGTCCTCCACATGGACCGGGACCAGCCGGTTGCGGGCCATGGCCCGGAAGTACTCCGAGCGTGGGTGGATGTCACAGATGTAGTGGGCGTTGATGAGGGACACCTCGCGGGAGGCGCGCCCGTAGGTGTCGTTGTAGCAGCCGGTGATCACCACATAGCGGCCGCCGCGGCGCAGCACCCGGGCGTGCTCGGCGAACAGCAGGTCCAGCTCGACGTACATCGTGGACTCGTTGTTCCACGACGCCGCGAACTCCCCGGACGGCAGCCCGGTGTCGAGCATGTTGCGGCAGTGGTAGCGGACCCGGTCGTCGATGCCCCGCTTGCGGGCCTGCTCGTTCGCGAACTGGGCCTGCTTGGCGGAGATCGTGACGCCGTCCGACTGGCAGCCGTACCGCAGATGCGCCACCACGCTGCCGCCGCCGCGTCCGCAGCCGGCGTCGAAGACACGATCGGCGGGCGTCAGCGGGCCCAGGTGGGTGGCGAGCAGTTCGGCCTGGGCGTGTTCCAGCCGGTGCAGTTCGGTGGTGAGGCGTTCGCGGCGCAGATCAGGATCGGGTTCGTCGAGCACGGAGCGGTCGGCGTCGCCGATGCCGTAGTGGTGGTGGTACAGGTCGTCGATCTTTCCGAGTTCGAGGTTGACCGGGTTCTCCTCGGCGTTCCAGTAGTCCGCGACGCGGGTCTGGTACGTGGACTGGGACGGCACCGGTGCTGGGGCGGTGCCGGCTTCGGGGGCGATGGTCAACGGTGACTCCTCGTGCTGGTGACTGTGACGCTGTGTCATTCGATGGCGCTCTACCAGTAGTTGGGCAGGTGGTAGCGGTGGCTGTTGGTGGCGTGCCACTCGTGGTTGCCGGCCACCCAGTCGGACAGGCTCCGGGCGTAGCGCTCGACGAGGGGCGAGGTGGCGGACAGCAGGGAGGACTCCTCCTCGAAGGCCTCCATGATCCGGTTGTGGATCTCGACGGCCTTCAGATAGGCGGCCTTGAGCCCGCACCGCTCGTTCGCCGCGATGACCTGCGGCAGGTTGAGGTGCGTCGGATCGCTCGCGAGCTCCTTGGTGAAGGAGTACAGGTCGTTGACGATCGTGGTCGCGTTGCAGGCGAGCGCCGTGATCCGCTGGATCTCCGGCCGGGCGTACACCGCCTCGGGCAGTTCGTAGCCGTCCACCGCGTCCACGATCGACAGACAGGGACGGAAGTTGTTGAACTGCCGCATCACCAGGTACTCCCAGACCCGCGGCACATGGCGGGTCTCAGCCCAGGCCGCCTCGGCCAGATAGCCCAGGTGCAGCCGGGCGATGTCGTGCACGAAGCGGTCGGTCTGGCTGGGCGTGGCGAAGGCGGCGTAGTCCGCGAGGGCGAAGTGGTACGAGCGCAGCGGACCATCGGCCCGCACCCCGTGGCGCCACTCCTCCTCCAGCTCGGGAATGCCGTGGTACGGGTCGAGCGCCGACTGAGCCATGATCAGCCGGCCCCCGAGACCGCGGCGTGCTCCGCCCCGGCCCTCGTCCTCCTCGCAGTAGCAGGAGTCGACGACGTTCTCGGCGAGCAGCAACTCACCGGCGACCGTCAGCCGTTCCACATCGACCGCTTCCGGATGCTGGAGCACCACGGCCCGCCCGAACTGGAACCCCGAGAAGTCCCCTTTCCACGCCTCGGGGAACAGATCGAGCTGCCGGGCCCAGGCCTCCAGCCTGCGGTCGACCTCCGCGGCCTTCGCGGGGTCGGCGGGGGCGACCTGCCGGTACCGCAGCCCTGGAATCGCCCCGCCGCGCCGGGTGCGCAGCGTGCTCGCCACATTCGGCGGGCCCGGCAGGGAGAAGGCGGACGTGCTCATGGCATGCTCCACGCGGTCACTCTGCCGTCCGGCCGATCTGGGCGTTCTCGAGGATTCCGACCGCGTCGGGCACGAGGATCGCCATCGAGTAGTAGGCCGTGACGAGGTAGCGGATGATCGAGTTGCCGTCGATACCCATGAACCGCACGTTCAGACCTGGCTGGTGCTCCTCGGGGATCCCGGTCTGGTACAGCCCGATGGCCCCCTGGTCGCCCTCCCCGGTGCGCAGCGCGATGATGCTGCTGGTGTGCTGCGGGCTGATCGGGATCTTGTTGCAGGGGAAGATCGGCACCCCCCGCCAGGCGGGGATCTCATGCCCCTCGACACTCGCCGTGCCGGGCACCAGACCGCGCCGGTTGCACTGCCTGAAGAACGCCGCGATCGCCTTCGGATGGGCGATGAACAGCTTGGTCTTGCGGCGCATCGACAGCAGCTCGTCCATGTCGTCAGGGGTCGGCGGCCCGGCGAAGGTGCTGATGCGCTGCCCGTAGTCGGCGTTGTGGAGCAGCCCGAACTCCCGGTTGTTGACCAGCTCCCACTCCTGGCGCTCGCGGATCTCCTCGATGGTCAGCCTCAGCTGCTGCTCGGTCTGGTTCATCGGGTTGTTGTAGAGGTCGGCGACCCTGGTGTGGACGCGCAACACGGTCTGCGTCAGGGACAACTCGTACTCGCGCGGGCCGAGTTCGTAGTCGACGAAGCCGCCGTTGATGGTCGGCTCGCCGACATGGCCGGCCTGCACCGGCACATCGGCCTCACCCTTGCGGTTCATCGGCAGGCTCTGGCGCGCGGCGTAGGCCTCCAGGTGTGCCGCGAGGGACGGCACCCGGTCGGTGAACTCCTCGACCACGGACCAGGGCAGCACCAGCAGTACGCCGGCGGTTTCCGCCCGTACCGAGCTCAGCCACAACGGGTCGGGCTGGCCGATGCCCTCGTCGCCGAGCTGGTCGCCGTCGGTGACGACCCCGAGGATCTCCTCCTCGCCGTACTTGCCTTCCGTGAAGCGGGTGAACCGTCCGTGCACAACGAGGTAGGCCTCCGTGACCGGTTGGCCGGCCTCGACGAGCACCTGACCGGCGCGGATCTCCCGGACCCGGAAGCGGCCGGCGACCTCCCTGAGGACGTCGGTGTCGGAGTAGCCGCGCAGGACCGGCAGTTCGGTGAGTGTCTCGGGGATGACCTTGATGTCGTCGGCGCCGTTCTGCTCGAACTGCACCCGGCCGCGGCCCACGCGCAGTTGCAGACGCCGGTTGACCCGGTAGGTGCCGCCCTTGACGTCCACCCAGGGCAGCATCCGCAGCAGCCAGCGCGAGCTGATGGCCTGCATCTGGGGTTCGGACTTGGTGGTCGTGGTGAGCTGCCGGGCCGCCTGGGTGCTGAGGCTGGTGAGCGAGCCGTCGGACTGGGGTTCGGGATCGGGTTCTTCGATGGTGGGACCGGTGGCGCTGTCCGGTGTGGACACATTCCCTCCCGGGAGGTGAGCGGGCTGGCCATGCGCGTGTACCAGCCAACAGCCGGCGAGGCGGCCGGGTCAGGGCGTGAACGGGGCGGCTTCAGGCCCTGGAGGTACAAACCTGCCGCACGAGGCAGTGGGCGCACCGTGAGTGATCCTGCTCCCCTCCCGTGCTCCCGCACGCTGGGGCGGGGCGCCTAGGCCCTGTCGTCAAATTCCCGCCTGCCCGGCGGCGTCTGGCACGCACGCTCGCCGCGTTGCCGAACCGCCCACGTGGCTCCGCCACGAGGGCGCTCCGGCGCCTTGCGATCGCACGCACCAGACGCCGCGACAGGGCCTAGGACAGGTCGTTCACCAGCACCGCCGCCCCGTCGAACCGCCCGGCCTTGAGGTCAGCGAGCGCCTGGTCGGCCCGCGACAGCGGATAGGCATGCGTCGTGGCGTGTACGGCGTGCTCGGCGGCGAGGGCCAGGAACTCCCGGCCGTCCTCGCGCGTGTTGGAGGTGACGCTGCGCAGCTGCTTCTCGTAGAAGAGCTCGCTCTCGTAGCGCAGCGCCGGGACGTCGCTGAGGTGGATGCCGGCGATCGCCAGCGTGCCGCCCCGGTCGAGGGCCCGCAGCGCGAACGGCACCAGGTCACCGACCGGCGCGAACAGGATCGCGCTGTCCAGCGGCTCCGGCGGCATCTCGTACGCGTCGCGCGCCGAGGCGGCACCCAGGTCGAGTGCCAGCTTCCGCGCCGCCGCGCCCCGCGTCAGCACGTGCACGGTGGCGCCCTCGGCCATCGCCACCTGCGCGCACAGATGGGCGCTGCCCCCGAAGCCGTACAGCCCGAGCCGCCCGCCCGGCGGCAGTGCCGAGCGCCGCAGCGCGCGGTGGCCGATGATCCCGGCGCACAGCAGCGGCGCGGACGTCACGTCGTCGAGGCCGCCCGGCAGCCGGTAGGCGAACGCGGCCGGTACGGTCGTGTACGGCGCGTAACCGCCGTCGGCGTCCCAGCCCGTGTACCGCGAGGCCGGGCACAGGTTCTCGGCCCCGCGCGCACAGTAGGCGCAGGTGCCGTCGGTGCGCCGCAGCCAGGCCACCCCCACCCGCTCCCCGACCTCGAAGCCACGCACCGCGGCCCCGAACCCGGCCACCTCGCCGACCACCTCGTGCCCGGGTGTGACCCCCGGCCGGTGCACGGGCAGATCCCCCTCGGCGACGTGCAGATCCGTACGGCACACCCCGCAGACGCGCACCCGCACAAGCAGCTCGTCGTCCTCCGCCACCGGCACCGGCTTCTCGACGAGCCGCAGAGCCCCTTCCTCCACGGGGCCCGGCTCGACCACCGACCACGCGCGCATCGACCTGTCCGCCATACCGTGCCCCGTCCTTCGACCGACAGCCGTCTGCGGTCTGTCGTCTGCCCCAGTCTGTAACGGAAGCGGGCATTCGGCGCGCGGCCGGACTGCGGGGTGGCTAGCGTAAGAATCCGGACAAGTCACCGATCGGGGAGAGGTCCGTGCCATGGCCGTGAAACCTGAAGGAACCCCCATCTGGGCCGACGCGATGTTCAGCGACGTGGAGGGAGCCAAGAGCTTCTACGGCGACATCCTCGGCTGGACCTTCGGCGAGGCGTCGTCGGAGTTCGGCAACTACACCCAGGCCTACGCGGACGGCAGGGCCGCCGCCGCGGTCGTCCCGCCCATGCCGGGCCAGGAGGGCATGTCGCAGTGGTGCCTCTACTTCGCCTCCTCCGACGTCGCCGCGACCGCCGCCAAGATCCGTGAGAACGGCGGCGAGATCCTGATGGAGCCGATGGCGGTCGGCGATTTCGGCAGCATGTGCCTGGCCCGCGACCCCGGCGGCGTCGTCTTCGGTGTGTGGCAGGCCGGCACCCACGAGGGCTTCGAGACGGAGCCGACCGAGCCCGGCGCCTTCTGCTGGGCGGAGGTCTTCACCCGCGAGCCGGAGAAGTCCGACACCTTCTTCCCTGCGGTCTTCGGCTACGGGCAGCGGCAGATGGAGGATGACACGATCGACTTCCGCCTCTACACCCTCGGCAAGGAGACCATGGCCCTGGGCCGCATGAAGATGACCGACGACTTCCCGCCCGAGGTCCGGCCGTACATCAACGTCTACTTCAACGTCCCCGACTGCGACGACGCCGTCGCCAAGGCCACCAAGCTCGGCGCCGTGCTGCGCTTCGGCCCGATGAGCAGCCCGTTCGGCCGGTTCGCCGCGCTGAGCGACCCCCAGGGCGCGAACTTCTCGGTGATCGACACCGGCACGATCGAGGGCGAGATGCCCAAGCTCAGCCACGTCTCCTGAACGACTCCGCGACCGGGCACCTGGCCCGCCCATGGCATGATCGGCACATGCGTGAACGAGTTGTGGCCGCGTGCGACGGGGCTTCGAAGGGAAACCCCGGGCCGGCGGGCTGGGCCTGGGTCGTCGCCGACGAGAAGGAGACCCCGACCCGCTGGGAGGCGGGCCCGCTCGGCAGGGCCACCAACAACGTCGCGGAACTCACCGCGCTGGAGCGTCTGCTCACGGCGACCGACCCCGGCGTACCGCTGGAGATCCGGATGGACTCGCAGTACGCCATGAAGGCCGTCACCACCTGGCTGCCGGGCTGGAAGCGCAACGGCTGGAAGACGGCCGCCGGCAAGCCGGTCGCCAACCAGGACCTGGTCGTGCGCATCGACGAACTGCTCGACGGCCGCACCGTCGAGTTCCGCTACGTCCCCGCCCACCAGGTCGACGGCGACCGGCTGAACGACTTCGCCGACCGTGCCGCCAGCCAGGCGGCCACCGTGCAGGAACCTGCGGGCAGCGGCCTCGGCTCACCCGAGCCGCCGCCCTCCCCGGACACCCCGTCGGACAAGGCCCCACGCCGCAAGGCGGCGGCGACCCGGAAGAACGGCAGTTCCTCCCGCACCATCAAGGCCAAGTTCCCCGGCCGCTGCATCTGCGGCCGCAGCTACGCGGCGGGCGAGTCCATCGCCAAGAACGCCCAGGGCTGGGGCCACCCGGACTGCCGTACCGCCGAGGCCTGACGGGCGGTCCGGATGAGCGGTCCGGACGGCGTCTCAGGCCGCGTCGAAGGTGTAGTGCGCGGTGTGATCCAGCAGGTCGGCGGGGCGCACGTCGTTCCACGGCTTCATCGTGTCGTTGAGGTCGACCACGTTCGGCGTCCCGGCGGTGGGCACATAGCCGGAGCCGGGGTGCCGTCGCTGCCAGTCCGCCCACAGCTTGTCGATGTAGGCGTGGTGCAGCCAGAACACCGGGTCGTTGGGCGACATACCGGTCGCCATGTGCCCGCCGACCCACACATGGACCCGGTTGTGCAGATTGACGCCGCGCCAGCCTTCCAGGTGGTTGCGGAAGCCGTCCGACGCGCTGTTCCAGGGCGCCATGTCGTACGTCGGCATGGCGAGCACGGACTCCACCTCGGCCCGGGTCGGCAGCTCCCGTACGGCGCTGCCGAGCGCGCGGCGCAGAAACGTACGGCCGTCGGCGCGCACGTTGATCGCCCAGTTGCCGGTCGACGCGGCGAACGGCCCGTCCATCACCTGCCCGTCGCGGCTGCGTCCGGTGCCGCCGAGGAAGTCGGGCGCCCACAGCGAGGACCGTATCGAGCGGTCGGTGCTCCAGTCCCAGTACGGCAGCGCGACCGAGGCGTCCACCTCCTGCAACGCGCGCTCGAACTCGAGCAGGAATCTGCGGTGCCAGGGCAGGAAGGACGGTGAACGGTGGCCGACGCGCTCCCCGTTGTCGCTGTCGCCGATGATGAAGGCATTGTGGGTCGTGACGAACGCGTCGTAACGGCCACTGCGCTTCAACTCCAGGGCAGCGGCGACGAATCGCCGCTTCTCGTCGGCGGTCAGCAGGGCCTGGTTCTTGCGGACGGTCATGTTTGCTGGTGCTCCAAAGTGCAGGTACGGCAGGTCAGTTGGCGGGGAAGGGGAGAAGGGCTGCGCCCTGTAGCTCGTCCACGGCCGCGCGGGCGGCGGCGCGCGGGGTGGGCACCGGGTCGTAGTGACTGACGACGCTGATCCAACTGCCGTCGGCGTTGCGCATCACATGCAGCTCCACTCCGTCGACGAACACGGCGTATCCGGCGCCGTGATGCTGGTGGCCGCCGCCCGAGGCCGGCCGGCCCTGTATCCGGCGGCCCTTGTAGACCTCGTCGAAGGTCGCCGGGGAGTGCTGGTCGTGCCCGGCGGCGGACGCGGTGGGGGCGGTGACGGTCCCGACACCGGCCGCGGCGGCGAGGGCGGCCGCGGCGGTGAGCGCACGGCGACGGCTGAGTTCCGGCATGCGGACCTCCTGGGTTGGTTCGGTTGACGACTCCGCATGCCTATCGGGCCGCACGAGAGCGGGAGAAATCGGTCGTAGGTGGTTGGCTCCGATCCGGACAATTACCTACATGTCATGCAAGATTGAACAAGGATGATCTTGCTGTGGGTGGCGTCCGTGAATGCCCGGAACGGGAAATTCCTTCTCCTGTGGATCATGTTCCGGGTGGTCCTTCGCGGAGGGCCGCGTCGGTAGTGGCGTGCCTCACCCGTCGAAACTGGCGCGATCCGGAACGCTGCAGTGAGGCATTCCGGCCCTGATACCCTGCGGTGCGAAATGACCGTTTTATGTAGTTTCTAGGGGTGTGTGTGAAGGTCGCTTGTGTCGGCGGCGGGCCGGCCGGCCTATACCTCGCGATCCTGCTGAAGCTGCTGGATCCCTCCCACGACGTCACCGTCCACGAGCGCGACCCGGAGGGCTCCACCTACGGCTGGGGTGTCACTTACTGGCGCGGACTGCTCGACAAGCTGCACGAGCACGACCCCGAGTCGGCGCGCGCCATCGACGCGAGCTCCGTGCGCTGGCGCGAGGGCGTCGCCCATGTGCGAGGCCTGACCACCCGTCGGCCCGGTGACCAGGGGCACGGCATCGGCCGCCACCGGCTGCTGGAGATCCTCGCCGCCCGCGCCCGCTCGCTCGGCGTACGGCTGGAGTTCGAGCACGAGATCACGCCGGAGAACCTTCCCACCGCCGACCTCGTCGTGGCGGCCGACGGCGTCCACAGCGCCCTGCGGACCCGTCACGCCGACCACTTCGGCACGGAGACCAGGACCGGCCGCAACCGCTACATCTGGCTCGGCACCAGCAAGGTCTTCGATGCCTTCACCTTCGCCTTCGTCGAGACCGACCAGGGCTGGATCTGGTGCTACGGCTACGGGTACGGCTGCGGCTTCGGCCCGGAGGCCGGCACTTGTGTCGTCGAGTGCGCCCCGCAGACCTGGACCGGCCTCGGCCTCGACACCGCGGCCGAGGCGGACGGACGGGCCCTGTTGGAGAAGCTCTTCGCCGACGTCCTCGACGGCCACCCCCTCATCGGCCGCGCCGCCCCCGACGGCCGCGCCCAGTGGCTGAACTTCCGCACCCTCACCAACCGCACATGGCACCGCGACAACCTCGTCCTGCTCGGCGACGCCGCCCACACCACCCACTACTCCGTCGGCGCCGGCACCACCCTCGCCCTGGAGGACGCCCTCGCCCTCGCCGGGGCGCTGCACGAGCACGCCGCCCTCCCGCAGGCCCTCGCCCGCTACGAACAGGCGCGCAGACAAGCCCTGTTGTCCGTCCAGAGCGCGGCCCGCTACAGCGCCGAGTGGTACGAGAACCTGCCCCGCTACATCAACCTGCCCCCGCAGCAGATGTTCGCTCTGCTCGGCCAGCGCCACTCGCCCCTGTTGCCGTACCTTCCGCCCCAGCTGTACTACCGGATCGACAGGGCGGCCGGGCGACTGGAGGCATTGCGGCGCCTGAAGCGCCGGCTCGGCCCGAAGATCGCGCGCACCGTCCACGCCAGGGCGCCGGCCTCCCGGAAATAGCCGCACTCACCGGAACAACCGGTCGAGGAAGGCATTGCCGAACACACCGTGCGGGTCGAGCCGATCCAGCACCCCGGCCGCCTGCCGCCACGCCTCCTCCCCGAAGGAGCCGGGCACGACCGCGCCCAGTACCTCGCCGTCGCTCCAGGCGCCGTCCCTCGTGTAGGCCCAGCCCTTCGACCACTCGACGCGGGTCATGGTGTACTCGCCGTCGAAGGTGCGCAGCAGGAACCGCTCGATCTGGCTCAGGAACGGCTCCGCATGCGGTGTCCCCGGCAACGACAGGATGTTCAGCCACACGGCCGTGTCCCACTCGGGACGGTCGTCGCGCGGCCTGAGCGCCGACAACAGCGGCGTGCGCGCCCCGTCCGCACCTACCTCCGCCGGGTCGTCGAGGCCGGTGACCCGGATCTCCACCGAGCCGTTGACCGGGAACCGGCCCCGGCCGGCGTACGCCGTGAGCCGCTCCCGGTAGAAGGCGGTGAACTCGGCGACGACGCGCTGTACTTGGGCCCGGCTGGTGAGCACCGCGTACCCGTTCGTGGCGATCCTCAGCGTCGTCGGCCGCAGGTACAGCAGCGTGTTCTTGGACGGCCCCCAGATGTCCGCCGAGAGCGTCGCCACCAGCCCGAGCGCGGCCACGTCGTACTGCGCGTTGCCGAGCACCGGCGCCAGATACCACGCCCCGTCCGACACCATGCGCCCGACCAGGTCCGCCACCGGGGTCGGGACGCTGTCGGAGAACGGATAGTTGTACGGGCTCGTCACGTGCCGCGAGGTCAGCGGCCGGGTGGGGGAGACGCTCCACACCTTCAGCCACGGGAACTCGGTGAAGGCGAACCAAATCGCCTCGACACGTCCGGCCCGGTCCAGGAAGCTCGCCAGCGTCCGTCCGTCGGTGCCGGGCGCGGCGAAGAGCTCGTCGGCCGGGATGTCCGTACGGCTGACGCACCGCAGGTTGTTGTTCGCGCCCACGCGCAGCACGACCTCGGTGACCAGGGACCGGCCGAGATGGGTGAGCAGCGCGGCGCAGTCCGCCTCGGCACGGTCGTACGTCCGCAGCACGTACGCACCGCCGGCCGCGTCCCAGACCACGGCCGTCAGCGACAGCACGAGATTGCTCAGCGAGCCGTACGTGTGCCCGGGCAGCCGCTGTTCGCCCCGCGCCGGTACGGCGGTGCCGTGCGCGTCGATGGCGAGGGCACCGCCCAGGGTGAGGTTGCCGGGGGCGGGCGCGGTGGTGACGCCGAGGCCGTGCTCCTCCAGATAGGTGAGCAGGTTCTCCAGGGTGACGCCGCTGCCGACGCGTACCGAGGTCGGCGACTCCAGTGACAGGCCGGTGAGATGAGAGGCGGTGTCCATGAGCAGGACCGGTGCGTCCGACTCCGTGCCCCGCGTGATCGTCAGCGGTGACCAGCCGTGCGAGGCACCCCGGGCGCGGACTCTCCAGCCGTGCCGCCAGGCCCAGTTGACGACGGACACCACCTGGTCCGGGTCGGTCGGTGCGCAGGCCCACAGCCCGTCGGCGGTGATCTCGCCGACCCAGTTGCGGTACGCGGAGCGGTACAGCGCCACATCCGCCGGGAAATCCGGCAACTCCTGTGCCGCCACGGCCGGATCCGCCGGATGGAGGGTCGGTACGGCGGCCATGGCGGCGGCGGTGCGCAGGAAGCCCCTGCGGCTGAAGTCGTCGGTCACGGATTCACGCTAGGGACCGGCTTGACAGTCACCGTCGGCCTGTCGAATCGATTCACCCGTGTGAGTGAAAGATTCACAGGGAGCCACGCGGAGGGGCCCGTTCGACGCACCCGCATGATGAATGACACACTGATGCCATGGACGAGCGTGTAATCGGTAGGTCGGGCCAGCGGGCATCCGTCGTCGGTCTTGGGACGTGGCAGCTGGGCGCCGACTGGGGAGACGTCGACGACAAGGAAGCCCTGGCGGTGCTGGAGGCGGCGGTCGAGTCGGGGGTGACCTTCTTCGACACGGCCGACGTGTACGGCGACGGGCGCAGCGAGCAGACCATCGCCGCGTTCCTGCGCGGCAGGCCCGGGCCGGACATCTTCGTGGCGACCAAGATGGGCCGCCGCGTCGACCAGATCCCCGAGAACTACGTCCTCGACAACTTCCGTGCCTGGAACGACCGTTCGCGGCGCAACCTCGGCGTGGACCGCCTCGACCTGGTCCAGCTGCACTGCCCGCCGACGCCGGTCTACTCGACGGACGAGGTGTTCGACGCCCTCGACACCCTGGTCGCGGAGGAGCGCATCGCCCACTACGGCGTCAGCGTGGAGACCTGCGAAGAGGCGCTGACCGCGATCGCCCGCCCCGGCGTCGCGAGCGTGCAGATCATCCTCAACCCGTTCCGAATGAAGCCCCTGCGCGAGGTACTGCCCGCCGCAGAGAAGGCGGGCGTCGGCATCATCGCCCGGGTCCCGCTGGCCTCCGGCCTGCTGTCGGGCAAGTACACCAAGGACACCGTCTTCCCCGCGAACGACCACCGCACCTACAACCGGCACGGCGAGGCCTTCGACCAGGGCGAGACCTTCTCCGGCGTCGACTACGAGTCGGGAGTGGAGGCGGCCGTCGAGTTCGCCGACCTCACCCCCGAGGGCTTCACGCCGGCCCAGCTGGCGCTGCGCTGGATCATCCAGCAGCCGGGCGTGACCACCGTGATCCCGGGTGCCCGCTCGCCCGAGCAGGCCCGCGCCAACGCGGCCGCCGCCGCGCTGCCGGAGCTGTCGGACGCGACGCTCGCCGCGATCGACGACCTCTACGACCGGCGGATCAAGGACCAGGTCGAAAACCGCTGGTAGACCGCCGTGCAGCTCCGGGACGGCCACCCCGCCGCCCCGGAGCCGCTCGTTTGAGTGTTTGACGCCGGGGTTACCCGGCCCGCATGACCGAGAAGGAAAGGCGGACGGGACGCGACGAGACCGCGGACGAGCGAGCCGACCGTATGTGGGGCGAGCTCATCCAGGAGGTCCGAGTGGCCCAGATGGGCGTCCAGATCCTGTTCGGCTTCCTGCTCACCGTCGTGTTCACGCCGAAGTACGACACCCTCGACGACACGGACCAGACCATCTACATCGTGACGGTCGTGCTGGGGGCCGCCGCCACCGGCGCCCTGATCGGCCCCGTCTCCCTGCACCGCCTGGTGTCCGGGCGGCGCATCAAGCCGCAGGCGGTGGAGTGGGCCTCCCGGCTGACCTTCGTCGGCCTGATCCTGCTCCTCGCCACGATGGCCTGCTCGCTCCTGCTGATCCTGCGGGTCGCCACCCACAACGACTATGTGCCCTGGCTGGTATCGGGCGTGGTCCTCTGGTACCTGGTCTGTTGGTTCGCGGTGCCGCTGTGGACACGCCACCGCTACACAGAGTGAGCGGTGGCGTATCGGCGGTAAGAGAGGGCTTACTGATGAGGACGGCTACTGCTGCCGCGCCGTGCCTCCCTGCGCCCCGCGCAGTGCCGCGATCCACGTGGAGATGGCCTGCTGGAGCTCCTCCAACTGCTGGACCATGTCGTCCTCGACGAACTCCTGCACATCGTCGAAGGTCAGCTCCTCGAAGACCTTCGTCGCCTTCTGCAGGCTGCTGTAGAACTTCGTCCGCCGCTCCTGCACACGCAGCTCGGGATCGGCCTCCACCGCCTCGGCGACGAGTGACTTCATGGTGCCGTAGGCCTCGGTGGCCCACTCGCCGGTGTCCTCGTCGTCCTCCAGCTCGTCGATCAGCGACAGGTGCCGCTCGGCCTCCTGGCGCAGGTCGACGGGCGCGTCGACGGTCTGCCCGGCCGGGGTCTTGATCTGGCCGGACTCGGCGATCTGGCGGACGTAGTCGATCCGGTCGATCGCTCGGCTCTCACTGGCGACGGCCTTCTTCAGGTCGTCGGTGCGTACGACGTCCCGCGCCAACTCGGCCTGAAGGTCCGGGTCCTCGACGACCCGGTCGAGGAGGGCCTGGCGCGCCGCGCGGGCGGTCGAGGGGTCGGCGAGGATCGCGGCGCGCAACGCGGTGGGGTTCTCGGCGACCTCCAGGGCCTTCGTCGGGCGGATGCCCTCGGCCTCGGCGGCCTCGGCGATGGCGGTGCCGCGCTCGGAGGTGGCGCTGTTGCGGGACACGTAGTAGCTGAGCCACACGTCGGCGTCCGGCAGCTCCACCTCCTGGCCCGGCGCGAGCGCCTCGAAGTGCGGGACGAGACCGTCGTCGGCGGCCCGGTCCCAGGCCTTGTAGTAGCGCATGACGCGCTCGGGGGAGCACTCGGCGAGTTCGGCGAACTCCTTCGCGGACACCTTCGGGGTCTCGCCCGCGCCCTGCCCGCCGGGCCGCACGCTGCGCGCCACCATCAGGCCGAAGGCCCACCCTCCGGTCCGCGCGTAGACGCCGAACTCGCGCGCGTCCCGCGCGACGAGATCGGACAACGGGGCCTGGGGCGCGGGGGACGTCTCGGGCGGGACGAACGCAAGCGTCACGGATGACTCTCCTGTAGGTGCTGCTTGGACGGCAGAAGTGCAGCCAGCAGCCTATGGCACCCGCGGACGTCGCTCTCGCGGTCTCCGGCTATAACGCGCTCTCCGGCTTCACCCGGTGCGCCGCGCGTGCGGTCAGCCGAGAGCGTCCCGCAGCGCGGGCAGCAGCGTCTTCTCCGCCCAGTCGAGATACGGCAGCTGCGCCTCGCCCCCGATCTGGACCAAGGCGATCTCGGTGAAGCCGGCCTCGGCGTATGGGCGGACGGCCTCGACGAAGACGTCCGGGTCGTCGCCGCACGGGATCGAGTCGGCGACGTCGTCCGGAGTGACGAACTGGGTCGCCGCCTCGAAGGAGTCCGGGTGCGGCAGCTCCGAGTTGACCCTCCAGCCGCTGCCGAACCAGCGGAACTGGGCGTGGGCACGCTTGATCGCGGTGTCCCGGTCGGGGTCGTGGCACACCGGTAGCTGCCCCACCCGCGGCTTGCCCTCGCCGCCGTGCCGGTCGAACGCCTGCAGCTGGCCCGCCTTGGGCTCCGTGGCGATCACCAGGTCGCCGAGCCTGCCCGCGAGTTCGCAGGACTGGTCCCCGGAGACGGCGATGCCGATGGGCGGCGGCTGCTCCTGCAGGTCCCACAGGCGGGCCGACTCCACGTCGAAGTGTGTGCCGCGACGGTTCACATGGCCGCCCTTGAAGAGCGCCCGGATGATCTCCACCGCTTCCTCGAGCATCTCGTGCCGCACGTCCACCGGCGGCCAACCGCCGCCCACGACATGCTCGTTGAGGTTCTCACCCGAACCGAGCGCCAGCCGGAACCGGCCCTCGGACAGCAACTGCATCGTGGCCGCCTTCTGTGCCACCACGGCCGGGTGGTAGCGGAACGTCGGACACGTCACGTAGGTCATCAGCGGAATCCGCGAAGTGGCCTGTGCGGCAGCGCCCAGCACACTCCACGCGTACGGCGAGTGCCCCTGGGAACGCAGCCACGGAAAGGAGTGGTCCGAGGTTACAGAGAAGTCGAAGCCCACCTCCTCGGCGCGGACCAAGTGGTCCACCAGCTCACGGGGGCCTGCCTGCTCGGTCATCATCGTGTATCCGATCTGCACCATACGGGCCGAGTCCCCGGGCAAGGGTGGCGAAAACGGGACAGGCGGGGCGGGGCGCAAGGTCCGGGGTGTGAAACGTCTCGGTCTTCGTCCGGGCGGGCCGGGGGAGGATGCCCGTATGTCTGCCCGCCCGTTGCCCTCGAGCTCCCCCGCCGCCCGGGGCGTCGACGCCTCCGGTGTCCTCGCCTTCCTCGACGCCCTCGACGCCGCCCCCGACATCGAGCCGCACAGCCTGATGATCCTGCGCCACGGCCACCTCGTCGCCTCCGGCTGGTGGGCGCCGTACACCCCCGAACGCCCGCATCTCCTCTACTCGATCAGCAAGAGCTTCACCGCGACCGCCGCCGGGATCGCCGCCGGCGAGGGCCTGATTCGGCTCGACGACCCGGTGATCTCGTACTTCCCCGAGTTCGAAGCCGACATCACGGACCCGCGCAGCCGCGCGATGCTCGTGCGGCACGTGGCGTCCATGGCCAGTGGGCACGAGACCGACACGATCTTCGCAGCGCGTGAACTCGACCGGGAGGACCTCGTCCGCGGGTTCCTCCTGGTACCCCCGCCCCGCGACCCGGGGACCGTCTTCGCGTACAACCAGCCCGCCACCTTCACGCTCGCCGCCATCGTCCAGCGCGCGAGCGGCCAGTCGCTGACCGAGTACCTCCGGCCGCGTCTGCTCGATCCGCTCGGTATCGGCGAGGTCGCGTGGCTGCGTGACCGCAGCGGCCGGGAGCTCGGCTTCAGCGGGCTGCACGCCACCACCGACGCGATCGCCCGGCTCGGCCAGCTGTATCTGCGGGGAGGTGTGTGGGAGGGCGAGCGGCTGCTGCCCGAGTGGTGGGTGGCCGAGGCGACGCGCCCGCAGATCTCGAGCACCGGTGCCATGCCCTGGGACGACTGGCAACGGGGCTATGGCTTCAAGTTCTGGATGTCCCGGCAGGGCTATCGCGGTGACGGCATGTTCGGTCAGTTCTGCGTGGTCCTGCCCGAGCAGGACGTCGTGATCGCGACGACCGCGGACACCTGGGACATGCCGGGCCTGCTGAACCTGGTCTGGGAGCATCTGCTGCCCGCGTTCCGGCCCGCGCCCCTGACCGGCGGCGAGGCGGCGGACGCGGCCCTGGCGGAGCGGCTGGCGGGCCTCGCGCTGCCGCCCGCGGCGGGCAAGCCCGCACCGCCGGAGCGGCCGGAGGACTGGTCCGGCGCCGCGTTCACGCCGGACGGCGGCGTCTGCGGGCACCTGCCCAAGCTGACCGCGATCGACCTCACGCCCGGCGCGGACGGCTGGACCCTGACGCTCACCGAGGACGGCCACCCGCTTCGGCTGCGGGTCGTCGGTGACGGCTGGGCCGTCACCGAGGAGCCGGTGCCCACCGCCGTCAGCGGCGGCTGGACCGACGCGGAGACCCTCGTGGTGGACATCGCCTTCCTGGAGACCCCGCACCACCTGGACGTGACGTGCTCGCTCAAGGACCGGACGTTCACGGCGCGTTGGCGCACCGACCCGCTGCCCCGCCGGCGCCTGCGGGCGATGGGCGCACCTCGCGCGTCGGCCTGATCAGTCCTCGGGCACCCGGAAGGTCCGCAGGAAGACGTCCAGGGCCTCCTGGTTGGCGGGGTCGTCCCAGTCGGCCTCCGGGGTCGACCAGCGCAGTGAGTAGCCCCGGTGTCCGTCGATGAGGAAGCCGCGGCCGAAGGTGCGGACACGGACGCCGTCCTTGTCCGAGAGCCATTCCATGTCGGCGGCCTTGTACCCCTGGTACGTGGTCGCCTCGATCTCGCCGATCCGCTGGAACCCGCCCCGCTCCTCCAGGCCGGGTTGGACGTCGTCGCGCCAGACGGCTACGGGGTCCGAGCCCAGAGCCTCGCTGTAGGTGATGGCCAGTGTCCGCGGATCGCCGTCGGCGCTGAAGAAGACGCGGTACGCCAGGTCCGAAGCACGCTTGGTGCCGAGCGGCTGCCAGCCTTCGGGCAGGGCGACGGAGAAGCCGTCCGGTGACTTGTACGTCGTGTAGCCGCCGGGCAGGGCCGTACCCGACGGGGACGCGGTGGGCGTCCCCGCCTCCGTCGCTTCCTGCGTGGGGGACGAGCTGGGCGAGGAGCTGGGCGTGGGAGTGGGGGACGGGTCGGTGGGGGACGGACCGGTGGGGGACGGGCCGGAGGGCGCCCGGGTGGAGGCGGACGGACCGGGCGCCGTGTCCGCCGCCGACGAGCCCGAGTCGTCCGGCCGGCCGCTGGTCACCCCGAGGACGGCGGCCGCGACGGTGACCACGGCGAGGGCGGTGCCGGCGACCATGGCGCGTCTGCCCCAGCCCGGTCCCACCGCGTACAGACCGCGCGGGCGGGGGCGCGACTGCTCCTGCAGGGGATCCTCGGGGTCCTCGTGGAGGACGCGAACGAACGCCTCACGGACCACCGGCCGGCTCAGCCGCTCCCGGGAGTCCTTGCGCAGCAGCCCCTGCACGGCCTGGGTGAGCGGCCCGGCACGCACCGGGGCCCGCAGCGGAAGCCGGTCCACGCCCTTCAACGTGGCCTCGGGCCGGTCCCGTTCCCGATACGGCGGGCGCCCCTCGACCATTGTGTAGAGGATCGCGCCGAGCGCCCACAGATCGGACGCCGGACCGATGCGCTCGTCACGGGCCTGTTCCGGGGACGCGTACGACGGCGCGGCGACCCGGGGCGCGAGGGTCGCGCCGGCCAGCCCGAACCCGGTGACCACGACGGAACCCTCGTCGCTCACGAAGACCTGGCCCGGGCTCAGCTCGCCGTGGGTGATGCCCGCGACGTGCGCGGCCTCCAGCACGTCGAGCAGTTCGAGGCCGATGCGGGCGGCCCGTACATGGTTGAACGTGCGCTGCTGGGTGAGGAGTTCGCCCAGGGGCGTGGCGTCGATCCACTCGGTGACGATCCACAGGCTGCCGGACTCCTCGACGGCGTCCAGGACGGTGGCGACCCGGCCCGGGCGCAGCAGCCCCATCCGCTCGGACGCCCGCAGGATCCGCGAGGTGGCCCGGCGCGCGTGCTCGGGGCACGGGTCTTCGGGGAGCCCGATTTGAGTGAGGAGGCACGGGTGTTCGGTTTCCGTGTCCTCCCCGTAGTAACTGACGCGATTCGTCTCGCGATGGACGACATCGACGAGCCGGTACCTTCCGGCGACCAACTCCGCTGTGGAGACACGCGCCTTGACCATGGTCATCCCTCGCTGAACCCCTGGCTCTCATTTCTCACAGGAAGTACGAGAGGTGTGACGGGAAGCGTTCAACGAAATCCTCAACTAAAAGGCGTCTCTTTTGCTTTGCTCCTTACGCATGAGTAAGCATCCGGAAAGACAAGGGAATTGAGCCAGCGGGGCTTCAGTGAAGGCCGAAATCCGTCGCCCAGCGCAGCACGTCCCCGGTCGTCGCGTTGCCCCCGCATACGACCAACCCGAGCCGGGCTCCGTCCCCGACCCGCTCCACCACGCGCCGGGCCGCGGGCAGCAGACAGCCGGCGGCCGGCTCCGTCCACACCTTGGCGTGCTCGGCGAGGTCGAGCACGCCCCGCACCGCGTCCCGGTCCGGGACCACGAGCACCTCGTCGACCAGGGCGGACACATGGTCGTACGTAAGCTGCGACACGGCCGGCGCACTCAGTGTGGACACGATCGACGACAGCGCCACCGGCACCGGCGCGCCCGCCGCCAGCGCCTCGGACATGGCCGCGGCGCCCTCGGTCTCCACACCCCAGATCCGCACGTGAGGACGGCGGGCCCGCAGTGCCACCGCGACGCCGGCGACGAGCCCGCCGCCCCCGACGCTGACGAGCACGTCCGTGAGGTCACCGGCGTCGTCGGCGAGCTCCAGCCCGACCGTGCCCTGGCCGGCGATCACCAAGGGGTCGTCGAAGGGATGGACGAGCGTCAGTCCCTCGTCCCGCAGCCGGGTGACGAGCGAGAACGCGCCGTCCATGTCGTCCGTCAGCCGCACCGACGCCCCCGCGTCCTCGACGATCCGGATGGAGCGGGCCGGCGCCGTACGGGGCATCACCACGGTGGCCTTCACGTCGTGGACGGCGGCCGTCATCGCCAGGGCGATGCCGTGGTTGCCCCCGCTGACCGCCACGACCCCGGCGGCGCGCTGGGCGTCGCTCAGCGACAGCAGCTTCGCCGTCGCCCCGCGGACCTTGAACGAGCCGGTGCGCTGGAGGAGTTCGAGTTTGGCCGTGACCGGGACGCCGAGGAGGGCCGACAGGCCGGGGCTGGGTACGGTCGGGGTGTGTACGACGTGGCCGGCGATGAGGTCGGCCGCTGCTTCGACGTCCGAGATCCCGATCAAGGCAGTCACCTTTCTGGCGCGGGGGCGGTGAACCACGCCGCTTCGCACCCTGACGCGGGTGGTGACGCCGGTCAACTCGGTTTCGCTGTGGGCGGCACGGTGACGCGTGGTTCACGGCCGTACGGCGGTGAACTGTGCTTTCACAGATCGCGCCGCACGACGAAGTCGAGCAGCGCGCGCAACTCCTCGGCGGCCCTGGCCTCCAGCGGTACCTCGGCGAGAGCCGCCTGCACGGCGGTCACATGGCGCCGCGCTTCGGCCAGCGCGGCCGAGCGGCCACCCGACTCCTCGATCAGTGCGGCCGCCTCGCCGGGGTCGGTGGCCGACTCCAGGAGCGCGCAGAGACGACCGGCGGCGGGGGAGTCGAGCGCGGCCAGCACGGGGAACGTCTTCTTCCGCTCCCGCAGGTCGCCATACACGGGTTTGCCGGTGACGGCGGGGTCGCCCCAGATGCCCAGCAGATCGTCGACCATTTGGAAGGCGATACCCAGATGCCGGCCGGCACGGTCGAGGGCGGAGACGGCCGCGGGCGGCGCACCGCCGAGCAGAGCGCCCAGCGCGGCCGCACAGCCCAGCAGGGCGCCCGTCTTGTGCTCGGCCATCGTCCGGTACTCGTCCGGCCGCACCCGCTCCGGGCCCGCCCAGGGACGCGTGGCGAACAGCAGGTCGTCCGCCTGCCCACGCACCAGGTCCTGCAACGCCACCGACAGCAGCCGTACGGCCTGCGGGCCCGCCGGTGCCACGGCGAGCGTCTCGACCGCGAGCGCGAACAGCGCGTCCCCGGCGAGAACGGCGGGTCCTGTGCCGTACGCCTTCCACACGGTGGGGCGGCGGCGTCGGGACGCGTCGCCGTCCATGATGTCGTCGTGCAGCAGGGAGAAGGCGTGCACCAGCTCGACCGCAACCGCCCCGGGCACCGCGACACGCCCGGGCGCACCGGCCGCCTCGGCCCCGAGAACCGCCAGCGCCTGCCGTACGCCCTTCCCGCCGGACACCGCGGTTGGTGCGCCGCCCACCTCGCACCAGCCGAAGGAGTACGCGGCCATCTCACCGACCCACGGATGCGTCCGCCCCACCGCCTCCCGCAGTGCGGGCAGCACCAAGGCGCGGCAGCGTTCGAGGACTTGGCGGGCGTCTGTCGGCGCCTGTACTGCAGAGGGGAACACCGTCACCGTACGGCCACCGCCCCGGCGCCCACCACGCCATGCCCAGCAGGATTTTCCGCATCCTCCACGGCGCAGAACTCCTCCTGCGCACGCGCCACCATCTCCCGCGCGTGCCGCAGCCCGATCCGCTCCAACACCCCCGCCAGCTCGGCCAGTTCAGCGGCGGTCTCGGCACGGTCGCGCCCCAGCCGGGCCCGCGACTTGGCCAGCCCCAGCCGGGACAGCGCCTCCCCGCGCGGCTCGCTCATGGCGCGGAACTCCGCGAGCGCCTGCTCGTAGAGATCCCGGGCCTCCGCGTAACGCCCGGCTCGGTACAGGACGTTGCCGCGCATCTTGTGGTTGTAGGCCAGCGCGCTGGAGAGCTTCATCGCACGGCATGTCGCCTCCGCCTCGGACAGCAGGGCCAGCGCCCGCTCGGCGTCGCCGTCGCGCACCGACACGATGTCCGCGAGTCCGCGCAGCGCCCAGGCGTGGCCGCGCCGGTCGTCGGCACGCGCGGCGATCTCGGCGGCCTCCTCGAACAGGGCGTACGCGGTGTCGTACGACCCGGTGTTGCGATGGATCTGGGCTATGCCCTCCAGCGCCCACACCGTGTGCCGCGCCTCACCGCGCCGCCGTGCCTCGGCCAGCAGCTGCTCGTGCAGCCGGTGGACGGCTTCGTAGTCGCCCTGGATCCGGCCGGTCTCCGCCAGACCGGCCAGCGAGTAGCCGCGTACGACGATGTCGCCGCCGCGCTCGCCGAGGTCCGCCGCGAGCTGGAGCAGCCGCCGGGCCAGGGGGAACGCGCCGCGCTGCCGGGCCAGCGTGCCGCCGCTCCACAGCGCCCATGCCATCGCCGCGGTGTCGCCGGCCTCCCGGGCGGCGTGGTAGCTCGCCTTCCACGCCCGGTCTGCGTCCCCGACCTGCCCCAGCCGGCGGTGCGCCTCGGCGACCGCGAGCCCCGAGCGGGCCGCCTCGTCGTGCTGCCCGGCCCGCTCGGCGGCCTGCAACTGCTCGGTGCCGGCGGCCAGTACGTCGGTGAGCGACGAGTTGACGGACAGTGTGGTCAGGGCGCCCTGGTACTCGGGGGCGAATGCCTTGCCGTACATCGATCCCTCTCGGTTCATATACACGCGATGTATACGCTCTGTGTATACGTCACATGTATACGTCGTGTGTATAGAGCGTTGAAAAGCCGCCCTGGCCCAGGGGCCAGGGCGTCACCTGTTGTTGATCAAGACGCCGACACGACAGAGAGGGTTGTCCGTGAGGCGCAGATCACTGCCGGGGACGGTCAGTGCTGCTGGGCCTTCTGCGGCGTCGCCTCGCTCGGCCGGACGACCACATGGCCCTGACCCTGCAGCATCAGCTGCACCGCCTCCCCGGAACCGCCGCGCAGCATCGAGCCGAGGGACTGCGAACGGTGCAGCGAGGTCTGCAGCCCGGCGGTCCAGCCGACCACCGCGTCCGTGTCGACGTACACCGGGTACTGCGCAGAGACCGGGATGACCAGGGGATTGCCCTCACACACCAGCCCCAGGCGGCCTTGTCCCGTGAAGACGCTGTTGAACAGGCCGCCACCGGCGATGCCGGCACCCTTCACCGTCGCGATCCGGTACGACAACGAGGCGTCGAAACACAGGACGTTGCGGCCGTTGACCGTGAACTCGTCGCCCGGGTCGACCTCGACGATGAAGCAGTTCTGCGCCTCGTGCGCGAACCAGGCCTCACCCTGCCCGCGCACCGCCATCAGCGGCAGCCCCTCACCGGTCACGGCCCGCTTGAGCATGCCGCCCACGCCCTGGCCCTTGCGCTCGAACTGGAGGTTGCCGCGGTAGGCGACCATCGCGCCCTGCCGGGCGTGCATCTCGCCGTTCACCGCGTACTTGATGCATTTGGCGTTCTCGATCGTCATGCCCGGCGCCGAGGCGGGCTGGACCATGTGCTCGCTGGAAAAGAGGTCACCCTTCATGGGGGCATCCTGTCCCGGACGGTCCCGTTCCGACCCCGGATCGCGGCATGTCGCTGTCCTCCAGCCGTCAGGCACCGAAGAGTTGAGTCCAGTACGTCCCCGCCGGTCCGCCGCCCGCGAAGCCGATCCCTAGGTGGGTGAAGTCGCGCTTCAGGATGTTGGCGCGGTGGCCGGGGCTGTTCATCCAGCCCTCCACGACCTCGGCGGGGGAGCGCTGGCCGCACGCTATGTTTTCGCCGATCGAACGCCGCGTGGAGCCCGCGGCGGCGGCCCGGTCCCACGGCTGGCTTCCCTCGGGCGAGGTGTGGGAGTAGAACGCCCGGGCCACCATGTCCGCACTGTGCGCCTGCGCGGCGGTGGTCAGCACGGGGTCGACGGCCAGCGGAGGCAGCCCTGACCTGGCCCGCTCCCGGTTGGTCAGGTCGACGACCTCGGCCGCGGTACGGGACAGGTCGCCCGGCGTGAGCGGTCTGGCCCACAGCGCGGTCCAGTAGGTGTCACCCGAGCGGCCGCCCGTGACATACGCCAGGGCGGCGTGGGTGAAGGCCGGGTCGTGCAGGGTGCGGCGGGCCTGTTCGGTGCGCAGGCAGTAGGCGACGAACTCGGCGGGTGTGCGGGGGCCGGAGACCAGGTGCTCGCCGACGGTGAGATACGCGTACCCCGCAGCGGTGATGCGCTGATACACGGAGACGCCGTCGCGGCCCTCGACGCCGAGCCGTCCTGCCCCGGCCATGGAGGAGGCGTGAGCCTGGGCGGCGGAGGCGAGGCGGGCGTCGAGGGCGACCGGCGGTGAACCGATGTCGGCGCGGGCGGAGTTGACCAGGCCCAGGAAGCCGTCGCGATCCGGGAACGGGGCGTGCGGGGCGGTGACGGCGGACAGCGTCTGCATCGTGGGCCGTGCGGTGGGCGCAGGCCGAGCGGCGGGCATGGGAGGAGAGAGGGGTGCGGGCGGGCCGACGGGCGACGGCGGTGCGGGCGTCGACGGGACAGAGGACGGGGCCGGGGACGGAGTTGCGTCCTCGATGACGTCCACCCCGAAATCGCGCGCGAGCCCCGCCAGTCCGTCCGCGTACCCCTGCCCCAGGGCCCGCAGCTTCCAGCCGCCGCCACGCCGGTAGATCTCCGCGAGCAGCAGCACCGTCTCCTGTCGGGGGCGCGGCGGGGCGAACCGGGCGATCGGGTGGCCGCCCGGGCCGGTGACATGGAGCGTGGGGGAGGGCAGGCGGCCCAGGGGAATGCCGGGGTCGGCGGGGCTGATGACCACCGTGACCCGGGTGGCCCCGGGGCGCAGTCGCGGTGGGTCGACGGTCAGGGTGTCGCCGTGGAGTCCGGTACCTGGAGCGGACGGCTGGTTGTAGAACACGAAGTCGGCGTCGCCCCGGACCTTGCCGCTGTCGTCGGTGATCAGTGCGGACACGTCGAAGGGGCCGGGCACCCGGACGGTCACGCCGCCGCCCGGGAGGGGCAGATTGCCCCCGGGAACCAACTCGCTCATCGTGCCGTCCTGGTGGGTGCTTCGAGATCCGGTGGGGATGTCCGGAAAACGTCCACCGGATCTCGTGGGTTCCCGCCGGTCGGGATGACGGTGTGGCGGCGCCTCAGTTCGGGTCCACGCTCAGGGGGATCCCCGGGGCGACGTCCTCGTGCCGTTCGACGGGCGCGGGAAGACGCTGCGGCTTCGCCTGCTTGCCGCAGAACGCGGACTCCAGCGTGCCCAGCATGGAGTTGAGGACCGTGCCGTTGTTGGAGGTGTTGGCGGCCGCGGCGAGGCTGCGCCTGCCGTCCTTGGACGCGAACGCATACGTGTAGTAGCCCTGCACGGCGCCCGTGTGACCGTAGACGGAGATCCCGCACGACAGATCGCGGCGTCGCAGCCCGAGCCCGTACGCCTGCGAGGTGCCCGCCGGCACCCAACGCTCCATCTGGGCCAGCTGCGCCCGGGAGGTCAGCCGGCCGCCGAGCAGCGCCGACAGGAACGTGTTGAGGTCCCGCGTGCTGGAGATGATGGCGCCCGCACTCTGTGCCCAGGACACCGTCTGCTCGGTGGAGTCGACGAGTGCCGCTCCGGCGGCGTCCGGGGTGAGATAGCCGCGGGCGTGCCGACCGGGGATCTTCGTGCCGGGATGGACGTAGAAGGTGTCGCGCAGCTTCAGCGGGTCGATGATCCGGCTCTTGTACTCGGTCCGCACGGAGTGGCCGGTCAGCTTCTCGATGAGCATGCCGGCGACCACGAAGTTGGTGTTGGAGTAGGAGTACGCGCCGCCGGGTTTGGTGGTCCGTGGCTTGCTCAGGGACCGGTTCACCAGCTGCCGGTAGGTGAACACCTTGGTGCGGACCGCCTCAAAGCCGGGAACCGTCCGCGCGAACATCTCGTTGGTGTAGTCGTGCAGGCCGCTGCGGTGGCTCAGCACATGCCGCACGGTGATGCGGTGGTCGGGCAGCAGGCCCGGAAGGTAGCGGTTGACCGGGGCGTCCAGCTTCAGCTTCTTCTCGTCGACCAGTTGCAGCAGGGCGACGGCCGAGAAGACCTTGGTGACGCTGCCGATGCGGAACCGGTCGGCGTTGCTGATGGCCCGTCCGGACTTTCGATCGGCCACGCCGACGGCCGCCCAGCGGATCGTGTCGCGGTCGTCGAGGCGCGCGATGGCGCCGGGGGCGCCCTGCCGCCGCACCGTGCGCAGGACGTTCCACACGCCGGTGACGTCCGGGGCGGGCAAGGTACTCGCCCTCGCGTCGACCATGGGGGCACCGGGTTCCAGGGGCGCTGCGTGTGCGGGCACCGCCAGGAGCGACACGAGGGCCGCCGCCACCGCCGTACCTTTGAACACCGTTGCTGAGACCATCCGGTTTCCTCCCGTTTCTGTCCAGGTGCTGCTGATACGAGAACGATCACCCTCGTGCCGGGCAACGTTCTCGCACCCCGTCACATCGCCACGGACGAGGCACAGTTGGACAACGCGAATCACCGGGAGGGAAACGCCGGCCGGACCGTCGCCATCTCCACCAACCCCCAGGCCGGAGGCGGCTGGTGGTGGCACCCGGCGGGCGACGACTGGGGGGGCGCCTGCGAGTCCCGGGAGGCCCGGCTGCTCACCTCCATCCTGCCCAGGGCATCACCCACGCCCAGGAACCGGTGTGGGCGCTGTTCGGGAACTACTGCACCGCGGCGGCCGAGCTGCGGACGGACATTGACTACGCGGATACGATCGCCTCACTGCGCAGAAAGCTCTACCTGCCACAGGTCAGCCCGAGCACCGGCCGGCTGGAGGAGTGGATGTCCCCCGACAACCTCGGCGAGATCACACACCGGCACCTGTCCCCGCTCGTCGGCCTGTTCCCCGGCGACCGTATCCGCCCCGACGGCTCCACCCCGGCCGACATCGTGGCCGGCGCCACCGCCCTGCTCATCGCCGCCCTGCTCATCGCGCGCGCCACGGAGAGCTTCGGCTGGGCCAACGCCTGGCGCAGTCAGTGCTGGGCCCGTCTGAAGGAAACGCAGAAGGCCTGCCAACTGGTCGTCAGCAAACTCCGCCCGTCGACCGGCGGCAGCCACGGCACGGCACCCAACCTCCCGTACTCCCGGCCGGGGCACATCGAACTCCTCCCGGCGCTTCGCGACCCCTGGGCCGGCTCGGGCTTCGTCCGGGGCGTGGCCGCGCGCGGCGGCTTCGAGGTGGACCTGCGCCGGCGCGACGGGAGACCGACCGAGGCCCGCATCCACAGCGTCGGCGGCCGCACCACGACGGTCGCGTACGGCGGTGTGTCGCGCACGGTCACGATGAGGCGCGGCGCCTCCTTCACGCTGAAGGACTTCGCCAGGTGAGGGCCGAACTTCCGCTCGCCGCCGTCCTGTTGACGGTCGTCGCCTGCCAGTCCCCGACCGCCGAGGCAACCGCCGGCCCCAGCGGCGTCGTCACCTGGGCGGCGAGCGCCGACCGTATGGGCGACGGCATCGCCGGCCGCAGCTACCGGCTCGTCGTGCACACCAGCGTGGGCGGAACCGACCTGCGGATCCGGCTCTCCAACGCCTTCGGGGACCGGCCGATCACCTTCGACAGCGTCTACGCGGGCATCCAGCAGGAGGGCGCCGAGTTGCGGCCGGGCAGCAACCGGCGGCTGGCCTTCGGCGGCGAGCGCACGGTCACCGTGCCCGCCGGCAGCACCGTGTGGAGCGACCCGCTGCCCGGCAGGCTGCCCGCCGCGACCGACCTCGTCGTCAGCCTGCACAGCCCGGACGCGGGTGGACCCGCGAGCGGTCACTGGATGGCCCTGCAGCAGTCGTACGCCACCCAGGGCGACCACACCGCCGAGGAGAGCGGTGCCGCCTGGACCGTCCCGACCGGCTCCTGGTTCTACCTCGACGCCGTCTCCGTACACGTCCCCGCGGGCACCGGAGCGGTGGCCGCCCTCGGTGACTCCATCACCGACGGCTGGCAGTCCACCACCGACCTGAACCGCCGCTGGCCCGACTACCTGGCCCGCCGCCTGCAACGGGCGGACACGGCGGTGAAGGGCGTGGCCAACGAGGGCATCGCCGGGAACAAGGTCCTCGCGGACAACCCCGCCCAGAGTGCACTGAACCGGCTGGAGCGGGATGTCCTGTCCCAGCCGGGCGTGGGGACCGTGTTCCTGTTCCAGGGCGTGAACGACATCAAGGCCCATACGGGCGTCACGGCCGAGGACCTGATCGACGGTTACCGCGAGATCGTCGAGCGGGTGCACACGGCCGGCAAGTGCGTCGTCGGCGCGACCGTCGGGCCGTTCAAGGGCTGGCACGAATGGGACCCGGCCGCCGAGGCCGTGCGCCAGGAGGTGAACGCCTTCATCCGCACCAGCGGTGCGTTCGACGCCGTGACCGACTTCGACCGCATCCTGCGCAGCCCCTACGACCCCGCACGCATGCTTCCGGCTCTCGACGGCGGCGACCACATCCACCCCAACGACAAGGGGATGCAGGCGATGGCCGATGCTGTCGACCTGACCGCCCTGGACTGCGACACCATCGGCTGATGCGGGCGACGGGGAGTCAGCCGACCGTCTCCTCGCGGGTGATCAGGCCCGTCCCGACAGGCGATCGCCACCGCCTCCGTGCGCGCGGCTGGCTGAGGTGCTGGAGACCGTGGAATTCGAGCTGGACCGGCGGGTGATCGCGCGGGAGGAACTGGTCGAGGCCCTGGCCCTGTCCGCGGCCGAGTCCACTGCCGTGACCGAGGCCCAGGCGGAGCAGGAAACGTCGGCGGCCGTGCCGATGCCAAGCTCGACGGTCCCGCCCTGGCGGGAGGGTTTGCCGGTGACCGTGCCGGCGCCGGGCTACCAGCGGATTCTGGGCGTGTTGGCTGAACAACGATCAGCAGGCAGGGGACCGGTGAAGGCCAAGGAGATCGCGGTTCAGCTGGGCCTTGGGACGACGTCGGCGAAGGTCGAGGGAGCACGGTCAAAGGCCAGGCGTCTGGCGGCGCGCGCGTGGCTCCTGCTGGAGGCGTCGGGGGCATTCAGTGCCGGCCGACGGCCCGTGACCGTGCCTAAGGGCTTGCAGATCATTAACACGTCGTCTTGATCATGCTGTTGAGGTTGTTGGTCTGAGCTCGAACCCGAGCCTGGAGGGCTGTGAGGGCGGCGGGC
>NZ_LLZG01000002.1 GCF_001509475.1 Streptomyces regalis
AGAAAAGAAAAGGAAAGAACATGACACCGGAAGTCGTGCACGAGCGCTTCGCCCAGTACCTCAAGGACCAGGACCTCGACGGACTGGGTTCCCTGTTCGGCGAAGACGCCATGTTCGTACCGGGACCGGGACAGGAGCCCGTCTACGGCAGGGAAAGCATCAAGGAAGCGCTGAAGTCCTACCTCGCCTCGCCCAGCACCATTGAGATGGGGGCCACGTCGGTCCATCAGAACGGCGACCTGGCGATGGTCCAGGTGTCCTGGCGGATCACGAGCGAGAGCGGCACCGTGGAAGGAAAGTCGGTCGAGGTGATGAGAAGGACGACCGAGGGCGACTGGGTCTTCGTCATCGAAAACCCCTACGGCGTCTGATTCTCGTCATCCCGGCATCACCGTCGGGCGACGGAACCTCGTCACGGCAGCGGCGGCCGTATCGACTTTCTCGATGCGGCCGCCGCTTGCTGTCCGGCGTCGGTGACACGGTCATGATCCGCTGTGGTCCGGGCCCTTGGAAACCCGACCGGAGCGTATCCGGTGCCCGTAAGAGACGAAGAGGTACGGCAATGACCGAGACGGCTCAGAAGCCCCAGACGAACGCCGCGGTGATCGACCACTACGTCACGCTGTTCGACCGTCTGGCCCACGACCCAAAGGCACTTGATCAGGGCTGCGGCCGGCGACCCAGTTGCGGGCGCCACAGCGCCAAGCGCTGAGGGCGAATTCGCCGAGGAGACGCAGTCGTACGTCCTCGCGGCTGTCGGTGCTGAGTCGTTCTTCCCGCATGGCCTCCTCGGATGCCGTTTCCGTGATCTCACTCGATGATGGGGGGATGGATGTCACCGAGGTGCTGCTGCCCGGTGTGGGCCTGCGCTATGAGTTCACCAATCACCGGGGCGAGCGGGTGGGGGTGGTGGCACGGCGCACGGGGGACTTCGAGCTGGTGGTCTATGCGGGAGAGGACCCGGATGAAGGTCGTCCGGTTCTTGAGCTCAATAGCGAAGAGGCCGACACGGTCGCGGAGATCCTGGGCGCGCCGCGAATCGCGGAGCGGTTCGCCGACCTGACGAAGGAGGTTCCGGGACTGGTGTCCGGGCAGGTCCGGGTGGGCGCGGGAAGTGCGTATGACGGCCGGCCCCTGGGCGCGACGCGGGCACGGACTCAGACCGGGGCGTCGATCGTCGCGGTGGTGCGGGGTGAGGATGTGATCGCCTCTCCCACGCCTCAGGAGGTTCTCCGGGGCGGGGACGTCCTGGTCGTGATCGGTACCCACGAGGGCATCACGGGCGTGGCACGCATCGTCCAGGGCTGAGCCCCGTGCGTACACCGGTCGCGTTGCTGCTGGAGCTGGGGTTGCTCCTCGCCGCCCTGAGCGTGCTCGGGACATTGGCGCGGCGCTTCACCCTCTCGCCCATTCCGCTGTATCTGCTGGCGGGGCTGGCGGTCGGCGAAGGGGGCGTGGCCCCCGTCCCCGCAGCGGGGCAATTCGTCGAGACAGGCGCCGCCATCGGGGTGGTGCTGCTCCTGCTGACGCTCGGCCTGGAGTTCTCCCTGACCGAGTTCGCGGTCGGTATGCGCAGGCACGTGCCATCGGCTCTGGTCGATCTCGTACTCAACGCCGCACCCGGTGCGGTGGCCGGGGTGTTGCTCGGCATGGACGGCGTCGGCATTCTCGCGCTGGCCGGCGCCACATACATCTCCTCTTCCGGCATCATCGCCCGCCTGCTCACCGACCTTCGCCGACTGGGCAACCGGGAGACACCGGCGGTCTTGTCGGTGCTGGTCATGGAGGACTGCGCCATGGCCCTCTACCTGCCCGTCCTCGCCGTGCTCGCCTCCGGCGGCCAGTGGTGGCAGGCGATGCTGGGTGTGCTCGCCGCGGTCGGCGCCGTGCTCACCGCCTTCGCCGTCTCCTACCGGTGGGGGCACCACCTGGGCAAGCTCATCGCCCACCCAGACGCCGAACAACTGCTGCTGCGGGTGCTCGGCCTCACGCTGATCGTCGCTGCTCTGGCCGAGTTCGTCCATGCCTCGGCCGCCGTCGGCGCCTTCCTGGTCGGTCTCACCCTGACCGGTGAGACCGCCACCCGTACCCGGGCCGTGCTCAGCCCCTTGCGTGACCTCTTCGCCGCCGTGTTCTTCCTGGCCATCGGGCTGTCCGTCGACCCTGTCGACCTGCTGCCCGCCCTCCCGGCAGCGCTCGCGCTCGCCGCGGTCACCGTGGTCACGAAGATCCTCACTGGACGGTACGCCGCCATGCGTGACCAGGTGGGCCGCCGCGGGCAGCTGCGTGCCGGGACCGCGCTCATCGCCCGCGGCGAGTTCTCCCTGGTGATCGTCGGGCTGGTCGGCGCCCTGCACGACACTCTGGGCCCGCTGGTGACCACGTACGTCTTCATCCTCGCCCTCGTGGGCCCGGTCCTCACCCGTCTGGCAGGCCCAGCCCCGTCCCGGCCTCGGCCAGCGCCCGACACACGAGACGGCAGTACCTGACCAGCGCGAGCGTCACCCGGTGAGTCGTGCGCCGTCCCCCCTCCCACCCATCTTCGTGCGCACCCGCCGGGCGCGACCGACAGCCGTGCACGGCTGCTGGATGTGGGTGGCGGTGTTTGTGCAGGTCCTCCAGCAAGGGTTTGTGCGTTTCCGCCACCAGGAAAGGTTGGGTGTTGGGCCTGATGGCGGGAAGGGGAACACGGGAGGCCGGGTGATACGGCCGTGGCCGTGTGCGGACGGTTCGGTGCCCTGTGACGGCGGCGGCCTGAGGTCGCGGTCGGCTGCTGACGCTGGGCTGGGCGCTGCTGCGAGCCGTGTGCCGCAGCGGGGGTCGTATGCGGTGCTGAGCGGGTCTGAGTGCCGAGTTGTCCTCACCCTGACCTGTGCACGACGCCCGGCGTCCGGCGCCCGACGTCCGGCGCCCGGCGCCCGGCGCCCGGCGCCCGGCGCCCGGCGCCCGAGGAAACACCTTTGGCCCCAGCCGCCCACCGCCTCAACCCGTTCCAGGACGGCGACGTGTTCCGGGAAGGAGGAGCCGTGCCCCAGTCCGACGACGAATACTTGGCCGCCCTAGAAGAACGACTTGCGCGTGATGATCCCCGCTTCGCCCGGGCGTTCGGGGCTGGACGCCCCGCCCGGCCTCGCGAGTACCGGTACACCAGTGCCTGGTGGGAGCTCGTGGTCGCCGTGGCCGTACTGGTCACCGGCATTGTTCTGGCCAACGGGCTGCTCATCGCCACGGGGTTGGTCCTCACCGGCATCGCCGTCCAGTTGTTCGACCCGCATCGCGTGCGAGCAGGGCGCCGCAGCCCTCCTTTCCGCTGACGCGCCGGACCGGGCCCCTGCGGCAGCGGCTGGGTCCGCCGGTGACGCTGCGGCAGCTGTACGCGATGCTCTTGGTCTGCGGGGTCGTCCTGCTCGCCGGGATCGTCGCCACCGAAGCCGCCGAGCGCGGCCTCCGTGCGATCGGGAGGCCGAGCATGGCGACCCCAGGACCACCGCCGAGTGGAACCGCCCTGCTGCGAACGGCGACTGAGGCGCCATCAGAGGCACCCCGAGACCAGCGCGTACCGGCCCCTGTGCTGACGGGGTGATGTGCTGACCATGCGCCCGCCTCATGCCGATACGGCAATTTCCGTATGATTACCGGCATTTGGGGTGCGCTAGAATTCTTTACCGAGCCCTTACGCTCTGTTGAGCGAGGGGTCGCTCAGGCGTTGGGGTGGTGTTGCTGTTTTCGGGCCGATGGGATGGGGGCGTGACATGGGTCGGGTCATCCGCGTACGCAACAACGTCCCTGCGCGCGTCGAGAACCCCGCCCGCGACGGCGTCCCTGATACCGACAGCGCCACCGGCTTGAACGGCCGCTCGGCGCGCTGACGGGCGCCCCGCCCGACGGGGACAAGCGGCCGCGACACGGCTGGTCGCACGGCACCACGCGGTCCGGATCTCCTGCCGACCCCCCGAGCCCGCTGCAAGGACGCAGCCCCGCCCCGCTTCTCACCGAGCCGTTTCGCTCGGCTCGCACACACGACCCTCAGCACCGTCTTGCCGCAAGACGATGCGAAGCCGACCGGCCCGAACGGTTACTCGCGTACCCGCAATGGCACCCAAGGCCCGTCCGGGGCTCAAGCCCGAACCGCCGGCACCCGCAACAGGCACAGACGCCGCCACCGAACCGATCCACGGAGGTCAGACGCCCGTGCACAACACCACCGCCATGCTCATCGAACTCGGGGCGATCATCCTCGCCCTCGGGTTGCTGGGACGCCTCGCCGGACGGGTGGGCTTCTCGCCCATACCCCTGTATCTGCTCGCCGGACTGGCCTTCGGCCATGGCGGCATCCTGCCCCTGCAGGCCAGTGAGGAGTTCGTCGCCACTGGGGCCGAGATCGGCGTCATACTCCTGCTGCTCCTGCTCGGCCTGGAGTACAGCGCCTCCGAACTCGTCACCACCCTCAAGACCCAATACCCCTCCGGCGCGGTCGACTTCGTCCTCAACGCCACGCCCGGTGCCGCGATGGCCCTGCTGCTCGGCTGGGGCCCGGTGGCGGCCGTCGCGCTGGCCGGTGTCACCTGGATCTCGTCATCCGGGGTGATCGCCAAGGTGCTCGGCGATCTGCGCCGGCTCGGTAACCGCGAGACCCCGGTCGTACTCGGCGTGTTGGTCCTGGAAGACCTCTCCATGGCCGTCTATCTGCCGATCCTCACCGCCCTGCTGGCCGGGGTGAGCCTGGCGGGCGGCGCCGTGACTCTCCTGATTGCCCTGGGCACGGTCGGCGCCGTGCTGTACGTGGCCTTGCGCCACGGCCGCTTGGTCAGCCGTGCGGTCTCCTCCGACAGCGCGGAGATGCTCCTGCTGGTCGTCTTCGGCCTCACCCTGCTCGTCGCGGGCATCGCCCAGCAGCTCCAGGTGTCGGCGGCGGTCGGCGCGTTCCTGGTCGGCATCGCCCTGTCCGGCGAGGTCGCCGAGGGCGCCGGCAACCTCCTCACCCCGCTGCGGGACCTGTTCGCCGCAGTGTTCTTCGTCTTCTTCGGCCTGCACACCGATCCCGCCGAGATCCCGCCCGTACTGGTGCCCGCTCTCGCTCTGGCCGCCGTCACCATCCTGACGAAGATCGCCACGGGCTACTGGGCCGCCCGCCGTGCCGGGATCTCGGCCAAGGGCCGCTGGCGCGCGGGCGGAACACTGGTGGCGCGGGGCGAGTTCTCCATCGTCATCGCCGGACTCGCGGTCGGCGTCGAACCGCGCATCGGCCCACTGGCCACCGCCTACGTCCTGATCCTGGTCGTCCTCGGGCCACTGGCTGCCCGCTGGACCGAGCCCCTGGCTCGCCGCCTCACCCGCCGCCCGCCGCGCGAGGCGTCGGCCGCGACGGCGGTGTCCGAGCCCGCCGAGGCCGCGCACGCTCACCGCTGAGCACGGCAGAACCGAGCACATGGGCGCGGCGTCCGGTGCGTCGCGGCTGCCCGCACGGCCGCGCCGGAGCACACGGTCGCAGCAGGACCATGTCCCGCTGCGTCAGCGCCGCCCAGCTGTCCCCACTCATGACCGTCCGACCGCGCCCTGATCGTCCACCACTTCGGAAGGCGCCGTCAGCGACGTCTCGCCGTCGCTCGGCACCTGCCCCGTCGGTGCGGCCTTGCCCAGGCGGCCCACCAGACGGAGGGCTACCGGCTCGGTGTAGCGGGCGGTGAGCGGGCCCAGGATCACCAGGATCAGCACGTACGCCGTGGCCAGGGGGCCCAGGGAAGGTTCGATGCCCGCCGTGACCGCCAGTCCGGCGATGACGATGGAGAACTCGCCGCGTGCGACCAGGGCGCCGCCTGCACGCCATCGGCCCTTGGCGGAGATCCCGGCCCGGCGGGCGGCCCAGTAGCCGGTGGCGATCTTCGTGAGGGCGGTGATGACGGCCAAGGCGAGCGCCGGGAGGAGGACCGGCGGGATGCTGGATGGATCGGTGCAGGCCGAAGAAGACGAAGAACACCGCCGCGAACAGATCCCGCAGCGGCGCCAGCAGGTTGTGCGCGCCCTCGGCGACCTCGCCGGACAGGGCGATGCCGACCAGGAACGCACCCACGGCGGCCGATACCTGCAGTTGCTGGGCCAGGCCGGCGACGAGCAGAGTCAGGCCCAGCACCACCAGCAGCAGTTTCTCGGGGTCGTCGCTGGAGACGAAGCGCGAGATGTGCCGCCCGTAGCGCACCGCCACCAGGAGCACGATTCCGGCGACGCCGAGCGCGATGGCCAGTGTGGCGCTGCCCGCCGCGAGACTCGTTCCGGCCAGCAGAGCGGTGATGATCGGCAAGTAGACCGCCATGGAGAGGTCTTCGAGCACCAGGATGCTAAGGATGACCGGCGTTTCGCGGTTACCCAGCCGGCCCAGGTCACCGAGGACCTTGGCGATCACCCCGGAGGACGAGATCCAGGTGACGCCGGCGAGCACCACGGCTGCCACCGGCCCCCATCCCAGCAGCAGCGCCATGGCCGCGCCGGGCACGGCGTTGAACGCGGCGTCGACGAGACCGGCCGGGTACTGGGTCCTGAGGTTGGAGACCAGATCGCTGGCCGTGTACTCCAGGCCGAGCATGAGCAGCAGCAGGATCACGCCGATCTCGGCGCCGATTGCCACGAACTCCTCACTCGTGCCGAGGGGCAGCAATCCGCCCTCGCCGAATGCGAGCCCGGCCAGCAGGTACAGCGGGATCGGCGAGAACTGGAAGCGTCCGGCGAACCGGCCCAGCAGTCCCAGACCGAGGATGATCGCGCCGAACTCGATCAGGAAGACCGCGGAGGAGTGCACGACCGTCACTCCCGCCCGAGTATCGCGGCAGCAGCCTCCACACCCTCGCGGGTGCCGATCACGATAAGGGTGTCGCCCCCCGCCAGCCGGAAGTCCGGCCCCGGGGAGGGGATCGCCTCGGCGCGACGCAGTACTGCCACGATGGACACGCCGGTCTCGGTACGCATCCGGGTGTCGCCCAGCAGCCGCCCGTTCCAGTGGGAGGTGGCGGACAGTTCGATGCGCTCGGCCACCAGACCCAACTCGGTAGTGGAGAGCAGGTTCGGGCTGTGGTGGGCTGGCATCAGCGCGTCGATCAGCGTCGCCGCCTCCCCGGACGTCAGCCGCACCGACAGCGCGCACGCGTCCGGGTCATCCTGCTGGTACGCGCTCAAGGTCCGCGACCCGTCCCGGTGCGCGACCACCGACAAGCGGCGCTGCTCCCGCGTGGTCAGGTCGTAGCGCACGCCGATCCCCGGCAACGGCGTACTGCTCATCCGCGCAGCGCCCACGGCTGTCCTCCTGTGTGGCTGTCTTGTTTGACTGTTTCTTTAGAGAACCGTCGGTGCCACCCTAGCGAGCACCCCGGAGGCGGCCGTCGGAGCCCGCTCGCAACGGCGGTGGGACAATCCGTGCCCAGGGCCTGCAACCCACGGCCACCGGACGATCGGCGTTGCTCATTTCACCAGCGCCACGGAGAACCGGAAGGAAGCGTCAGCATGATCGAGTGGGTGTCCCTCAGCACTGGGGCGCGCCCAGTCCCCCAGCCCGTCGCCACCCCGCTGGTGTGGGTCGGGGCGTTCGGCGGCGCGGCAGTGCTGGTGGCTCTTCTCAACACCCTCGTGGGCCCGGGCCGCCCAGGGCTCGCCCTGGCCGTACTCTCCCTGCTGGCCGCCCTCCTGGGGCTGTGCGCACGCTTCACCGCCGCCCCCGGGACCGCCGTACTGTGCTGGCTGTTCCTCAACGGCTTCGCCATCCCGCCCGCCGGGATCCTCACCTGGACCGGACACCGCGACACGTTCTGGCTGACCTGCCTACTCGCCGCCGCCCTCATCGGTACGGCCCTGGCCCGCCTGACCAACGCACGCGCCGCCTACCGGCGTATCACTGCAGGAGTCACCGCTACCGCAGATCCGGGTGACGGACCGCGCGGTTCCTGACCGGCTCAGCAGCGCAGATGCCCGGCATTCCCTGCGGTCGCTGTTCCCCATCACAGGCGGCGCCCTCGTCTGCGCCGCCAGGCCATCGCCGTGTGGGGTGGTCGGCCGCAGCCCTGGCTCAGTAGATCTCCCCACCAAATCCGTGCCCGGGCTTGCAACCGATACTCAGGTACAGGTTTACCGTCGGAGGTGTCCCGCCCACGGGGACGTAACGACGGGAGTGAGTGCGATGAGCGATCTGGCGTGGGTGCCGCAGTCCTGCACGCTGCCCACCGACGAGCGGCCCCTGCGGGTGGCGGAGTGGGACGCGTTGATCTCCGAGCGGCTGGCCTCGTCGTCAAGGCCCGCGCCTCTGCGGCTGCGCCTGGAACTGGCCGATGGCCCGGGCGTAGAGGAGCGAGTCCGGGACCTGGTGGCACGTGAGAGCGGCTGCTGCTCCTTCTTCACCTTCACCACCACCCCCAGCGAGAACCTGATCGGCCTGGACATTGCGGTGGACCCGGCGCACGAGACGGTCCTGGACGCTCTCGCCACATGGACCGCCGGGACGCAGCAGTGAACGCGGGACTGCGCAGCGGGCAGGTTGCCGAGGCGGCCGGGGTGAACGTCCAGACCCTGCGCTATTACGAGCGGCGCGGGCTGCTGGCCGAGCCGGAGCGCAGCAACGGCGGTCACCGCTTGTACGGAGAGGACGCGGTGACCGCGCTGCGGGTGATCAAGGCCGCCCAGCGCCTCGGGTTCACGCGAACCGGCCGACCACGCCATCGGCCGGTCCCGCGGCGGGCTGACCACAAAGATCCACCTCGCAGCCGATGGCCGCTGCCGGCCTCTGGCCTTCCATCTCACCGCCGGACAGGCCGGTGACGCACCCGCCTTCGGCGAGGTGATGAGGCGTCCGCGCGTTCCCCGCCGGCGTGGACGGCCCCGCACCAGGCCGGACGTCGTCCTGGCCGACAAGGCGTATTCGTCGCGCGCCATTCGCGGGCACCTGCGCAAGCGCGGCATCCGGGCAGTGATTCCCGTCCCGGCGGACCAGCGCGGCCACCGGCTGCGAAGGGGCAGCCGGGGCGGCAGACCACCGGCCTTCGACCGCGAGACCTACAAGCAGCGCGACACCGTCGAGCGGTGCATCAACCGCCTCAAGCAGTGGCGCGGCATCGCGACCCGCTACGAGAAGACCGCGATCATCTACCTGGCCGGACTCCATGTCGCGGGTATCTTCCTGTGGTCTGCCCGATGATCCAATCGAAACCGACTAGACGTCGAGGCTCAGGGAAGCCCCTTGGGTCAGGACGATTTCGAGACGGAGTCGCGCGATTCGCCAGCCGTTCTCGGTTCGCCGGGCGACGGCGTGGTACTTGCCACCGGCGTCCTCGTGCGTCATCGGCTCCGAGACTTTCGGGAGGTGATACGCAACTTGGTAGGTGAGGATCGTTGCCTCATCCCCGTCGACCTCGATGTAGATCTGGCCCATGTGGTGAAACGTCGCCTCGTAGCGGGAGGGCAAATCGCGCTTGGGGCCGTCGGCGATCGCTTGTCGACCGCGGCGGACTTCCCTGCCGATCTCCATCACAGCGTCTTCGGTGAACAGTGCACCGTAGCCGTCGAAATCCCTTTCATCGAGCATTCGCGGCACCGCCTGTATCAGCTTCCGCAGCTCCGATTCGTCCAGCAATCGCTACACCGTCGCAGTGTCCACGTCCTCGTTCCTCTCGTTGGTCAGGCTCACTGGTTGGCCTCTTCGAACTCGGTATGCTTGCGCACTCGTGCCTGGTCAGAGGTTCAGCAGGCGTTCCGCGTTGCCGTGTGCGATGCGTTTGAGGTCGGCACGGGAGAACGGCGCTGTGCGGAGGAACTCGACTGCCTCGGCCGTTGATTCGTAGGGGTAGTCGACGGCGAACAGCAGCCGGTCGGCGCCGATGGCGTGGACAGCTCCGAGGAGGGCCGCGTGCGAGAAGACGCCGCTGGTGGTCGCGTAGAGGTTGTGCCGCAGGTAGTGGGAGGGCAGTCGGCGTGGCCTGCCCTTGGGGTCGGCCTGGTGGTAGCGGCTGTCGAGCCGGGCCAGTTGGAAAGGCAGCAGCTCTCCCATGTGCCCCAGCGTCACCGAGGCCCCGGGGAACTCGTCGAACACTCCGCCGTAGATCAGGCGAAGTGCGTGTGCGCCGACCTGCGCTGTCCATCCCCAGGACGGCCCGCTCAGCACGGGATGCCCCTGGAACACCCGCCACTGATCGGCAGGGACGAGCGCGGGATGGAGGTAGAGCGTCACGCCGAGCCGTTCAAGCTCGGCCCACACCGGCCGGAACTGCGGCTCGTCGAGGTAGTGGCCCTGGACGTGGTCGTTGTGCAGGACCCCCTTGAGGCCCAGTTGCTCCACCGCCCGGCGCAGCTCGACCACGGCGGCCTGCGGGTCCTGCAACGGCAGGGCGGCGAAGCCGGCGAACCGTGTCGGGTGGGCGGCGACCACGTCGGCCAGGTGGTCGTTGACCCGGCGGGCCGCGGCCACGGCCGCGGAGGGGTCCTCGATGGCCTCAACGCCGGGTGAGGTGAGCGACAGGACCTGCATGTCCACCCCGTGCTCGTCCATGTCCGCCAGCCGCAACTCCGTGAAGTCCGCGAGCCGGCGCCCCCACTCCTGCCCCCAGCCGGGGGGCATAGGGGCCTCGCCCGGCCACGGGATCAGCTCCGGAACGGAGAACGCCTCTTCGACTGCGATCACCTTCATGCCGCGCCCCGGACGGCCGGCGGCGGTCCCGGCCGACGTGGAGGCGGCGGCCTGGGCGGCTGCGGGCGGGGCCGCGAGGTGCCCGCTGCGAGGGGGGATACAGACGGTCCTGTCGTCATCGTCCTGCCTTTCCATCGGTTTATGCGAATCGGGGACATGGGGCTGGGGCTGGGATCGATCGAGCCCAGCATTAGGTAGCCTAATCATAGGCTACCTAATGAAGGATGGTCTCGGAAACCCCGGTGATGTTGGGCACCAGGTCTGACCGGCTTACGATCGACAGACCGCGCCGAACCGACCGCCCCACTGGGAAAGCAGAACCACATGTCCTCCTCCCCGTCTGAATCCGAGCCGCTCATCCGGCTGCTGTGGCGCGCACACAACTGGTTCCGAACCGCCCTGACCACTGCGTTCGAGGCCCAGGAAGACGGGTCGGCCATCAGTTCGGCACACGTGACCCTGCTGAGTCAGCTCCCGTCAGAGGGGGCGAGCATCGCCGAGCTGGCCCGGCGTCTGGGCGTCAGCGCCCCCACTGCGCACCAGTGGGTCCATGAACTCGTCGCCCTCGGCGCGGTGACCGTGGAGAGCGATCCGCGGTCCGCCCGGTCCAAGCTCGTACTCCTCACGGCAGCCGGTGTCCGGCGCCGCGCGGAGACGATGGAGATGCTGGCCGGGCTCGAAGACGCGCTCGCCGGGCGCGTCGGTGCGGATACCGTCACCGCACTTCGGGCCGCACTGGAGGCACCGTGGGGATCTCCGGAGTCGGCGACTGCGGACGCCGACCCTGCCACCCGGCAACGCCGTTGACTCCCGGGCACAGTGGCCGGTACCTCCCCGGGCAAGGACCCTGTGCCTGTGCGGGCGATGCGCTGGGCGATGCCGCGCTGCGGCATGATCGAAACGACAGGCCTTAGGACTCGTCTTCGCCCTGATCGCGGCGGACAGCGGAACTGCGACGCAGTTGGTACAGGCTCACCACGACCATGATCGCCCCGATGGCGAGCACCGACCACTCGCCGTCGCGGTACATGTCCACGCCGACGATCAACAACATCACGGACAGCGCGAGACTGAACCACGCGAGGACTGAGTCCACCGGCTCGTTCGCCTTGGGCGGGTGCTTCATGGCCCGATCCTGGCAGCCGAGGATGCCGAAGCTCCAGGCAGGGCCACGAAGCGCCTGCGGGCCTCGGTCGTCACCATCAGATGCTGCCCGGCTGAGTCACCCCTCTCCGCTTCACACCCTCCCGCCGACGTCCACCTCGGCGGGAGGGTGATGGGTATGTAAACGGCAGTCAGAGGCTCGGGCTACGACTCCAGCCACTACTGGACTGCCGCTACTTCCATCCGTCGAGCGATACCTGAGGGCCACTCTGGAGATAGCGGTGGAGAGCGTTGGCGGTGGTGTTCACGAACTCCTCCGGGATGGCGTCGGCGTCGACCCATCGGACCTGGGCGTGCTTGCGCGGTTCGCGGTTCTCGGGTTCGCCGGTCCATTCATAAGCGGCGAAGACCACAGTGAGGAAGCCGTTGGGAGCCTCCACGCCCCAGGCGCCGTGGATGATGTGGGCGACCCTCAAGGACTCCGGCTTCACGGTCAGGCCGGTTTCCTCATACAGCTCGCGCACGGCTGTCTCGGTGATCGGCTCGCCGGGCTCGCTCTTGCCGACCGGGAGGTCCCACATGCCCTGCGCGAACTTGGCGTTCTGGCTGCGCTGGAGAAGGACGACGCGGTTGGTGGCCCTGTCGTGAACGATGACGGCCGCGACGAGCAGGGTCATGGACTCGAGGGCGGGCGGGAGAGCTTGGGGCTGACCGTCGGTTTTGCGATGCGCCACTTTCACCTCGTCCTCTCGTATGTCGTGTCCAGGTACCCCTTCACCGGCCCCGCCAGATCCCTGTAGAACGGCGTGCGGTCGGCGGCCTGGAGTACCTGGGCGCAGATGGTCAGTTCTGCCACGCGTGCGGCCGGTGTGTCGAGGACGTGGGCAAGGGTCTGGCGAATACGGGCGGCCGTGGTAGGGCTGGGGAGCGAGTAGAGGTGGAGCTGGGCGGCGTCGAAGCCAATCGGGGCCCTCCCCCAGCCTTCCCAGTCGAGGATGGTGAGGTCGGGGCCGCCGAGATTGGACCAGTGGAAGTCGCCGTGGGCGGTGGACCATTCGATGTCACCGACGTCACGCCCCGTGTATTGAGGGACAGCCCGGCGGATGTACTCCTCGCGAACGGCAATGCGTTCGGTGGCCGCTTCGGCAAGGGCGTCGAGGCCGGTTCGAAGCTGCGCCCACCATGCATCGGGGAGGGCTGGATCGTGTTCGAGGACCGGTGAGCGGGAGATGACGGTGGCGTCCGTGTGCTGGTACAGCTCCGCCCGGTACGCCCAGCCGACGGCCTGCCGGTCGTGGACTTGGTGGAGGACGGGACGGGGGATCTCGGGAGGCAGCATCTGCTGGGCGGTCTTCGGGCCGTCCCAGAGTTTCCCGTGCGCCTTGTCGGGGCGCTCGGCGACGAGGCGGAGCCAGCCGGTGCCCTGCGCACCGGCAACGGCACCGGAGAGGGTCCGGCCGGCGTAGCCCCAGATGGGTTCCTCGGCGAGGTCGGTCAGGGTGAGAGTGGTGCACGCGAAAGCCCTGGCGGTACGCATGCGCTGGGCGGTGGCGTCGTCAGGCGCCGAGAACATCGATCACCTCATGCAGGGTCTTGTCCGGGAGCGGAGGCAGAGCGAGGACGCGCTGGGCGGCCTCCCAGTGTTGCGCACGCCCGGATCCCAGGAGGATGCGTTTCGCCCCTGGGGCGGACGCGGTGACACGCAGCGCGGCCTCGGCCGGCGTGGAGCCTGGGTCAATGAGGTGGGCGAGTTCGTCGGTGACCATGGCGGGGAGCTCTCCGCCATGCAAAGGCGCGGAAACGAAGGTGTCCAGGCCAGCCGCGGTCGCCTCGGCGAGAGGGCCGGTGCCGTCCAGTGCCTGCGCGACCGGCTTGAGTACGACCAGCGAGACAGGGAGCTGGACGGCAGCCAGGTGATGGCCGGGACCTCCGCAACGGGTAGCGATGTCGAGAAGGTCAGCGACGCTGAACGTGCCTTCGAAGCCGGTCCAGGTGGCGACGCCGTAGCCTCCGATCCGTCCGGCGCGGGCTTCGACTTCGAGAGCGGTGAAGGCGCTGGCGATGGCGTCGTGAGGGCGGGCGGCTCGTTCCGGGTTGTGGACGAACACGATGTCCGGCGTACGGCCCAGCTCTGCGGTAGTGCGGCGGCTCTGCCAGGCGACGTAGCGGTGAGTGAGGCACTGGCCTGAGGCGGCTTCGGCCGGTGTGAGAACGCCGGCGCCCCTGGCGGCTGTCGCGATGTCGGGGGTGAAGAAGCCGACCTTCGTCGACACCCGCAGGTCCGGGTTTCCGGCGAGCACAGGCTGGAGCTGGGTCTGGGCGCGGCCGTGGTGGTAGTTGGGGGCGGTGTCGATCCAAGTTCCCCCGCAGGCGACCGCGTGGACGGCCGCCTGCGGGATGTCCCGACACCGGTAGGTTCCCAGTGCGAGGTCGGGGCTCACGGCTCGCTCACCGCCGCGATGTTTGCGTTGACCAGTTCGGTGATGAGCCCGGCGACCTGTCCGACGGTGAGCCCGCTTGTTTCCGCGAGGTGCCCGAGCGGCACCGAGGAGCCGTCGAGGAGCGGGGACAGCACGGCGTGCACGGGCGGGGCGAACGTCCACTCAACGAGCACGACCTGGCCCTGATCGTTGTCCGTGAGCTGGGCCCGGGCGGTGGTGAGCCGAACATGCAGGTCTTCGCGCGCTGGTACGGCGTCGAGGAACGGCAGTGACGGCATGGGGCGGCCCGGTTCGTTGCCGTCCCGCGCGATGAGGAAGTCTGCAATCGCACTGTCGTGGAGGGCGTCCGTGACTTCCTTGCGGAGGAGTTCGAGGTAGTCGGCTTGGTCCTGTGGCTGGGCGAAGACGGGCAGGTGCGCGCGTACGGTTTCCGAGGTCCGCAGCCGGTCCGAGAGCCAGCCCAGCAGATCCGCGCCGGTCGTGGTCTGGAGCCCGCACGTCAGGTGCAGGGAGCGTCCCTCGGTGGCTGCCACCGCGTGCCACCAGCCCCGGGGCAGGTACAGCATGTCGCCGGCGCGCAGGACGACTTCTTCGAGGGGCTCGTCTGCCGGGGGCTCCGGGGCTTCGGTGTCGCGGTGGAGCGGATTGATTCGGGTCGGTCCGTACAGACGCCACCGCTTGGCCCCTTCGAGTTGGACCACGATGACGTCGTGATCGTCCCAATGGGTGCCGAAGCCCTCCGTCGCGGTCCAGGAGACGTACATGTTGATCTGGACCCGGCTCCGGAAGACGCCTTCGAGGCCATGGGCCAAGCGTTCGGCGGGCTGGTGGAGTTCATCCACAGCGTCCAGTACCAGCGAGGCGCCGTCGTGGAGTTGCTCGTGCAGCCGAGAGGGTTGGATGCGCTGCCACACCACGTTCCTGCGGGTTGTGACGGCGGTGGCGTAGCGCTGCGGCGGGATGAGTTCCCCCCTCTCGGTGAAGGCGGAGGCGAGGCGGTTCGAGGCGTCCCCGGCCGATGACGGTGTTGAGGTCGTCCCACGTCAGGATGGGTGAGAAGTCGGCGACGCTGCGCCATGTGCGGTAAGTGCAGCCGAAGGCCCCGGTGGGGAAGTCCCCACCGAGGCGTTCGACCACCTGTGAGAAGGCGGTCACTTCTGTCGGCTCCGCTCAGTCGTTGGAGTCGGAGACACCGGTCGAGCCGCCGTCGGACGGCTGCTCGGCGCGGGATCGGGCGGCGGCGATGGACTTCCGGGAGACGATCAGCCCGTCCTCGGCGGGCTGCATGACGACGTTCTCGGGCATCGTGCACTCCTGTTCTCTCTGCTTGCTCCCGCTCGGCCAGAGCGAGAGGTCTTGAGTAGATCCGCTGTGTCGGTTCCCGACAGCGGATCTGGAGCGGCGCCGGCTCACCCTGGGGGACACGAGCGGGCGCCGTACCGCCCGGAGCTGCTCTTCAGGTACACCGGACGGGGTCTTTTGGGGTGTTACAGAGAGGTCCGCAGGCCCTCCAGGACACGCGACAGCAGCGCCATGTCCGGCTCGCTGGCCTCGACAGCGGCTCGCCCCTCGGCAAGCCACCTCCGGCACGGGGCGGCCACGCTCATGCTCGCCGCCGGCATCGACGTGAAGATCGTGTCGGACACGCTCGGGCACAGCGACACCCGGATCACGCGGGACATCTACCAGAGCGTTCTCCCCCACGTCGGCAAGAGCACCGCAGAGGCCACCGCCAAACTGGTACCGCTTCAGCGGAAGGCCGAGGCGGAGGAGGCCCGCAAGGCCGCCAAGAAGGCGGCGGCCAAGGCGAAAGCCGAGGCTAGGGCCAAGAAGAAGGGCAAGCGGAAGAAGCCCAAGAAGTAGGGCTCCGAGCCGCTCCGCTCACGCATCGCTCACGCAAGCCGTCTCGCGGCACCCCGGCCGTGCGACGCGTCATGCCCGGAGTAACACAAAAGGCCAGGTCACGGGCTATGTGACCTGGCCTTTGCCGGAGCCGCCTTCGGGATTCGAACCCGAGACCTACGCATTACGAGACCACGAGCACTCGTGTTATGCAGTGCCTCGCCATGCTGTCCGGTGACGTTTTTGCTGATCAGAGCATGTGCGCCAGGTTGACCTGTGCCACCCCGTGACGCACCGTCCAAAGGCGTCTGTCCACCGGCTGTCCACCGACGGGGCTGCTTGGCCAGCCGCCTCTCGCCACCCCGTCGCTTCTGAGGCAACCCACGACAGGGGCGGAGCCTGACATTAGGACGATGTCCATCATCCACAAGGAGTGACCGCGCGGCATGCCACCATGAACGCCACAGCCTCCATCCATGAGGGGGGACCCCCGATCGAAACGATATCTACTACAGCCGATGAATGGTATCGTTTCACTAGCGGAAGCATCTCCGAGAGGATCTCCACATGGCCAGAACCGTCATCGACCTCGATGAAGACATGGTCACCGAGGCCATGCGCATCTTCGGGACCAAGACAAAGGCCAAAGCCGTCCGCCTAGCCATGGAAGACGCCGTCAAGAGGCACCTTCGGCAAGAGGGCTTCGACGCCATGGAGGCCGGCGAGCTCGACTTCAGCGAGATCGTCGAGAACACCGGGCCCCGCAACGCGGACGGCTCCCTCAAGCGCGACGGCGACCGCGACGGAGGCCGGGCCGCCTGATGCAGGACCGCTACCTGATCGACAAGTCCGCCCTCGCCCGCTGGACGAAGCCGAACGTCAAGGACGTACTCAAGCCCCTGCACGAGCGCTACCTCCTCGCCGTGTGCCAGCCCACCGAGTACGAGATGATCCACTCCGCACGGGACAGCTCGGAGGCGACACGGATCAGCACCTGGCTCCACGCCTTCGACTACCTCCACACCGACGACCGCGCCTTCGCCCGCGCCCTGGAAGTCCAGCGCCACGCTCTCAACGCGGGCTTCCACCGCGCCCTGTCCCTCCCCGACCTGCTGATCGCCGCCACGGCAGAACTGCACCGGCGGGCGGTCCTCCACTACGACGGCGACTTCGACATGATCGCCTCCCTCACCGGCCAACCCACCGAATGGGTCGTCTCGCCCGGCAGCGCCGACCGATGAGAATGCCGCCCTTCCCCACCTCCGATGAGTTGTCTGGTGTCCCTCATCGAATGGTCGCTGGGGAGTTCGGCAGCTGGCCTGCGTCAGCGCACTGGTCACCCTGTACAGCCTGGCTCTGCGTGGATCCCTGCGGGTCCTGGGCTGGATCGCCGGGGTAAGCCTCGTCGAACTGGCCCTCGCCATCTTCTTCCTGGCGCCGATCGCAAGCGCCCCCTCCGCCTATTCCACCTCTGCTCGGGACGGCGACCAAGCCCATCGCCACCGGCCTGACGCTCCGTATCCGCCGGATTTACCTGATGGCGCTGGAGGACTGGGCCGCGAGTGGCGATAGAGCGCGTCCAGCTCACCACGGCTGCGGAGCGCTCCCGGGTCACGCACGCGAGCAAACTGGCCTGGCGGGACGCGGGGCTGTTGGGCACGACCAGCTACGGACCGCCCCGCAGCCGCCGCGCAGCCCCGCTCCGCTGCGGTCTCTCAGTCCTGGATGTACCGGACGATGACGCGCATGCGCGTGCCCCGCTCCGTTTGCCAGCTCACCTCGTCCCCGACCTCTCGCCACATCAGGGCCTTCCCCAGCGGGGTGTCAGGGCTCAACCGCTCCGCCTCGTCACCCGCGAGCATCGCGATCTCGTACGTCATGATGCCGGGCTCGTCGGGGTCCTCGACTCCGACGAGGCATCCAGGGACGACCATCGCCCCGCCCGTCAGGAAGGAGTCAGGGACCACTTGGTCGAGCAGGGCACGCAGGTGACTGCGCCGATCCTGCAGGGCCTGGCGCCGCCTGTCGTGATCGGCCAGCTGGGCATTCCTGGACGACGAGTCCACGGCCACGAACTCCGGAAGCGCCTGGTCCAGCGCGTCCTGCACGCGCTGGAGCTCGCGCTGCACCCGTCGATGGGCGGCGACGCTGAGCCGGTCGATCGGGAGACGAAGAGACGCCCCGGAACCGCCGAGAACCGCGATTCCCGTCACGGGGGCGGGTTCGTCGCCGTGGGTCGGCTGGCGCGGCACCGCCGGAAGACTCTTCACCGGGGCCGGGTCAGCCACCGCTCGTGCACGCAGCAGCTCCGTCGTACGGCCGTCGGAAGCGCCGGAGGAGCCGGGTGCGTGGTGCCGCGCCAGCCCCACCTGACCGCCGTCTCCCAGCACCGGTACGTCGGCATGGGCGATCGCGGCGCGGATCATCGCGTGTACCTCGGGGTGGGCGACCCGCACGACGGCATGCCCCTCGCGCAGGATGTCCACGGCGTCGGCCCCCGGGAAGCCTGGCACACCCGCTCTCCCGAGGAACCGTGCGGCCTCGGGCACGGTCGCCCGCATGCTGAACGCGTGCTGGGCTGCATTGACCTCGTCGCGGTGCAGCCGTGCCACGGTCACGAATTGGGGCTGCGCCTCCTCGGCGCCGTGCGGGGGATGGAGGTTCACGCCTCCCCGGCGCGACACTTTTACGTGAATGCCAGCAGCGGCCAGCCCGTCACGAAGCCTTTGCCGCTGTTCATCGGTCCTCAGCCCGAGTCGGTCCGCCTCCAGTGCGAAGGCCCGCTGACTGATGACGCCCGCATTGGATGCGCCGCGCATCAGTCTCTCGATGACGTCGGGCTCCACGCTGCCAATGGGGGCGTCGTCGCTGTGGCCGGTAGGGACCGTAGGGCTGTGGCCGACCGGGTCCGTGTCGCCGTCGCGCCTGGAGACTGTACTGCCGTCGCTTGTCGGAACCGTACCGCCGTCGGGGACCGTGCCGCCGTCCCCGGTCGGGTCCACAAGGTCACCGGTCGGGCCCGCAACGCTGTCCTCAGGGGCTCGGTTCAAGGGCGACGCTGCCCGCAGCCTGCCGCCAGGTGGGTACGCCGCCGACTCGATGCCGAGTCGGTCGAGTTCCGCCCACAGCGGTTCGAGTGCCCGTTCCGGGTCGAGGAAGAAGCGGCTACCCCGGATGCGGACGAATGTCCATCCCACGCGCTCCAGTTCGCGCTGGCGTGCCGCGTCCGCGTCGGCGTTCTCCTCCGTGTGGAACGCGTCGCCGTCGCACTCCACGGCAAGGCGTCTGGTGCCGCCCTCGACGACGAGGTCGATGCGGTAGCGGCCGGCCGGATACTGCGGCCGCACCCGGTAGCCCCGGGCCCGCAGAGCCAGGTAGACACGCTGCTCGAAAAGGCTGTCGAATGCCTCGTGCGGAACGTCCGGCCGGACCTCGCCCAGTCCGAGGCCGTCCTGTTCCTCGGCCGGGCGGGAGAACCAGTCCAGATAGGCACGCCGCAGATCGGTCTCGCCGAGTTCCGTGAGAGTGAAGCTGTGGAACAACCACACCTGGTCGCGGGCCCGGGATGCGGCCACGTTGAGGTGCTGCCGGTTCAGGGAGCTGCTGAAGGAGCCGATGCGGCGCGGCCCGTCAGGGCCGGTGAGCGACACGACCGTACTGACGAAGACGATGTCGCGCTCGTCGCCCTGGAACTCCTCGGCGTTGCCCACGCGCAGGCGTCGGCGCTGTCTCTCATCCAGCGGGATCCGGTCGGCCAGCAGGTCTTCGATGAGGTACTTCTGTCCTGCGCCGAGCAGGGTGATCACACCCATGGTGCGCCCCGCGTAGGCGGGGTCGGCGATGCACCGGGCGACCTCATCCACCAGCCGCACTGCCTCGGACCGGTTGACCTGCTTCTGCCCGCTCCCTTCGACGTAGCCATCGGGTACATGCACCGGGCGCAAGGGCCGCAGCCGGTCGGCACCGTACTGTCGCAACGGCTGGAGCCGGCCGCCATAGCAGAGCTCGTTGGAGAATCCGATGATCTCCGGCATGCACCGGAAGTGTTCCTGGAGCATCAGCCTGCCGCGGCCTCCGGCCAGACCGGACGCGATGTCGAAGAGGCTGGCGGTCGGTGTGAACAGGTTGCGGCGGGCGGCGGGCAACTGGGCGAGGAGCCGTCGCTGGAGCGCGAACTGCTCGTCGTGGTCCACGCCCACCTGGGCGGGGCTGACCTGCTGGTCGTCGCCGACGACGATCACCTTCGCACCCAGCCAGGCGAGCAGCAGCGCCTCGGGGCCGGACTGGCTGGCCTCGTCGACGATCACGACGTCGAAGCGACCGGCTCGGTCCATCGGCACGGTTTCGGTCACCTGGTGCAGCGGCATGATCCAGGCGGGCACCGCCGCCTGGCTGGCCTGCAAACTCTCCCGGGCCTGTCTGCGGTAGGTGGCCGCGTATTTGCCGGTGCCCTTGCCCAGCTTGCGGACGTTCTGCTGGTACGAGGTGAGGGCCACGGCCTGGTCGTCCGTGAGCCGGGACAGACAGCTGAACCAGGCCTTGTCGGCCGCCAGCCGTTCCAGGCCGATGCGGATCTCGACGTCCGCCTCGGCGAGCAGCCTCATCTGCCGGGCCTCGGCCTCCGGGTCCGTCAGCTCCTTCATTCGGTCGTACCAGACCGACCACGCCCACGCGGCCTCGAAGTCCGCGAGTCGGGTGTCCCACTCTTCGTCCTCGGGTGTGGACTCCACTCTGTCGGCGAGGTCTGGGAGTTCGGCCGCGGCCGGCCGGTAGGCGTCGTCACATGCCTTCTTGCGCGCGAGTGCCTCCCGCAGGTCGTCCACGTCGTTCACCGCGGCGCTATAGGCCGCCGGGTCGCGGGACTCGACCGCGGCGCGGGCTCGTTCCAGGGCTGCCGAGGCTCCCCTGCGGTGGGCCGCGGCGCGCAGTACACGCAGGGCGTCGTCGATCAGAGTGCGGGCAGGGGCGGCGTTCCTGCGCGCTGCTCTGGCCTTCAGGAGGTTTCGCACGGTGGTGGCCCGCTCCGGGTCGCCCCAGCCGACGCCGGCCAGCTCTGGTGCGGCTGCGGCTGTGCTGACCACGGCGTGGCGCATGTCGGCGAGAGCGGTCAGAGTGGTGAGGGTGGCAATGTCCTGGCGCAGGCGGGCGGTGCGCCGGGCGGTGGCCTGCCATGCGTCGTGGCCGTCGCCCCACTCCTGTTCGATGTCCTGGAGGTGCCGCTCCAGCGTGACGCGGTGCAGCACGGCGGACGCGGCGGTCGCTGTCTCCACGGCGCGGCCGTCGACGCGCACGGTCTCGGGGAAGTCGCCGACAGCCTTGCGCAGTTTGGTCTTCATGCCCAGGGCTCCGCGCAGCTTCGCACCGGACGCGAGCCCGTCCCGGAGGGTGCCGGCGAGACCGAGGGCCATCGGCACGTCGTACGCCTCCAGCCCAGTGACCAGGGTGGTGCCGAGGGCACGCTCCGCCTCCTCGATCGTGGTCAGGGCCGCGATGGTGCGCTCGTGGCGGCTGCGCGCGCCGAGGTCCTGTCCGGCGAGGATTTCGTCACGCAGCTCGGCAGCCCAGGCGGCCTGCATCGAGGTGGCCGCCCTGGCTGCGGCAGTGAAGTGGTCGAGCGCGGTGGCCAGTTGGTCCTGCTGTGTTGGGGTGAGGGCGGACACGGCATCGTCGAGGCGGGAGACGGAGCCGTCCTGCCGGAGCGCGGCGAGGTCGGCCTCTGCCGCCTTTACCGTCTCGACCGCCTCGGCGAAGGCGGGCACCGTGGGCAGCTGCCCGGGCTCGGGCAGCGCGGCGCTCACCGATGCGGCGAGAGCACGGTGCCGATCGGTGAAGGCGAGCGCCGCACGGCGCAGGCGCGTGAGCACCTCGGCATTCAGCGTCGGGGCGTCAGCGGGGACGGCGCCGATCCAGCCGAACCGTGGGTGTTCCTCGGCGAGCCGCTGGGCGATCCGGGCCAGGGTTCCCTCGTAGTCGCCGATCTCGGCCGGATGGTGGTATGTCTCCTGCTCCCGCAGCGCACGCAGCGCCTTCAGGGCGAGCGCCTGCGCGGACCGGGCGGATCTGAGGCGCTCTTCGTGCTCCTGGATGCGTCGCCGGTATGCCCGTGAGGAGAAGTCTCCCTGCCGGTCGAGGACGGCCTTGACGGACTGCTCCAGTTCCAGTTGCCCGGCTCCGTCATCGGTACGGCTCACGCACAGCTCGCGGATACCGACGGGGAGTTTGTCCTTGAGGACCTTCAGGGCACGTGCCGTATGGCTGGTGATCAGTACGCGGTTGCCGTGCGCGAGAAGGTCGGTGACCAGGTTGGCGATCGTGTGCGTCTTACCGGTGCCGGGCGGTCCCTGGACCACGACGAGATCCCGGTCCCGCAGCCGCTCGGCGATGGTGCGCTGTTCGTCGTTGGAGGGCAGCGCGAAGTACAGCTCCGGCGGCGGTCCCGCGGCGTCACCGCTGCCCGGTTCCCCCAGCGGGCGGTCACCGCCCGCACCGGCGATCGCCCGCAGCAGAGCGGTGGGCTCGGCGCCTTGCTCGATGGACAGGGCGACGGCGCGCAGCGCTTCGAGCATGCTGCGCCGGGTGCGCTCTCTGAGCAGCAGCACCGGCGCGAAGCTGACGACCGGTAGGGCAGGGTCTCCCGCTGCTCGGTGCCGATTCGGTGCGCGGTCGTAGCGTCCTGCTTCGTGGGCCGCGATGATCCAGGTGGTGAGGGCCCGGTGCAGCTGGTCGGCGAGCTGCGGATCCGTGGTGTCGCCGGCAGCTTCCAGCTCCTGCCGTACAAGGGCACGAGTGTCCGCCCGCGCCTTCTGCCCGGGGTCGAGCATGGACTCCTCCAGCACCGGGCTGCCGTGCTCGGGATCGGGTCCGACGGTGATGGCTCCGGTGTCGGGGTCGATGGTGATGACGGCCCGGCAAGTGACGAGATGGCGACGGATCGGCTCGCCCTGCGCCGACCAGGTGAGGTAGCCGAATCCGACGACCAGTTCGAAGGTCTCGCCGAGTTCGGAGGCGTCCACGCACAGGCGGTAGAGGCGGTCGTAGGCACGTACGACGGGCTTCATTGCGCGGTCGCGACGTGCCCACCCTTCCCATTCACGCAACCAGGCACGGTACTGGGCGTACACGGTGTCACGCTGGGGCGAGTCGGCCAGGAGCACGGTGATGTGCCGGGTGCGTGCGCTTCCCTCCGCGGAGATCTCGTCCGCCGGTATGTCCGTCTCGGCCCGCGGCTCGGGGGGCGTTCCCCTTGCCGAGTCGCGGATCTCCCGGTCGTTCAGCCAGTGGGCGAGCGGCAGCGGCGGAACCGGCGGTTCGTGCCGTACGGGGCGGTCGGCCCGCAGCCACAACGGCGTGTCGCCGGGGACGGCGTCGGTGAGGAAGGAGCCGAACTGCGCGGGCAGGTCGGCGAGCCACACCTGATGCCTGGCGTCGTCGTGCGTGCGCACCGGCTTGGTGCGGCTCTCACCCACCTCCGCGAGGTAACGGAAGACGTGGCGGACAACATCGTCGGGCGTCACGGCGGATGCGGACACAAGCCACCTCGCTGAACTGGTGGAACCAAAGTATGAAGAGTGTGGGCATCCTATGTGCGTGGCGTGTCCGAGAGGGCGGGGTACCGCCCTCTGCTGAGCTGCGATGCGCGTGATGGTCTGGATGTTGTCTTCGAGCAATGCTCCTTCATGCCCGCAGACTGGGCGGCGCGAGTCGACTACCTGGTCCGCCAGTTCGTCTACGTGGAACAGCGCCACCTCCCGCGCACCAACGAAGCTGCTGCTCAGGACGCCCAGCCTTGCCCCGTACGGCGCTCCTGTTCTCGTAGTGAGAGACACCCCGCTCGGATCCGTTGTCCGAGGAAGAGCGGCGCGCTGCCCAGGCTGCCATGGGGCACCGAGGGCCGGTACGAACCGCAGCTGGGGATGGGCGGATCCGACGGACAGGAGGTCCCCGACCTCAGTCTCGCCGGATGCCCCCACATCCCGCCTACTTTTGCCGAATGCAAGAATGCGGCCCTTGGGTGGACAAGTGCATCGGCTCGGGGCGGGCACGAACACTGTTGGAACGGGGGTAGCCATGGCGTTGGTTATGTGTCCACTGTGCAGCGACGACGAGGACATCGAGGTGATCCGCACGCTCGACGGCGGACGTCGTCTCGTGAAGCACCGGTGCGGCTACGAATGGGAGCACAAGGAGCCCACCGTCCCTCAGAGGAACCCGCTCCGCACCTTCGCCGACCTCAAGGCCCGTTTCCCGAAACCCGAGGACGTCGACCCCGAGCAGTTGGAGCGCGTGGCCCGGCTGAAGGAGCAGTACCTCGCCGTCAAACCGGACTTCGACCCCGACGTGGCGGCCTACTGGTCGAAGTACCAGCAGATCTTCTCCCCCGACGGGCTGTGGGCATGCGATCCCAGAGTCCTCAAGGACTTCGCCAACTCCGAGGTCGGAGCCCGCCCCGGCAATCAAGCCACCTTCAACTCCGCGTGGAACGGCATGGGCGATGCCACGTCCGGGGAGGCGACCCGCAGGACGATCGAGTACCTGCTGTACGGCCCTGACGACGTGCCGCTCGAAGACCGGCTCCAGCATCTCCTGGACGGCACCAAGCCGTTCGCCATGACCGGTTTCAAGGAGGCCCTTCTCACGAGGGTTCTCTGCGTGATGTCCCCCGACCGGTTCCTGACGATCCTCAAGTACACGACGGAGGCGGGCGGCAAGCGCGAGATCGCGCGAATGGTCTACGGACTGGAGCTGCCGGCACCCGAGTCGGTGAACTGGACCCTCGGCCGGCTCATCCTCTGGAGCAACGACCTCCTGAATGACCTCGTCGGCCAGGGCTTTGCCAACCAGCAGCACGCCGCCGCGTTCCTGTGGTGGGCCAAGGATCAGATCGAGGGACTTCCGTAGGTTGCCGTACATCGCTTGTGGGCCCTCGTAGCCCCCGATGGGCTCTGCGTGGCTGAACGCGAGCACGCCACCAGGGTTCAGCCGCTTCGCGATGAGCTCACTGTGCCCGCGAAGGCGTCCACGACCGCCAGAGGGTCGTCCCGAGTCGCCCTACCAGACGAAGTCCGGCTCACCTTCGCGCAAGTCTCCCTGCTCCAGTCTGCACGACGGCTCCGCGCCATGAACGCGGAGGGCGAGGTCGTCGCCCTCCGACGCTGAGCGCCACCCCCCGGCCGTTCCCCCATGTGTATCGCGGGACCGCCAATCCCGCTTACGGCTGTCGGAACGACACAAGATCGAGATCGCTGATCGCAGCACCCAGACCGCCCGACCGGCGCCAGAACCCGGACTCGGCGAGAGAACTCCTGACTGTCCATCACGCACCACTGTCCACCGGCTGTCCACCGAAGATATCGAGATCTGACGGGCTCCGTGGTTCAGCCGAGCAAAACAGCAGGTCACAGCCTTTCGGCAGCCAATCGACAACAGCATGTGAAACGGCGACCTACGCATTGCGATGCACAGACGGACAGTGCCGATTCGCCGAGATTCCAAGGTCAACGAAAACAAGAAACCCCAGGTCAGAGGCCTAACCTGGGGTTCACCATGGAGCCGCCTTCGGGATTCGAACCCGAGACCTACGCATTACGAGTGCGTTGCTCTGGCCATCTGAGCTAAGGCGGCGCGCTGTCCGCACTATGGTGCGATCAGCAACGTCGGTAAGTCTACACAGTTTCCGAGGATGCTCCGTACCGCCCCCGTTCAGCTCCCGTTCCGGCCCTGCCCAGGCCCCCTCCGGCCCCGGAGTGAGGGCATCCGGGGCCGGAACAGGGCCGGGAACCGCGCCGGCCGAGAGGCTACGAGCAGCGCTTGTCAGGGGTGGGCGGCGTCCCTCGGAGGAGATACGCGTTGATCGTGTTGTCGATGCACCTGCTGCCCCGCCCGTACGCCGTGTGACCGTCGCCCTCGTAGGTGAGCAGCCGGGCGGAGGCGAGCTGGCCGGAGAGGGCGCGGGCCCAGCGGTACGGGGTCGCCGGGTCGCGGGTGGTGCCGACCACGACGATCGGGGCCGCGCCCCTCGCCTCGATGCGGCGCGGCTCACCGGTGGGCGCCACCGGCCAGTACGCGCAGTTCAGGGTGGCCCAGGCGAGGCCCTCACCGAAGACGGGGGACGCCTTTTCGAAGGCGGGGAGGGATTCACGGACGTCGTCGGGGGTGGTGAAGGCCGCCGGGAGGTCCAGGCAGTTCACGGCCGCGTTGGCGAACATCAGGTTCGTGTAGCGGCCGTCGGCGTCGCGCTCGTAGTAGCTGTCGGAGAGGACGAGGAGACCCGCGCCGTCCTTCTCCCGCATCGCCGAGGACAGCGCGTCGCGCAGTTGCGCCCAGGCCCCCTCGTCGTACATCGCCGCGATCACGCCGGTGGTGGCGAGGGACTCGCCGAGCACCCGGCCGTCCGGGTCGCCGGTCGGGATGGGTCGCGCGTCGAGCTTCCCGAAGAAGGCCTTCAGGTTCTTGCCGACGTCGCTCGCCTTCCTGCCCAGTGGGCAGTCCCGCTGCCGCACGCAGTCCCGCGCGAACGCCTGGAACGCCGTCTCGAAGCCCGCCGTCTGGTCGAGGTTCATCCGGCGGGCCGGCAGGGAGGGGTCCATCGCTCCGTCCAGGACCAGCCTGCCCACCCGGTCCGGGAAGAGCCCGGCGTACGTCGCCCCGAGGAAGGTGCCGTACGACGCCCCCACATACGTCAGCCGGTTGTCGCCCAGCGCAGCCCGCAGGATGTCCATGTCCCGGGCCACCTCGGCGGTGGAGACGTGACGCAGGAGGCGGGGCGCGTCCGCTCCGCACCCTTCCGCGAACCTCTTGTAGGTGGCGACGAGTTCGTCGGTCTCCTGCGCGTCGTCGGGCGTGAAGTCCGTTTGCGCGTACCAGTCCATCTGGCGGCCGTTCAGGCATTCGACGGGCTCACTGCGGGCGACTCCGCGCGGGTCGAGCGCCACCATGTCGTACCGGGCACGCACGTCGGCCGGGTAGCCGATCCCCGCGTACTGCTGGAGGTAGGCGATCGCCGAGCCGCCCGGGCCGCCCGGGTTCACGAGCAGGGACCCGAGCCGTTTGCCCGGTCGCGTCGCCTTCTTGCGGGCCACGGCGAGCTTGATGTCCCCGGCGCCCGGCTCCGCGTAGTCGAGCGGTGCCTTCATCGTGGCGCACTGGAAGCCGGGCGTCCCGCAGCTGCGCCAGGTCAGCCTCTGCCCGTAGTACGGCGTGAGCGCGGCCGGCGTCGACCGCGGCAGCGCGGCCAGCGCCGCCTCGGCCGCCGGGCTCCCCGAATGCGTCGACCCGCCGGAGGTGCAGGCGGAGACGAGCAGCGCGGCGACGGCGAGGAGGCTGCCGACCGCGCGGGCTCGCCAGGGGGTCGGGCGGCGGGTGCGTGGGCCGTGCCCGGTCGGGCTCGGGTCTGTGCTGACTGGAGTGCGCCTGGTGTACATCAGGCGAGCGTAACTCTGTGCAGTGGCTTGGATGCCGTGCGTGCACACCTCGGCTCGTACGAGTTACATGGTCGGCCTCCTGTTGATCACTTGCGGGTGATGAGGGGTGGGAGGAGTGGACGCGGGCGGCCGGTCCAGTCCGTTCAGCCGGCTCTGAGGGCCATGGTCATCGCCTCCACCGCGAGCAGCGGCGCCACATTGCGGTCGAGGGCGTCGCGGCAGGCGGCGATCGCCTCGATGCGGCGCAGCGTGGACTCCGGGGCACTGTCACGGGCGAGGCGCTGCAGGGCGTCCTCGGCGTCGGTGTTGGCGAGGGCGACGCGGGAGCCGAGCTGGAGGGCGAGGACATCGCGGTAGAAGGCGGTGAGGTCGGTCAGCGCGAGGTCGAGGCTGTCGCGCTGTGTCCGCGTACGGCGCCGCTTCTGCTTGTCCTCCAGCTCCTTCATCACGCCCGCCGTGCCGCGCGGCATCCTGCCGCCCTGGCCCGCGCCCATCGCCGCTTTCAGCTCCTCGGTCTCCTTGCCGTCCATCTCCTCGGCGAGTTGCTTGGCGTCCTCGGCGGCGGCGTCGACGAGCTCCTGGGCGGCCTTGAGGCAACCGCCGACGTCGCCGATCCGGAGGGGCAGCTTGAGGACGGCGGCCCGGCGCTCACGGGCGGCCGGGTCGGTGGCCAGGCGGCGGGCCCGGTCGACGTGCCCCTGCGTGGCGCGGGCCGCGGCGGCGGCGACCTCGGGCTCGACGCCCTCGCGCCGTACGAGCATGTCGGCCACGGCGTCGACCGAGGGCGTGCTCAGGTTCAGGTGGCGGCAGCGGGAGCGGATGGTGGGCAGGACGTCCTCGATGGAGGGGGCGCAGAGCAGCCAGACCGTGCGGGGGGCGGGCTCCTCGACGGCCTTCAGGACGGCGTTGGCCGACTTCTCGTTCAGCCGCTCGGCGTCCTCGACGAGGATGATCTGCCAGCGGCCGTTCGCCGGCGAGGTGAACGACTTGCGGACCGTGTCCCGCATGTCGTCGGCGAGGATCTGGGTGCCGACGGCGGCGACGGTGTTGACGTCGGCGTGCGTGCCCACGAGCGCCGTATGGCAGCCGTCGCAGAACCCGCATCCGGGGGCGCCACCCAGCGCCCGATCAGGGCTGACGCACTGCAGGGCGGCGGCGAAGGCCCGCGCCGCCTGATTCCGCCCCGCTCCGGGCGGCCCCGTGAACAACCAGGCGTGCGTCATCTTGGACGCCTCGGGCAGAGGCGCGTCGGCAGCGACGGCGGTGACGAGGGCATCGGCGTCCCGAGCGGCAGCACTCAGCTGCTCACTCACCCTCTCCTGCCCCACCAGGTCGTCCCACACGCTCATGGGTCACGCCGCCCTTCGCTCACATTTCGCGGTGCGGGATCCATTGTGCGGGGCACCACTGACAACGGGTGCCGGAGCGGGCAGAGCCGGCACCCGGCTGACACCGATGAGCGCCCCGCCCCAGCTCCACGCCGAGCACCAGCCCGCCCGACCTCAACGCCAACGACTCGGTGCCGCCCGACCTCAGCGTCGCCGCCCGCGGCCCCCGTCCTCGCCGTACTCGTCCTCATGCGGCCCCAACAGCTCATCCGCCAGCGTCGGCAGATCGTCCAGCGGCGTCTCCTCGGCCCAGTCGGACCGCGCCCTGCGCCGGAGCGCCCCCGTCTCGTCGACCTGAGGCATCTCGCGCGTACGTTCCTCGTCCCGGAAGTACCCCGGCGGAACCCGATCGGCAGACTCCCGCCCCGCCCCCGGCACGGGAGGCAGTACCGCCGTCTCGTCCGCGGCCCCCGGAGGAACCGGCGGAAGCACCGCGGTCTCATCGGCCGCACCGGGCGGCACCGGCGGAAGCACGGCCGTCTCGTCCGCCGCGCCCGTGGGCACCTGCGGCTGGGGCAGCTTCGCCGTCACCTCGGAGTCGGACTCCCCCGAGGCACGGTCACGGGAAGCACGGTCACGGGAAGCGAGGTCACCGGCAGGACGGTCGTCGGAAGGACGGTCACCGCTCCGCTCCTCATCCCGCACCGGCCGCAACACAGTCGTCTCGTCCGACGCCCCGCCCGGAGCCTTCCCCGGCGTCACCACCGGCGTAGGAACCGTCGCCGCGTCCCCAGGGGCAGCCCCGGCGGCCCCGGGCCCCGGCGGCCTCGGCCCCGCCTGCGCGGACGCTGCCGCCTGCTCGGCCAGCCGCCGCGCCTCCTCGGCCCGCAGCAAAGCCTCCTCGGCCTTGCGCTGCTTCTCCAGGCGGACCGCCTCCGCCTCGGCCCGCAGCCGGGCCTCTTCCTCGGCCTGCTTGCGACGCCGTTCCTCGTCGGCCTTGCGGCGCGCTTCTTCCTCGGCGCGTGCCTTCTCCTCCGCGAGGAGCCGCTGCCGCTCCTCCTCGGCACGCCGACGTGCTTCCTCGGCCCGCTGCCGGGCCTCCTCCGCCTGCCGTTCGGCCTCGCGCCGCTGCGCCTCCTCCAGCTCGCGCCGCTTGCGCTCCTCCTCCTCGGCACGCAGCCGGGCAAGCTGCTCCTGGCGCTCACGCTCCAGGCGCTCCTCCTCGGCCTTGCGGGCGGCCTCTTCCTCGGCCTTGCGGCGGGCCTCCTCCTCGGCCTTGCGCCGAGCCTCCTCCTGGGCCTGGATCTCGGCCTCGGACAGCGGCAGCATCTGGTCGAGCCGGTGCCGGACGACGGTGGTCACGGCTTCCGGCTCCTGGCCCGCGTCCACCACCAGGTACCGCCCGGGGTCGGCCGCGGCCAGCGTCAGGAATCCGGAGCGCACGCGCGCGTGGAACTCGGCCGGCTCCGACTCCAGCCGGTCCGGCGCCTCGGTGAACCGCTCCCGGGCGATCTCCGGCGAGACGTCCAGCAGCACGGTCAGATGCGGCGCGAGTCCGTTCGTCGCCCAGCGGTTGATCCGGGCGATCTCCGTCGGGGACAGGTCGCGGCCCGCCCCCTGGTAGGCGACCGAGGAGTCGACGTACCGGTCCGAGATCACGACCGCGCCCCGCTCCAGCGCGGGCCGGACCACCGTGTCCACGTGCTCCGCGCGGTCCGCCGCGTACAGCAGCGCCTCGGCCCGGTGCGACAGCCCGGCGCTCGACACGTCCAGCAGGATCGACCGCAGCCGCTTGCCGACCGGTGTCGCCCCCGGCTCGCGCGTGACGACGACCTCGTGGCCCTTGCCCCGGATCCACTCGGCGAGCGCCTCGGCCTGGGTGGACTTCCCGGCGCCGTCGCCGCCCTCCAGGGCGATGAAAAAGCCGGACGTCGCGGGCACCTGCTCCGGGTCGTCCCCGCCGAGCAGCGCGTCCCGCAGGTCCTGCCGCAGCGGCACGCCGGAACGGTCGTCGACCTTGGCCAGCACCAGCACGGCCACCGGCAGCAGCAGAGCCCCGACCAGCATCAGCGTGAACGCCGCACCGCCGTGCGCGAAGACGAACTTGCCGCTCTCCAGCCGGTGCGGCCCGATGAGCGCGGCCACCAGCGGCGCGACCACCGCGCCGAGCGCCACACAGACCCGTACGACCGCGTGCAGATGCTCGGTCGTCCGCGGCCGCCGGAATTCCTCGGCCTCCTGGTCGAGCAGCGTGTGCCCGCTGTTGGCGGCCACGCCCGCGCCGATTCCGGCCAGCGCGACGATCAGCAGCACGGTGGTGACGTCCGGGACGAGTCCCGCGGCCAGCAACGCGACGCCGGTGAAGGCGATCGCCAGCGCCAGCAGCCGACGCCGCGACAGGGCGGGCACCACGGAGGGCGCCGTACGGATGCCGACGACCACGCCGCCGGTCAGCGCGAGCACCAGCAGGCCGTACAGCACCGGTCCGCCGTCCAGGTCCTTGGCGTGCAGCACGGCCACGGCGACCGCGGCGGACACCGCCCCGGCGACCGCCGCGCACGCCGTCACCAGCAGCGGGATGGCGCCGGTACGGCCCTTGTCGACGCCCGAGCCCGTCTTGGGGCGGCGCAGCCCCTCCAGCGGCGACCGCGCGCGCGGGGTGCGCGTGTCGGGCAGCTCCAGGAAGGTCAGCACGGACAGGGACGCGGCGAACAGACCGGCCGCGACATACGACGCGAGGGCCGCTTGGTGCTGCTCGAACCAGTCGAGTCCGGCACCGAGCAGATTGTTGAGCAGAGCGGCGACGACAAGTGCGGCGGCGGCCAGCGGGACCGCCACGAAGCCGGTACGCAGCGACAGGCGGCGCAGGGTGTCCATGTGATCCGGCAGCGGTCGTACCGTCGCGCCCTCCGGGGGCGGGGGCGGCAGCAGCGCGGGCGCCGCGCTCTCCCGGCACACCGTCCAGAAACGCTCGGCGACGCCGGTCACGAAGACGGTGACCAGGAGGACTGCCAGCGCGTCGTCCGGCGTCCAGTCGATCCACAGGGGCGCGACGATCAGCAGGCCGACCCGCAGGCCGTCCGCGCCGACCATGGTCCAGCGCCGGTCGAGCGGGCCTTCCTGGGAGGTCAGCGACGTCAGGGGACCCAGGAGTACGGCGCCGAAGAGCAGCGTCGCCAGGATGCGTACGCCGAAGACGGTCGCCACTGCGAACGCCACGTCCCGGTACCCACCGCCGAACGACCCCTCGGCGATCGCCGCCTGAAGGGCCAGCAGGACCAGGACCAGGAGGGCGAGCATGTCGCCGACACCGCCCACCAACTGTGCGCTCCACAAGCGCTTGAGCTGCGGTCGGCGCAGCAGGGCGCGGACGGCACGCTCGCGGGAGTCCGCGGCAAGGGCGTCGTCGGAGGCGGGGTGGGGGGCCGTTGGCTGCTCGGCTCGCGTCATGCTTTCAGCCTATCGGGACCCACCGACAGCCCGGCGCGCGCGCCCGAACGTACGCCCGCCCCGACACCAAACTGATGCCGAGGCGTTCGTTTTGCGAACCGGACGTGAGGAACCGGACCCTCAACCGGGCGCAGAAAGAGCCCCGTTGCGAGTCCGGTCCTTCCGGCTCAGTCCTCGCTCGCCGACTTCGAAGCCGTCGCCGTCTTCGCGGCCGTCTTCTTCGCCGTCGTCTTCTTCGCGGCCGTCGTCGTCTTCTTCGCCGCGGTCTTCTTGGCTGCCGCCTTCTTGGCCGGGGCGGCCTTCTTGGCGGTCGCCTTCTTCGCGGGGGCCTTCTTCGCCGTCTTCTTGGCGGGGGCCTTCGCGCGCTTCTCGGCGAGCAGCTCGTAGCCCCGCTCCGGGGTGATCTCCTCGACGCTGTCGCCGGAGCGCAGGGTCGCGTTGGTCTCCCCGTCCGTCACGTACGGCCCGAAACGACCGTCCTTGACGACGACCGGCTTTCCGCTGACCGGGTCCTCGCCCAGCTCCTTCAGCGGCGGCTTGGCGGCCGCGCGCCCACGCTGCTTGGGCTGGGCGTAGATCGCCTGCGCCTCCTCCAGCGTGATCGTGAAGAGCTGGTCCTCGGTCTGCAGCGAGCGCGAGTCCGTGCCCTTCTTCAGATACGGGCCGTAGCGGCCGTTCTGCGCGGTGATCTCGACGCCGTCTGCGTCCGTGCCGACGACCCGCGGCAGCGACATCAGCTTGAGCGCGTCCTCGAGCGTCACCGTGTCCAGCGACATCGACTTGAACAGCGAGGCCGTACGCGGCTTGACGGCGTTCTTGCCGGTCTTCGGGGTGCCCTCGGGGAGCACCTCGGTGACGTACGGGCCGTAGCGGCCGTCGCGGGCGATGATCTGGTGGCCGGTCTGCGGGTCGGCGCCGAGCTCGAAGTCGCCGCTCGGCTTGGCGAGCAGCTCCTCCGCGAGCTCGACGGACAGCTCGTCCGGGGCCAGGTCCTCGGGCACGTCCGCCCGCTGGTGGCCCTCGGCATCCTTCTCGCCGCGCTCGATGTACGGGCCGTAGCGGCCGACCCTGAGCACGATGTCGTTGCCCACCGGGAACGACGACACCTCGCGCGCGTCGATCGCGCCCAGGTCGGTCACCAGCTCCTTGAGGCCGCCGAGGTGGTCCCCGTCGCCGTTGCCGGCGTCGGCCGCGCCGCCCGCAGCGGTCCCCTCACCGAAGTAGAACCGCTTCAGCCACGGCACGGACTGGGCCTCACCGCGGGCGATGCGGTCGAGGTCGTCCTCCATCTTGGCGGTGAAGTCGTAGTCGACGAGCCGCCCGAAGTGCTTCTCCAGGAGGTTGACCACGGCGAAGGACAGGAAGGACGGGACGAGCGCCGTGCCCTTCTTGAACACATAGCCGCGGTCGAGGATCGTGCCGATGATCGACGCGTACGTCGACGGGCGGCCGATCTCGCGCTCTTCCAGCTCCTTGACGAGCGACGCCTCGGTGTAGCGGGCCGGGGGCTTGGTGGCGTGCCCGTCGACCGTGATCTCCTCGGCGCTCAGGGCGTCGCCCTCGCTGACCTGCGGCAGTCGGCGCTCGCGGTCGTCGAGCTCGGCGTTCGGGTCGTCGGCGCCCTCGACGTAGGCCTTCAGGAAGCCGTGGAAGGTGATCGTCTTGCCGGACGCGCTGAACTCGACGTCCCGCCCGTCGGCCGCCGTGCCGCCGATCTTGACCGTGACCGAGTTACCGGTCGCGTCCTTCATCTGGGAGGCGACCGTCCGCTTCCAGATCAGCTCGTAGAGCTTGAACTGGTCGCCGGTCAGCCCGGTCTCGGCAGGGGTGCGGAAGCGGTCGCCGGAGGGGCGGATCGCCTCGTGCGCTTCCTGCGCGTTCTTGACCTTCCCGGCGTACGTCCGCGGGGACGACGGCAGGTAGTCGGCGCCGTACAGCTGCGTCACCTGGGCGCGGGCGGCGGCCACGGCGGTGTCGCTCAGCGTCGTGGAGTCCGTACGCATGTAGGTGATGTAGCCGTTCTCGTACAGCTTCTGCGCGACCTGCATGGTGGCCTTCGCACCGAAGCCGAGCTTGCGGCTGGCCTCCTGCTGCAGCGTCGTCGTACGGAACGGGGCGTACGGCGAGCGGCGGTAGGGCTTGGACTCGACGGACCGGACGGCGAACCGCGTCTGCTCCAGGGCGGCGGCGAGGGCGCGGGCGTTCGCCTCGTCGAGGTGGAGGGTGTTCGCGCTCTTGAGCTGTCCCAGGGAGTCGAAGTCGCGGCCCTGCGCGACTCGCCTGCCGTCGACGGTCTGCAGGCGGGCGACCAGCGACGACGGGTCCGACGAATCCCCCGCGCGGCCGGTCGCGAAGGTGCCCGTCAGGTCCCAGTACTCAGCAGAACGAAACGCGATGCGCTCGCGTTCCCGCTCCACGACAAGTCGTGTGGCGACCGACTGGACGCGGCCCGCCGACAGGCGCGGCATGACCTTCTTCCACAGGACCGGCGAGACCTCGTAGCCGTAGAGGCGGTCGAGGATGCGGCGGGTCTCCTGGGCGTCGACCAGCTTCTGGTTGAGCTGGCGCGGGTTGGCCACGGCGGCCTGGATCGCGGCCTTGGTGATCTCGTGGAAGACCATCCGCTTGACCGGGACCTTGGGCTTGAGCACCTCCTGGAGGTGCCAGGCGATGGCCTCGCCCTCGCGGTCCTCATCGGTGGCGAGGTAGAGCTCGTCGGAATCCTTCAGCAGGTCCTTGAGCTTCTTGACCTGGGCCCTCTTGTCGGCGTTGACGACATAGATCGGCTCGAAGTCGTGCTCGACGTCCACGCCGAGCCGGCGGACCTCGCCGGTGTACTTCTCGGGCACCTCCGCGGCGCCGTTGGGGAGGTCGCGGATGTGCCCGACGCTCGCTTCGACTACGTAGCCGGGGCCCAGGTAGCCCTTGATCGTCTTCGCCTTGGCAGGCGACTCGACGATGACGAGTCGGCGGCCGCCCTGTGCGGTCTCGCTGGTCGGGGACAACTTCGCTCTTCTCTCCGGTCGACGCTGGGGCCTCCCCAGGGCCGATTGGGCCCGGGGTCGGGTGGTGGTGACGCTGCGGAGTGTGACGGTACATCCCGCCCCGTTGTCAAACGGGAAAAGCCCGCAACGGCCACTCGAACGGTAACCCGACTTCCGCCATTCCTGCCGCCCGGAGTGCCCACCGGCCTTTTCGAGCCTTTCCGGAAGAGGACCTCCCAATTATCGGCCGCGCAGCTCATGGGCGTTCTCAGAGGCGGCTGAAGCACCACGTTCCGAGGATCAACGCGATCACCGAGGCAAGGCCCGCAAGCGTCGCCGATGCGATGGGGCTCACATTGTGGGCGACGGGTCGGCGCTGCCGTACCCGGACCGCGGTCCACACGAGCAGCCCGCCTCCGAACAGCGCGAACACGACCCCAGCGAAGATCGCCGGTCCCCTTTCCATGGTTCCGTTTGCCCCTTTTCTACCGTCCGCGAGTGCCCAGCCCGGCGAGGCTGACACGCGCGGACGGCGCACAGGCGAACCTCAGGTGAACGCGGGGCCGACACGGCTGTGGACTCTCCGGACCTTGCGGACCCACCTGCCACGCCGACCCCACCGGGCCCGCCGCCCTCATGGGCCTCGCCCGTCTCGGCCACCTCAGACCTGGCCGGGCGCGGGTATTTTTCCGGTCGTCTTCTTTCCGGTCGTCCTGTGTCGTCCCGTGTCGTCCTGTGCCGTCGGCCCTGCTGACCGTGGCACATGACCTTGCTGATGATCCGGACCCCGGCGCCCAGATCGACTCGAATTTGTCACCGCACAGCTTGGTGGTGTTGTCGGAGCCCTTCTTGTGGCTCATTTCACCGGGCGCCTGAACAGTGCCCATGACCTGGCCGGTGTGCGGTTCGACGCAGTCGATCAACGGGCGTCAGCGTTCACCGCGCCGGTTCGAGGAACCCCTGCTCCACCAGCAACCGGATCTGCGCGGGCGTACGGTCGCGCAGCATCACCGGGTCCTCCCCCATCAGTTGGGCGATCGCGTCCAGAATGCGGCCCGCGCTCAGCGAACCGTCGCACACGCCCGCGAACCCCGCGCCGACCGTGTCCACCTGCGTGGCCCGGCGCATTCCGCGATGCTGGCGCAGCACCACGTGTTCCGGGTCCTCGGCGCCGGGCAGCCCGACCTGCTCCTGCACAACCTCGCCGACGAGCTTGAAGTGGTCCTCCAGCAGGGCCGCGTCGTCGTGGGCGCGCAGGTAGTCGAGCCGGTCGAAGTGCGCCCGGACCGTGTCGCCGAGCGGCTGCTCGACGGGATGCGGCCATTCCTCGACCGTGATCGAGGGCACGGCGGCCGACGCCTTGCGCAGGGTGATCCAGCCGAAGCCCACGGCCTTCACCTTGCGCGCCTCGAACTCGTCCAGCCACGCGTCGTACCGCGCCTGGTACTCGGCCACGTCGCCCCGGTGGTCACCGGCGTCCCTGAGCCACAACTCGGCGTACTGCGTGACGTCCTGGACCTCGCGCTGCACGACCCACGCGTCGCACCCGCGCGGCACCCACGACCGCAGCCTGTCCTGCCAGTCCTCCCCTTCCACGTGCTGCCAGTTGGCGAGGAACTGCGCGAACCCGCCCTCGTTCAGCCGCTCCCCTGCCCCCTGAACGATCGACCGGCACAGATCGTCCCCGCCCATCCCGCCGTCGCGGTACGTCAGCCGCGCGCCCGGCGAGATCACGAAGGGCGGGTTCGACACGATCAGGTCGTACGTCTCACCGTTCTTGACCGGCTCGAACAGCGAGCCCTCCCGCAGGTCCACGGTCGGGGCGCCGGACAGCGCGAGCGTCAGGGCGGTGATGTGCAGCGCGCGCGGGTTGAGATCGGTCGCCGTCACGCGCGTGGCGTGCTGCGCGGCGTGCAGCGCCTGGATGCCGGAGCCGGTGCCCAGGTCGAGGGCGGAGGCAACGGGCGTACGGACGGTGATGCCGGCGAGGGTCGTCGAGGCGCCGCCGACGCCGAGGACGACGGCCGTGTCCGCCTGGCGGCCGTTGCTGCCGCTGCCGCCGGCCCCGCCGACCGCGCACCCCAGGTCGGACACGATGAACCAGTCCTCGCCCGCGGGCCCGCCGTACGGCCGTACGTCCACGGTCGCCGCGAGGTCCTCGCCGACCCGGACCAGCCACCCGCTCTCCAGGCACACGTCGACGGGCAGAACGCCCGCCACGCGCGCGTGCGGCACGGGTTGCTGCAACAGGAACAGCCGTACGAGCGTCTCGAGCGGCGTGTCCCCCCGGGTCGCCCGGAGCGCGGGCACGGTCTCGCTCCGCGCGAGCGCCGTGTACGCGGGCGCGCCGAGCAGCTCTAGCAGCCCGTCGGCGGTGAAGGAGGCCCCGAGTAGGGCATCTCTCAGCCGGGCGGCGACATCGGGACGGTCGGAGGCGGGCAGGGCAGACAGGCTGGAGTCACTCACGCCCTCATTGTGACCCGCGCCCGCCTCTGACGGTGGTTCAGCTGTCGGTGGCCGCGGCCGACGAGGACGCCGAAGCGGCCGCCTTGCAGCCCTCCTGCGACGTCAGCGCCTTCTTGGTGTCGCCCGACTCCAGCTTCTTCAGCGCCGTGATCGCGCTCTTGCGCTGCGTCTCCACCTGCTTCATCTCGGCCGAGACGTCCTTCAGGCCGGAGGCGAACTTCCCCTGGTCCTTCGTGTTCAGCCCGTCGACCTGCTTCTTCAGGTCGGCGTAGGCCGCGGAGAGGGCGGTGAGCTTCTTGACGACGTCCTTCTGGACCTGCGCGCCCTTCTCGACACCCGGAGGCGCCCCGGCGTTGCCGATGAGGCTCGCGCGTGCCTTGTAGCCGTCGGCCAGGTCCTGGAAGGCCTTGGCGTCCGCCTGCTGGAGCTCCTTGGGCGTGCTGGTGGTGTCCTTGGCCGCCTTCGTGATGGCGACGTAGGCCGCAGAGATCTTCGCGTTCTGCGCGGGCACGGCGTCGCAGACCTGCTTGGCCCAGGCATCCAGCTCCGGGTTGCCCTCGTCGCTCGTGCATCCCGTCAGCGCCAGCACCAGTACCGCACCGCCGGACAGTGCGGCCGCGAGCTTCTTGTTCACCGGTTCGGTCCCTTCCGTGGCTCTCGGCCACCGGACCTTACACGTCGGGCGGTGGACGGCCATGCCCCCAATGACTGAAATGCGGATCTTATTGAGATTTACACCAAGTGAGAGAAGGGTCACGGCAAGGGCGTGAACACGCACAAGGCGGGCGGACGGCACGTCAATGTGCGCCGCCCGCCCGCCCCTTGAGCTGGGCCGTCGTAAGACCGCCTACGAAACCACCGCGGGATCGACCGGTTTGGGCACCCTTTCGGCGTTGCCTTCGTCACCCATGGCGATGCCGCGCCGCTTGGAGACGTACACCGCGCCGACGATCACGAGGAGCGAGAGCACGGCGATCACGATCCGTACGCCGATGTTCCTGTCCTCGCCGTAGCTGAACTGGATGACCGCGGGCGCGATGAGCAGCGACACCAGGTTCATCACCTTCAGCAGCGGGTTGATCGCGGGACCGGCGGTGTCCTTGAAGGGGTCGCCGACCGTGTCACCGATCACCGTGGCGGCGTGCGCCTCGCTGCCCTTGCCGCCGTGGTGGCCGTCCTCAACGAGCTTCTTGGCGTTGTCCCAGGCGCCGCCGGAGTTGGCGAGGAACACCGCCATCAGCGTGCCGGCGCCGATGGCCCCCGCGAGGAACGCGCCGAGGGCACCGACGCCGAGCGTGAACCCGATGAAGATCGGCGCCATCACGGCGAGCAGACCGGGTGTCGCGAGCTCCCGGAGCGCGTCCTTGGTGCAGATGTCGACGACCTTGCCGTACTCGGGCGTCTCGCTGTAGTCCATGATCCCGGGCTTCTCGCGGAACTGCCGCCGCACCTCGTACACCACGGCCCCCGCCGACCGCGACACGGCGTTGATGGCGAGCCCCGAGAAGAGGAAGACGACCGCCGCGCCCGCGACCAGCCCGACGAGGTTGTTGGGCTGCGAGATGTCCATCATCAGGTTCATCGGCGCGCCTTCGCCGCTGAGTTTCTCGCCGACGTCCCGTGCGCCGGTGGTGATGGCGTCGCGGTACGACCCGAAGAGCGCCGCTGCCGCCAGGACGGCGGTGGCGATGGCGATGCCCTTGGTGATGGCCTTGGTGGTGTTGCCGACCGCGTCCAGGTTGGTGAGCACCTGGGCGCCGGCGCCCGCGACGTCGCCGGACATCTCGGCGATGCCCTGCGCGTTGTCGGAGACCGGCCCGAAGGTGTCCATGGCGACGATCACGCCCACCGTGGTGAGCAGACCGGTACCGGCCAGCGCCACCGCGAACAGCGCCAGCATGATCGACGTACCGCCGAGCAGGAACGCCCCGTAGACGCCGAGGCCGATCAAGAGGGCGGTGTAGACGGCCGATTCGAGACCGACCGAGATACCGGCGAGGACGACGGTGGCCGGGCCGGTCAGCGAGGTCTTGCCGATGTCCATGACCGGGCGGCGGTTGGTCTCGGTGAAGTAGCCGGTCAGCTGCTGGATGACAGCGGCCAGCACGATGCCGATCGCCACCGCGACGAGCGCGAGGACCCGTGGGTCGCCGCCCTTGCCCGCGATCGCGGCGTCGGTGACGCCGTCGAGGTCGGCGTACGACGACGGCAGGTAGATGAACACCGCGATCGCGACCAGCACGATCGAGATCACCGCGGAGATGAAGAAGCCACGGTTGATCGCCGTCATGCCGCTGCGGTCGGAGCGGCGCGGGGCCACCGCGAAGATGCCGATCATCGCGGTGATCACGCCGATCGCGGGCACGATCAGCGGGAACGCGAGCCCGGAGTCACCGAACGCCGCCGATCCGAGGATCAGCGCGGCGACCAGGGTCACGGCGTACGACTCGAACAGGTCGGCCGCCATGCCCGCGCAGTCGCCGACGTTGTCGCCCACGTTGTCGGCGATGGTCGCGGCATTGCGCGGATCGTCCTCCGGAATGCCCTGCTCGACCTTGCCGACCAGGTCGGCGCCGACGTCGGCGGCCTTGGTGAAGATGCCGCCGCCGACACGCATGAACATCGCGATCAGTGCGGCACCGAGACCGAATCCTTCGAGCACCTTCGGCGCGTCGGCCGCGTACACGAGCACCACACAGGAGGCGCCCAGCAGACCGAGCCCCACCGTGAACATGCCGACGACGCCGCCCGTGCGGAAAGCGATCTTCATGGCTTTGTGCGAGACGGCAGTGAGATCCTTTTCCGGCTCTCCCGGCGCCGGGGTCGCTTCCCGTGCGGCCGCGGCGACCCGCACATTGCTGCGTACGGCGAGCCACATGCCGATATAACCGGTGGCCGCCGAGAACGCGGCGCCGATCAAGAAGAACACCGATCGGCCGATGCGCTGATTCCAGTCGTCCGCGGGCAGCAGCATGAGCAGGAAGAACACGACGACGGCGAATACGCCGAGCGTGCGCATCTGCCGTCCCAGATAGGCGTTCGCGCCTTCCTGGATCGCCGACGCGATCTTCTTCATGCTCTCGGTGCCCTCGCCCGCCGCAAGCACCTGGCGCACCAGGACGCCGGCGACCACGAGCGCTGCCAGTGCCACGACGCCGATGACCGTGATGATGATCCGGTTGTCGTCGGTCAGCACTGCGGCTGCGAGGGTTGTGGGTTGGTCCAGCTGATGAGGGGTAGAAAGCCCCGCCATTCGTCCTCCTTGACGCTTGGGCTGAGCTCAAGATGTGGACGGATTCTAGGTACCGGAACCTGATCAAAACAGAGCGCGGTAAACGGAATTAGCCTGCACGTGCCGTTCAGCAAATGATCGACGTCAAGCCGATGAACCCGAAAGCGCTAATGCCTCAAAACCGTTGACGCCCGCATAGGCACTTGATCAAATTATCGGCCCATTGATCGTGAATTCCTTCACGAATTCCCCTGCCCGGCCGGGCCCGGCCGGGGAAAACGCGAAGGGGCCCTGCTGAGCAGGGCCCCTTCGAAGATGAGGTGAGGTCAGGAGAGCACCGCGGCCGGCGGTGTGGTCGGCCAAGTCATGCGGATCAGCCCGCCGTGCTCCCCGGCCGAGACCTCCACGTCGTCGACGAGACCGCTGATGACCGCGAGGCCCATTTCGTCCTCCTCGGCCTCCACGTCGCCGTCGTCGCCCGCGGCGCCGGATGCCCGATCGCCGGGGGCGGAGTGCGGCGCCTCGTCGCCGACCTCGATGGAGAACTGTTTCTCCTCCTCGATCAGCACGACCTTCACCGGCGCCGTGATGCCGACGCTCTGATGCAGTCCGACGGCACGGGTGCAGGCCTCGCCGACGGCGAGTCTGACTTCGTCGAGTACGGCCTCGTCCACTCCGGCCCTGCGCGCCACCGCTGCCGCCACCAGCCGGGCGGTCCTGACGTGCTCGGGCAGCGCGCTGAAGCGGAGTTCAACGGTGGCCATGCATCCCCCTCGGAACTACGGGCGTGCTGTCCGGAGGACCGGGCTGCCGAAAGCCCGGTCCCCGTTCTCTTGCAACTTCTGCCGCCCCGGGCACGCTCAGCGGCGGGCCCGGGTCCGGTGATCAGTCGGTCGCCGCAACCGCTTCCTCGACCGAGGTGTGGATCGGGAACACCTTGGTGAGGCCGGTGATGCGGAAGATCTTCAGAATGCGCTCCTGGTTGCAGACCAGGCGCAGTGAGCCCTCATGGGCACGCACACGCTTCAGGCCGCCGACCAGCACGCCGAGCCCGGTGGAGTCGAGGAAGTCCACGCCCTCCATGTCGACGACGAGGTGGAAACTCCCGTCGTTCACCAGCTCGACCAGCTGCTCGCGCAGCTTGGGCGCGGTATATACGTCGATTTCGCCACCAACCTCGACGACCGTACGATCGCCGACGGTACGGGTCGACAGGGACAGGTCCACGGATCCTCCAGCACCTTGCTAATCGAGCGGTCGTCCCTCGGGACACCTCGGCTTGCAGTCCCCAGGACGGTTCGCCAGCCGCGATGGCATTCAATCACTTACCGGCAGGCGTGCACGACGCCTTGGTCCCATTGTCCGTCACGCCAGTGACACACTCGGTGCCGATGGCCAAGAATCACCGATCCGATCGATCCCCGACGGGCCCCGATTCCCGGGTGGACCCGGGTACGCTGCTGGGCCGGCTCGCCTCGGGACCGAGCCGGGCTTCGCGCATCACTCATACGGAGCATGTGCCCCCGCGCGCGGGTCGCCATGCAGTCTGGCCTGATCGAATCCGGGCGGAGGTCATCGCCGCGGTGCAGACCGCGGGAATCGAACATCCCTGGGCCCACCAGGCACGCGCCGCCGAGCACGCCCTGGACGGCGACTCGGTGGTCGTCGCCACCGGCACGGCGTCCGGCAAGTCCCTGGCCTACCTCGCGCCGGTCCTCTCGACACTTCTGGACGGCTCCGAAGCCCCCAACGGCCGTGGCGCCACTGCCCTCTACCTGGCCCCCACCAAGGCCCTTGCGGCGGATCAGTGCCGTTCGGTGAAGGAACTTTCACATCCGCTGGGCAATTCCGTACGGCCGGCCGTGTACGACGGCGATACTCCGTTCGAGGAACGCGAGTGGATCCGCCAGTACGCCAACTACGTCCTCACCAACCCCGACATGCTGCATCGCGGCATACTCCCGTCCCACCCCCGCTGGTCCTCCTTCCTGAAGGCGCTGAAGTACGTCGTCATCGACGAGTGCCACACCTACCGCGGCGTCTTCGGCTCCCACGTCGCCCAGGTGTTGCGCCGCCTGCGCCGCCTGTGCGCCCGCTACGGCGCCTCTCCCGTCTTCCTGCTGGCCTCCGCGACCGCCGCCGAGCCCGCGGTGGCCGCCGGGCGCCTGACGGGCCTGCCGGTGGTGGAGGTCGCCGACGACGCCTCCCCACGCGGGGAACTGGTCTTCGCCCTCTGGGAGCCCCCGCTCACCGAACTCCAGGGCGAGAAGGGCGCCCCCGTCCGGCGTACCGCCACCGCCGAGACGGCCGACCTGCTGACGGATCTGGCCGTGCAAGGTGTGCGGTCGGTCGCCTTCGTACGCTCCCGGCGTGGCGCCGAGCTGATCTCGGTCATCGCCCAGGAACGCCTCGCCGAGGTCGACCGCTCCCTCGCCCGGCGTGTCGCGGCGTATCGGGGCGGCTACCTCCCCGAGGAACGCCGCGCGCTGGAACAGGCCCTGCACTCCGGCGAACTCCTCGGCCTCGCCGCCACCACCGCGCTGGAACTCGGCATCGACGTCTCCGGCCTGGACGCCGTACTGATCGCCGGCTACCCGGGCACGCGCGCGTCCCTGTGGCAGCAGGCGGGCCGGGCCGGGCGCTCCGGGCAGGGCGCGCTGGCCGTCCTGGTCGCCCGCGACGACCCGCTGGACACCTACCTCGTCCACCACCCCGAGGCCCTGTTCGAACGGCCGGTGGAGTCGACGGTCCTCGACCCCGACAACCCGTACGTCCTGGCTCCGCACCTGTGCGCGGCCGCCGCGGAAATCCCGCTGACGGACGAGGACTTGGCGCTTTTCGGCCCCGAGACCGAGGCGCTGTTGCCCCAACTGGAGGCCGCGAAGCTGCTGCGCCGCCGCACGAAGGCCTGGCACTGGACGCGCCGGGAACGGGCCGCCGACCTGACCGACATCCGCGGCGGGGGCGGCCGCCCGGTCCAGATCGTCGAGTCCGGCACGGGCCGCCTACTCGGCACGGTCGACGCGGGCGCCGCGCACACCACCGTCCACGAGGGCGCGGTCCATCTCCATCAGGGCCGCACGTATCTCGTCCGCACCCTCGACCTGGAGGACTCGGTCGCCCTGGTCGAGGAGGCCGCTCCGCCGTATTCGACGGTCGCCCGCGACACCACGTCGATCTCCGTCCTGGAGACGGACGTCGAGGTCCCGTGGGGCGATGGCCGCCTGTGCTACGGCTCCGTCGAGGTCACCAACCAGGTGGTCTCCTTCCTGCGCCGCCGGCTGATCACCGGCGAAGTACTGGGCGAGACGAAACTCGACCTCCCTCCTCGTACGCTGCGCACACGCGCGGTGTGGTGGACCGTCACCGAGGACCAGCTGGACGAGGCCCGGATCAACCCCGAGATCCTCGGCGGCGCCCTGCACGCCGCCGAGCACGCCTCGATCGGCCTGCTGCCCCTCTTCGCGACCTGCGACCGCTGGGACATCGGCGGCGTCTCGATCCCGCTGCACCCCGACACACTGCTCCCGACCGTCTTCGTCTACGACGGCCACCCCGGCGGCGCGGGCTTCGCCGAGCGCGCCTTCCACACCGCCCGCGCCTGGCTCACCGCCACCCGCCAGGCCATCGCCGCCTGCGAGTGCGACGCCGGCTGCCCGTCCTGCATCCAGTCCCCCAAGTGCGGCAACGGGAACGATCCGCTGCACAAGAGGGGGGCGGTGCGGTTGCTCACGGTGCTGCTGCGGGGGGCGCCGGAGGAGAAGGGGGAGCCTGCGGAGGGTGGGGAAGGGGAGCTTGCCACGGCCGGGGAGGGGGAGCCTGTCCCGGCGAGGGGCGGGGGTCCTGGTCCGACTGGGGAGGGCTCACCGGCGGAGGGCGAGGGACCCTGACCCAACCGGGGACAGCGCACCAGCGAAGGACGAAGGGCCCTGACCCAACCGAGGACAGCGCACCAGCGAAGGACGAAGGGCCCTGACCCAACCGGGGACAGCGCACCGGCTGACGGCAAAGGGCCCCGACCCAGCTGGGGACGGCTCGCGTGCCCGGCTGGGGACGCAGGGACTGTCCTGGCCGAGGAGAGGGAGACTGCCCCAGCGGGGGACGGACAGCTTGCCGCGGCCGGGTAGGGGAGCATGCCCTGGCTGGCGGCGGAGAACGTATCGCCGGCGGCAGAGGGCGCTGCCCTGGGCGGGAAGCGGGGAAGCTGCCCGGCCGGGGAGCGGGGCGTGCCCTGTCTCGCGGCGGAGAACGTACCGCCGACGGGAGGGGAGACACTGACCCGGCCGGGAAGGGGAAGCTGCCTCGGCCGGGGCCAGGGCCGGGGAATCGGAGCCGATGGCAGTCGCGCAACCGGTCAAGGAGCCGGCGTCGGCCGGCCCGTCCCCGCAGGGCCACCCGGCGGAGGCCCCGTCGGCAGGGGCGCCCCCTCCGGGCCCGCAGGCCCCGCCCGCGCCCTGACTTCCGCCGCGAACGGCCCCCGGCCCGAAGCCGCCGTCACGTCCGAGACCTCGCCCACCATCACGCACCGCACGAGCCGCACGCCCTGTGCCCGGGCCACCCGCTCCGCACGGGCGCAGGCCGCCGTACCGCCCTCCGCCCAGTGATCGGCCGCCGCGAGCGCCGCCAGATCCGCACCGCCGGCCGCACGGTGTCGGCTCGCGACGGCTTGGCCCAGGGCGAGTACGACGCCGAAGACGACGCAGAGCACGGCGATGGCGCCGACGCTCCAGACGGTGGCGGAACCGCGATCGGAGCGCAGGCCGACAGCAGGTCCCCGGGCCGCATGCCGGTCGGCGACGGGCCTGCGGTCCGCATGCCGCTCGATGACGGGACTGCGCCCGGAGCTCCGACCGGTGACGGACCTGTGCCCAGACGGTCGGCCAGTGGCGGGCCTATGGCCAGACTCTCGGCCAGTGATGGGCCTGTGGCCGGACTCTCGGCCACATGTGGGCCTGTGGCCGGGCCCTCGGCCGGCGATGTTCTTGGGGTCAGATCCCCGGCCGGCGAGGGGTTTGGGAGCAGGTCCCCGGTCGGCCATGGGGCTGCGGTCAGATCTCCTGTCGGCCATGGGCCTGTGGTCAGATCCCCGGCCGGCGATCGGCCTGCGGCACGTACGCCAGCCCCTGAGGGAGCTACAGCCCCATCTGGCGACAGAGGCGCGGGCAGAAGAACGACCGCCCGCCATCTCACGCCCAGCTCGTCGGCCGGCGACAAACCCGAGCCCCACGGCGAACCCCCCTCTCATGTCCCCGCCCCCACCATGTCCTCCGCCGACGCCACGGCTTCCTCCCGTACCTCGAAGGGGAGCCCGCGCAGCACGGGCGGCTTGGCCACGACGACCACGCGGACCTCGTTCCCCTCCCGGCCGACCGTGACCGTCGCGCCGCGCGGTGCCGCCTCACGGGTGACCTCGATGACCGCGTCGGCCGGATCCTGCCGGGCTGCCGCACGAGCGCCAGTCCGGGCCGCGTCCACGCACTGGAGCTGCGCGGCCACCACGAGCAGCCCCCACACCAGTGCCATCGCGAACATCACCAGCACGGGCAGCACCACAGCCGACTCCGCCGTCACGAACCCCTGGTCCGATCCCCGACCGGCCCCCCAACCGGCACGCCGACCCGACCCCCGTTCGATCTCCCGCTCACATCCGCGCATCGAGCGCCTGCTTCACGATGGCCTGCAACTCCGCGCTGACCTGGCCGCTCGTCACGACCTTGTAGAGCACCACGGCGAACGCCACCGCCGCGACGATCCCCATCGCGTACTCGGAGGTGACCATCCCCGCGTCCCTCCGCGCCGCCCGCATCCTGTACACCAGGGCGCGCATCCTTGCCCGTACCGCCTTGTACATCTCAACCCCCGTAAGGCTCAGTCCTGTTGAATCCAGCTGTTGAATCCAGCTGTTGAACGTCTGCTGCAAACTCCGAACTCGCCTGCTGCCGAAGTCCGAACTCGGCTACTGACCGGCGACCGTCGCCGCCCCTCACCCCGTCATCCATCACCTCCTCCCAGCACCCCGCCCGCCAGCCCGATCACCACCGGCGCCACGCCCACCGCGATGAACGCGGGCAGGAAGCACAACCCCACCGGCGCGGTGACCATGACGGCCGCCCGCCTGGCCCGTTCCGTCGCGGTGCGCGCCCGGTCGGCGCGGGCCTCCGCGGCGAGCCGAGCAACCGGTCCGGCCGCCGGAAGCCCCGACACATCGGCCCTTTCGAGCAACCGCGCCAGCGCGCCGGCCCCCGGCATCGAGGCCAGCCGCTGCCATGCCTCGCCCGGTTCACCACCGAGCCGCACCTCCGCCGCCCCTCGCGCCAGCCCGTCCCCGACGGGGCCGCCCAAGGCCTCCCCCACGGCCTGCGCCGCGATCACCGGACCGGCGCCCGCCGCGATGCAGGCCGCCACCAGATCGGCGGCGAGCGGCAGCTGGCGAGCCACCTCACCGGCGTCGGGCTGCTCCTCGGCGCCAACGGACCCCTGCCGACGCCGCCATACCCACAGCCCGACCGCGACGATCAGCCCCACCGCCAGGCCGACGATGCCGCCGACCAGCGCCCACCCGGCACCCACGACCGCCGCCATGGGCAGCCCTTGCCGCATGCCCTGCCGGACGTCGAACCGTCGGCACGTCGACGTCACGTCGGCGGCCGACATCAACTCGGCCAGGCGTCGCCGTGCCCTCCGCTCGTGACGCGCGGCCACGGGCCACTGCACCAGCCAACCGACGACCAACGCCGCTCCCACGGCCGCCCCCAGCCTGTGGACAACTTCCGCACTCACGCCGCCATCTCCCTCTCACGACCTGGACCCGCCCAAGTCCTCACGCCGCCACCTCCCTCTCACGCCCCGACCGCCCCGGGTCCTCACGCCGCCTCCGCTCCCCGCACGATCCGCATTGCCCACCACATCCCCAGCCCCTCGAGCACCCCTCCGACCACCACGCATCCGAGCCCCGCCCCGGTATGCAGCAGCACATGCAGTGGGTCGGCTCCCATCGCGGCACCGAGCAGCAGCCCCAGGACCGGCAACCCGGCGAGCATCACGACCGTCGACCGAGCCCACCGGAGTCCCGCGCCGCCCGCAGCAACGCCTCACCCGGCTGCCGCCCGGCCCGCACCTCCCCGGCAAGCGCCCCGCACAGCGCGATCAGCGCATCCCCGCAACGCTCCCGCGTCCGCCGCGCCTCCCGAGCCAGCCGCACCCTCCGCAGCAGCGGCACCCCGGCCGCCCCCGCGACGACCGGCAGCACCGAAGCTCCCAGCGCACCCAGCACCAGCCCGAGAACCGGCGCCCACCACTCGGCCCGCAGCCGCCCCCGCAGCCGTCGCAGCTCCCCGGCCATCTGCCGCCAGCCGGGCGGCCCTGCTCCGACCGCTCCACCGCCCGCAAGCAGTAGCTGCGCCCGCCGCGCCCCTGAGTTCCGCCCGCCCAGCAACCAGACCGCCGCCCCGAGACACGCCACTGCCGCGCCCCACGACATCTCACCCATTCAGACCACCGAACCCCTCACGTCACCGATTCCTCAGGGCCACCGAGCCCATCGCGTCGCCGACTCCTCAGGGCCACCGAACCCCTCACGTCACCGACTCCTCACGGCCACCGAACCCCTCACCTCACCGACTCCTCAGGGCCACCGGGCCCCTCGCGTCGCCGGACCCATCGCGTCGCCTGACCGGTCACGGCCACCGAATCCCCCACGTCAGCACCCCCTCCACACTCCGGAACCCCTCACGATCACCGCGCCCCATCCACGGCCCCCGCACCCTCACGACCACGGCACGCCTCCACTTCGCTCGCACCCCGAAGCAGCCCCCGCAGCCGCTCCCACCCGCGCTCGTACGCGAACGCCCCCGCACCCCAGCGCAGCGCCGGCACCGTCCGCACCAGCCCCGACGGGTCCCGTTCCAGCACATGCACCTCCGAGATCCGCCGCCGCCCGGCCCGGTCGCGCACGAGATGGAGTACGACCGACAGCGCGGCCGCCAACTGGCTGTGCAGCGCGGCCCGGTCGAGCCCTGCCGCCGTGCCGAGCGCCTCCAGCCGGGCCGGCACGTCGGCCGCCGCATTCGCGTGGACGGTCCCGCAGCCGCCTTCGTGACCGGTGTTCAAGGCCGCCAGGAGATGCACGACTTCTGGTCCGCGCACTTCGCCCACGACGAGTCGGTCCGGCCGCATCCGCAGCGCCTGCCGCACCAGGTCCTCGAGGGTGACGAGCCCGGCGCCCTCCTGGTTGGCGGGTCTGCTCTCCAGCCGAACGACGTGCGGATGGTCCGGCCTGAGCTCCGCCGAGTCCTCCGCGAGCACGATCCGCTCGCCCGGCCCGGCCAGCCCGAGCAACGCGCTCAGCAACGTCGTCTTGCCACTGCCTGTCCCGCCGCTGATGAGGAAGGACAGCCGCGCGTCGACCAGCGCCCGCAGCACTCGGTCCCCGCCCGGCGGCACCGTGCCCGCCGCGACCAGCTCGTCGAGCGTGAACGCCCGCGGCCGCACGACCCGCAACGACAGGCAGGCGCAGCCGACGGCGACCGGTGGCAGTACCGCGTGCAGTCGGGTCCCGTCGGGCAGCCGGGCGTCCACCCAGGGCCGCGCGTCGTCCAGCCGCCGCCCGGCCACCGCGGCGAGGCGCTGCGCAAGGCGTCGTACGGCCGCCGCGTCCGGGAAGGACACGGAAGTCAGCTCCAGGCCGCCGCCCCGGTCCACCCAGACCCGGTCCGGCGCCGACACCAGCACATCCGTCACCGACGGATCGGCGAGCAATGGCTCCAGCGGGCCGCTCCCGACCAGCTCGGACCGCAACTGCTCGGCCGCACCCAGGACTTCGGCATCCCCCAGCACCTTGCCCTGCTCCCGCAGGGCCTGCGCCACGCGCGCGGGAGTGGGCTCGGCCCCGCTCTCGGCCAGCCACTGCCGTACCCCGTCGAGCAGCCCCGTGGGCATGCCCGCACCGGCCGCCGTCCCGTCCGACGCCCACCGCCCAGCCGACGGACCGGCCCGGTCGACCGGCTCCCACCGCCCAGTGGCCGTACTCGCCGCGACCTCCACCACCCGCGACACCACACCGGCGCCTACCGAACCGTCCGACACCCGCCGCACCACACCGGCACCCACCGAACCGCCCGACCCCCGCCGCGCGACAGCATCACCAGCCGAACCGTCCACCGCCCATCGCGGCGTGGCCCTACGCACCCTCCCGGCAGCCGTCCCGCTCGACCGCCACCGCTCGGGAGACGCCCGCACCGAACCATCCGCGCCACCGCTCACCCAGTCGAGCCCCGAAGCCGTGCCGACGCCGTCACTCATGCCACTGCTCACGCCGTCACTCATGCCGCCCTCGCCTCAAGCAACGCGCGCTCCCAGAACTCCCGGCAGAACCGCGCCAGCGGCCCCCGCCCCTCCGCCCCCGGTGGAGCCTTGGTCTCGTGCGGCCGCAGCAGTCCCGACTCGACCGGCACCTCGCCGACGAGCGGTAGCTCCAGCAGCCGGGCCACCTCGCGGTCGTCGAGCCCGGGTGCGTACGGCCCACGTACCGCCACCCGCAGATCCCGCAGGACCATCCGGACCGCGGAGGCCACCTGCCGAGCGGCGGTGAGGGCGCGCAGTTCGGCGGGGACCACGAGGATCCCCACGTCGAGCTGGGCGAGGGCCTCCGCGACGCCGTCGTCGATACGGCGGGGCAGGTCGACGACGACGGTGCCTCCCCGGCGCCGGGCCGCGGCGAGTACCGCTCGCATCGCCTGCGGCGGGACGGCGAGGTAGTCGCCGCGATCCCAGCTCAGGACCCGTAGGGAGTGCAGCTTCGGCAAGGACTCCTCCAGGGCGCCGCTGCCGAGCCGCCCGCGTGAGCCGGCGAACGAGGGCCAGCGCAGGCCCTCGGCGGCCTCGCCGCCGAGGAGGACGTCGAGTCCGCCGCCCAGCGGATCGGCGTCCACGAGCAGGGTGCGCAGCCCTTCACGCGCGGCGGTGACGGCGAGGGCACACGCGAGCGTGGACGCTCCGGCTCCGCCGCGGCCGCCGATGACCCCGACGGTGAGGGCCGGCCGGCCGACGCCCTCGGCGACGTCGGCGAGGCGGTCGACCAACCACTGTTCGCCGTCGGGCAGCATCAGGACGTGGTCGGCGCCGATCTCGACGGCCCGGCGCCAGACGCCCGAGTCGTCCTGGTCACGGCCGACCAGCACCACTCCGCGTCTGCGTCCGGCCCCGCGCACGCGGCGTGCGGCGTCGTCACCGACCAGGACGAGCGGCGCGGACTCCCAGCTGCCCCGGGGCTCGGGCACCCCGTGGTGGACCTCTGGTGTGGCGCCGGCCGCCGCGCACAGGCGCAGCAGGTCGTCGAGCAGGTCGGCGTCCTCCGTGACGATCAACGGTTTGCCCGGCCGCCCGGAGGCGGCGGGCGGCGGATCGTGTGTGACGGCTGCGGTCACGGTTTCCATCCCCCTTCGCTGCATCACTCGCGCAGCCCTGCGGCCCCGCGATTCCCAAACGTGTGAAGAACCGGCAAGCGGCCTCCATATGAACGGCCGATACGAACCGGCCAAACACGCCCGACTAACCGGAACCGGCCATGAAGTCGGCCCGAGCGGGGCGCGCTGGAATCACGGTGCAGCGATCCCGGAAATCGTGTGGATCTTGGTCGATAACTGTGGACAACTCGGCGGTTGTGAATATGGCCGTCACCCATACCGGTGACCCCCGCACCGACCCCTGTGCGACTTCCGCAGAGCAGCACGACAGCTACACACAGTCACGGATCATGGGCATGCCGAAAAGGCGGCCACAGCCGCCTCGCTGCGGCCTCGCGGCCGCGTTCAGAAGAGGAAAACCCACCCGGACATGCGACGACCCCCGCCGGGGGGGAGAGCGGGGGTCGTCTCCACGGCCGACTCGGGGGGGGGAGGAGTCGGACCGGGTTAGCACGGTCGCGAACGATCCGTGACTTCCATGGTGTACCCGAGAGCCCTCTCAGGCAAACCCACGCGCCCACCTTACGCCGAATGGGCTGCCCCTATGCTCAGGGTTGTGGAAAACCACTCCTTGCCCCGCACAGCGGCCTTCTTTGACCTGGACAAGACGGTCATTGCGAAGTCGAGCACGCTCACGTTCAGCAAGTCCTTCTACCAAGGCGGTCTGATCAACCGCAGGGCCGCCTTGCGGACCGCATATGCCCAGTTCGTCTTCCGCCTGGGCGGTATGGACCATGACCAGATGGAGCGCACCCGCGAGTACCTCTCCGCGCTCGTCCGCGGCTGGAACGTCCAGCAGGTCAAGGAGATCGTCGCCGAGACGCTGCACGACCTGATCGACCCGATCATCTACGACGAGGCCGCGTCCCTCATCGAGGAGCACCACACCGCCGGCCGCGACGTCGTGATCGTTTCCACGTCGGGTGCCGAGGTGGTCGAGCCGATCGGCGAGTTGCTCGGCGCCGACCGCGTGGTGGCCACGCGCATGGTCGTGGGCGAGGACGGCTGTTTCACCGGGGAGGTGGAGTACTACGCATACGGCCCGACGAAGGCCGAGGCGATCAAGGAGCTGGCCGAGTCCGAGGGCTACGACCTGTCCCGCTGCTACGCATACAGCGACTCGGCAACGGACCTGCCGATGCTTCAGTCCGTCGGCCGCCCGCACGCCGTGAACCCCGATCGCGCACTGCGCCGCGAGGCACTCGCGCGCGGGTGGCCGATTCTCGACTTCCACCGCCCCGTTCGACTCAAGCAGCGGATTCCCTCCTTCTCCGTGCCGCCGCGACCAGCCCTTGTCGCGGCGGCAGCCATAGGAGCCGCCGCGGCCACCGCAGGCCTCGTCTGGTACGCGAGCCGACGCCGTACGGCGCTCGCCTGATCTGCGCTTGACCTGCGCTTCCCCATTTCCGCGCGCACAGTTCGACGCATCGACGCCCGTTTGACGCAGTTTTGAGAGCAAAAGTAAAGAACTGCAGCCAGGCCTTCCGCTTGGTTGGGTCCTGGAGTACAAAGGACTCAACGGCCCGCGAGACCAAGGACATCCGCGAGGATCACCTTTAATACGCATTTGGCCCCACGGACCGAGCATGAACATCGGGCACCCACGCGACGTCGACCCGTCGATTACGGGCCAGCCACACCAGGTGACGGGCAAAGTTCCCGACCTGATGGGCAACATATCGAGGACGCTTGGTAACTCGGTGAACATGCCAGCGGCGGTACGAATTCTCGTACCGCCGCAACTCATGTGGGCCCCACGCGCGTGTGCGTTACGCCGCCCCGCGCTGCAGCGCCTCGCACACCGCCGTCGACTCGCGCGCGCCGAGCTCGATCGCCTTGCCGCAGTGGGCGATCCAGGCGGCCATGCCCTCGGGGGTGCCGGAGACGTAGCCCTCGAGCGCCGCCAGATAGGCCGCACGGCCCAGTTCGCCGTGGCCGACCTCCGCCGGGCAGACGGACTTCGGATCGAGGCCGCTGCCGACCAGGACGATGCGCTCGGCCGCGCGCGCGACGAGGCCGTTGCGGGACGTGAAGGGGCGCAGCGCGAGGATTTCGCCGTGCACGACGGCGGCCGTCACCAGCGCGGGCGCCGAACCGCCGGCGATGATCAGCTCGGACAGTCCCTCCAGGCGGCCATGCACCTCCGCCGCGCTCGGCAGCGGCAGCTCGACCAGCGGCTCGTCGACCGGCTCGCCCTCCTGGCGGGGTCGCCCGACCGTGCCGTCCTTGCTCGCCGCTGCCACCAGGTGCAGCCGGGCCAGCACCCGGAGCGGTGACTGCCGCCAGATGGACAGCAGTTGGCCCGCCTCGGCCGTGAGCCGCAGGGCCGCACCCATGACGCGCGCCTCATCGTCACCGCTGAAGTCGGTGCGCCGACGCACCTCTTCGAGCGCCCAGTCGGCACCCGACAGCGCCGCGGAGCCTCGGGCGCCGCGCAGGGCCGCCTCGGAGGTGATCTCGTTGCTGCGACGCCGCATGACCCGGTGCCCGTAGACCCGGTCCACGGCCTTGCGCACGGACTCCACGGACTCGGGCACACCGGGCAGTGAACCGAGGGCTGCGAGCGGATCGGCGTTCGCACCTGTCGTACTCATGAGTACGACATTACGCACCCCGGGCCCCCGCCCCACGATCGAGTGGCCTTCTTCACGCACGCATGCCACATACAGCTATCGCCCCGCTACGCTTCGTGAACATGAAAATTGCTTTCGTCGGGAAGGGCGGCAGCGGCAAGACCACCCTGTCCGCCCTGTTCGTCCGCCACCTCGCCGCCACCGGCGCACCGGTCGTCGCCGTCGACGCCGACATCAACCAGCACCTGGGAACCGCACTCGGCCTCGACGAGGGGCAGGCCGCCGCACTGCCCGCGATGGGCGAGCGACTGCCGTTGATCAAGGACTACCTGCGCGGCTCCAATCCGCGGATCGCCTCCACCCAGACGATGATCAAGACGACGCCGCCCGGCGAGGGTTCGCGGCTGCTGCGGGTGTGCGAGAACAATCCGGTGTACGACGCCTGCGCCCGGCCGGTGGAACTCGACGGCGGCGCCGTCCGTTTGATGGTCACCGGCCCCTTCACGGACTCCGACCTGGGGGTCGCCTGCTACCACTCCAAGACGGGAGCGGTGGAGCTGTTCCTGAACCACCTGATGGACGGCCCCGACGAGTACGTCGTGGTCGACATGACGGCGGGCTCGGACTCCTTCGCCTCCGGCATGTTCACCCGCTTCGACATCACGTTCCTCGTCGCCGAGCCGACCCGGAAGGGGGTCTCCGTCTATCGCCAGTACAAGGAGTACGCCCGCGACTTCGGAGTCGTCCTGAAGGTCGTCGGCGACAAGGTGTGGGACGACGCCGACCTCGGCTTTCTCCGCGCCGAGGCCGGGGACGACCTGCTACACGCACCAGTGGTGCACTTCCATGTCAACTACTCGTCGATGAATCGGCGAGCTTGCACAACGAGCGCCACTGGTTGTGACGCGGCGTTTGCGTCCAGCTCCACCACGGTGGAGCAGAGGCGATTGACTGCGCCCCGCACCTACGCGGTCAAGCGTCCCGTATGAAACCGGGTCCACCGGCGATGCCGGATCTGTGCCTTCGGGGACTCCCGCGCAGGAGCGGCAACGTACCGCACTTCATGGGACGTTGGCCAGCTCCACAGGCCAGATGACCTGGCGGCACAGATCGACCCCGGGTTCGTACTCGGCGAGAGCTTCATCGTCCTGCCCGAGGACAACTCCCGCCGGACTCCTACTGCTTGACCGCCGACGCCCCCGGTACCCCCTTCGGGGCCGGGGCCGGGTGCCCCGACAGGAAGGACGCCCAGCCCTGCCGCGGGGCCTCGCCGACCCCTAGCGTGCGCAGCTTCTCCAGGACCGTCGGGTCCTGGGCGTCCAGCCAGTCGGCGAGCTGCCGGAAGGAGACGCAGCGCACGTCGGGTCTGTTGCAGACGGCCTCGACGACCTCCTCGACGGCGCGCATGTAGGTGCCGCCGTTCCAGGACTCGAAGTGGTTGCCGATGATCAGGGGCGCTCGGTTGCCGTCGTAGGCCCGGCGGAAACCCATGAGCAGGCCGTCCCGCATCTGGTCGCCCCAGAAGTCGTGCTTGGCGGGGTCGCCCTGCGTCTTGGTGCCCGACTGGTTGACCATGAAGTTGTAGTCCATCGTGAGCTGCTCGTAGGAGTGCCCTGGGAATGGCACGAGCTGCATCGACAGATCCCACAGGCCCCCCTTCTTCGCGGGCCAGACCTGGTTGTTGACGCCGCTCGAGTCATAGCGGAAGCCCATCTCGCGGGCGGCCTTGACGAAGTTCTTGCGGCCTTCCAGACAGGGCGTGCGGGCGCCGATGAGTTCCTTGTCGTAGTCGAAGGGCAGGGGGGCCGTCGTCGTCATGCCGGTGTTGGTCTTCCAGGACTTCACGAACCTCTTGGCCTGGGCGATCTCGTCCTTCCATTCCTCCACCGACCATTCGCCGACTCCGCCGCCGGTGCCGCAGAAGTGGCCGTTGAAGTGGGTGCCGATCTCGTTGCCCTCGAGCCACGCCAGACGCAGCTGCTTCACGGTGTCGGCGATGCCCTCCGTGTCGTTGAAGCCGATGTCCGAGCGGCCCGGGGAGTGCTGCGGCGGGCGATACAGGTCACGCTTGTGGTCCGGCAGCATGTACACGCCGCTGAGGAAGTACGTCATCGTCGCGTTGTTCGCCTTGGCGACCCCGCGGAAGTGGGAGAACAGCTTCTGGCCGTCCTCGCCGGCGCCGTCCCAGGAGAACACCACGAACTGCGGGGGCTTGTGACCTGGCTTCAGACGTTCGGGTCTGGGCAGATGCGGTTGCACTCCGGTGTACGCGGTCGACCCGTCGCCGATCAGGCGGACCACGCTTTGGGGCGCGGGCGCCGCCGGCTGCGGCTTCTGCGGCTTCTGCGGCCCGGACGCCCCCTGCCGGGTCGTGTCGTCGCCGGTCGCGCAACCGGCGAGCGATGCGGCGCAGACCGCGGCGATCGCGGTACCCGCGGCGATCCTGTGCGTCACGACGATCCGGTGTGTCGCCGAAGTCCTGCGAGGTGCGGCGAACCTGCGGGTGGCGGCCATGTTCCGTCCACCTTCTTCCTTCTCTCGGGTGCCGACAGCGCCGCCAAGGTCGCACGGGAGCAAGAAGGAATTAGTACGACAAGCCGACTAATTAGCCACTTCACTCTTTGGGGGGATTTATTAGTCCATTTGCTCGGAAAATCTATTCCGGTCCTTTACTCTGCATTACGATTCGTTTACTCACTGTTGATGCATCCCGCCGCTGCATGCCGTGACCACACGGCCGCGACCCGACCCCTCGCCCAGGAGCGGGGGACCACCAGATCCGCGACCGCGCTGCCCCGGAGGAGACGGGAAACATGTCCGCCTGCGTCCCCACCCGCGCCGACGACCCACGTCGACAGAAGCGCATCCACGAGCCCCACAGCCCACCGCCGAACCGGCCCCGCCGCTACCGCATCGCGGGCGCCGATCTGTCGGCCTCCATCGCGGTCTTCCTGATCGCACTCCCCCTGTCCCTCGGTATCGCCCTGGCCACCGGCGCGCCCCTCCAGGCCGGCCTCGTCGCCGCCGCCGTCGGAGGCATCGTCGCCGGATGGCTCGGCGGCTCACCCCTCCAGGTCAGCGGCCCCGCCGCCGGACTCACCGTCGTCACCGCCGACCTCATCCACCGCTACGGCTGGCGGACGACCTGCGCCATCACCGTCCTGGCCGGCCTCGCCCAACTGGGCCTGGGCTGCCTGCGCGTGGCCCGCAGCGCCCTCGCCGTCAGCCCCGCCATCGTGCACGGCATGCTCGCCGGCATCGGCGTCACCATCGCCGTGGCGCAGCTGCACATCGTCCTGGGCAGCACGCCGCAGAGTGCCGTCCTCGACAACCTCCGGGCGCTACCCGCCCAGTTGGCGGACCTGCACCCGGCCGCCGTGTCGGTGAGCGCCCTGACGCTGGCCCTGCTGCTGCTCTGGCCTCGGATCCCCGGCCGCATCGGACGCCTCCTGCACAAGATCCCGGCCGCACTCGTCGCCGTCACCGGCGCCACCGCCACCGCCTCGCTCATGGGGCTCACCCTGTCCAGGGTCGACCTGCCGTCCTGGAGCAGCCATGCTCTGGCCGGGCTCCCCGAGGGCCCGGTGCTCGGGCTCATCGCCGCCGTGCTCACCATCACGCTGGTGTGCAGTGTGCAGTCACTGCTCGGCGCGGTCGCGGTGGACAAGCTGGTCGCCTCCCGTCCCGATCTGGTCGCCGCCCGCCCCGGCCAGCCCGCTCGCGTCAGCCGCTCCAACCTGGACTGCGAACTGCTGGGACAGGGTGCCGCCAACGTCGTCTCCGGCACGCTCGGCGGACTGCCCGTGGCGGGTGTGGCGGTGCGAAGTTCGGCGAATGTGCAAGCCGGTGCCGTGAGCCGGAACTCCACGATGCTGCACGGCGTTTTCGTAGTAGTCGCCGCGCTGCTGATGGTCCCGATCCTGGAGCTCATCCCGCTCGCCTCGCTCGCCGCCCTGGTGATGGCCGTCGGCATCCAGATGGTGTCCCTGCACCACATCCGCACGGTGACCCGCCACCGAGAGGTGCTGGTGTACGCCGTCACCACCCTCGGCGTGGTGTTCTTCGGTGTCCTGCAGGGCGTGGCACTGGGGATCGCCATGGCCGTCGCCGTCGCCCTGCACCGCCTCACCCGCACCCGGATCACACATGACGAGAAGGAAGGAGTCCATCACGTACATGTACGAGGGCAGTTGACGTTCCTCGCGGTGCCACGGCTCAGCCGGGCTTTGCATCTCGTACCCCAAGGCGCCTCCGCTGTCGTGGAGTTGGATGGGTCGTTCATGGACCACGCGGCGTACGAGTCACTGCAGGACTGGCAGAACACGCACACCGCGCACGGCGGCTCCGTCGAGCTGATCGGCCGCAGAGCCGGGGTCCGGATCGGCGAGCCGACGGGACCGGTCGGCCTCCATCCCGACACCGGGACGAGCGCGGCCGAGTCGGCCGACTGCCGTTGCCACCCCTGGACGGCCTGGCGCAACCACCAGTGCGAGATCCCGGACTCCGTCGCGCCCCAGGACGGACGCCCTGCTCAGGCGCAGGCGACCGGGACCGGCAACACCGGCCGGGCCGACGCGCCCCGCGACACCGACGCCTCCAGCACCATGGGCGAGCTCGACACGGCCGGCGAGTCCAGCGGTGCCGACGGACCCACCCGGCCCGGCCGCCCCGGCGAGAGCAGTGCCGACGGGTCCGGCGGAACCGACGGGAGCCGACCGAGCTCGCATCAACTGGCTCGCGGCATCAGCGCGTTCCAGCGCAACACCGCGCCCCTGGTGCGGGGCGAGCTGGCGCGGCTGGCGCGTGAGGGGCAGCAGCCTTCCCAGCTGTTCCTGACCTGCGCGGACTCGCGGGTGGTCACGTCAATGATCACCTCCAGTGGTCCGGGAGACCTGTTCGTGGTGCGCAACGTCGGCAACCTCGTTCCTCCCCCAGCCAACGCTGGGACGTGCTCCCAGCCCGGCCAGGAGAGCGGGGACGACTCGGTGGCGGCGGCGATCGAGTACGCGGTGGACGTGCTGCAGGTGCGGTCCATCACGGTGTGCGGGCACTCCGGGTGCGGGGCCATGCAGGCGCTGCTGAACTCCGAGCCCGGTGGTCCACAGACGCCGCTGCGGCGTTGGCTGCGGCACGGACTGCCGAGCCTGGAGCGGATGTCCGACGAGAGCCGGCCCTGGGCCAGACTCGCCGGGCGGGCGCCGGCCGACGCGGTCGAGCAGCTCTGCCTGACCAACGTGGTCCAGCAGTTGGAGCACCTGCGTGCCCACGAGTCGGTGGCCCGAGCCCTGCGGGCGGGGGCGCTGGAGTTGCACGGGATGTACTTCCACGTGGGCGAGGCGCAGGCGTATCTGCTCGCCGAGGGGAACGAGGACGAGGTGTTCGACGACGTGGGCGTGGCGGATCTGTCGGCCTGACGGGGAGAGATGCGCGCGGCCCCGTTCGGCGCGGGGCCGCGCTTCGCGTGAGGAGCCGACGGCCCTGGACGTGAGGGACGGCGTTTCACCTGCGCCGGACCGGAGCGCGATCCGGAATGTGAAAGGGATTACAGAGCTGAACCGCGTCCGTCCGGCGCCCGTGGGAACGGATGACCCCGGCGCCGAAAGCAGCTCCGGGCGAACCCGGGCCAACCTTTGGGCCGACCCGACCGACAGGTCTAAACCAATTTTCCGTCGACCCTTGTCATCGGGCCCCCAGGTCTGATGAGCTGTGGCCTGGGACACAACGGACACCCTGGGAAAGGGAGATGTCGTGAGCAACGAAAGCCTGGCCAACCTGCTCAAGGAAGAGCGCAGGTTCGCACCCTCCGCCGACCTGGCCGCCGAAGCCAATGTCACCGCGGAGGCGTATGAACAGGCCAAGGCTGACAGGCTCGGCTTCTGGGCCGAGCAGGCCCGTCGGCTGACCTGGGCCAAGGAGCCGACGGAGACGCTGGACTGGTCGAACCCGCCGTTCGCGAAGTGGTTCAAGGACGGCGAGCTGAACGTCGCGTACAACTGCGTGGACCGGCATGTGGAGGCCGGGCACGGCGACCGGGTCGCCATCCACTTCGAGGGCGAGCCCGGCGACAGCCGCGCCATCACGTACGCCGAGCTCAAGGACGAGGTCTCCAAGGCCGCGAACGCCCTGCTGGAGCTCGGGGTTCAGAAGGGCGACCGGGTCGCCGTCTACATGCCGATGATCCCGGAGACGGCGGTCGCGATGCTGGCGTGCGCCCGTATCGGCGCCGCGCACTCCGTCGTCTTCGGCGGCTTCTCGGCGGACGCCCTCGCCACCCGTATCCAGGACGCGGACGCCAAGGTCGTCATCACCTCCGACGGCGGCTACCGGCGCGGCAAGCCGTCCGCGCTCAAGCCAGCCGTGGACGAGGCGATCGCCAAGGTCGACAACGTGGAGCATGTGCTCGTCGTCCGGCGTACCGGCCAGGAGGTCGCCTGGGACGACAGCCGTGATGTCTGGTGGCACGAGATCGTCGAGCGGCAGTCGGCCGAGCACGCCCCCGAGGCGTTCAACGCCGAGCAGCCGCTGTTCATCCTCTACACGTCCGGTACGACGGGTAAGCCGAAGGGCATCCTGCACACCTCCGGGGGCTACCTCACCCAGGCGTCGTACACCCACCACGCCGTCTTCGACCTCAAGCCGGAGACGGACGTCTACTGGTGCACCGCCGACGTCGGCTGGGTCACCGGCCACTCGTACATCGTGTACGGGCCGCTGGCGAACGGTGCGACGCAGGTCATGTACGAGGGCACGCCGGACACCCCGCACCAGGGCCGGTTCTGGGAGATCGTGCAGAAGTACGGGGTGACGATCCTGTACACGGCGCCCACCGCCATCCGCACGTTCATGAAGTGGGGCGACGACATCCCCGCGAAGTTCGACCTCAGCAGCCTGCGGGTGCTCGGGTCCGTCGGCGAGCCGATCAACCCCGAGGCGTGGATCTGGTACCGCAAGCACATCGGCGCCGACCGGACGCCGATCGTGGACACCTGGTGGCAGACCGAGACCGGCGCGATGATGATCTCCCCGCTGCCGGGCGTCACCGCGACCAAGCCGGGTTCCGCGCAGACGCCGCTGCCCGGCATCGCCGCGACCGTCGTCGACGACGAGGCGAACGAGGTGCCCAACGGCGGGGGCGGCTACCTGGTCCTGACCGAGCCGTGGCCGTCGATGCTGCGCACCATCTGGGGCGACGACCAGCGGTTCCTCGACACCTACTGGTCACGCTTCGAGGGCAAGTACTTCGCCGGTGACGGGGCGAAGAAGGACGACGACGGCGACATCTGGCTGCTGGGCCGCGTCGACGACGTCATGCTCGTGTCGGGGCACAACATCTCCACCACGGAGGTCGAGTCCGCTCTGGTCTCCCACCCGTCCGTCGCCGAGGCGGCCGTCGTCGGCGCCGCCGACGAGACCACCGGTCAGGCCATCGTCGCCTTCGTCATCCTGCGCGGCACGGCGAACGCCGAGGACGAGGGCCTCGTCGCCGACCTGCGCAACCACGTCGGCGCCACCCTCGGCCCGATCGCCAAGCCCAAGCGGATCCTTCCGGTGGCCGAGCTGCCCAAGACCCGCTCCGGCAAGATCATGCGCCGTCTGCTGCGGGACGTCGCCGAGAACCGCCAGCTCGGTGACGTGACGACGCTGACCGACTCGACGGTCATGGACCTCATCCAGGCCAAGCTCCCCGCCGCACCCAGCGAGGACTGAGTACGGCCGAGACCGAGTACGGCAGACACTGAGTACGGCCGACATCGAGTCAGGCCATCGGGGCACCCGGCGACCAGCGCGCCGGGTGCCCTTCGCGTACGTACCGTGGAGATCGACGGATGCAGCCCGACGCATTCTTAGGTAAGCTAAGCAAAACAACTTCAGCCTGAGGTGCGCCGGGAAGTCTGGTCGGCATGTGCTTTGTCCTGCCCACCGACCGGAGGTCTCCCCGTGGCCGCGCCCCCCACCACCGCCCCCGCCCGCAAGGCCTTCGGACGACTGTCCCTCCCCGAGCGGAACTTCGTCGCGGAGGCGCTGCGCACCGAGACCGTCGGTGGCGTGCTGCTACTCATCGCCACGATCACCGCGCTGATCTGGGCGAACGTGCCCGCACTGCACGACAGCTACGAGAGCGTCGGCCACTTCCACCTCGGCCCCGAGGCCCTCGGCCTGAACCTGTCCATCGAGCACTGGGCCGCCGACGGACTCCTCGCGATCTTCTTCTTCGTCGCCGGGATCGAGCTCAAGCGTGAGCTGGTCGCCGGCGATCTCAGGGACCCCAAGGCGGCGGTACTGCCGGTCGTCGCCGCGCTGTGCGGGATGGCGGTGCCCGCGCTCGTCTACACGCTGACCGCCGTGACCGGGGGCGGTGCGTCGACGGGCTGGGCGGTCCCGACCGCCACCGACATCGCCTTCGCGCTCGCCGTGCTCGCCGTCATCGGCACCTCCCTGCCGAGCGCGCTGCGCGCCTTCCTGCTCACGCTCGCCGTCGTCGACGACCTGTTCGCGATCCTGATCATCGCGATCTTCTTCACCGACCGGATCAACTTCGCCGCACTCGGCGGCGCCGTCGTCGGCCTCGCCGTCTTCTGGCTGCTGCTGAGGAAGGGCGTACGCGGGTGGTACCTGTACCTCCCGCTCGCCCTCGTCATCTGGGGGCTGATGTACAACAGCGGCATCCACGCCACCATCGCCGGCGTGGCGATGGGCCTGATGCTGCGCTGCACGCGGCACGAGGACGAGGCGCACTCCCCCGGTGAGCACATCGAGCATCTCGTACGGCCCCTCTCGGCGGGCCTGGCCGTGCCGCTGTTCGCGCTGTTCAGCGCTGGTGTGACCATCTCCGGCGGCGCGCTCGGCGATGTGTTCGCCCGGCCGGAGACGCTCGGTGTCGTCCTCGGGCTCGTCGTCGGCAAGACGATCGGCATCTTCGGCGGTACGTGGCTGACGGCACGTTTCACCAGGGCCTCGCTCAGTGACGACCTGGAGTGGGCGGACGTGTTCGCCGTCGCGACCCTCGCCGGCATCGGCTTCACCGTCTCGCTGCTCATCGGCGAGCTCGCCTTCGAGGGCGACGCCACACTGACGGACGAGGTCAAGGCCGCCGTACTGATCGGGTCCCTCATCGCGGCGGTCCTGGCGTCGGTGCTGCTGAAGATACGTAACGCCAAGTACCGCCGGATGTGCGAGGAAGAGGAACGCGACGAGGACGCCGACGGCATTCCGGACATCTACGAGGAGGACCAGCCGGAGTACCACCTGCGGATGGCCGCCATCCACGAGCGCAAGGCCGCCGAGCACCGCCGTATCGCCGAGGAGAAGGCCGCCGCGCGCAACGCGCTTGCCGAAGTGGCGGGCGGGGCAGGCGAGGAGGAGCACCGTCGGGCATGATCTGACGGGACGGTACAAAAGACGGAACCGTACGCAGTCAGGCAGAAGACGGAACCGTAACCACGAGGGAGACCGCGATGAGCGCACCCGACGGCAGCCCGGTCGGCGCCGAACGCAGCATCGGCCAACTGTTCGCCTCGGCGACGACCGAGATGTCGGCGCTGGTGCACGACGAGATCGCACTGGCGAAAGCGCAGCTCAAGCAGGACGTCAAGCGCGGCGCGATCAGCGGCGGCGTGTTCATGGTGGCCGGTGCGGTGCTGGTCTTCTCCCTGCCGATGCTGAACTTCGCGCTGGCGTACGGCATTCGGACCTGGAGCGACTGGAACCTCGCGCTCTGCTTCCTGCTGTCCTTCCTGGCGAACTGCATCGTCGCCGGCGTACTCGGGCTGATCGGCGCCGTCTTCGCGAAGAAGGCCAAGAGGAGCAAGGGCCCGCAGAAGGTCGCCGCGTCGGTGAAGGAGACGGCGGGCGTCCTGCAGAAGGCCAAGCCCCATCCGCGCCCGGCGCCCGCCGCACCGGAGCTGGAGGACCGGGCACCCGCGGCCATCGAGGCTGTGGCACGCTCGTCGTCATGACGGATCCCGCCGCCCCTTCGGCGCAACCTGGCTCAGTCGTACGACTGGACGGTCCCTGGACACACAGGGACGTGGCCGCCAATGGTGCGCGCTTCCACATCGCGGAGATGGGCGACGGCCCGCTGGTGCTGCTGCTGCACGGCTTCCCGCAGTTCTGGTGGACCTGGCGGCACCAGCTCGTCGCCCTCTCCGACGCGGGCTTCCGGGCCGTCGCGATGGACCTCAGGGGCGTCGGCGGCAGCGACCGTACGCCACGCGGTTACGACCCGGCCAACCTCGCCCTCGACATCACCGGCGTGATCCGCTCGCTGGGCGAGCCCGACGCCGCGCTGGTCGGCCACGACCTGGGCGGATATCTGGCATGGACGGCGGCCGTGATGCGCCCCAAGCTCGTCCGGCGGCTCGCGGTCGCGTCCATGCCGCACCCCCGGCGCTGGCGCTCGGCGATGCTCTCGGACGTCAAGCAGACGAGTGCGAGCTCCTACATCTGGGGGTTTCAGCGGCCGTGGATTCCCGAGCGGCAGCTGACGGCCGACGACGGGGCGCTCGTCGCCCGGCTGGTCCGGGACTGGTCGGGCCCGCGCCTGCCGGACGACGACGCGGTGGAGACGTACCGCCGCGCGATCTGCATCCCGTCGACGGCGCACTGCTCCATCGAGCCGTACCGCTGGATGGTGCGCTCGCTGGCCCGTCCCGACGGCATCCAGTTCAACCGGCGCATGAAGCGGCCGGTGCGCGTCCCGACCTTGCATCTGCACGGCTCGCTCGATCCCGTCATGCGCACGCGCAGCGCGGCCGGTTCGGGTGAGTACGTCGAAGCGCCGTACCGTTGGCGGCTGTTCGACGGGCTCGGGCACTTCCCTCACGAGGAAGACCCGGTCGCCTTCTCGACCGAACTGATCAACTGGCTGAAAGACCCCGAACCCGATCGGTGACCGCGCCGATGCGCCCGGTATCCGGAACTGAACACGTGTCCTACGAACAGCCAATTGCCCGGCGCATAGGCCAATTGGGGGCTCTGGGGGCGGTTATCGACCTTGGGGCAGGGGCAGACGTCGGGGTATGGGCTGGACGCACGACTACAGTGACGCAGCACGCAATCGCCGCTCGGCCGGTGGGCTGAGCTCTCACCAGCGAGGCAGCGCCCCGCAGATGCCGGGCTCGGACCCGAGGGTGGGCATTCCGCGCATCCTGCGCCGCCGGGCCCGCTGGGTCTCGGTGCGCCTGCGCCACCCGCGCGGCTGACCCAGGCCCGGTCGTTTGGATCATCCCGGGGTCGTTGGGCCTGGCCCGACCGTCAGAGCGCGCAGCTGTCGCTGTCCACCTGCTGGTTGGCGGTACGGCCCTTGACGATGTCCTCCTGGATCTCGTCCGCGGTGAGCGCGTAGCCGGTGTCGGCGTCGTCGAGGGACTTGGCGAAGACCACGCCGTACACCTTGCCCTCGGGCGTGAGCAGCGGGCCACCGGAGTTGCCCTGGCGGACGGTCGCGTACAGCGAGTAGACATCACGGCTCACGGTGCCGCGGTGATAGATGTCGGCACCGTTGGCCGGCAGGCGCCCGCGCACACGCGCGGCCCGCACGTCGTACGACCCGTTCTCCGGGAAGCCCGCGATGATCGCGCTGTCGCCGCTCTCGGCGTCGGTGGCCGTGAACTGCAGCACGGGCGCCTTCATGTCCGGCACGTCGAGTACGGCAATGTCGCGCTCCCAGTCATAGAGGACGACCGTCGCGTCGTACCTCTTGCCCTCGCCGCCTATCTGGACGGTGGGTTCGTCGACGCCGCCGACCACATGCGCGTTGGTCATGACGCGGCGGTCCGCGAAGACGAAGCCGGTGCCCTCCAGGACCTTGCCGCAACTCGTCGCCGTGCCCATGACCTTGACGATGGAACGCTGGGCGCGGGTGGCCACCGGGCTCTTGGCCAGGGCCGGGTCGGGCGGCGCGACCTCCTTGATCGGCTCGTTGGCGAACGGGCTGAAGACCTGCGGGAAGCCGTTCTGCGCGAGGACCGAGGTGTAGTCCTTGAACCAGGTGTCGGCCTGGTCGGGCAGCGCCTCGGACACGCCCAGCAGCACCTTGGAGCTGCGGACCTCCTTACCCATCCCCGGCATTGTGGTCTGCCCGAGAGCGGAGCCGATCAGCCAGGCCACCAGGAGCATGGCGACGACGTTGACGAGGGCGCCGCCGGTCGCGTCCAGGGCACGGGCCGGGGACCAAGTGATGTAACGGCGCAGCTTGTTGCCGAGGTGGGTGGTCAGGGCCTGGCCGACGGAGGCGCAGATGATGACGACGACGACCGCGACGACGGCGGCGGTCGTGCTCACCTGCGCGTGGTTGGTCAGCGCGTTCCAGATGACCGGAAGGAGGTACACGGCCACGAGGCCGCCGCCGAGGAAACCGATCACCGAGAGGATGCCGACGACGAAGCCCTGGCGATAGCCCACGATCGCGAACCACAGGGCGGCGACCAGCAACAGGATGTCCACCACGTTCACTGTTTCAGGCCTCGCCTCGTCACTTTCCGATCACCACAGGACGGCCGGGGGACCGAGGTCAGGGGTGCCCCGGGCAACACAGCACGGCAGACACCCTGTCATGACCGCCAGTCGAGCGGGACCTGCTTGTCCCGGTCCCAGGGCCGCTCCCAGCCCGAGAAATGGAGCAGACGGTCGATGATTCCGGCCGTGAAGCCCCAGACCAGGGCCGATTCGACCAGAAATGCCGGGCCTCGGTGGCCGCTGGGGTGGACGGTCGTGGCGCGGTTGTCCGGATTCGTGAGATCCGCCACGGGCACGGTGAAGACACGAGCCGTCTCGTTCGGATCGACGACGTCGACCGGGCTCGGCTCGCGCCACCAGCCCAGCACGGGCGTGACGACGAAGCCGCTGACCGGGATGTACAGCTTGGGCAGCGCGCCGAAGAGCTGGACGCCGCCCGGATCGAGCCCGGTCTCCTCCTCGGCCTCGCGCAGAGCGGCCCGCAGCGGCCCGTCGGCCTTCGGGTCCCCGTCCTCGGCGTCGAGGGCGCCGCCCGGGAATGAGGGCTGGCCGGCATGCGAACGCAGTGAGCTGGCCCGCTCCATGAGCAGCAGCTCGGGCCCGTGCTCGCCCTCGCCGAAGAGGATCAGTACGGCGGACTGGCGTCCCGCGCCGCTCTTCGGCGGCAGGAAGCGGCTCAGCTGCAACGGCTCGACCGTCTCGACGACCCGCACCACCGGATCCAGCCAGGCCGGCAGCCCGTCCTTGCTGAGCACCACCGGCCCGTCCTGCGTACCGCTCGCGCGCGTCATCGCCACCCCCGTCGTCCTGCCGATTCCAACGCCCGACGGCACCTGGATCGTTCCGCCCCGGCCGGACGGCCACGTGGCGGCGCCCCGACCGCTCCGATTCCCCCCGTCATCCGGCCCCCAGCGGCGGGGCCGCCTTGCCGCCCGCGTCCAAATAGGACTGCGGAGGCTTGAGGCGCTGGCCGGGGAAGCCGCCCTTCTCGTACTTGAGGAGCTTCTTCGCCTTCTCCGGGTCCGTCTCGCCCTCGCCGTACGCCGGGCAGAGCGGCGCGATGGGGCAGGCGCCGCACGCGGGCTTGCGGGCGTGGCAGATACGGCGGCCGTGCCAGATCACGTGGTGCGAGAGGTCCGTCCAGTCGCTCTTGGGGAACAGCGTGCCGATCTCGGCCTCGATCTTGTCCGGGTCGGTCTGCTCGGTCCACTGCCAGCGCCGCACCAGCCGCTGGAAGTGCGTGTCCACGGTGATGCCGGGGTGACCGAAGGCGTTGCCGAGCACGACGAAGGCCGTCTTGCGGCCGACGCCGGGGAGCTTGACCAGGTCCTCGAGCCGGCCCGGGACCTCACCACCGTGGTTCTCCACCAGCGCCTTCGACAGGCCCATGACCGACTTGGTCTTGGCCCGGAAGAACCCGCACGGGCGGAGGATCTCCTCGACCTCCTCGGGGTTGGCGGCGGCCAGGTCCTCGGGGGTGGGGTACTGGGTGAAGAGCGCGGGAGTCGTCTGGTTGACGCGCAGGTCGGTGGTCTGGGCGGACAGGACCGTGGCGACCAGGAGCTGGAAGGGGTTGTCGAAGTCCAGCTCGGGGTGGGCGTACGGGTAGACCTCGGCGAGCTCGCGGTTGATACGGCGGGCTCGGCGCACGAGGGCGGTGCGGGACTCGGCCGCGAGGGGCTTCGGAGTGACGGTTTTGACGGGTGAGGCACCCTTTACCGCGGCGGTGGCCTTCGCGGGGGCGATGACGGGTTTCTTGGTGATCGCCTTCTTTGTGGTCACCTTTTTCCCCGTGGCCGTCGCCGTCTTCTTCGCAGGCACGGCCTTCTTCGCAGGCGTGGCCCTCTTCGTGGTCGCAGTCTTCTTCGCCGTCGCCTTCTTCGCAGGCGTGGCCTTCCTCGCGGCCGCCGGCTTCTTCACCGCCGCTTTCTCGCCACTTGCCGCCATCTCGCCCGGCGCCCCTGTCGCCGCTTTTGCCGGTTTCCTTCCGCCGCTGGGGCCCTGTTCGCCCACAGCGGAATCACGACGTACAACCACCCGCCCAGCCCCCTTGGCCTGTGCTCTCACCGGCGATTTGGACACCCGGCCAGCCTAAAGCCCGGCACCGACATCCGCCCCGGACCCCGAAGATCGGCCCCCAATTGGACCCCTGCCGCTTACCTCGGGACACCAGTGCGGCATCCTTGTGACAGATCACACTGTTTGGACCGTCCGGCAAAATGGGGAGCACGGTTCCCTGGTACGCGGGGGAGCCATCCCCTGAGCAGGTCGACAAGGAGAGAACTCGTGGACGACGTTCTGCGGCGCAACCCGCTCTTCGCGGCGCTCGATGACGAGCAGTCCGCGGAGCTCCGCGCCTCCATGAGTGAGGTGACCCTCGCACGCGGTGACTCCCTTTTCCACGAGGGCGACCCCGGTGACCGGCTCTACGTCGTCACCGAGGGCAAGGTGAAGCTCCACCGCACCTCACCCGACGGCCGCGAGAACATGCTGGCCGTCGTCGGTCCCGGCGAGCTCATCGGCGAGCTGTCCCTCTTCGACCCGGGCCCGCGTACGGCGACCGCGACCGCGCTGACCGAGGTCAAGCTGCTGGGCCTGGGCCACGGCGACCTGCAGCCCTGGCTGAACGTCCGCCCCGAGGTGGCGACCGCCCTGCTGCGCGCCGTCGCGCGCCGTCTGCGCCGCACCAACGACGCGATGTCCGACCTCGTCTTCTCGGACGTCCCCGGCCGCGTGGCCCGCGCGCTCCTCGACCTCTCCCGCCGCTTCGGCGTGCAGTCCGAGGAGGGCATCCACGTCGTCCACGACCTCACCCAGGAGGAGCTGGCCCAGCTGGTCGGCGCATCCCGCGAGACGGTCAACAAGGCGCTGGCTGACTTCGCGCAGCGTGGGTGGCTCCGCCTGGAGGCGCGTGCGGTGATCCTGCTGGACGTGGAGCGGCTGGCCAAGCGGTCGCGCTAGGCGCTTCCAGCCACGCGTCCGGCCACGTCCGGTAGCGCGTCCAGTCATACGACGCCGGGGTCCCGTCTCATTGCGAGGCGGGACCCCGCCGCATTCGGCCACCCCTCGAACATCCGCCTACCAGGAGATAGCCTCCGCCCATGGCTAACGGGCAGTGGTACCCACCGGAGTGGCCGGACCGTATCCGTGCGCTCGCGGAAGGACGCCTGACCCCTGTCGTCCCGAAGCGTGCCGCCACCGTCATGCTGCTCAGGGACACCGACGCCGGGCCGGCCGTGCACATGCTGCGCCGCCGCGCCTCCATGGCCTTCGCCGGCGGGGCGTACGCCTACCCGGGCGGCGGCGTCGATCCCCGCGACGAGCATCGGATCCGTTGGGCGGGCCCCACGCGCGCGTGGTGGGCACGCAGGCTCGGCGTCGACGAGGCGGCGGCGCAGGCGGTCGTCTGTGCGGCCGTGCGGGAGACGTACGAGGAGGCGGGTGTCCTGCTCGCCGGGCCCACCGACGATTCCGTCGTCGGCGACACCACCGGCGAGGGCTGGGAGGCCGACCGTGCTGCCCTGGTCGCCCGGGACCTGTCGTTCGCCGAGTTCCTGGACCGTCGGGGACTGGCCCTGCGCTCGGACCTCCTGGGCGCCTGGACCCGGTGGATCACCCCGGAGTTCGAGCCCCGCCGCTACGACACCTGGTTCTTCGTCGCCGCCCTCCCCCAGGGCCAGCGCACCCGCAACGCCTCCACGGAGGCCGACCGTACGGTGTGGATCCGGCCCGCCGACGCCGCCGCCTCGTACGACAAGGGCGAGCTGCTGATGATGCCGCCCACCATCGCGACACTGCGCCAGCTGACCCCGTACGACAGCGCCGCCCATGCCCTCGCCGCCGCCCCCGACCGGGATCTGACCGCCGTACTGGCACAGGCCCGCCTCGATGACGGCGAGATCGTGCTCTCCTGGCCGGGCCACGACGAGTTCACCAAGCACATCCCGGCCGGCGGAGCTCCCGCATGACCTTGCCCGCAGTCCCCACAGTCCCCACAGTCCCCGCAATGCCCGCAGCCCTGGAAGGCCCCTTCGCATGACGGACGCAGCAGCCCTCCCCGGCCAGCCGCGAGGCGGGGTCCTCTCCGGCCCCGCCACCCCCCGCGCCGTCAACGTCCTCGCGCCCAACGCCTCCGCGATGACCCTGGACGGCACCAACACCTGGATCCTCTGCGAGCCGGACTCCGACCTGGCCGTCGTCGTCGACCCGGGCCCACTGGACGAGGGACACCTGCGCAACGTCGTCGACACGGCCGAGAAGGCCGGCAAGCGCATCGCCCTGACCCTGCTCACCCACGGCCACCCGGACCACGCCGAGGGCGCCGTCCGCTTCGCCGAGCTGACCGGCACGCGCGTGCGTGCCCTCGACCCGGCGCTGCGGCTCGGCGACGAGGGGCTGGGCGCCGGGGACGTGGTCCGCGTCGGCGGGCTGGAGCTGCGGGTCGTTCCGACGCCCGGACACACCGCCGACTCCCTCTCCTTCCACCTCCCGGCCGACCGCGCCGTGCTGACCGGCGACACGATCCTGGGCCGCGGTACGACGGTCGTGGCGCACCCCGACGGCCGCCTGGGCGACTACCTGGACTCGCTGCGGCGGCTCAGATCCCTCACGGTCGACGACGGGGTACACACCGTCCTCCCCGGCCACGGGCCGGTCCTGGAGGACGCCCAGGGCGCCGTCGAGTTCTACCTCGCCCACCGCGCCCACCGCCTCGCCCAGGTCGAGACGGCCGTCGAGGACGGCTACGGCACACCGGCCGAGGTCGTCGCCCACGTGTACGCGGACGTGGACCGCTCCTTGTGGCCGGCCGCCGAGTTGTCGGTGCGGGCGCAGATGGACTACCTGGAGGAGCACGGCCTCATCTAGCGCGTGACTATGCCTCCTGAGGCCGCGGCGCTTTGACGCCGTGCACGCGCGCGTACTCGTCCACGAGCCACGGCGCGAGGTCCTCGACGTACGACCGGAGGACGCCCGCGTCGCCCGTCGGCTCGTACCCGAGCCCGGCCGCCGTCCCCATCTGCTCGGCGCGCGCCGGGTAGTACGACCCGAAGGCCTCCGCCATCTCCCGCAGATCGCTGGTCCATCCGCCCCAGCGAGGCATGACGAGCGTGAACCCGGTGCGCACGAGATGCCGGGACATGAACCGCACGAGCGGCCGCCGGGCCTCCTCGCTGTCGTCGGCGCCGGCGATCCGCTCCCGCCAGCGGGGCAGCAGCAGGCCGAGGTCACCGTTGGTCTCCCGCGCGAGCAGCGCGTCGGGCCGGTAGCGCGGCAGATATGCGGCGAGATCGTCCCCCAGCAGGGGCGTACAGAGGCAGGCGACGAACCATCCGAGGTCGTATGTCTCCAGGTCGCTCAGCAGCCGCCCGCGGCTGTACAGCAGCGTCCCGGCCCCGTCGATCTGCGCGAACTCCTTGTCCAGGCCCTCGCCGAGCACACGCGCGTCCGCCCGGTCCGCCTCGGTCGGTTCCTCACTCAGGGCGACCAGCAGATCCAGGTCGCTACGCCCCACGCGCGCGGTGCCGCGCGGAATCGAGCCGTAGAGGTAGGCGCTGTGCATCCGCGCCCCGAACACATCCAGCAGACGGTCGCGCGCGGTGGCGACGACCGGCCGGAAGTCGTGGGTGATGCGCGCGAGGGAGCCTTCGCGCGCGATGTACCCCTGAGCGTCGAGCCCTCTGCGGACAGCGATTTCGGCCATGGGGCCACTGTGCCCTGCCGGGAGGTGGAGGGGCGGCTCATTTTTACGGCCGGGATACGCCGCCCCCACCACCCAAGGCCTACGCCTCCGTCAGCTCCACCTGGACCTCGACCTCCACCGGCGCGTCCAGCGGAAGCACCGCCACGCCCACCGCGCTGCGCGCGTGGACGCCCTTGTCGCCGAGGACCTCGCCCAGGAGTTCGCTGGCGCCGTTGAGGACGGCCGGCTGGCCGGTGAAGTCCGGGGCCGAGGCCACGAAGCCCACCACCTTCACCACACGCGCGATGCGGTCCAGGTCGCCCGCGACGGACTTGACGGCGGCCAGAGCGTTCAGCGCGCATGTACGCGCCAGCTCCTTGGCCTCCTCCGGCGTCACCTCCGCGCCCACCTTGCCGGTGACCGGAAGCTTCCCCTCCACCATGGGGAGCTGGCCGGCGGTGTAGATGTACACGCCCGACTGCACGGCCGGCTGGTACGCGGCCAGCGGAGGCACGACCTCCGGGAGCATCAGGCCCAGCTCGGCGAGCCTCGCCTCGACCGCGCTCACGCCTGCTTCTCCCGCTTCAGGTAGGCCACGAGCTGCTCGGGGTTGTTCGGCCCGGGCACGACCTGGACGAGCTCCCAGCCGTCCTCGCCCCAGGTGTCCAGAATCTGCTTCGTGGCATGGACGAGCAGCGGCACGGTTGCGTATTCCCACTTGGTCATGTGGCCGACTTTATCCGCTGCCCGGTGAAGGCCATGCGGCCGACCGCCGTCGAGTTGTCCACAGGCTGTCGCGTAGTCGGCGCGCCGACTGGTTAGGCTCGAAGGTGTGAGCAGGCTCCAGGTCGTCAGCGGCAAGGGCGGGACCGGAAAGACCACGGTCGCCGCCGCGCTCGCGCTTGCTCTCGCCACCGAGGGGAAGCGGACGCTTCTCGTCGAGGTCGAGGGCAGGCAGGGCATCGCGCAGCTCTTCGAGACAGAGGCGCTGCCCTATGAGGAGCGGAAGATCGCCGTCGCTCCAGGGGGCGGGGAGGTGTATGCCCTCGCCATCGACCCCGAACTGGCCCTTCTGGACTACCTCCAGATGTTCTACAAGATGGGCGGCGCCGGCCGGGCCCTGAAGAAGCTCGGCGCCATCGACTTCGCCACCACCATCGCACCGGGCCTCAGAGACGTACTGCTGACCGGCAAGGCGTGTGAGGCCGTGCGGCGGAAGGACAAGAGCGGGCGGTTCGTCTACGACTACGTCGTGATGGACGCGCCCCCCACGGGGCGCATCACCCGCTTCCTGAACGTCAACGACGAGGTGGCGGGGCTCGCCAGGATCGGGCCGATACACAATCAGGCGCAGGCCGTGATGCGGGTGCTGAAGTCGGCGGAGACGGCCGTGCACATGGTGACGCTGCTGGAGGAGATGCCCGTCCAGGAGACCGCGGACGGGATCGCCGAGCTGCGGGCGGCGCGGCTGCCGGTGGGGCGGATCATCGTGAACATGGTGCGGCCCGAGGTGTTGGACGCGGCCGACCTGGAACTCGTACGCAGTGTGCCGCGTGCCGCCGTGGCCAAGTCGCTGTCCTCGGCCGGGCTCGGCGGGGCGCGGCGCGGCGGGAACGCCGAGCGGCTGGTGGACCCGCTGCTGGCGCAGGCCGACGAGTACGCCGAGCGGCACGCGCTGGAGCACGAACAGCGGGCGGTCCTGGACGAGTTGGGGCTGCCGGTGCACGAACTGCCCCTGCTGGCCGAGGGCATGGACCTGGCGGGCCTGTACGAACTCGCGGGCGAGCTGCGGGAACAGGGCCTGTCATGAGTCCGTTCTCATGGCAGGAGCAGTGCGCGGCACGCCGGGAGCTGCCCGTCGTACGGCGGGACCGGCGTGCCGTACGTCAAGAGCGTCAGCGTCGGAAGCAGGGGATGTCATGAGTCGTCCGGAAGCCGCCCACGCGCACGACGCCGCACGCCAGCATCCCCCTCACCTCTCCCCCGCGCGCGTGCTCGACCTGGATCCGCTGCTCGACGACCCGAGCACCCGCATCGTGGTGTGCTGCGGCGCGGGCGGCGTCGGCAAGACCACGACCGCGGCGGCGCTGGGCCTGCGGGCCGCCGAGCGCGGGCGCAAGGTGGTCGTGCTGACCATCGACCCGGCCCGCCGGCTCGCCCAGTCCATGGGCATCGACTCGCTGGACAACACCCCGCGCCGGGTGAAGGGCGTCGAGGATCACTCAGGGGCATCGCGCAGCGATTCGGTTGAGGGTGGTGGTGGGCGACGGGCGGGCGGCGAGCTGCACGCGATGATGCTCGACATGAAGCGCACCTTCGACGAGATCGTCGAGGCGCACGCGGACCCCGAGCGGGCGTCCGCCATCCTGGGCAACCCCTTCTACCAGTCGCTCTCGGCGGGCTTCGCGGGCACGCAGGAGTACATGGCGATGGAGAAGCTGGGACAGCTGCGGGCGAAGGACGAGTGGGATCTCATCGTCGTGGACACGCCGCCGTCCCGCTCCGCGCTGGACTTCCTGGACGCACCCAAGCGGCTCGGCTCGTTCCTCGACGGCAAGCTGATCCGGGTCCTGCTGGCCCCGGCGAAGGTCGGCGGGCGCGCCGGGATGAAGTTCCTGAACGTCGGCATGTCGATGATGACGGGGGCGCTCGGCAAGCTGCTCGGCGGGCAGTTGCTGAAGGACGTGCAGACCTTCGTGGCCGCGATGGACTCGATGTTCGGGGGTTTCCGTACGCGCGCGGACGCGACGTACAAGCTGCTGCAGGCGCCCGGGACGGCGTTCCTGGTGGTGGCCGCGCCGGAGCGGGACGCGCTGCGCGAGGCCGCCTACTTCGTGGAGCGGCTGGCCGCCGAGGACATGCCGCTCGCCGGTCTGGTGCTCAACCGGGTCCACGGCAGCGGCGCCGACCGGCTGTCCGCCGAGCGGGCGCTCGCCGCCGCGGAAAATCTTGAAGAGCCTCGCATTGTGGATCAGGAGGGCGGGAAAGCTGGACTTCGTAACTCCCCCGACACGTACGACAGTTCAGAATCGGCCGCTTCCGAGGCACCGGCTCCTGACGCAGGCTCCCCCGCCGTCACGGACATGGAGCACACCGCAGCCACGGACGAGCCACAGCCCGCCACCCCGCATCTTGAGCGGTCCGTAGACCAGCTCACGGCAGGCCTGTTGAGGCTGCACTCCGAGCGGATGCAGTTGCTCTCACGCGAGCAGCGCACGCGTGACCGCTTCACCGCGCTCCACCCCGAGGTGGCGGTGGCCGAAGTGGCCGCGCTGCCCGGTGATGTGCATGACCTCGCGGGACTGCGGGACATCGGAAACCGGCTCGCGGCCAATCGGCCGGAGCTGCCTGATCCCGCGGTCGGCGCCTGAGGGAGTCCTCTCGAGCCGGCCCGGGGGCAGACCCTGTCCGCAGTGTGCGGAGAGACCTCGTGGGCCCCCTCAGCTCACCGCCGCGTAGTTCTCGTACACCTCGTCGTCGTCGAGCGGCAGGATGCCCGCCCCGCGCTCGTACTCCGTACGTGCCGTCTCCAGCAGCCGGCGCCACGAGGTCACGGTCGGCCGCCTGCGCAGCAGTGCGCGGCGCTCCCGCTCCGTCATGCCTCCCCACACGCCGAACTCGACGCGGTTGTCGAGCGCGTCGGCCAGGCACTCCGTGCGCACCGGGCATCCGGTGCACACCGCCTTGGCCCTGTTCTGCGCTGCTCCCTGAACGAACAGTTCATCCGGATCGGTAGTGCGGCAGGCCGCCTGCGCACTCCAGTCGACTACCCAGCCCATACCGGCGCCGTCCTCTCCCGAATCGAGGCTCCCCCACGGCGGCAGCGGCATATTCACCGCCGCCAGTTGAGGACGTTACGGAAGGTGGGCACAGCGCAACACCCCCTTCGGGCCCAATCTTGAATGGCCCGAACGGACTATGCGTAAGCGGCAGATCACCCGGGGGAGTGAGCTGGCGACATGCGTGACTTTCCCGGCAAACCGGGACAGTTCAGTTGAGTCACAACGGACGCCGGATGACACACAAGGCGGATTCGGACACGCGCCCACCAAAAAAGTGGGGAACCTCCGCAACGATTCGGGGTCGCCGGACGTATTGATACGTGGCCGCACTGCTGTGACAGTTGAGAGCAGCTTAGGCCAAGGCCTGCGCGCCTGTCCGGCGAATGCGCTGCATCCATCAGCGAGCTCCGCTCGCGGGTGCACGGCCGACTTTGCCGTGCCATGGCTCTCGTCGGCTCGCCGTGCCCATGGCGTGCTCCCGCACGGCCGCCCCTCGGTTCGCTCATCTCTACGGTTTAGGCTGCCCCCATGCCAAAGAAGCGCTCAGGCGGTGGCCTGTCGGCCACTCAGCAGGCCGCCAAGTTCCTCGGTGTCAGTGTGCTCGCGGGAGCCGTGCTGGCCGGCATCGCGCTGCCCGCCGTCGGCGCGCTGGGACTTGCCGCCAAGGGATCGGTCGAGAGTTTCGACGAGCTCCCGGCCAACCTCAAGACCCCGCCGCTGAGCCAGCGCACCACGATCCTGGACGCCAAGGGCGGCACGATCGCCACGGTCTACTCGCGCGACCGCACGGTGGTCGACCTCAAGGACATCGCGCCGGACATGCAGAAGGCGATCGTCGCGATCGAGGACGCCCGCTTCTACCAGCACGGCGCGGTCGACCTGAAGGGCGTCCTGCGTGCCCTCAACCGCAACGCCCAGAGCGGCGGTGTCAGCGAGGGCGCGTCCACGCTCACGCAGCAGTACGTGAAGAACGTCTTCGTCGAGGAGGCCGGCGACGACCCGACGAAGGTCGCGCAGGCCACCCAGCAGACCCTCGGCCGCAAGATCAAGGAGCTGAAGTACGCGATCCAGGTCGAGGAGGAGCTCGGCAAGAAGAAGATCCTCGAGAACTACCTGAACATCACGTTCTTCGGCCAGCAGGCATACGGCGTCGAGGCCGCCGCCCAGCGCTACTTCTCCAAGTCCGCCAAGGACCTCAAGCTCCAGGAAGCCGCACTGCTCGCCGGCATCGTCCAGTCGCCCAGCCGCTACGACCCGGTCAATGACGAGGCCGAGGCCACCAAGCGGCGCAACACCGTGCTGCAGCGCATGGCCGACCTCGGCGACGTCTCCCAGGCGGAGGCCGACAAGGCCAAGGAGACCCCGCTCGGCCTGAAGGTCAGCAAGCCCAAGAACGGCTGCATCACCGCGGTCAAGGGCGCCAGCTTCTTCTGCAAGTACGTCGAGAAGGTCTTCATCAGCGACCCGGTCTTCGGCAAGAACCGCGAGGCCCGCGCCAAGATCTGGAACCAGGGCGGCCTGACCATCACGACGACCCTCGACCCGCAGGCCCAGGAGTCGGTCCAGGCCTCGCTCAAGGACCACGTCAACCAGACGGACAAGGTCGCGGCCGCGGCCACCCTGGTCGAGCCCGGCACCGGCAAGATCCTCGGCATGGGCCAGTCGAAGCCGTACGGCTACGGCAAGAACGAGACCGAGCTCAACTACTCGGTCGACTCGGCGTACGGCGGCTCCAACTTCGGCTTCCCGACCGGTTCGACGTTCAAGCCGTTCGTCGCGGCGGCCGCGCTGGAGGAGGGCCGGCCGCCGACGCAGGAGTACTCGTCGCCGTACGAGATGCCGTACCCGAGCCCGGTCCAGACCTGCGACAGCACACCGTGGACCAACCGCAACAACGAGAAGCTGGAGAACGAGAGCGAGTCGGAGCGCGGCCCCTACCGCCTGAAGAAGGCGATGGAGCTGTCGGTCAACACCTACTTCGTGCAGATGATCGCCGACATCGGCCTGTGCCCGGTGGTCAACATCACCGACAAGCTCCAGGTCCGCCAGGGCAACGGCACCAAGCTCCCCGAGCGCCCCGCCATCGCCCTCGGCTCCGTCGGCCTCTCGCCGCTGACGATGGCGAGCGCGTATGCCGGCTTCGCCTCCCGCGGCATGTACTGCACGCCGATCGCCATCGAGTCGATCTCGCAGAAGGTCGGCGGCCAGCGGAAGTCGCTGGAGGTGCCCAAGTCGACGTGCTCGCGGGCGATGTCCGAGCAGACCGCCGACACCATCAACAACCTGCTGCAGGGCGTGGTCGACTCCGGTACGGGCCAGGAGGCCGGTCTCACCGACCGCGACAGCGCGGGTAAGACGGGTACGACGGACGAGCGCCGCAACGCGTGGTTCGTCGGCTACACGCCGAACCTCTCGGGCGCCGTCTGGGTCGGCAGTGCCACCCAGAAGGTCAAGATGCGCAACATCTACATCGGCGGCGTGTACAACGAGCTGGTCTACGGCGGCAAGGTCCCCGGCCCGATCTGGCGGGACGCCATGACCGGCGCCCTCGAGGGCAAGCCCGTGGAGCAGTTCAACTTCGTCCGCATCCCGGAGCCCGACGACGGTGACCGGGGTGACGGAGACGGCGACGACAACGGGAACCAGAACGGCGGCAACGACGGGGACAACGGCGACGACAACCCGATCGGCGGCCTGGTCGGCGGCGGAGACACCGGCGGCGCGGACGGCGGCACGTTCCCGACACCGACCTTCTCGATCCCGGAGGGCTGGTGGCAGGGCCAGACGAACGGGAACGGCAACGGGGGCCGCGACTGACGCGGCGCTCCCTTGCCCCTTGAGATGCCCCTTGAGATGCCCCTTGAGGTGTCCCTTGAGACAGGGACGGCCCCTGTCCCTGCGTACGAGGACTTCGTGTCGGTCGTACGAGGGACAGGGGCCGTTTGCCGTACAGAGCTGGTCGTGCGCGGGGCGTTCGCAGCCGTCGGCTGCTGCCCGTGCCGTGGGTGTCAGCCGGCCAGCAGCTTCTTGACCGCCGCTGCCACGCGGCCGCCCTCCGCCTGACCTGCGACCTTCGGGTTCACGATCTTCATGACGGCACCCATGGCCCGCGGGCCCTCGGCGCCGGCCGCCTTGGCCTCCTCGACGGCCTGGGCGACGATCTGGTTCAGCTCGTCGTCGCTGAGCTGCTTCGGCAGGTACGCGGCGAGGACCTCGCCCTCCGCCTTCTCCCGCTCGGCCTGCGCGGGACGACCACCCTGCGCGAAGGCGTCGGCCGCCTCACGACGCTTCTTCGCCTCGCGGGTGATCACCTTCTGCACCTCGTCGTCGGAGAGCTCGCGCTTCTCCTTGCCCGCGACCTCCTCCTTGGTGATCGCGGCGAGCGTCAGCCGGAGCGTCGAGGAGCGGAGCTCGTCGCGCTCCTTGATCGCGGCGTTGAGGTCTTCCTGCAGCTTCGACTTGAGCGTGGTCATGGCGTCGATTGTCGCAGGTGTGGGCAGCGGAACGCCCGTTGATTTCAAGGAGCCTGCACGCAGACGTCGTAGCGGAAGCGGTCGAGGACGGCCCGTCCTGCGGCGCTCCTGCGGTCTGACACGATGGGTCGTATGCGCGCGCAATACGGAGTACCCCTGGGAATCGCGGCGGTTGGCGCCGCCGGTCTGCTGTATTCGGCGGGCTTCGAGGCCCGTTCCTTCCGCCTGCGACGGGTCACGGTCCCCGTCCTGCCGGCCGGCATGCGTCCGCTGCGCGTGCTCCAGGTCTCCGACATCCATATGGTCGGCGGCCAGCGCAAGAAGCAGCGCTGGCTGCGCTCGCTGGCCGGCCTGCGCCCCGACTTCGTGATCAACACGGGCGACAACCTCTCCGACCCGGAGGGCGTGCCCGAGGTCCTGGACGCGCTGGGCCCGTTGATGGAGTTCCCGGGCGCGTACGTCTTCGGCTCGAACGACTACTACGGCCCCACCCCGCGCAACCCCGCCCGCTACCTGCTGGAGAAGGTCCAGGGCCGCCACGGCCTCAACGGCAACCCGCCCGTCGTCGGCGCGATCCACAACCCGTGGGAGGACCTGCGCGACGGCTTCGACGCCGCGGGCTGGCTCAACCTGACGAACACGCGCGGGACGCTGAAGGTCGAGGGCCTGTCCGTGGAGCTCACCGGCCTGGACGACCCGCACATCAAGAGGGACCGCTACCAGCAGGTGGCCGGTGGCCCGTCGGGTGCCGCCGACTTCGCGATGGGCGTGGTGCACGCGCCGTACCTGCGCGTCCTGGACGCGTACACGGCCGACGACTACCCCCTGGTCCTGGCCGGCCACACCCACGGCGGCCAGCTCTGCATCCCCTTCTACGGCGCCCTGGTCACCAACTGCGACCTGGACACGGACCGCGTGAAGGGCCTGTCCACGCACACGGCGGAAGGCCGTACGTCCTACTTGCACGTCTCGGCGGGCTGCGGCACGAACCGCTACACCCCGTTCCGCTTCGCCTGCCCGCCGGAGGCGACGTTGTTGACGTTGGTGGGGCGGGAGTAGTTGGTGGGGCGGGAGTAGTTGGTGGGGCGGGACCAGGGACGACAAGGGACGACCAGGGACGACCAGGGGCGGCTACGGACGGCCAGGGGCAGCTGGGGGTGGCTGGGGACGCCCCGGCGTAACCCGCACAGCCCACCCGTATCGCCGCTTTTATCCGCCCTGCTTAGCGTGAGGGCATGACCGCCCCGATACCCAGGGACATCCCGGATCTCCCCGCTATACCGGGCATTCCCGCGCTGCCGCCCTCCCACGTCCCCGCCGCAGCGGTGATGGCCCCCGTACGCCGCCCCTTGGCCGCTGCGTGCCGCCTGCTGATCGCCCTGGCCGCGGCAGCGGCGGTCACCGTGGAGCTGACCCTCGGCAGCCCGCTGCGCACCCTGAGCCACTTCGCGATCCAGGCCAACATCCTGCTGGCTCTGGTCTTCATCCTCGCGGCCCGCCGCGCCTGGACCGCCCGTCGCCCCCTCCCGTCGGCACTGACGGGCGCCACGCTGCTCTACGCCATGGTCACGGGCCTGGTCTACCACCTGCTCCTGGCGAACGAATCGAGCCCCTTCGCACTGCCCGGCGTCCTGACGGGCGAGGCCACCGACCCGACAGGCCGGCACGCGATCACCACCCAGGTCCTGCACACGGTGACGCCCCTCGCGGCCCTGCTGGACTGGCTGCTCCTGACGGCCCCCGGCCAGCTGCACCTGCGCCAGGCAGCGACCTGGCTGCTCTATCCCCTCACCTACCTGGCGTTCACCCTCGCCCGCGGCGAGCTCCTCGCCCCCGGCACGCCGACCCACTACCTCTACCCGTTCCTCGACGTGGCCCGGCACGGCTACCGGAGCGTCCTGGCCAACGCCCTCCTCATCGGCCTCGCCATCTACGCCCTGGCCGTCCTCCTCGTGGCCCTCGACCACACCCGCCCCAACCCGGTCCGCCACCGCGCCCATCACCGCGCGAAAACCGGATTTCGTCTCCAGCCACCGGTGGGCTAGAGTAAACGTCGTCGCCGCGAACAGCAGCGACATCGGGGTGTAGCGCAGCTTGGCAGCGCGCTTCGTTCGGGACGAAGAGGTCGTGGGTTCAAATCCCGCCACCCCGACAGAGAAACACCAGGTCAGGGGCCTGATCCGCTCAGCGGGTCGGGCCCCTGAGTCGTTCGGGGGCCATTCTGGGAGCCATTTGGGAGCCGACTTCGGAATCCGGAGCCCGGGCGGCTCCCCGGGCTCCCGGCGGAGGGAGCTGCCACCAGCGCTCGATGCGTGTGCGGGGCACCGGCCAGCGCGCACGATCAAGCGTCCAGATCGGTGGACGTCTGCCGCCTGTCTGAGGAAAGGGTGGCCCGCAACGCGCTCAGTGTCGCGGGCGAAGTGCACCAGGGACTGTTCGGAGGCCGCCGAGCCGGTCTGTCTCCGCAGCTCCGTTTTGAAGACCTCGACGGCCCTGCTCATCAAGTCCTGTCCTTCGGGAGTCAGTTCGACGATGGCGGAGCGCCGGTCGTGCGGGTGGGGGCGACGCCGGCAGTACCCGGCCGCCTCGATGCGGTTGACAACCTGGCTGGCGCCGCCCGCTGTGATCGCTTGCTCGACGGGGACGACGTGCTGCTCAACACGGAGAAGGACGGGGTCAAGGGCCGCAACCTGGCCCGGGACGGCCGGTTCGCTCTGTGCGTGGACGAGGACCGGCCTCCCTACGCCTTCGTCCTGCTGCAGGGCCGCGCCGAGATATCGGAGGACCCCGACGAGACACTGCGCTGGGCCGGGCGCCTCGGCGCCCGTTACATGGGTGAGGGCCGCGCCGAGGAGTACGCCGCCCGCAACGGCGGACCCGGAAACCTCCTCGTCCGGGCCCGCATCGAGAAGGTCATCGCCTTCGCCGGCATCGCCGACTGATCCGACAGCCGGCGCCGAGCACCAGGCTCACCTCGTTGCCGGAGGCCATTCGGCGTGCGGGGTGTCGTACAGCCGGGGCCCGGTGTGCCAGTTCTGGGAGCCGCGGCGCGGGGCGCAAGGCGGCCACCAGCCTGTCCCCCGTTCTGCGGGACGTCGACACCCTGGACGCCCACACCCTGACCTGACGGCTACTGGTTTCGGCGCCCACCGCCTGTGGGGAGACGTCTTCCCCGACTACTGGAGCACCCTGACCGCCACCACGCTCCTGCGCCTGCCGCCCGGACATCGTCCGCGCCGAGATGAAGTCCGGCCCCGAGATCGCCAACCACTCCTGGAACCACCCGGTCCTCACCAACCTCAGGCCGATGGACAGGTGGGTGGCGCCGCCGAGTTCGAAGACCCGGGTCCGGCTGGGCGGCGACGGCCGGGGCGGGGGTGTGGGCGGCACCGAGGTCGAGCTTGTCAGGACGGCTCCGCCACCTGCGCCTTTGTCCTGCCCTCGCCCGTCGACGGCCGCCCCGCGCACACCGCCGACCCGCTCGCCAACGACCAGGACTGGCACCTCGTGCTGTGGCTACGGGCCCTCCTGATCCACGACATCCACCCCACCTCGGTCGCCGCCATCCCCGAGGTCCTGCGCACCCTCACCGCCCGCGGCTACCACTTCGTCACGGTCAGCCACCTGCGCGCCACCCTCTGAGCGGGCTGTGAGGCAGCGCGGCGTTTCGGGCCGACGTGCTCCGTGGGCAGGCTCACAGGTCGGGCAGTTGGCGCGAGATGGGGTGAAAACGTAGCTTGAACGCCTGTTGTTCGGGGTGAAGCGGTGAGAGGTGCTCTCGGTGGGACGTCGCGAGAAGCCGGTCGACCCCGATGCCGGTCCCATACAGCGGCTCGCGTACGACCTGCGTGTTCTCCGGGAGAAGGCCGGGAAGCCGCCGTACCGGGAGATGGCCCGGCGGGCTGGCTTCTCCGTGACCGCGCTGTCGCAGGCCGCCGCCGGTGATCAACTGCCGTCCCTGGCGGTCGTGCGGGCGTACGCCGAGGCGCTGGACGCCGATCCGGACGAGTGGGAGCAGCGCTGGCGGGAGGCGGATGCCGCGGTCCGGGTGCCCGCGCCGGACGAGAGGCCGCCGTACCGGGGACTGGCCCGCTTCGAACCGGATGACAGCGATCTGTTCTTCGGCCGGGAGGCGCTCGTCACCGACGTGATGGAGTTGGTGCGCGAGCACCGGTTCGCGGCGGTGTTCGGGGCATCCGGCAGCGGCAAGTCGTCGCTGCTGCGGGCGGGACTGATTCCGAGGCTGCGGCAGGCGGAAGGTGCCGAGCGGCCGGCGGTGATCCGTGTGCTCACCCCCGGTGAGCGGCCCGCCCGGACGCACGAGAACGCCCTCGTCCCGCGCGACTGCGACGCGGACACCTGGGTGATCGTCGACCAGTTCGAGGAACTGTTCACCCTGTGCCACGACCGCGAGGAACGCGACCGGTTCCTGGAGCTGCTGCTCCCGGCCCGGCGGCCGGAGAGCCGACTGCGCGTGGTGGTGGCGGTCCGCGGCGACTTTTACGGCCACTGCGCCGACCACCGTGAGCTGGCCGAGGCCGTCTGCCGGGCCGCTCTGCTGGTCGGCCCGATGGGCCGGGACGAGCTGCGCGAGGTGATCACCGGCCCGGCCGCCTCCGCCGGCCTGCACGTGGAGCATGCCCTCACCGCCCGGATCATCGAGGAAGTCGTCGACCAGCCGGGCGCGCTCCCCATGCTCTCCCACGCCTTGCTGGAGACCTGGCGGCGCCGCCGAGGCCGGTTGCTGACCTTGGCCGCGTACGAGGAGACGGGCGGCGTGCGGGGCGCGATCGCCGCCACCGCGGAAGAGGTGTACGGCGGGCTGTCGGCGGAGCAGGGCCGTGTCGCCCGGCGCATCCTGCTGCGGCTGATCGCTCCGGGATGGGGGTCCCCCCGGTCATGGGGGTACCCCCGCTCGAGCGAAGCCGAGAGTGGGGGAGAAGTCGAGACTGGGGGAGGAACACCTGACACTCGCCGTCCGGCGTCCCGTGCTGAACTCGGCAGCGGTGCGCGGGACGTGCTGGAACGCCTCGTCGCCGCCCGTCTGGTCACCCTGGACGGCGACACGGTGGAACTCGCGCACGAGGCGCTGATCACCGGCTGGCCGCGCCTGGCCGGCTGGATCGAGGAGGGCCGGGACCGGCTGCGCGCCCAGCGTCGGCTCGGCGAGGCGGCTCGCGGCTGGGAGGAGCTGGAACGCGACCCTGGAGCGCTGTACCGGGGGTCGCGACTGGCCCGGGCCGAGGAGCTGTTCGCACGCGTCGAGGAACCGGACGACGACCTCACCCCGCTGGAGCGCGCCTTCCTCACCGCTTCCCTCGCGGCCCGAGGCGCCGAGCGGGAGGCCGAGACCCGCACGGCACGACGGACGCGTTCGCTGGCCGTCGGCCTGTCCGTGTTCCTGGTGCTGGCGCTGGCCGCCGGCCTGGTCGCCTGGCAGCGCGACCGGGCAAGCCAGGAGGAGGCGGCCAAGGCCGCCTCCCGCCGACTGGCCACGGTGGCCGAGAGTCTGCGTTCCACCGATCCGCGCACCGCCGCGCTGCTCGGCGTGGCCGCCTGGAAGACCGCCCCGCTCACCGAGTCCCGCTCGGCGCTGCTGGGCGCCTTGGCGCAGCCGGAACGGGACGCCTTCACCGACCCCCGGACCGGGAAGGACGTGCGGCGTTTCCTCTCCGACGGCGGCCGGACCCTGCTCAGCGTCGACGGCACCACGGTGACCGCCCGGAACGTGGCCGACCACAAGGTCACCGCCACCTACCGCCTGCCGAGCGGCACGGAGGCAGGCGGTATCGGTCCCGACTCCCGCCACCTCGACGTCATCGGGCCGGACGGAAGCGCGAGGCTGTGGAACCTCCCGCTGAGCAGATCCGCCGCCGAGCTGGGCGACGCGTCGCTGCGGGGCAGCGCGCCCGACGGGAGCGCGTACCTCACTGGACCGGCGGACGGCCCGGGCACGCTCCAGCTGCACAGGACGGACGACGGCAAGGTCCTCTTCACCACCGGCATCCCGCGCACCCTCTCCTCGGCGGCCGTCGGCCCCGGTGGCCGACTACTCGCCCTCTGCCCCGCAGAAGGGCCGCTCCAGCTGTGGGACACAGCTGGTGGCAAGCGGCTGCCGGGGGACTGGGAGAAGGCGGACAAAACCGTGTGCGGCACCGGCTCCGGCGCGGACGGTGGCTCGCGCCTGCTGGGTTTCAGCGGGGACGGCAGGCGGCTGGCCGCCGTCTACGGCACCAGGGCCCAGGTCTGGGACGTCCGCAGCGGACGCGCGCTCGCCGACTTCACCAGCGGCGGCGACACCGGCTTCTCCCAGGCCGGTCTCTCGCCCGACGGGGAGTTCCTGGCCACGGCGGACGACCAGGAGCTCGCTGTATGGCGGCTGGCGACCGGGGGCACGCAGGTCTTCCGCCGACGGCTGTCCGAGGACGAGACGCACTGGCTGACCTGGGACCCGGGCAGGCAGCGCCTTCTTCGCTACCTCGACGGCGCCACCGTCCACACCCTCGACCTGACCGACCGTCTCACCCCGCACTGGCAAAGCACCCCGGCCGACGCGAGCGTGCTCAGCCCGGACGGCGCCGCCCTGGCCATCGTCACCCGGTCCGGCAGCGGCTACCGCTTCGACCTGCGTTCCACACGCAAGAGCACGGTTCTCGCCCACTCGACGCTCGGCCCACTGCCGAGCCCGTCCGACGAGAACATCCCCAGGCTGGCCTTCAGCCCAGACGGCCGCGCGCTCGCCGTCGCCGACACCGTGTCCTCTCGCGGCTCCCTGCGGCTGCGCTTCACCGTGTGGGACGTACGGACGCACAAGGTGCGTACGGCCCTCACCACCTCCGGCGCGGCCGACCGGCCGGCAACCGCCCTCGCCCTGGGACCCGGCGGCCGTACGCTCCTGGCCGTCCGCTCCCCCTCCGACGGCGACAGCTCCACGACGGAGATCTGGGACACCGACAACCACCGGCGGTCGCGAACCGTGCGCGGTCTTGCCGGGGAGGTACTCGCCGCGCGCCCGGACGGAGCCCTGCTCGTGAGCTCCGACGATCAGTACGCCGATCCCCGGGCCGGAAAGGTCACGGGGCGCGCGCTCGCCGACGGCCGCGAGGTCACCGCGCTGGCGTTCAGCCCCGACGGCAGCCGGCTCGCCGTCGGCGACTCCACCGGACACGTCACCCTCTGGGACGGCGGACTCCGGCACCGTACGGGCGCGCTGACCGGCACCTCCGACACGGTTTCCCGGGGCGAGCCGGAAGCGGTGGGAGCACTCGCCTTCTCCTCCGACGGCGGCACGCTGGCCGTGGGGGGCGCGAACGGAACCCTGCGGCTGTGGGACACCGAGTCGCAGCAGCTCCTCGGGGCGGACCTGCCCACGCCCGGCGACGAGATGCGCTCCCTCGCCTTCGCCGACGGCGGCGGCACGATCTACGCCGCCGGTCCTCACGTACCGCTCCAGCGTGTCCGCGTCGACCCGGACCAGGCCGTCCGCACCATCTGCAGCCGCACCGGCGGCGGACTGACCGAGGCGCAGTGGCGGACCTATATCCCTGATGCGCCATATCGGGACGTTTGCACCTGAAAGAGCAATGAACAGTCGGGGATTGGATTGTTCAGGGCGCCCCGCAGGTCGCTGAAAAACGCCTCCGCCCTGAACGATCAATGACCAGAACGACCGCGGCCTCCCGTCGGTGACGTCGCGAAATCCCCTTCACTCAGGTTCTGGTCTCATGCGCACTCACGCCCTCGTCCCCTCGCTCCTGCTGCTCGGCGCCCTCTCCTTCACAGCCGCCTGCTCGTCCGGATCGGACGGCCCCTCGGGTACGGCATCCCCCGACGGACGCCCCGGCTCCACCTCCACCCCCTCGCCGACCCGCAGCGTTGATCCGTCGAAGATCAAGGGTCTGGAGATCGTCAGCGACAGCAGCGAGCACAACTCCTGCCCCTTCGCGACGAGCTACCCGGCCGTGCCCGGCGCGGAGGCGATGACCGCCGCGATGAAGAAGGACGTCCAACAGAGCCTGACCCGCTTCCGCTCGGCGGTGTGCGAGGGCGGCACGGGCGACGCCGAGGGTCCTGATCTCAACATCAGCCACCAGTTCCTCGTCGCGTCCGGCGACGTCCTCGGCGTCCGGCTCGCCACACAGGACGGCAGCGTCGCCGGGTCCGGGCTGTCGAGCAGGACGTACTGGTACGACGGCAAGGCCGGCGCTCACCGCACAGCCCTCGGACTCATCGCCGAGGGCTCACAGGACGCTTTCGTCACCGCGTTGAAGGATCAGCTCCAGGGGCGCGAAGGCGTGGACGCCGCCGCCCTCGACGGCACGTTCTCCGACCCGGCCTCCCGCTCCGCCGTCCTGGACGACATGGCGTTCACCGCCGACGGCGGACTGCGAGTGGCCTTCGACCGCGGCGATGTCGGCACTCCGGCCGCCGGGTCCTACGCGGTGGCCTTGCCCAAGGACACGATCAGCCCCTGGCTGTCCGCGTTCGGAAAGCGTGTCCAGCAGCAGACCGTGACGCCCAGCCGTTCGCTCGACCTGGGCGCGACCCACACCCCCACGCAGGCCGTGCCCACCCACACCGCCTCCGGCGACGACGACACCGACTGCAAGAAGGTCAAGTGCATCGCCCTGACCCTCGACGACGGACCGGCGGCACCGGAGACCGCGACCCTGCTGACCTACCTGGCGCAGTACAAGGCACGCGCCACCTTCTTCACCACCGGCCAGAACGTCGCCGCCCATCCGGACCTGGTCCGCGCCGCCGCCCGCGCCGGAAACGAGATCGGCAACCACTCCTGGAACCACCCCGACCTCACCAAGCTCACACCCGAGCAGATCGCCTCCCAGCTCAACCGGACCAACACCGCCATCAAAGCCGCCACCGGCAAGGAGCCCACCCTCTTCCGCCCTCCCTACGGCGCCATCAACACCCAGGTCCGGGCCGCCACCCGCCTCTCACCCGTGCTGTGGGACGTGGACACCGAGGACTGGAAGTACCGCGACGCCGCCAAGGTCGCCCAGACCGTCATCAGCAAGGCGGAGCCCAACGACGTCGTCCTGATGCACGACATCCACCCCACCTCGGTGGCCGCCGTCCCGCAGATCCTGCGCACGCTGACGGCCCGCGGCTACCACTTCGTCACGGTCAGCCACCTGCGCGCGACCCTCTGATCGGCGCTTACCGTTGCTCACCTGTCCCCTCGGCCGGGGACCTAGGGGACGGTCTCCGGGGCAGGGACCGACTCGGCCCAGGTCGCCATGGCGTCGAGAACGTCGCGCAGGCCCTCGCCGAGGGGAGTGAGGCGGTACTCGACGCGCGGGGGGATCTCCGCGTACGTGGTGCGGATGACGATGCCGTGGGTCTCGAACTGGCGCAGCCGACTGGTCAGAGTGTGGGGGCTGATGCCGGGCAGGGCCTGGCGCAGTTCGGTGAAGCGGTGAGGGCCCTTGAGGAGTTCGCGCACGATGAGGGTGGCCCAGGGGCCGTTGAGAAGGGTGAGGAACCGGGCCACACCGCACTCGGGAAGACAGGGATCGGTCACTTTTTGAGAATAACCCATTAGTGCAGTTGATGTAACCGATGCATCGTGTGCACTAATAGCCGGCATGACCTACGTGATCCATGGCGCCACCGGCGCCCAAGGTGCCCCTGTCGTTTCCGCACTCACCGCCGCGGGCAGGTCCGTGACCGCGCTGACCCGCAACCCGGACGCTGTCGTGGACGGCGTGCGCGTCGTGGCCGCGAGCTACTCCTCCGTCACCGACCTGACCGCCGCCTACCGCGGCGCCGACGGAGTGTTCGTCCACCTGCCGGTGGGCACGGAGGAGGACCGCCTGGCCTTCGCGAACAACATCCTCGCCGCCGTCCGTTCGGCCCGGCCGGGCCGCGTGGTGTTCTCCACCAGCGGTTTCCAGATCGACCCCGCAACCGGCGGCGCCGCCGCGACGCTGGCCGCCGGCCTGGCGGACAGCGGGGTGTCCCATGCGGTGATCGCCCCCGAGCTGTACCTGGAGAACCTGCTCATGCCGTACGTCGTCGACTCCGTCCGGGAGCGAGGCGTACTGCCCTACCCGATCCGCGCCGACTTCCCCGTCTCCTGGGCGTCGCACCTGGACATCGCCGACGTCGCGGTCGCCTTGCTCGATCGGCCCGACGTCACCGGGGTGGTCGGGGTCGGGCAGTACCCGGCGATCACCGGTCCGGACCTGGCCGAGGCGTTCGCCGCCCGGTTCGGGCGGGACGTGGTCTTCGGGCCGATCAGCCCTGATGAGTTCCGTACCTCGGTGGCACCCCTGATCGGTGAAGGTCCCGCAGTCGGCATCGCGGAGGCGTACCGGGCCATGAGCGCGATGCCGGGCCGCTCGATCGCGCCGGAGAACTCCGCGCAGAAGCTGCTGGGCATCACGCCCCGGACCACGACGGAGTGGCTGGCGGACATGGGTCTGTGACGGGCCGGGAGGCGCCCCGCACCGCACGAGCACCGATCTGACATCAGCCGTTCTTCCACAGTGCTTGGAGGACTTGCCTCCAAGCACTGTCGGCGTTTCCGCAGACAGCCGCCACCGCGTGCGGGTTCACACCGGCGGGGGCGCCGGACCGCCACCCCAGGGGCCGCCCGATGGTTCCGTAATGGTTGAAATGCCTAACGACGTTACATCAGTCTGTCGGGCATGAACGGCATGAACGGCATGAACGGTACGACGCTCAGCCCGCAGACCACTGATCCATCCCGCCCGACCAGCGAAGAAGCAGGAGACGCGCGGTCGGCCGAGCCCGAGCTGTCGCCGGCCCGAGCGAGTACACGCCGCTCGCCGTGGGCTGTCGGCCGGTCGATGGTGAGGGTGGTGACCGTTGTCTAGTCCCCCCACGGCGCCTGCCGGTTCGCCGATCCTGGAGATGGCTCGCCGGGCGGCCGAGTACCGTGCGGCCGGCCGTCGCATCATCGACCTCACGCTCGGTGAGCCGGACTTCGCCCCACCCGTTCACGCCGTTGCCGCCGCCCAGCGAGCCGCCGCCCGCCCCATGGGCTACACGCCGGCCAACGGGATACCCGAACTGCGCCGTGCTGCACGGCATGCGCTGGAACGAGACCGTGCTCTGAGCTATTCGGATGCCGAGGTGGCCGTGGGGTGCGGTGCCAAGCAGGTGATCTTCAACGCGTTCTTCGCCACCCTGCGCCCGGGCGACGAGGTGATCATCCCAGCGCCTTACCGGGCCGGCTATCCGGACATGGTCCGCCTTTGCGGTGCAGTGCCCGTGATCGTCCCTTGCTCGACCGAGTCGGGGTTCAGGCTCTCCCCTGACGCGCTGGCAGCGGCCGTGACCGATCGCACCCGCTGGGTCGTGCTCAACGCTCCCGGCAATCCGTCGGGCGCCACCTGCAACCATGACCTCCTGGTCGCTCTCGCCGAGGTACTGCGGCGCCACCCCTCGACGCTGATCCTGTCGGACGAGATCTACGCACACATCCGCTATCGCGCCGGGGAGTACGTCAGCATCGCCCATGCCGCGCCCGACCTGCGCGAGCGGATCCTGCTGGTCGACGGCGTCTCCAAGGCTTACGCGATGACCGGCTGGCGTGTCGGCTGGGGATTCGGCCCGCCCGATCTGATCCACCGCATCACCGCCGTGCAGACGCACAACTGCACGCAGACCTCCACCGTGAGCCAGATCGCCGCGGTCGCCGCCCTGCGGGGGCCGCAGGATCTTCTGGCGGAACGGCGTGAGACATACCGTCGACGCCGCGATGCGGGCCTGGCGATCCTCAAGCGGAGCCGGCACCTGGACACGGTGGAACCCGACGGCGCCTTCTACCTCTTCCCGCGCCTCGCGGCCGGCGACGACCTCGCAGCAGCGGACGCCCTCCTCGAAGCGGGATGTGCGACTGTCCCGGGCAGCGCCTTCGGAGCGCCGGGTCACCTGCGACTCTCCTTCGCCACCGATCTCTCCACCGTGGAGGAGGGCTGCCGCATCATCGTCGCCACGCTGGAGGGGGTCTCCGCGTGATCGCACTGACCGTAAGGGCGCTCGTGCCGATCGTCCTGCTGATCGCGCTGGGCTACGCGCTCAAGCGTTCGGTGATCACGGACGAAGGTTTCTGGTCCGAAGCCGAGCGTCTCAGCTACCGCGTCCTGCTGCCGGCCCTCTTTCTGCACAGCCTCGCGACCGCCGACACTGACGATCTCCCGGCCGGGGCCCTGGCAGGCGTCCTGATCACCGCCACAGTGGCGGTGGCCGCGCTGGTCATCGCCTGCAAGCCACTGATGCGGCTGGACGGAGACGCCTTCACCTCGGTCTTTCAAGGCAGCATCCGATTCAACAACTACATCGGCGTGACGATCGCTGCCGGCCTGTTCGGCACCAAGGGCGTCGCCTTTGCCGCGGTCTGCAACGCCGCGATCGTGCCCACCGTCAATGTGCTGTGCGTGCTGGTCTTCGCCCGGTTCGGGACCGCACGGCTGCACTTCGCGGGCATCGTCAAGCAGCTCGTGACCAACCCGCTCATCCTCGCCTGTATAGGGGGCATCCTCCTGCAGACGCTCGATCTGAGCGTGCCGCCGGGCATCGAACCAGCACTCCAGGCGTTGGGAGCCGCCTCGATGCCCCTGGGGCTCCTCTGCATCGGTGCTGCTCTGCGCTTCGGTGCGGCACGATCGTGGGTGGCACCGATCCTCACCTCCTCGTCCGTCAAGTTCGCGCTCATGCCGGCCGCGACGTTCCTGGCGGCCCAGCTCTTCGGCTTGGGCTCTCACGCGCTGATCATCGCCGTGCTCTTCCAGGCCCTGCCCACGGCATCGTCGTCGTACATCATGGCCAGGCAACTCGGTGGCGACGCACCACTGATGGCCGGGATCACCGCGACACAAACGGTCCTGGGTATAGCCGCTGTCCCCCTCGTCGTGGCACTGGTCCCGGCATAGCTCCAACCCGACGCTAGCGTCGCTTGTCGCGGTGGCGGCGGACCGCATCGGTGTTGGCGCAGCGGGGGGAACAGTAGGCACGGCGGCCGTTGCGGCTGGTGTCGACGAAAGCGGTCCGGCAAGAGCCCAGCGCGCAGACGCCCAGTCGTTCCCCTTCGGCTTGCAGGGCGAAAATGGCCAGACCTCCGGCGGTCACGGCTTTCACGCGGCTTTGGAGGTCCTGGGCATCTGGAGCGAAGTGCAAATGTGGCCGCAGGTTGTCGTGCGTGGTCAGATACACGCTTGCGGCGCCGTCCGCGAGCAGAGCGTTGATGTTCTGGCAGCGTTCGGCCTGTGAGGATGCCTCGAAGACCGGCCTCATCAGCCGCGACCACGCTCTGATGTCCTCGGATGTGGAGCCAGTGACATGCGGACGACGAATCTGATGCGCCCGCAGCGTCTGTTCGAGCGTCTCAGGCATCCATGAACCACTCGAATCGAGATTCACCAGCGCCACGGCCAAATGAACCCCGACCATGTTGTCATGCTCAAACTGCACTTGGCCATTGCAGCACAGAGCCTCTGGCAGAGCTAGTGCTGTGACCGGCATGGTTCGCCGGGCTGATGGGCGGGGAAGTGGCGGTGCTAATCGGGAGGTGTTTCGAGCAGCCGCTGCGTAGGGTCTGCCGGATGACGCTCTCTCATGATGTGGCCGGAGACGGTCCGGTGCTGGTGCTGTTGCATTCCGGGGTGTGTGACCGGCGGATGTGGGATGCCCAGTGGCCGGCCTTGATCGACGCCGGTTACCGGCTGGTGCGCTGTGATCTTCGGGGCTTCGGTGAGACTCCGGCGCCGGACCGGCCTCACAGCGACGCCGAGGATGTGCTGGCCCTCCTGGACAGTCTGGGCATCGCGCAGGCGGCACTGGTGGGATCCTCGTACGGCGGGCAGGTCGCCTTGGAGATCGCCGCGCGCTGGCCGGATCGGGTGAGCGCCATTGGGTTGATCTGTTCCGCCCTGCCCGGTCATGAACCTTCTGCCGAACTGAGAGCGCTCGGGGAGCGCGAGGAAGCGCTGATCGAGGCGGGGGACATCGTCGGCGCGACGGAACTGATGGTCGAAACCTGGCTCGGCCCGGACGCCGACGAGACCGCCCGCGAGGCGGTACGCCAGATGCAGCGGCACGCCTTCGAGCTGCAGCTGGCCGCCGCTGAGGAGTTCGAGCCAGTCGAGGCCGTGGTTGATCTGGCGGCAATTCAAGCGCCCTGCCTTGTCCTGTCGGGCGCGCATGATCTGGCGGACTTCCGACAGATCGCTGCCCGACTGCCGCATCTGCTCGCGAACGCCGACCACGTCGAACTGCCATGGGCAGGTCACCTTCCCAGCCTGGAGCGGCCATCGGCCGTTACCGATCTGCTGATCGGCTTTCTCAAGGAGAGAGTCCCTGTCGGTTGAGCCTGCTCGCGGCCCGTCCTGTCATGCGGTGTTGAGGAGGGGGCGTCCGCCCCAGCGGATGCCTTTCACCGAGGTTCTCGGGGACGCCGGTACAGGGTTCGATTGGACGTACGGGCCGTCGTGGTGCCGCTCCTCTTTCTGGTCTTTGTGGGCGGTCGCGATAACCGTCCTCGTGGTGTCGTTCTCACGCGTGTCTCCTCCCCGGCAGCGCCTCTCCTGGCGCCGATGCGGATCAGAGGGCCAACAGGGCGACGATCGCCGCAACTTCGGTACGCCACACGCGGACCTGGTCCTCCGTCGGACCGATCTCGTACTGGTGGTAGTGGCATCCCAGGCAGAGCTGGCTCCACACGGCCTTCGCGCGGCGGGCTGTTCCTGCTTCGGCGCAACCGCGGAGCCAGAGGAACGCGGCCCGCTGGGTGCCCTCCCGGATCGCGCGCGGCGCCCGGTGGGCGGTGAGGCGGTCAGCGACCGCGCTCTCCAGCGCGACACGGAGGGCGAAGGCGGCACCTCGGCACCGGCTCGCCGTGGCGGCAGCGGACGCGGCGGGTACGGTCGTGGCGGCGGGCGTGGCGGGCTCGCCGGTGTCCGTGAGGAGCAGGTCGGCGGTGTCGAGCAGCTGGCGAATCGTCTGGTTCACGGCCTCTCCTCGGGCTTGCGTACCGTCAGGGCGACGGCCTTGATGTCGTCCACGAACCGGTGGGGGTCCGGCATCGAGGTGCCCGACGGGTGGGCACCCTCCTGGCACTGCCGGATGAGGTCCACCGCCCCGGGTCCGCACCGCCTGCGCAGCTCGGGGTAGACGTCACCCGCCCTCTTCGACGGGTCTCCGAAGAGCCCCAGGGCGGCGATGTCCATCAGCGTGACGGCCCCCGCGACGGTCTTCTCCGCCTCGTGTTCGGCCATCCCCGCCCGGTGCAGCCGCAGCCACGCGGCCTCGGAGAAGGCGCGTTCGAGGACGGTGCGGCAGAGGCTGGGCAGTACATGGGTCATCGCGACCGGCGGGAGGTTCCGCGTGCGGGCGAGGGCGCGTGCGTCGGCCAGGGCCTGGCAGACCGGATCGGTCACCCGCCGCACGCTCACCGCGGACCGGCCCTGCCGCTCCACCTCCAGTACGGTCACCGGGAGTTCCTGGTTGGTGAAGGCCCGCTGGAGCCGCGTGTCGTGGGTGAAGACCACGACCTGCCGGGTCTCCCCGAGGTCGTGCAGCACCTTCGCGAGGCCGTGGACCTTGGCGGGATCCATGGACTGCACTGGGTCGTCGATGACGACGAATCCGAAGGGGCTGTCCGGCGCGGCGGCGCGCGGCAGGAAGAGCGAGAGCGCGAGGGAGTGCAGTTCGCCCTGGCTCATGACGCCGAGGGCCGCGGCCTCCGTGCCGTCGACGGACACGTCCATCACCAGCTTGCGCACGGTGGCCTTCTCGCTGCCGGTGAGACGTACGGAACGCAGGTCCACGTTGCTCTGCTGGCGCAGTTCCTCCCAGATCCGCTGCGAGTGGTCCTCGAACGGCCGCAGCCGCTCCTCGCGCAGCTCGGCACACGCCTCCTTGAGCCACTTACGGGCCGCCCTGACCTGGCGCAGCCGGGGCCTGCCGGCGTACGCGGGCCGGGCCCGGTCGAGCCAGCCCGCGAGGCGGGTGACACAGGAGCGCCATTCCTCGTCCAGCTTCTCCAGCTCCCGCAGCGCCTCCTCGCGCAGCGCGGCGCAGGCGTCGGCGAGGACGAGCGCGGCGGTCTCGGCGCGGGCGGCGAGCCGCTCGGCGTCGTCGATCGCCCGGCACGCCTGCCACTCCTCCCAGGGGTCCACGAGCGGGGCGGGCAGCCACGCGGGGACCGACGCGACGAGGTAGCGGACGGCGTCCACCGCTCCCCGCAGTCCGGTGCGGGCCTCCCTCGCAGTCGCGGCCTCCCGCCGCAGGCTCGCCACCTGCTCAGCGGCCCGCTCGGCCCACGCCTCGTCGAGCGCCCGCTCGGACCCGCACACCGGGCAGGTGCCCTCGTCCTGGTGCCGGCGGCTGTGCTCCAGGGCCTTGGCCAGCAGTTCCGCGCGCTGGTGGGCGTCCTCGGCGCCCGAGGCGCGTACATCGTCGAGTACGGCGACGGCCTCGCGCAGCCGGTCCACAGCCGCACCGACCGCGCCGAGGTCGGGTCCGGTCAGCACGGCGGTCGTGCGCAGTTCCCGGAGACGGCCCTCGTCCGCGTCGGGCAGCGCGGTGACGAGGGCGTCGAGCTCGACGAAGTCGGGGTCGCCCGCCCCGCCGACGACCGCGAGCGCGCGTACCGCCCGGGGGTCGTCCAGTGCGGACAACACCTCGACGAGTGCGGGCCGCTCCGCCTGCGCCTGCTTCAGCGCGGAGTCGAGCGCCTTCTCGATGCCCTGGAGCCGCTCGTCCGCGGCGGTCAGCTCGCCGAGTCCGAGGATGGCGGCGACCGAGTCGTACTGCTCGCTGGGCTTGCCGCTGAGGACCTTGTCGAGATCCGCGTACGACAGGAAGGGGCTGTAGTCGTTCAGGGCCCGCTCCCACCCGATGCCGGCGAAGGGCCGACGGCCGTGGCCCGGCCGCCTGAACTCGACCTCGGGGGCGGTGACGTCGTCGCCGGGCCAGGTGCACGTCAGAGTGGACAGCCGGGGGTCGCCCGCGACGGCGAGGCGGACCTCGACCTTCGGTTCGGCCCCGTCGTGCAGGTTGCGCCAGTGCCGGCGCCACACCTCGCCCCGCTGCTTGTCCAGGCGGGCGGTCCGACCCGTGAGCGCCGTCTCGGCGCCCTCGGCGAAGCTGGACTTCCCCGAGCCGTTGCGCCCCACGACGAGGGTGACGCCGGGCTTCGCGGTCAGCGGCAGACGCGCCTTGCGGCCGATGCCGCGAAAGCCGTTGACGCTGATGGAGTCGAGGAAGACCGGCTGGTCCGGATGCGGAACGGCGGGGGCGCCGGAGTCCGTCGCCGTGGCGCCCAGTGCCTCGCGCAGGAGTTCCCGGGGCGCCTCGGCGAGCGCCGATCTTTCGAGGCGGGCAGTCAGGCGGGAGAGCGTCGAGGAGGTGCCTCGGCGATGATCGACCTGCTGGTCAGATGCGTTCGGCTCGCTCTGTGCGGGATGTTCCGTCATGGCGCTCTCCGCCCTCCGTGGTCGGTTCGGGGGCCAGGCCTGTGCGGCGAGCGAGAGGCGTGGGCCTCTCGCTTTGCGCGAGCCCGGTGTGACGGAACAGACGCTAGAGGCGGAGAAGTTGCTCAACCCATGTTCTCAGCGGTAACCCGGGTTATCGCAACTTGCTTCTAACGAACACCAGTTGAAGGAGCGACAGGAACTTCCGCCCACACCGTCTTGCCCAGCGGGTGACGCGGCGCCGAACCCCAGCGCGCGGCCAGGGCGTCCACCAGGAGCAGCCCTCGGCCTGACTCGCCCTCAGGGGCCGACGGAGGCAGGGTCGCCGGGGGCCGATTCGCGGAGGCCGCGTCCGCGACCTCGACGCGGACCAGGCCCGCCGCCACGTCGAGAGCGAGCCGGAGGCCGAAGTCCCGTCCGGGTACGCGGCCGTGCCGCACGGCGTTCGCGGCGAATTCGGCGACAACAAGGGCGACCGCGCACGACGCGTCCGACGCCGTCGGATATCCCCACTCCTCCATGTGCCGTACGGCGAGTTGCCGGGCCTGTCGCGCACCGCGGGGCGAGGAGGCGAACTGTGCAGCAAGGGGCGGCGGTTCGCTCTGCACGTCGGTGAGGGCATCCCCTTCCGACGTGAGGAGCGCGGCACCACGCCCCGGCTCGTCCGCCGGGACGGTCGTTTCTGTCAGCACGGCGTGTTCCGTCCTTGTCTGTCGAGCAGGGAGATGTCGCGCTATGTGCGCGAGTCATCACGTTCCGCACTCAAGATTCGTCCGACCGCCCTACGCTCAACAGGTGACGCAGCCTTACTTTTGAGCCCGTAAGGAACGGAAGTGACGCTTTGGCCAACGGAATTGACCCCAGCTCGTCGATGGCCGCGCTGTTCGGCGCGCGGGTGCGCAGGCTCCGCCTCGCGGCCGGACTGACCCAGACCGGACTCGGTGACAAGGTCCACGTGGTGGGTACGCGGATCACGCAGATCGAGCGGGCGTCCGGAGCGAAGCCGACGCTGGATCTGGCGCGGGCGCTGGACGTGGCGCTCGGTGCGGACGATCTGCTGGTGGAGCTCTGGCCGTACGTGTACCGGGAGGCGTTTCCGGACTGGTCGCGGAAGTTCATGGAGTACTCGGAGCGGGCGGTGGTCATCCGTGAGTACGCGGCTCACGTGGTGCCGGGCCTGTTGCAGACCAAGCAGTACGCGAGAGCCGTTCTGAGCGTCGGCCTGACGCTCAGCAGTGACGAGCAGTTGGAAGAACGACTCGCCGTCCGCATGACACGGCAGGAACGGCTCGGTTCGCCCGACCGGCCGGACTTGTGGGTGGTACTCGACGAAGCTGTTCTCAGGCGTCCGATCGGCGGGTGCGACGTGATGCGCGCGCAGTTGGAGCTGCTGCTCTATGTGGCGGCGGAGCACGACATCACTGTCCAGGTGCTCCCGTTCGACCAGGGCGAGCACGACGCGATGGGCGGTTCCCTGACGGTGCTGACACTGCCGGACGGCTCTGAAGTCGCCTACACAGAGGGTGCGCACTACGGCCAACTCATTGAGGATCCAGCCGAAGTCAGCCGCTTCACGGTGACCTACGATCGGCTACGGGCGAATGCCCTGCCCCCGCTCATGTCGCTCGACATGATCCGATCCGTGATGGAGGGCTACAACCGTGGAGCGAATGTCCCGTCCCGATCTGAGCGCCGCCGTGTGGCGCAAGAGCAGCTACAGCAATCAGGAGGGCGGCAACTGCGTGGAGGTGGCCGACGGACTCCAGGAGGCCGTCGTCCCCGTCCGTGACAGCAAGGTCCCGTACGGTCCGGCGCTGTGCTTCGAGGCCGCCTCCTGGGCCGCCTTCATAGGCGAGTTGAAGGCCGGCGGCCACCGTCACTGAGTCCGCCGGGCTCTGGTCGCCGTCCACGCCCCGGGCTCACCGGCCCCCTGTCCGCGAGGGCCCGGCAGGCCGCTGACCTCCCCAAAGAACCGGGGGAAAGAACTACCCGCCCACCCACCCTCCCCGGCCACACGGCTCGCGTCACCCGTCCGAGTGACCGGCTTGCAGGCGTGGGACGCGGGCGGTTACGTTCGCCGCGACAACCGCAAACAGATACGGCCCCCGGCCGGGACTGGCATCCCGAACGAGGGCCTGACCGATCGAGAAGGAACAGACTTCCCGATGGCTGACCCGCAGTCTAACGCGCCCTCGCGCGCCGACGCCGGAGCTCCGACCTCCGGCGTGATCCACGTCCGCACCCGGCTGACGGCCGACTTCACGGTGATCTCCAACGCCCTCGCGCAACGGCGCGGCAGCGCGGTCACGGTCGGCGTCGCGGCCTACATCCTCTCCCTGCCCGACGGCTCCCCCGTGACCATCACAGCCCTGTGCGAGCACTTCAGCGAGGGCGAGATCCTCATCTCGCGGGCGCTCAGGGAGCTCGAAGAGGCCGGGTACCTGGAGCGTCGGCGCGAGCGGACACCCACCGGGCAGGTCCGTACCCGGACGTACCTCTACGATGTCCCCGGCGGCGAGCCCGATCCGGACGGCCCGCCCGAGTCTCCCCAACCGCGGCGACCCCGGAAGCGACCCGGCACTGCGGCTGTCACGCCCCGGTCGGCGGCCGTACCGGAAACGGCGCAGGCGTCGTCCCCCCATGCCGAGGCGGAGACGCCGATCCCGCTCGCCGACGCCGACCCCAAGGCCATCGCCGTACTCACCGCCCTGCGCCGGATCGACCCCCGCCTCGTCCTCTCCGAGCAGGAAGCCGCCCGCCTCGCCCCGGCCGTCGCCCGGTGGCTCGCGGCGGGCCTTCTGCCCACACGCATCACGGACCACCTCACCGCACGGCTCCCGGACCACCTCCTGACCCGACCGGCCGGCATCCTCGCCTACCGGCTCAAGGAGACTCCTCTGGCCACACCGACAAGAAGCGCAGAACATCCAGCAGATCCGGCCGTCATGCCCATGCGCAACTGCGACGGTTGCGACCGGGGATTCCGCTCGGCGGAACCCGGCCGCTGCCGGGACTGCCGACGGCGCGGGCAGCGCCTCTCCGACGCCGCCTGAGCCGGACATGGTCGACAGGTTCAAGGACGGGCTTCTGACGCCCACGGAAACGGCCTCCTACCTTGAGATTCCGCACTCGGCCCTCACCTCGTGGCTGAAGGGCAAGGCCGCCGGAGCGCCACTCGTCCACCAGGTCGAGCCGGTTCGGAAGGGACAGCCCTCGGTACCGTTCATCGCGGTGGCCGAGGCACACGTTCTGCGTTCTCTGCGTTCCCTGGGGCTCCGCATGAACGAGATCAGGGAGGCGGCAGCCGCCGTACGGGAAGCTTTCGACACCCCCTACGGTCTCGTGTCCCAGCGGATCGCCACGGACGGCGTGGACATCTTCATCGAGCACGGTTGGGGAGATCTCCGCAGAGCCCACGACGGCCAGGTCCCCATCAAGGAAGTGGTCTCCGACTATCTGCGCTACCTCACCTGGGAGCCGGGCGACGACTTCCCTTCCAGCCTGCGGCTCCGGCAGTACCCGGACTCTGTCCCCGTCGTGATCGACCCGAGGTTCGGTCACGGTCTCCCCGTGGTGGCCACCAACCGTGTCACGGTCAAGGCCATCACGGACTTGTGGGAGGCAGGGGAGACCGTTGAGGACATCGCATACGACTACGACATGACGCCTGAGCAGGTGGACGCGCTCTGCCGGGCCGTGGTGCACCTTGCTGAGTCAATGACTCAGGGCGCTTGACCAGCAGGGACACGAGCATGACACTGGTTGTACGACATCTGTCATACACGAGGGGGAGGGAGGCAGGAATGGTCCCGAAGACCGAACAGAAGAGCCGCACCTCAGCTGCCACGGCCAAGACCAAGAGGCGCACCTCGACCGCGGCCCGGACTTCACAGGCGCGCCAGAAGCAGGGCGGCAGCGGTGCGACAAGCGTGGCCCAGGTGCGGCTGCGCCCGGATGAGCTGGCGGATCTGCAACAAGTGATGCAGACCCTCAAGCTGCACTCGCTCTCCGATGCTTTGCGCGAGGGGCTTCGGCTGCTCTCTCGTGAAGCAACCGAGGTTGCCGCTTCTCAGGAGATCCGCGACTTCTACCGGGGCGACCAGGCTCCGACGCCCGAAGGCGTTCTGCCCGCGACCGCGGATGAGCTGGCGGCAGCGGACGAGACCGAATGGTGAAGGTCGGCTCGGCGCTGCGGGGCGAGGTCTGGGGTTGTGCCCTGCCCAACCCCATCGGCCCGCATCCGGTGGTCGTTCTCACGGTCAATCGCGTTGCCGAACCACTGTCGGCGGTGACTGTCGTCGTAATCACCGGAACACCTGGGCCCGCCTCCACCCATGTCCCGGTCGGCCCCGACTGCGGGGTGACCAAATACGACGAGTCATATGTGAACTGCACCGACCTGCACACCGTGGACAAACCAAGGCTCCGTCGGCGTCTCGGCCTGCTCGATCCGAACGAAATGCGGCGTGTGGAAGAGCGCATTCGCGTGATCCTGGGGCTGGCGTAGCCGTCACCCGCCCCAGGGAACTGCGCCTCCGTCGCACTACGGCTACTTCGCGGCGGGCGCCCAGAGGGCGGCCACGATCTCCATCTGCTTGAGGACCAGGTCGACCGCCTCGCGCTCCTCCTCCGGCGGGTAGTCGAACATCGCCAGCACGCGGCGGATGCGGGTACGGAGCTTCGCTCGGACGGGTTCGCGGGAGAGCCAGTCGACGGAGAGGTTCTTCTGGATGTCCTTGACGAGAGCACGGGCGATCTTGGCGAGCGTGTCGTCGCCGCCCTCCATCGCCTCGGCCATGTCGCGGTGTGCGACGGCGTCGTAGAAGGCCAGCTCGGCATGGGTCAACGGCGGGTCGAACCGCTCGCCACGGCGGGCCTCCGCGGACACCTCCCGTGCCAGGGCGGCGAGTTCGGCGATGACCTGGGCGCTGGTGAGCTGCTGGAGCATGTAACGCCTCATCAGGTCGTTCAGACGCTCGGTGAAGCTCTCGTTGCGGACGACGTTGTGCTTGGTCACCTCGCGCATCTTCTGCTGGATCATGCGGCGCAGCGCCTCGGTGACCAGGTGCGGGGTCTCGGAGTTCTCCAGCTTGCGCAGCTGCGCCTCGTTGAGGCGGGTGATGTCCAGCCGGCCGATACCGGCCTCCGCGTACAGGTCGGTGATCTCGTCGGCGTCGACGACCGAGGCCGCGAGGGCTTGCAGATAGCGCTGGACCTCGGCGCTGAGCGGCTCTCCGTTCGCCTCGCGCTGGGCGGCGTCGAGCTTGATCATCCAAGCCCTGACCTCGCTGAAGAACGAGATGTCACGACGCCAGTCGTCCAGGTCCTCGCAGCGCTCGGCGATCTCCTTGCTCATCGCACAGACACGGTAGAAACGGTCCAGCCGGGCAGCGCTGTCCTTGAAGCGGACGGAGAGCGGCTTGGCGGGAGGCTCGACCTTGTTGCCCGGGTTCTTCGGGTCACGCAGGAAGTCGGCGGTCAGGCGGAGGGCTCGCTTGCGGGTGTCGGGGCGGCCGGTGTCAGCCAGCCACTCCTTCCAACGACTCCCGGCCAGCAGCCCCTTGATGGTGGCCAGCTCGTTCTTGACCTCGGTGACGGCCCGTTCGATGTCCGCGCCGAGGGTCTGGTCCTTGCGGTCCTGGTCCGAGTACTCGCGCAGGGCCTTGGTGAGATTGTCGGTGAGAGGCGCGTAGCCGACGAGCAGGCCGTCCTGCTTGCCGCGGAAACGGCGGTTGACGCGGGCGAGCGCCTGCATCAGGTTGGCGCCCTGCATCGGGCGGTCCATGTACAGGGTGTGGATGGGCGGGGCGTCGTAGCCGGTGAGCAGCATCGAGTGGACGATGAGCAGTTCAAGCTCGTCGTCGGCCTTCTTGGCTCGCTTCTGCACGACCTTCTGCTGGGACTTGCGCAGCGAGTGCTTGCGCATGTGCTCGGGGTCGGAGCGGTCGCCATGGAAGACGATCTTCATGACGCCCTTATCAACCTGGTCACTGACCCAGCCGGGCCGCCGCTCGGCCAGCGCGTCGAAGACCCGTACGCAGATCTCGCGGGTCGCGCACACGACCATCGCTTTGCCGGGGGCGCCGATGTCGGGCTTGACCAGCTCGCGGCGCTGCTCCCAGTGGGCGATCAGGTCGTCGGCGAGCTTCGCTATGCGGTCCTCGGCGCCGTAGACCGTGTTCATCGTCGTGGCGTACTGGATGGCGCGGCGGCGCTCGGCGTCGTCCATGCCCTCGGTGAGGGTGTTGGCCTGCTCGTCGAGCTTGTTCGGGTCGACGCCCTTGGGCAGGTCTACCTTGATGACACGCGGCTCGTGGAAGACGCGGACCGTGGCCCCGTCGTCTACGGCGCGCTTCAGGTCGTAGATGTCGATGTACTCGCCGAAGACGGCACGGGTGTCGGCCTCGGCCTTCGAGATCGGCGTACCAGTGAAGGCGAGCAAGGTGGCGTACGGCAGGGCGTCACGCAGGTGACGGGCGTAGCCGTCGAGGCTGTCGTAGTGCGAGCGGTGGGCCTCGTCGACGATCACCAGGATGTTGCGGCGCTCGGAGAGGAGGGGGTGCGACTTGCCGGCGTCCTTCTCCTCCTTGCTCAGGCCGAACTTCTGGAGGGTGGTGAAGACGATCCCGCCGACGTTGCGTCGGGTCAGCTCGGTGCGCAGCTCCTCGCGCGTGTCGATCTGGTGGGCCTTCTGCCCGAGCAGGGTCTCGCTGTCGAGGAAGGTGTCGTAGAGCTGGTCGTCGAGGTCGTTTCGGTCGGTGATGACGACGATGGTGGGGTTGTTGAGGGCCGGGTGACGGGCGACTAGCGCCGCCGTCTCCACCATCTCCTCCGACTTGCCCGCGCCCTGCGTGTGCCAGACGACGCCGGCCTGGCCGTTCGTCCGCGACGCCTCGACGACGGCGTCCACGGCCTTGTTCACCGCGAAGTACTGGTGCGGTTTCGCGATGCGCTTGCCGGAGAGGGGCTCGCCCGGCTTGGGCGGGGGGAAGTTGACGAAGTTGCGGGTGAGGGAGAGGAACCGGTCCTGCGTGAACAGGCCGTGCAGGGCCAGGTTCAGCGCGTCGAGGCCGTCGTAGCCGGGCTCGTTGGTGTCGACGCGTTCGCCGTCGTGGTCGACGTTCCAGGGCGCGAAGTGCTCGTACGGCGTGAACGCTGTGCCGTACTTGGCGGTTATGCCGTCGGAGACCAGGCAGAGGACGTTGTAGCGGAGAGCGATCGGGAACTCCGAGACGTACGTCTGGAGTTGGGCGTGCGCCGACTTGAGGGTGGCATTCTCGTCGGAGGCGCTTTTGAGTTCGACGACGGCGAAGGGGAGGCCGTTGACGTACAGGACGATGTCGAAGCGGCGGTGGCTGCCGTCGGTGTCCCTGACCGTGACCTGGTTGACGGCCAGGTAGCTGTTCGCGTCGGGGTCCGTGAAGTCGACGAGGCGGACGGTCGGGGTCTGCTCGGCTCCGAACTCGTCGGTGTAGGTGAGGCGGATGCCGGTGGTCAGGTGCTCGTGAGCCTGCTTGTTCTCCGGGTATGCCTCGCGGGAGGCGGGGTCGGTGGCGATACGGAGGGCTTCGTGGACGGCGGTGGAGGTCAGCTCCGGGTTCAGCTTCTCGATGGCGAGTTGGAGCTCGTCGTGGAGGATCAGGTCGTCCCAGTCGCGGCGGTGGCCGGTGCCGGGGGCGAGGTCTTTGCCGGGCTTGGTTTCCCAGGCGAGCTCGCCGAGTTCGTCCAGGGCTAGGTGCTCCCAGGTGGACTCGGTCATTTTGGCGTCGAGGTGGGCGGGGGTGCGCTCGCTGCCGCTTTCGGTGGTCATACGGCGTCCTCCACGATCTTCTCGGCGTCTCGGACTCGGAGCTTGCCGGACATTAGTTGAGGGAGGAGGGTGTCGCGGAGGGTGGCGAGTTGTCGGGACTCGTACTGCGACTGTGTCGACCGCAACATAAGCGGTTTTACCCTATTGGACAATTCGAGAGCTGCCGCCTGATTCGGGAGCCTAACCAAATGGTTGTGCGCAGCGTCACGATTCAATCCCGGAACAGCCGAATCCCCCACGAGGCCCGACAATCTTGCCGCTTCCAGCATCAGGTAGGCAACTTCAGGAGTGAGGTATTCACAGGAGATGTCCACAAAGAAAGCCGTGTCGATTACCCAACATGACTGAGACGACCACGAGACCCACCCAGCGTTCGCCCCCTTGCGTCCGACCACGGGCCCCGCTTGCGCCGTGAGTCCCAGATCGTGCCAACCAACTTGCCCGGTACATCCGAATACGGGGATAGGGCCAGGTCGACGGTCGGGCTCCCGGAGAGCTTTTCCGTATTTGAGTGTAACGACCTTCCCGAGCTCTACTTCCTCCCCAGCACCACAGGCGGCCTCCTCATACAAGCTTCGCGCCAGCGCAAGGCACGACTGTGCGATACGTTCATTAACCACGACCTTGGCTTCCATCACCTCTAGCAAGTCCACCAGGGCTGCACGATCGGGAGTTAGCGAAGGAACAGGGTATGCCAGAAAATCCTCTCGCGAAAGAGAAAGATTCGTTGTGCCATTCGAATGCGAATGGCAATACTTCCTATACTGAGGAGTTCGCAGCAGCCAGTAGATATAGCTCTGCCTGATCTCCATCTTGTCGAAAATAAGCTTAACTGTGTCCTGGGTGACTCGGCCTACCTGCACACTCGACGGAACTCGGGCGACTGCCCCTAGCAGATCAGCCGACTGCGTCACGTCTTTGAGGGACACATACATATCCCCCGGCCTGAGCAAAAGCTTGTTCGGGGAGTCTCCTCCATATGTTTTAAGCGCGTCTGATCGAAACCCTCCGTTCCGTTGGATTGAAGCAAGACCAAGAAGCACAGGACCTGAATCTCCCAGCAGGCTGCTCTTGTAGGTCGTGCCACGCTGCAGGGACAAGAAGTCCCCTAGCCGCGCTTCAGCGTTCTCAGCCACCGATCCTCCCCAACTGCTCCCGCACAACCGCATCCAACTTGGCCGACTCGTCCAGCTGCTCGAACAGTTCCTTCGTCATTCGAGCGATCCGCTCTCCCACAGGCTCCGCGTCCGGGTCTTCCTCGGCCTCCGCCGCCCCCACGTACCGCCCCGGGGTCAGCACATAGTCGTGCTTCTCGATCTCCTCCAGCGTCGCGCTGTAGCAGTAGCCCGGAACGTCCTCGTACGAAAGGCTCTTGTCTTTCGCCGACTTCGTGCCCCGCCACGCGTGATACGTGTCGGAGATCTTCTCCAGGTCCTCCTCCGTGAGGACGCGCTCCGTGCGGTCGACCATCGTGCCCATCGCACGCGCGTCGATGAACAGCACCCGGCTCCGCCGGTCCTCCAGCGCCTTCGCGCCCTGCGGGGACTTGTCCTTCGTCAGGAACCACAGGCACGCCGGGATCGCCGTCGTACGGAACAGGTTGGCCGGCAGGGCGATCATGCAGGAGACCAGGTCCGCCTCGACCATCGCAGCGCGGATCTCGCCCTCGCCAGACTGCTTGGACGACATCGAGCCGTTCGACAGGACCACGCCCGCGCTGCCCCTGTCCCCCAGCTTGGACACGATGTGCTGGAGCCACGCGTAGTTAGCGTTCGACTGGGGCGGGGTGCCGTACCGCCACCGCCTGTCGTCCGACTTCCTTGCCCAGTCGGACATGTTGAACGGCGGGTTGGCCATGACGAAGTCGGCCTTCAGGTCAGGCAACTTGTCGTCCGCGAACGTGTCCGCCCAGCGGTCGCCGACGCCCTTGGGGTCCATGCCGTGGATGGCGAGGTTCATCTTGGCCAGACGCCACGTGCGCTCGTTGGCCTCCTGGCCGTACACCGCGATGTCGTGCGTGTGGTCCTTGCCGCGCCGTCGCGCCACGAACTTGCCGCTCTGCACGAACATGCCGCCCGAGCCGCACGCCGGGTCGTACACCCGCCCCTCGTACGGCTCCAGTACCTCGACGAGCAGGCGGACCACGCTCGCCGGCGTGTAGAACTCGCCGGCCCGCTTGCCCTCGGCACGCGCGAACTTCTCCAGGAAGTACTCGTACGTCTCGCCCAGCACGTCCTGCGCCGGACGGTCGCCATGCCCCGTGAAGCGCGCGTCGCTGATCAGGTCGACGAGTTCCTTCAGGCGCTTCTGGTCGACGTTGTCGCGGTTGAAGATCTTCGGGAGGACGCCGGTGAGGGTCTTGTTGGCCTTCATCACCTCGTCCATGGCCTCGTCGAGGAGCTTGCCGACGCCGCCCTCCGCGCTGGCCGCGTTCTCGGAGATGTGGTCCCAGCGGGCGGTCGGGGGCACCCAGAAGACGTTCTTCTCCGTGTACTCGTCCTTCTCCTCAAGGAAGGCCGCCCGGCGGTGCTCGGGGATCTGGGCCAGCTCGGGGTCGGCGGCCAGTTCCTCGCGGCGTTCGGCGAAGGCGTCGGAGACGTACTTCAGGAAGACCAGGCCGAGCACGAACTCCTTGTACTGGGCGGCGTCCATGGAGCCGCGGAGCTTGTCCGCGGCCTTCCACAGGATGTCCTGGATCTCCTTGGTACTGGAGACACTGAGCAGTTCGCCCTGTCCGGCGGCTGCCGCGGCTCGCTTGCGGGGAGGCATCGTTCCTTCTTCCGACTCGTCAGTGGGTGGGTCTGGATGGGTTACTTACCGGTTGAAGGTTCGGGTTCCGCCGAGGGTGAGGGTGCCGTCGGCCAGGCCTGCGATCGTCAGGCGGCGGGCCTCGGCGAGGGCGTCGGCCTGAGCGTGCAGCAGGCGTTCCCGGCGTTCGGTCTCGGCCAGCAGGGCTTCGAAGCGCAGCACCTCGTCCGGATCGAGGTCTGGGAGCTGGTAGTCCTCGATACGGCGGGCCGGGCGTACGGCGCTGGGGCTGCGGGCGGTGCCACGGGCCGCGCCAAGCAGGGCCGCGAGGACCCGGGGGGTGAGCGGGCGGGTGGCGTCGGCGTTGACGCGGAGAATGCGGGCCGGGAACGCGACGACCGAGAAGCCGTCGTGGTCGACGTACACGCCGAGGCGAGGCGCGAGGGTGTAGACGACGTCACCGGGCTCGGTGAGCGCCGCCCGTTCGTACGCCGTCGCCAGCAGCAGGCGGTCGATGCGGCGGTCACCCACGGCTCGTTCGCCGGTGATCTCCTCGGGACCCAGGACAGTGTGGTGGCCGTCCTGGGTGAGGTGGTTCTCGTCGATACGGTGGCCGGGGAGCCTGGTCACCCTGCGTGCGATGATCAGCTTGCCGAGGGTGGTGCGCTCAGGCAGGAGGCCGACCCTGCGCATTACGGCCCCTCGGTAAGGGCCTCGCTCGTCCTCGTACGCCCGGGTGTCCGCCGTCGCGCGCTCCAGGCGGGCCTCGGCCTCGGCGATCAGGGCGGGGCGTTCGGTGACCTTGTCGGACCAGATCGCGGAGGCGGGCGGCGCAGGTGGGGTCAGGGGACCGCCGAAGGCCCGGTCCAGGTCGGCGACGGGGACCACACGGCCGTAGCGCGGGTCGTGCCCGTCGAGTCCTCGGAAGCCCTCTGCCCGCCAGAGGAGGACGTCCTCGGCGAGCCGCATGCGCACACCCGGCGTGAGCTGTTCCGAGCTGATGTCGGCCAGTAAGACCAGGCCCTCCGCCTCCCGGACGGGACCGCGTGTGAGCGTCCACAGCGCGGGACGGTAGCCGGGGCGGAAGGGCAGGACCCCGCCGGGAAGCGCGATGACCGACTCGACGATGTTCTCGCGGAGGAGGGCCGAACGGAGCTGGGCGGCCTCGGTGCTCTTCAGCTCGTCGACGAGTGCGTCGGCCGGTCCGAGGACGAGAGCCGTGCAGCCGGGGCGGAGGAGGTAGGCGACGCGTTCGAGCTCCGTCAGGGCGGTGAGTACCGAGCGGTCCTCGCCAGGGCGGTACGGGAGCTGGGTGACTACCAGGTCCGGGTCCGCGAAGCGTTCCTCCAGGTCGGGGCCGGTCTGGACGTCCAGGTCGAGTTCGCCGACGCCCGCCAGCAGGAGGCGGCGGCGGGTGATGCGGGTGAGCCGGTCGTCGGTGTCGGCGGCGAGGACGGTGACTCGGTCGCGGTCCTCCGTGTCGTCGAGGAGCGCGGCGAGCAGGTCGCCGGCGCGGGCGTGCGGGTCGGCGAGGGTGAGGGACTCGCCTCGCTCAAGGCGGATGCGGAGGTCGGTGAGCTGGGTGAGCAGGCTCCGCAGCTCCGGGGTGACCGCGTCGGCGGCGAGGGAGTCCAGCCCGAGCCGGGAGCGGGCGGCGAGCAGCCACTCGTACGCGCCGCGCTCGTCGTAGGCGGACTCGATCAGGTCCTCGGCGAGGCGGGCGAGCGGGGCCGCCGTGGCGTCGATCGCGCGAAGCTCGCGGAGTACGAAATCGTCCTCGGCGTCGATCCGTTCGGCTCGGCGCAGCAGCGCGGACCAGAGGGCCTCGTCGGCTTCGGCGTCGAGCGGGGAGGCCGGGGAGACGTTCGCGTCGTTAGCCAGTGGCCGGCCGTCGAGCCGGCGCAGGCACAGCAGGCTGCCCAGCGTCTCGACCAGCTGCCACGGCGTGAAGCGGTCCCGCAGCGCGATGATGCCGAAGAGGGCCAGCTCGGATCGGAGCTCCGCCGGGTCGGCGTTGCCCAGGCCGGAGGCGATCAGCCAGTCGGTCACCTGTGCGCCGTCGAACAGCGGCCGTCCCGAGTTCTCGGACATAGCGGCGGGGAAGTCCGGGTGGCGTCGCCGCCAGGTGGACACGACGGGGCGCTTCACCCGGGCGAAAGTTGCGATATCGGACATCGATACCAGGACGGGCAGCGGTGCTGCCGGGTCCGGCAGACCAGTGACCACGGTGCGCATCCCTCCCCCGCTCATCTATCGTCGCATCAGCCGCCTCGGCCATCAGACCGGGTCTTGTCTCACATCACGGCTCCGCTTGGGGCGGATTCTCGCCCCGACACCACAAGACGATACGCCGATCCCGGAGAGGTGGACGCGCCTTTGTTTGATAACGATGGTTATCAAATCGTGCCTGAAGTCATCGCATCAAGCTGCCTCGTCCAGCTGCGTGATTCATGTCTGAAGTGCCACTGGCCTCTGGGGAGATGCGACAGAATGACGGGTCTGTTTCCCAACTGAACAGCACTGAGGGGGTGGCAGCGGGAAATGGTCGAGCGCAGCCGCGGACCGTCTTGCCGCAAAGGGCTCACTGCGCGGCGCACCCACCGGCCAGCGGCGTTCAGCTGCTCTCGGTCCGATGGTTGAGCGCATGGTCGCCGTCGGTGGGAAGGGGCAAACACCGGCGCTCGTGGACGGACCGGGCTGGAGCCGCCCCGGACTGGACGTCGCCGCGGGCCGTTATCCCCTCTCCGTGGAGCGGCATGTGATGCGCATGGTCGATCACCTGGTCCCCGGGGTGACCGCGGTGACTCCGCACGCGCGTTACTACGCACTGCACGGGCTGATCGCGGCGCAAGCCAAGGCGGAAGACCTGACGGTCCCGGCCGCCCAGACTCTGCTCCGCCGCGCGGAAGTGGCGTTGGCGGCCGTGTCGTTCGCGCATCATCCACAGGCCCTGGAGTGGCTGCCGCGCGCTCATGGGGTCGACGCCCTGGCCCGGCGGCTGCAGGCCGGCACGGTCGCCATGTCCGAGGCCGAGGTCCCGGGCAAGGACGGGTACGTACGCAACTCGTGGGGGTTCTGGGGACCGTACGCCGGATCCGAGGTCGCGCTCGGCATCCTCGGTGGAGGCCCCATGCCAGTTCCCGGACCGCGGCTTGAGACCACGGCACTACGAGCCGGACTGGGCAGGCTGCTCGAACTGGCCGCCGAGGACACACTGAACGTGGATGATCTCGTCTCTTTCGGGGGCCAGCTGTGCGTGTGCATGGGCGGCGAGCACCCTGACGGGGCTTGGCTGGCGAACCTGATGTGCGAGCCCGGCGCGCCAGCCGAAGCAGGCTCCCGCTCTGCAACACGACGACAGACGATTCAGCTTCTGGCTCGTGTGGTCGCCACACATCCCGTCCGATATTTCACCCGTGACATCGGCCATGTGCTCGCTTTCGGTGACTTCCTGACCACCGATGCCGTGACCAGCGGCATCGACGCTGCTGGTGCCTGGCGCGGAGTGGTGCTGCGCAACTACTCCGTCGGAGCGTGGCGCCGCCTGTGGTCCTGGCTCGTGGAGCAGGTCGACGGGCTGGTGCCGATCGAGGAAGTGGCCGACCGCTTCGCCGCAGAGCTGCCCGACATGACGGTGGACGCCTTCCTGTCCTCCCTTCCCGCGACGCAGAGCACGACCGGAGCGCCGTTGCCCGCCGAGCACGACCTGCGGTGGGCGGGTGATCCCCTGCCCGTCGCCGAACTGCGGGTGCTCGCCGCCAGTGCCCGTCGGGTGGACGAACTCACCGGTCGGGTCCGGGACGCGTTCCTCGGCCAGCGCGGTGTCGAGCTCGGCCCGGAATGGGTCCAGTGGCGGCTTGACGAAGCACGGCCCATGAAACTGCGCGATGTCGCCCGCCGACTCACCTATGACCTGGTGGCGCGGTCGCAGCGGATCGCGCTGGCCAAGGCCCGCCGACGTGCTGACGGCACGCTGTGGTTACCGACCCGGCTACACGAACGGGGCGGGCTGTTGTACCGGACGAGCCAGGAGGGGCGCGGTGACGTCGGCCTGCGGCTGGACCAGCTCGGGACGGTCCTGGCCACCTGCGGCGTACTGCACTACCACGACCAGCACTGGTCGGTGACCAGTAGTGGGAGGGCTCTCGTTGACTGAGACCGCACTGGCACCGGGAGTGGTGGAGCCGCCAACCACGTTCGCCTCTCCGCTGACCCTCATCCTTGACGAGGAGCGGACGGGCGGCCGGAGCCTGGAAGAAGCACTCTTCCTCAGCTTCACCGCCGATCTCGGCTTCTTCGAGGAGGTCGCCCTCGGCGTCACCCAGGCCACCGGCGCACGCGTCACCGTGGCGGGAGATGTCTCCATGGCCCGGAACGATCCCCGCTCCGTCCGGCGAGCCGGCCGCAGCTACCTCTCCGGTCTGGCATACGCCCACGGTGCCGCGTTCCACCCCAAGCTGATGGTCCTCGCCGGACCGGAGCACGCCACCATCGCCCTCGGCTCCGGCAACACCACGCTGGCTGGCTGGCAGGCCAACGCCGAACTGTGGACGGTTCTGCAAGTGGACGGCGAGCAGAGTCCCACCGCGGTTCCGGAGCTGTCGGCATGGCTGCGCGACCTCCCGGAAAAGGTGAGGTTCTCCGCCGGCGTGCCACAAGCGCTTGGGCGGGTCGCGGCGCTGCTGGACCGGCTACACCGCGACAGGACACCCACGGCTCCACAGATCCGCGTCGTCAGCAGCCTGCGTTCGCCGATCATCGATCAGCTGCCGGAGGGGCCCGTCGATGAACTGGCCGTGTTCGCGCCCTTCTACGACCGGCGCTCGATGGCACTGCGGCGGCTGCTCGAACGCTTCCGTCCGAGCCGGTTCACCCTCGCCTACCAGCCCGGACTCAGCGATCTCGACGGTCCGTCGGTCGCGGCCCTGGTGAAGGAGTACGACGGACGCGTCATCAGCGACAACGACCAGCGGTACCGCCACGGGAAACTTGTCGAGTGGGTCGCCGAGGGGCAGCGGTGGGCCCTGACCGGCAGCCCGAACCTTTCCGCCGCGGCCCTCCTGCTTTCCCAGGGCGACGGCGGCAACTGCGAACTCGGCATCATCACCCCCATCCCCACCACCCTCCTTCCGGACGGCACCGACGAGCCCGCCGCCGGGCTGCACACGGCTCCGCCCCTTCCCCGCCCCATCGCTGGCAGTGGGCCGCTGCTGCTCGGTGCCCTACGCGTATCGGACGGCCTGGAGATCAGCATGGCCCGGCCCCTCTCCGACACCGCTCGCCTGGAGTTGTCTCAGGCGGCAGCACCGCCGGAGGCATGGGAGCGCATCGCCGACATCCCGCCCGGCCAGGCCACGCTGACGGTGACGGCTCCGGCGGATGCGGGCAGCCGTGCGCGCCTGGTCGTAGTCGACAACGACGGCGTACCAAGCTTCGGCAACATCGTGTTCGTCGTCGACCCTGACCGTGCCCTGCGCCGAATGACCCCGGCCCAGTCCCAGGCCCCCACGACACGGCCACCCGACCTGTTCGCGGATCCCCGGCTCGCCGAACGATTCCTGGGCGACCTGGAAACCCTCCGTACGGGACTGACCCCCACCCCAGCGGGCGTATCCGCGAGCAGCAGCCGTGGCGGTGCGGTCGCTACGGCCCCGCTGGACGGCGACGAGGACGGCTGGGAGCGCTATCTGGACGAATGCGCCGGGCGTGTCGGACACCCGCTCACGCGCTTCGCGCTGGGGCTCCCCCTGCCCACCGACACCAGCACGCCCTTTCAGGACCTGCTGCCTGTCTCCTGGGACGAGCGGTTCACCGACGACATCGAAGCCGCCCTCGACGATGACGACGCCGAGGCCGTGGCAGCAGATCACGACCCCGAGGCAGCCGGTGACGAAGCGAGCAGCACCGCCACCCTGCCCGACCTCCGGCAGGCCGACCAGGAAGTCCGCCGTAGATACCGGCGCTGGGTGGAGCGCCTCGTCGCCCTCGCTCCCCACCTGGGCCCTCCCGAGCGCATGCTCGTAGTCCGGCTGACCCTATGGACCGTCGCGGCAGGCGCCTGGCCTCCGGCACACACCGACTGGCTGCCGCTGCTCTCCCGGGCCGTCCGCGCACTGAACCGAAACGATCTCCCCGAGCGGATCGAGCCCCAGGTCGGCAGCCTCGCCGCAGTCGCACTCGCCGTGCTCCGAAGCCACGCCCCACGCTACGAGATCACCCCCGAGACACTCGCCTTCAACGAAGCCTCCCAGGCAGTCGGCCACCTGCTGCCCGCAGTGGATTCCGCGTACGTCACGGAGTACACGACGCTGCTCGACACAGCCTTCGGCCCGGCCGTCGACCAGGCCGCCGTGCTCGATGTCGCGTCGGACGTCGTCCAGGACGATCCCCTCGCTGACGCCGTATGGTCCCTCGCCGAGAAGGGGCGCGACGTACACCGCCACGGACGACTCCTTCTTCATGTCACCGGCCGCTTCAGCAACCCCGCGCTGGTGGCACTCGAAGCAGTCGGCGCCGCCGAAGATGCGCCCCTGGTCGGAGCCTGGGCCAGCTCGGGCTCCGACTCCGGCGAGGGAGCCTGGGCGCTGGTCGTCTGGCGTCGGCCCGACCTCATCGTGGTCGATGCCCGCCGGCCGATTCCCCTCTGGCGACATTACCGGCTCACCGGACTGGTAGGCCCCAGAGCCCTCGCTGCACAGCGGGGCTTCGAATCCGCCGCCTCCGTACCCCACGGCCCCCGCAACCAGCCCTTCGAACTGGCCCACCAAGTCCTGTCGGACCTCGGCCTGGTGGGACCCCGCCCACCACAATGTGAGCCATAGCCTGGGGAAGTCTCTACATGTCCATCGTGGAAGATCCGCGTCACGTACAACCGATCACCGCGCACTCACGATCAGTCGAGGTCAAGGTGCGAGCGGCATCGACAGCAATGTGCATGTCGATGCCGCGGCTCAACAGCGACACCGCCCGCGTTCAGATCCCGGCGTGCAGGTGGGACGCCCAGAGGTAGGGGGACTTGGGATAGCGATCACGGACCTTGCGCACGGTGTGGTGCAGAGCACGGGCCGCTGAATCCGTGTCGAGGCCACCATGCTGGTCGGTGATCCCGCCGAGCTCAGCATAAAAATCAGCTGCCATATGCGAGGCCACCTCGTCATTTATCTCCCAGAGGGTACCGATGACGTGGGGAAAACCCGCGAGCTGAAAGGCAGATGCGAGATGGATGGCCTCGTCGATCAGCTCTACGGATTCCATGAACGCTGTTCGGCACGCTGACAGGTAGGCCAGTTGGGCCGAGTCCATCCTCATTTCTGCAAGGCTCGCCACCGTGAGCGGATCACGTTCGTGGTCGTGCAGAAGCAGCAGGCTCTGGGACGGGTCGTCGGGATCGTGGGCACCGTGGCACGCGAAGTGAACGATCCCGCAATCGGAGAGAGTCTTCAGGACCCGAGCTTTGGTCGGTCGTGTCTCCGACTCGGTGGCGGTCATGCCATCGGCCTCTGCATCCGGCTCGATGAGGAGCGTCGGCTCGGGCAGCAGGCCGCACAGCAGTGTGGCCTCTTCCGAGACGTGGTCCAGGCGGCCTTGGACGCCCGGAGTTGTGGGCATGGCCACGATCAATGACCCGCTCACAGTCGGCCCGGAGGTGTGATGACGGCGTGCGTGGTGCAGTGCGCGGATAGTGGTGGTGTACGAGGAGATGACACGGTCCATGACGGTCGGCGGTTCCCTGTCCCTCAAACCCGCCCGGGGCGGCTCGGAGTGATGGCCGGCAGCGTGCAGGGGTAGCAGCGAAAGGAGCCCTCCGGGCGCCCACCAGACGCGGGGCCACGGCTGTCCGGAAGAGGGCTCACCAGTGAAACCGAGGCGAAGCAAGACCGGTTCAGCCGCCGCGTCCCACAACCACTCCAAGACAGCGTGAAGCGTCGCTTGCGCCTCCTTTCGAGTGAGGGGCGACGCGCGCGGATCCCCAACGGTTTCCAGGGCCCTGTGGAAGGTCTGTATCTGGTCGATCACGAGGTCGTACGTGAGGTCGGGCAGGTTCAGGGACTCGATTCCATGGGACGTCAACAGCAGTGCGTCGCTGCGGTAGTGGCTGACGTTGAAAGTCACCACTGGGCCGGAGGTGGCTTGTGCCAGGAGCTCACTGACGGCGGGGGGACGAGCAAAGCTGGCGAATCCGTCCTGCGCTCGGATGTTGTCCACCGTGGCCTGAAGTTGGTCGGCGCGGGTGCGTCGTTGCTCCTCGGCATCGACCGCACGTACGGCGGCACTGGCTTGCCCCTCGGGCTCCGTGGGGGAGGCCAATTCCATCGGCCGGTCGAGCTCGTGCCGAAGTACCTCGAAGCGATGGGCCAGGTCGGGATGGCATTCGCGAAGCTCTGCGAGGTCGCTCCGCATGTCCAGCGCCTGGCTGTGCAGGACGCCGCGGCCCACCTCGATCAACTGCAGCGCCCGCACTGCCCGCTCGACGGGTGTGCCTTCGTGAGAAGCGAGAGCCAGTGCCGCGGCGTCTCCGGCCAGCCCGGACCACTTGCCCATGGCGTGCTGTTGGTCACCGCGGCTCAGCCGACGGTCTGCCACTTCGGGCAGCAGGCGTACGGCACCAGCCAGGAGATCGGCTGCGAGATCAGGATCCGGCCGTCCGGTCATTGAAGCCGCTGCCTGAGCGGCCCGAATCCGAATCGAGGGCCTGGCCCCGTCGGCTCGCGCGCCTTCCATGTGGGCGGCTAGGGCACGATCAAAGTCCTGTCTCAAGTGAGTCCGCTGATAACGGCGGTGTAAGGCCGTCCCGAGCTGGAACAGGTAGTCAGCGCGCTCCGGATGTTCCGCGGGCGAGATGTCGAGCGCGGCCTGGCACGCAACCACCGCGTCATCCAGATCCGCAATAAACCCGGTCTTCTCGAACCTGACGGTCAGCACACCTCCCAGCAAGGACAAGTACCTCGCGCGCTCAGGGTGGTGGGACGGGACGGTGGCGGTCGCCTCCTGTCCCGCCGCAACCGCGCCGTCCAAGTCCTCAAAGCCTCCAGAGCGCTGGAAGCGGGCGTGCAGGGCGGCGGACAGATTCGCGAGGAAACGAGGACGGTCAGGACTGCTTGCATCCACAATGCCGAGGACCTCGCGGTTTCTTCGGACCACCTCATCGAGGTCTTGAGGGTCCCCGTTCCGTTCGTAACGCTGCAACAACACTGCACCGAGATTGGACAGCATCGCCGCCAATGCGGAGTGTTCACGGGGTGCCGTATTCACAGCTGCGTGCGCGAACTCGATCGCCGCGTCCAGGTCCGACATCGCCCCGGTGTGCTTGAACCGAGTCCACAGCATCAGACCGACGTTGGACAGACGGGTCGGCCGGTCGACGTGACCGTCCGCAGTGGCCTGAGCGGAAGCGCGACTGGCACTGATTGCCTCGTCCAGGTCGGCCATATCACCAGTGCATTCGAAACGCTGCCCGAGGGAGATGGCCAGGTTGTTGAGAACCGCGTTGCACTCGGTCTGATGCGGGGCAATTTCCCGGGAGGCAGCGCGGTTCATTTCTATTGCCGTATCGAGGTCAGATCTGTCGCCGCCGAGGCGGTATCGCACCAGAAGAGCTTGCCCCAGGCCTGAGAGACGAAGCCCACGAGCCCGATGCCCCGGCGGGAGCATCTCCAAAGCTTCCTGGAACGCGTTGACGGATCGGTCCAGATAGACTGTTTCCCCGGTCCGCTCGAATCGAGTCAGCGTGATGCCGCCGAGCCCAAACAGGAATATGGAGCGTCCAGGATGTTCCTCGGAGGCAGCCTCGAGTGCGGCCTGGCCGCACTCGATTGCGCTCTCCAGATCTGCCGGGACACCAGTGCTCTCATGTCGGGCCCGCCACGCGATACCAAGATTGTGAAGAATTCCTGCCTTGTCGTCGTCCCCGGCACAGAGGTCTGACGCTTCCTGGAAGGCTTCGATCGCCGCGTCCAGGTCCGACAGGATGCCTCTCTCGGTGAACCTGGTCTGCAGCGCGGTGCCCAGGTTGTTGAGTCCCCCAGCCCGGTGGGCAGGGGAGCCCGCAGCAGCCTGGACTGCCAGTCGGCCGGTCTCGATCGCATCGTCCAGGTCCGCCGCCGTACCTGTATGGGTGAAGCGCTCCATCAGCACACCTGACAGGTTGAACAGCATGACCGGCTGATTCGGGTGCCCTGTTGCTGTGCTTTCCACTGCGCCGAGGGCAGCGTCGATCGCCGCGTCCAGATCCGCTTGTTCACCACCCGCGTCGAAGTGGGATTTCAGGATGACGGAAAGATTGGACAGCGTTTCCGCGTGCTCGCTTTCGCCACGGGGGACAGCGGTCGCGATGCGCCGCAGGAGATCGGTCATTCTTGCGCGCAGCGCCGGGCTCGGCGAAGCGTCTATCCCTTGCTGAATCCTCCAGACGAAACCAAGCGCGTGCTGGGCCACGTCTGGAAGGAGTTCGTCTGGCAGATCCTCCTCATCTGCGCCGAACACGAAGCAGGGGGTGAACTTCGCGACGGCCTCCTCTCTGTCCCGCTGCCCAGCCCCTTCGGGAAGTGCCCGGTACCTGAAGGCGTGCAACCAACCGAGGACGTAATGACCTTCCAGGTCGGACTCGTCGTTTCGGAGTATTGCGGCAAGTTGGCGGGCCTCGACCAGTGCTTCCGGCTCCAGCACCACACCAAGGTCCTGTTCGCGGGCCAGCCGTTCGAGCCGTAACCCCACTACGGCAATCCGCTGCTCCAGTTCGTGTTCCCTTGCGAAGTCCTGCTCGTGCCCCTGCATGAACGGTCCTGTCACTTCCCGGTCTCCGATAGGTCTGATTGCTGCACTGTCCAGGTCTGCCGAGGCGAGCCGCTGAATTCGACGGAGCTCACGAAGCCGGTTCCGCCGCAGGCGCCGGGCTGCTCAACCGTCGCATGACCGCGCCACCGAGCAGAGGACCCATCGGCTGTTCCTCGATGCGCAGCTTGTCGGCCAGGTCCGTCAGGTGAAGGCGCACGGATGCCTCCAGCAGCGTGGCGTAGGTGTCCGAGGCAGTGCGGAGGCGACGTGCCGAAATGACCACCAGCGTGGCGGCGAGCGGCACCGCGGGCCACCACCACCAGGCCAGAGGCAGATAGAGCAGGGCCCAGCCGCCGAGGACGGCAGCTCGTGTCAACGCAGCGCGGGCTCTGCCGATCTCGCCGCGTATCTCTTCCGGCAGCACGAGCCAGAGGTGTGGCCAGACGATGAGGAGATTGACATGTGCGTCTCGGTCCAGCCGGACCGCGATGGCGTGGATCCGGTCACCACTCCAGGTCGGCCGTTCAGGCCGCTCCACGGAGATACGTTCACACCTGTGGGCCACGCGGTGACGCTCCCGGGGCCTGGGGCGGTCGGCCGGCCGCGGAGCGCGTTCCAGAAGCCGTAGGTCTTCGTACTCTGCACGTGCCGCGTCCCAGCGACGCTGTCGGCGTGCCACGTGACGCTCGGCCAACTCGCCGAAAAGCCACGGCCATGCGCCCCAGCCGGCAGCCAGGGCCACACGCTCCACAACGGAGCCGAGGGACTGGGCGGCCAGACCAGTGGCGGCCGCACCGGCCAGGATGGCAGCGAGCAGCACGACCTGGCCGCCTGCCGTGGCCACCTGGGGAGCCCGGGCAGCGTCCGAGATCGCGTAAGTAAGCCGCCCCACGTCCAGCGCGGCGCTCTGCCCGAGGGTGTGTCCGGCTGCGGCGACCGCCAAGTAGAGCGCGCCTGGGAGTACGAGGAGAGTCAGCCACCGCTCGGCCAGCTTCTTGCTGAGTTCACTGAGCAGCCCTCCCACTACGGGAGCCTCTCCCGGATCAGCGCCGTCTCGCCGGGGGCGAACTGGCAGCGTGGCACGTCGTCGTCCACTTCCTGACCGGATCGACCGATACACAGCTGCAAGGGGCACCGGTACACGACGTCCAGATCAGCAACACCGGCCAGCATCACGCTGCGGCCTGTTCCCCCATGCACCCCGGACGGGTCGCCTGCGCGTCGAACCGCTGTGTGCAAGGCGTCCAGAAGGGCAGTGAGCGAGACGTCGTCCGCGGGCGGCCTGCTGACTGCGGCTTCGACAGCACGCAAGGCGGCGTCGTCCTCGTCGAGCAGCGCGGCGAGTTCGTCCCGATGCCCACACACGTACGACAGCGCCTTGGCGATCCTCAGGCCGCTTACTTCCACCTGACTCGTCATGCAGAACTCCGCCCCCTGCGCCTTGTTGATCCACCAGGCCGCCATTCTTGCTCCAAATGTGCAGGTGCACGCGCGGGTTCGGCCAACTCCCTCGGGCTACCATCGGGATCGGGGGAGCATGGATCCGCAGTTGGTGCAGCTGGCACAGACCGCCGGCGCCACGGTGGTGGCGCTGATGGCCACTGAGGCGTGGAGCGCCACACGCGAGGGCGTCGTCACCGTGTAGCGGCGGGTCTTGCCGGAGCGGGCCGGGGACGCCGAGGCGGCTCTCGACGAGACCCGCGCCGATGTCGTCCGGGCCCGCGAAGAAGGGGACGCGGAGACAGAGGAGGCGCTTACCGCGGAGTGGTACGGGCGGCTGCGGTGTCTCCTGGCCGCCGACCCTTCGATCGCGCAGGAGCTGGAGCGTGCCCTGAACGAGGCGCGCGGCCGGCTTCCGGCCGGGGAGCATTCGTTTGTCGGGTCGGTACGTCTGACCGCGCACGCCACCGGTAATGGGCGGGTCTACCAGGCCGGACGTGACCAGCACATCACCGAGTACCACACCCACTACCACACCGATCTGCGCAGTGTGGTGGAGGAGGGGCGTCCCGGCCCTGACTCGGTGCGAGTGCCGTTGGCGGCGCGCCCGTTGTCCGCCATCCGGGACCGCGTTGCGGTGCGCCGGGCGCTGGCGGTGTCCGTGAGCGATGGCGTGAGATCGTCGGGCGTTCATGTGGTGCACAGGATGCCTGGCTGTGGGAAGACCGCCATCGCCCAGGTCCTTTTCGACGAGGCCGTACGTGACCACGGACTCGTGGGCTTGTGGGTCACCGCGTCCCACACCACCAGCTTCCGCGAGGGCATGCTCGCCGTCGCCCTCGACCGTGGCGCCTCGCAGGACGAGGTGGACGCTGCTCGTGCGCTGCGGCGTCCACCCGCCGACCTGGTCTGGCACTACCTGGATCGCTCGGCCGAGCGCTGGCTTCTCGTCCTGGACACAACGCCGACGATCCCTCCGTCCTGGACCACGGCTGGCTGCGGCCGAGTCTGGGCGGCACTGTCGTGATCACCACCCGGCACGGGCAGGCGCATCAGTGGCATGACGCGACCCGGCACCGCCTGGACACGCTCGACATCGCCGACGCGGTCGATGTGCTCCGCGATCTGGCTCCGGACCACCAGGACCGGGCGGTGCTGGAGGAACTCGCCCGTCGGCTGGGCTGTCACCCGCTCGCCCTCGTCCTTGCAGGGTCCTATCTCGGTCACCAACTCCTGGAGCCGGTCACTGTGGACGACTATCGCGGACCGAACGTGATCATTTTCCGAGCACACGCCTGGGAATCGCTCATCGCCGCCATCCAGGAGGGGGCGCTCACCTAGTCGTAGGTACAAGTCGCTGACAAACCAACCGGTGCCGCCCCCCCGAACCTCATTCGGGACGCGTTCTGTGCCGCTCATGGACCAGGCGAATACCACGTCGTCCGGCACCGGTCCCTCCCCTCGTGGGGACCGGTGCCGGACGGCGGGGGTGGTGTCGATCCGGGACCTGCCGGGTGGGTGGGGTGGCGGGTCAGAGTGGATCGAGCAGGGCGAGGGGGGCGCGAAGTGTCCGGGGGGCCTGCGGGAGTGGATCCAGCGGAAGTGGGTCCTGCCGAAGGGGACCGAGGACTTGCGGCGCCATGGGTGGTCTCTCCGAGCTCTGGGCTGGTGGTCTGCCTGAGCGGCGCGCCAGGGATGCGCACTTGCGTCGTGATCCTGCCAGTCGAGGGTGCCGGGGAGGAGGTTCCGGTCTCCGGAGGCCCCCTTTACCGCAGGTCAGCCGTATAAGGTGAGTTTTCCGGTCCGGATGTCCAGCTGCGGCGGAGGTAGGGAGTGGAGGAGGCCTTGAGCTCCGATGCGGGGGCGCGCGCAGCCTTCGCGGAGCGGCTCGCACTGCTCTACAAGGAAGCCGGCAATCCTCCGCTGAAGAGCGTGGCCGAGGCGGTCGTCCGGCTTCAGCGGGTCGATGAGCGTGGGCGACCCGTACGGGTGTCCGCGCAGCGGATCAGTGACTGGCGCCGGGCCAAGAACGTGCCGGCCCAGTTCGCCGCCCTGCAGGCCGTACTGCATGTCCTGATCCCCCAGGCCCGGCGTGCCCGTCCTGTGCCCGTGTCCGGTGGGCTGTACGACCTGGGCCAGTGGCAGCGGCTGTGGGAGCGGGCGACCGCCGGGGCAGAGGAGGAGCAGACCCCGGTCGAGGTCCCGGCGGCGGTGGCCGGTGGGGTGTGTCCGTATCGGGGGCTGGCCTCGTACCGGCAGCAGGACGCCCGGTGGTTCTTCGGCCGGGAGCGGAGTACGGATGCCCTGGTCGCCCAGCTCCGTGCGGCAGGGAGGACCGGCGGCCTCGTCATGCTCGTCGGTGCCTCGGGCGCCGGTAAGTCCTCCCTGCTGAACGCCGGGCTGGTGCCTGCCCTGCAGAGCGGTGTGCTGAGCGGTGAGAGTGGCCGGGCAGGGGCGGTGGTGCAGCTTGTACCGGGTGCCGATCCGCTCGCCGAGCTGACCCGTCGTATTCCGGAACTCGCCGAGGTCCTCGCTTCCTCCGGGTCCGGCCAGTCGGGCATGGAGGGCTCGGGTCGCCTGGAGGAGGCGGCGGAGACCGGCGGCCAAGAGCTTAGCGACGGCTTCGTGCAGGCCACACGCGACGCCGTCCTCGCCTGGGCCCGGCGCGTGGACTCCGCTGCCGTCCCCGGCCCTTCCGGCCCTTCCGGCCCTTCCGGCCCCTCCGGCAGCTCCACCCCTGCCTCTGCCCCTGCCCCTGCTCCTGCCGTCCTCATCGTCGACCAGTTCGAGGAGACCTTCACCCTCTGCCCCGACGAAGCAGACCGCCGTACCTTCATCCAGCTCCTCCAGGCCGCCTGCACCCCCGGCGAAGCAGGCGGCCCCGCTCCCGTGCTCGTCGTCCTCGGTATACGTGCCGACTTCTACGAGCAGTGCCTGGGGCATCCGGAGCTGGCCGACGCGTTGCAGCACCGGCACATGGTGCTCGGGCCGCTCACCACCGCGGAGTTGCGGGAGGCGGTGACCGGGCCTGCCAAGGCTGTGGGGCTGGAGTTGGAGCCGGGGCTGGCGGAGCTGATCGTGCGGGAGGTGAGTGCGGACGGGCCGCGTGGGACGCATCACGCGGGCGTGCTGCCGTTGCTGTCGCACGCTCTGCTCTCGACCTGGCAGCGGCGCAAGGCGGGGCGGCTGACGCTGGCCGGGTATCGGGCGGCCGGGGGGATTCAGGGGGCCGTCGCCGCCACCGCCGAGCGTGCCTGGTCCGGGCTCGATCCGGCGGCGCGTACGGCCGCGCGGCTGCTGCTGCTCCGGCTGGTGCGGCTGGGCGAGGACACGCAGGCGACGCGTCGGCGCGGGACGCGTCGGCAGCTGGCGGCGGAGTCGACCGACCCGGCCAAGACGGAGGAGTCGCTCGAGGCGCTGGTGCAGGCCCGGCTGGTGACGCTGGACGCGGAGACCGTGGAGATCACGCACGAGGCGCTGCTTCATGCCTGGCCGCGGCTGCGGGACTGGATCGACGAGGACCGGCAGGGCAACCTGCTGCGCCAGCGGCTGGAGGAGGACGGGCGGGCCTGGGAGGAGTCCGGACGTGACTCCTCGCTGCTCTACCGGGGCTCCCGGCTGGGACAGGCCCACAGCTGGGCGCGGTCGGCCGGTGACACCTTTCTGACCCGGAGTGCGGTGGAGTTCCTGGCCGCCGCGGTACGGCTGCGCAGGCGCACCGTCTGGATCAGCCGCGGTGCGGTGGCGGCGCTGGTCGCGCTCGCGATGCTGGCCGTCGGCTCGGCGGTGGTCGCCTGGCAGCAGCGGGACGACGCCGTGTTCGCGCAGGTGCTCGCCGAGGCCGACCGTTTCCAGTACTCGGACCCGTCGCTGTCCGCCCAGCTCGACCTGGTGGCACACCGGCTGCGCCCGGACGACGAGGACACCAGCAGCCGGCTGATCTCGATCGTGAACGCCCCGCTGGCCACGCCCCTGCGCGGGCACACCGGCGCCGTCTACCTCACCACCTTCAGCCCGAGCGGACGGCTCCTGGCCACCGCCAGCTACGACCGGACCGTACGCCTGTGGGACGTGGCGGATCCGACGCGGCCCAAGCCTCTGGGCCAGCCCCTGACCGGGCACAAGAGCTGGGTCAGCAGTGCGGTCTTCAGCCCCGACGGCCGCACCCTCGCCAGTGCCTCCGACGACGGCACGGTGCGGCTGTGGGACGTACGGCAACCGAGTCGGCCGCGGCCGCTCGGTGCGCCCCTGACCGGGCACGAGGGCACGATCTATCTGGTCGCCTTCAGCCCGGACGGCCGCACCCTCGCCTCCGTCAGCGAGGACCGGACGGTGCGGCTGTGGGACGTGGCCGATCCGCAGCGGCCGAAGGCACAGCCGCTCGCCACGCTGAAGGGTGCCGAAGCCGCCGTGCGGTCCGTGGCGTTCAGCCCGGACGGCAGGACGCTGGCGGCCGGGGGCGACGACGAGACCGTCCGGCTGTGGGACGTGGCGGACCGAGAGCGGCCGGAGGAACTCTCCGAGCTGACCGGCCACACCGCCCTGGTCCACTCCGTCGCCTTCAGCCCGGACGGCCGCACCCTCGCCAGCGGCAGCTCGGACGACACCATCCGGCTGTGGGACGTCTCCGACCCACGGCACGGCACCCAGCTCGGCGCCCCGCTCACCGGGCACACCGGCCCCATCTGGTCGGTGGCCTTCAACCCCGACGGCACCATGCTCGCCGCCGCCAGCGCGGACAGCACCGCGAGCCTGTGGAACGTGAGCGACCCGGCGTTTCCCTCGCAGGTCGGCGAGCCCCTGGCGGGCAGCAGTGGCGAGATGTACGCGCTGGGCTTCAGCCCCGACGGCCGTACGCTCGCCACCGGCAGCGGCGACAGCAAGGTCCGGCTGTGGTCGATTCCGACGGCGGACATGGTCGGCGGCAACGGGGCGTTCCGCCCGGACGGCAAGGTGCTCGCCACGGCCGCGCGCGACGGACGGATCCGGCTGTGGGACGTACGGCATCCCGCCCGGCCGGTGGCGCTGAGCAAGCCCTTCCTGCCCGGGGACACCGGCCAGCGCTCCCAGGTGTTCTCGCCCGACGGCCACACGCTCGCGGTGACGACGGGCGAGCAGAGCGTGCGCCTGTGGAACGTCAGCGACCCGGCACGCCCGGTCTCCCACGACTCCCACATCCTGCTGCGCACCCGGTTCATGGGCCCCGACGCGCTGGCGTACAGCCCGGACGGGCGCACGCTGGCCACCGCCTACACCGACCGCACCCTCCGGCTGTGGAACGTCAGCGACCCCGACCATGTCGTGCCGCTCGGCCCGCCCATTACCGGGCACACCGGATACATCAACTCCCTCGCCTTCAGCCCGGACGGCCGCACGCTGGCCAGCGGCAGCGCGGACGCCACCATCCGGCTGTGGAAGGTGACCGACCCCCGCCGTCCCACCCTGCTCGGCGCGCCGCTCGCCGGTCACACCGGGCCGGTCAACGCGCTCGCCTACAGCCCCGACGGCCATACGCTGGCCAGCGCCGGCGACGACGACGCCGTACGGCTCTGGAACGTCACCGAGCCGCGTGCGGCGACCCCGCACGGCGCTCCCCTCACCGGCCACACCGAAGCGGTCGTCTCACTGACGTTCAGCGCGGGCGGGCGCTACCTGGCCAGCGGCGGCAACGACAACACGGTCCGGCTGTGGAACGTCGCCTCCCCGGCCGACGCCTCCCCCATCGGCGAGGCGATGAGCCCCAACGCCAAGACGGGCAACTTCCTGTCGTTCAGCCCGACGAGCCACATGCTCGGCGTCTCCAGCGGCACCGACACCGTCCGGCTGTGGAACCTGGACGTCGACGAGGCGATCCGCCGCGTCTGCTCGAGCACGCGGGGCGTGCTGACGCGGGAGAAGTGGCACGACTATCTGCCCCGGCTGTCGTACGAGCCGCCGTGCGCGCGGTAGATCCGAGCGCTCAGTGACGGGCCGGAGACGCGGTGGCATGACGGGGGTTCGACGGACAGCGGTTTCCGTGATCCCGATCACAACCCGGTGCCACAGCCGATCGGGCGGCTCCCGCGAGGCAGACAGCCTTGTTACTGTTGGGCTCAGCCCGATCGCTGGTGCATCCCCCGTCGCCAGCGATCGGGCCTTTCTCGTGCCCGCGGCGCCGACGGCCCGGCGAGCCGTCTTGAGGAGTCGTACGCTGATCGTGTGCCAAAGGCGTACGAAGTGATCGAGGACGACCTGCGACGCCCCCGCACCCCGATGCTCCGCGACAACCACCGGCACCAGTGGGAGAAGGACCGGGCGCGCCGTCCGCTCGCCACGCGGGCCGCGACCGGGGCCACGGAGCACGAGACCGGCCTCGATGTGCGGGACCTCGTCTTCCACGCGCGATACCGGGAGGTCGCCGCGCCCCCGGAACTGGCGGACGCGTTCGGCGTACCGGAAGGGACCCCGCTCCTGGAGCGCACCTACCGGACGCGGTGCTCGACCGAGAGCGCCCCGTTCAGCCTCGTGACGTCCTACCTCGTCCGCGCCACGGTCGCCGCGAACCCCGATCTTCTGGACGCCTCCAACGAGCCCTGGCCGGGCGGCACGCAGAACCAGCTCCACACGGTCGGCATCGAGGTGAGCCGCGTCGAGGAGCGGGTCACCGCGCGACCGCCGACGCCTCAGCAGGCGGGTGAGCTGGACCTGCCGCCGGGGGCGCCCGTGATCCTGCTGCGCAAGACGTCGTACGACATCACCGACCGCGTCGTGGAAATCTCCGAGGTCACGCTGCCCGGCGACCGCACGGAGCTGGTCTTCACCACTCCCCTGGAAAGGTGGTGAGTGCCGCAGTGGTTCGGCGCGTCATCATCGTCACGGCCGTCCACGGCCCTTCGGCCGCGTTCCTGCCGGATGCCCACAAGTCGCTGCGCGAACAGGAGTTGCCGGCGGGCTGGGAGTGGCACTGGGTGATCCAGCAGGACGGGAAGACGGACGAGGTCCGCCCGTACCTCCCCGATGACGCGCGCGTGACCTTCAGCCAGGGCCGGCCCGGGGGCCCGGGAGTGGCGCGCACCATCGCGCTCGCGCACGCCGAGGGCGAGTACGTGAAGATCCTGGACGCCGACGACCAGCTCACTCCGGGTGTCCTCGCCCGTGACCTGGCGGTCCTCGAAGCCGACCGCACCCTCGGCTGGACGACCTCCCGGGTCCTGGACCTTCTGCCGGACGGCACGACGGCCGGATTCCCCGGCGACCCCGAGGACGGGCCCGTCGAGCGAGGCGCCGTGCTCGACTTCTGGAAGGCGAACGACTTCCGCGCCCCGGTCCACCCGGCGACCCTCTGCATGCGCCGGGACCTCCTGCTCGCCCTCGGCGGCTGGATGGCGCTCCCCGCGTCCGAGGACACGGGCCTGCTGCTCGCGCTCAACTCCGTGAGCCGGGGCTGGTTCTCGGCGGAGGTGGGGCTCCTCTACCGCAAGTGGGAGGGCCAGGCGACCGGTCAGTCGGCTCACCTGGACCCGGCGGAGCGGGCGGCGCGCATGGCGGTGGCGGAGGCCAGGGCGCGGGCGCTGGGCTCCTTGGGATGGCGGTATCCGTCGGGCGGGTGACCGCCGCGACTCGGTGACGGCCGCTGCTCGGTGACCGCCGCCACCGGGTGTCTGCCGCTACCGGGTGTCTGCCGCTACTCGGTGAGGGAGATGGCCTGGGACGGGCACCTCTCGGCGGCTTCCCGCACCTGCGGGTCGTCTCCGCTGTTCTCCCGTCCCGGTCGGACCACGCCGTACTCGTCCACGAACTCGAAGACCGACGGTGCCCTGTGCACGCACTCGGCGGAGCCGTAGCAGAGGGTGGGGTCGATGCTGACCTTCATCCGCACTCCCGTGGTGGACCGTGGTCGGTTTACACGACTGGACTGCCCACCTGCCGAGCCCTCTCAATCACCGAGCCTCTCCATCACTGGTCGAAGGACAGGTCGAGCATCCGGATCGCGTTGCCCCGCAGCAGCTTGTAGGCCACCTCGTCGGAGAGCCCGCCCACATGCTCCGCGGCCACCCTCTTCGTCTCCGGCCAGGTCGAGTCGACGTGCGGGTAGTCCGTCTCGAAGGTCGCGTTGTCGACGCCGACCGTCTCGATCGCCTCGATGCCGTGCTTGTCGCGGAAGAAGCAGCAGAAGATCTGGCGGTAGTAGTACGTCGACGGCGGCTCCGGGATCAGGTCCTTCACGCCGCCCCAGGCCCGGTGCTCCTCCCAGACGTCGTCCGCGCGTTCGAGGGCGTACGGGATCCAGCCCATCTGGCCCTCGCTGTACGCCAGTTTGAGCCGCGGGAACTTCACGAGGACACCGGAGAAGAGGAAGTCCATCATCGACGCCATGGCGTTGTTGAAGGACAGGGACGCCTGGACCGCGGGTGGGGCGTCGGGGGACGCGGCCGGCATCTGGGAGCTGCTGCCGATGTGCATGTTGACGACCGTGCCGGTCTCCTCGCAGGCCGCGAAGAACGGGTCCCAGTAGCCGGAGTGGATGGAGGGCAGCCCCAGATACGTCGGGATCTCGCTGAACGTCACCGCGCGCACCCCGCGAGCCGCGTTCCGGTGGATCTCCGCGACGGCGAGGTCGATGTCCCACAGCGGGATCAGGCACAGCGGGATCAGCCGGCCGCCGCTGTCGCCGCACCACTCCTCGACCATCCAGTCGTTGTAGGCGCGCACGCAGGCCAGCCCGACCTCCTTGTCCTTGGCCTCGGCGAAGGTCTGGCCGCAGAAGCGCGGAAAGGTGGGGAAGCACAGCGAGGCCTCGACGTGGTTGATGTCCATGTCCGCCAGCCGGGCCTTCGGGTCCCAGCAGCCGCGCCGCATCTGCTCGCGCGTGATGCCGTCCAGCGTCATCTCGTCCCGGGAGAAGCCGACGGCCGCGATGATGCGCTTGTACGGGAAGAGGTCGCCCTCGTACTCCCACCAGTCGGTGATCTGGCCGTCCGGGTCCGTGGTGAACCGGTACTTCCCGCCGACGTACGCGAGTTCGCCGATACCGGCGGTGAGGGGCTTCGGGCCCCGGTCCCGGTACTTGGCCGGGAGCCAGGTCTCGAAGAGGTGCGCGGGCTCGATCACGTGATCGTCCACGCTGATGACCTTGGGCAGATCCTTGGTGCTGCTGTCGGTGGTACTGCGGTTGGCGGTCGCCACGTCTTGCCCCCTCGTGCCTGCCGGCGGACCGCCGGGACCTGAATCTGACGGTCCATCAGATTTTTGATTCACAGTAGGGGGACTCCTCGGGGACGGCAAGGGTCCATTCGGTCAGCGGGGTGCCGGCGGGGTCAGTTGTTCCAGCTCTCGTCGTACGGGTCCGTCGGCTCCGTCACCGGTTTCGCCTCCGTGACCTCGATGAACGGGATCGGGCCGCCGTTGACCGGGTCCTTGGCGCGGCGTGGGGTGTAGGTGCCGGTGATCTGGAGCCAGGTGTCCGGCTGGAGGACCGGGGGGATCCGGCCGGTGAGGGCGACCTTGACCGGTTGGGCGTCGGCGGCGCAGCAGTTGAGGGCCATGCGGACGAGGTAGGGGGTGCCGTCGCGGTCCAGGGCCAGGAAGCCGGTGAGCTGGACCCGGCGGTCGTGGAGGGTGCGGCCGTGGTCGTAGACGGCGCGGCCCGCGTAGTCGACCACGCTGAGGCGCAGGGGGTCGGCGGCGGGGAGGGACGGATAGGCGAGGGGTTCCTGGAGGGCCGTACCGGTGCGGGTCGCGCTGTAGGAGCCGAGGGCGGGCGGGGCCACCAGGATCAGGGCGAAGAGGGGGAGGACGAGGAGCCAGGAGATTCGGGGTTCTCGGTGGGCGTGGGCGTGGGCGTCCTTGCCGCTGTTCTTGCTGCTGTCTTTGTCGCTGCTATTCCCACTGTCTTTGCCGCTGTCTTTGCCGCTGTCTTTGCCGCTGTCCTTGTCACTGCCCTCATCGGCCTCGTGCTGCTTCTGCGCCCGCGCCCGCTTGCGCTCGTACCAGACCGTCGCCAGCGCCGCCGCGATGAGCACCGCGCCGGACACCAGCACCAGCGGACGCAGCCCCTGCTTGACGTACCGCAGATAGAGGTCGGTCGTCGCCGCATGCAGCAGGGACGCACCCAGCAGGAACAGGACGGCGGCCTGGGCCTGGCGGTTCACAGGATCACCGCCCCCGTGAGCACCGACACGACCACGGCCAGCGCGAAGGTGGCTGGTGCGAAGCGCAGGGCGAAGGCGCGGCCGAAGGTGCCCGCCTGCATCGCGAACAACTTCAGGTCGATCATCGGGCCCACGACGAGGAAGGTGAGCCGGGCCGTGAGCGAGAACTGCGACAGCGACGCCGCCACGAACGCGTCCGCCTCCGAGCAGATCGACAGCACCACGGCGAGGACCGCGAGGGCGAGCACCGCCAGCACCGGGTTGTCGGCCGCCGTGCGCAGCCAGCTCTCCGGAGCCACCGCCTTGAGGGTCGCCGCCGCCATCGCGCCGACCACCAGGAAGCCGCCCGCGTGCATCACGTCGTGCCGGACGGAGCCCCAGAAGGCCTCGCCCTTGCTCTGGCCGTCGTAGGACAGGTGGGAGGGCGGACGCAGCCAGTCGGTGCGGCCGAGGCGCAGCCACAGCCAGCCCATCGCGCAGGCCACCAGCAGGCTGGCGACCAGGCGGGCGAGGACCATCTCCGGATTGCCGGGGAAGGCGACGGCCGTCGCCGTCAGCACGATCGGGTTGATCGCGGGGGCGGACAGCAGGAACGTCAGCGCCGCGGCCGGGGTGACTCCGCGCCGGACCAGCGCTCCGGCCACCGGCACGGACGCGCACTCGCAGCCCGGCAGCACCGCGCCTGCCGCTCCGGCGACCGGGACGGCGAGGGCGGGGCGGCGGGGCAGGGCGCGGGCGAAGAAGGACGGAGGTACGAACACCGCGATCGCCGCCGAGAGCAGCACGCCCAGCACCAGGAAGGGCAGCGCCTGGACCATGACCGCGACGAACACCGTCGTCCAGCTCTGCATCACCGGTGCGGCGAGGGCGCGGCGGATCGGGCTCTGGAGCAGCACCAGCACGACCATGAGCATGGTGAGGAGGAGGGGGGAGTTGAGGTGCCGGCCCTCATCCGTCGGCTCCGGGTTCCTGCGGTCGTCGGTCCGCTGCGGGACGGTCTTGGTGATCGCCACGGGCGAGGTACCTCCGGTGGTGCGGAAGGGCGCTGGTTGCCCTCCCCTCTCATACGGCCGGACGGGCGCGGCCGTTCAGGTTCCGAGGGGGCGCCTGTGGAACCACCCGTCACGGTGAGGCAGTCTGTCCCCTTGTGGCGAGCGTTCCGAATCAGGGCTTAGGGAGTGACACGGCCGCGCACATGGTGGTGTGCGGCGACGACGGGCTCGCGCACCGGCTGGCCGCCGAGTTGCGCGAGGTGTACGGCGAACAGGTCACGCTCGTCGTGCCGCCCTCCGAGCGCACGGTACGGCCGCCGGTCGTGGGCCGGGCCAGGGCCGCGTCGGCGGCGCTGCTCGACCGGGTGGTGAACGCGGCCGTCAACCGGGCGGGCGGCGCAGCCGGCGGCAGCAGCAGCGAACCGGCCGGGAGCGTCCGGGTGGTGGAGGCCGCCGAGGCCACCGAGGAGGCGTTCGCCGACGCGGGCGTGGAACGGGCCGCCGCGCTCGCCCTCGTCTATGACGACGACGAGACCAACATCCGCGCCGCCCTCACCGCCCGCCGCCTCAACCCCCGCCTCCGGCTCGTCCTGCGCCTCTACAACCGCCGGCTGGGCCAGCACATCGAGGAACTCCTCGACCAGGCAGCCACGTTGGCGACGGGTCTGGGCGACGCAGGTCTGGACGCCTCCACGACGGTCCTGTCCGACGCCGATACGGCCGCCCCCGCGCTGGCCGCCTCCGCCGTCGCCGGCACCACCAAGGTCGTACAGACGGACGGCCTGCTGCTGCGCGCGGTGGAACGCCCGCCGCTGCGGCCGGGACAGGCGCCCCCTTCCGGGCTGGCCACGCTGGCCCTGCTGTCCACGACCGGCAACGGAGCGGGCGGAACGGGTGGTTCGGACGGTTCGGACGGCAGTGGCGAGCAGGGGCCGCTGCTGCTGCCGGACGCGGCCGCGGTGCAGGGGGCCCGGGGGCGTGGGACGGTCGTCCTGGAGCAGGTGTCGTATGCGGGTCCCTCGCTGCCGTCGGGACGAGGAGCCGTACCGTCGTTCGCCTCGCTGTTCTCGCGGCGGTTGCGGTGGTCGCTGGCCGGACTGGTGGGGTGTGTGGCGGCGCTGGCCGTGGCGCTGATGGTGGTGACCGGGGAACACCCGCTGTACGCCACGTACATGACCCTCCTCGACCTCTTCGCCATCAACGAACCCGCGCTCCACCAGTCCCTGGCCCGCCAGATCCTCCAGCTCCTGTCCGGGCTGATGGGTCTGCTGCTGCTTCCGGTGCTGCTGGCGGCGGTGCTGGAGGCCCTGGGCACGTTCCGCACCGCATCCGCCCTGCGCAAACCGCCGCGCGGACTGGGTGGCCATGTGGTTCTGCTCGGGCTGGGCAAGATCGGCACCCGGGTGCTGACGCGGCTGCGGGAACTGCACATCCCCGTGGTCTGCGTCGAGGCCGACCCCGAGGCACGCGGGCTGGCCACGGCGCGGCGGCTGCGGGTACCGGTGGTGCTCGGGGACGTCACTCAGGAGGGCGTCCTGGAGGCGGCCAAGATCCACCGTGCGCATGCGCTGCTGTCCGTGACCAGTGCGGATACGACCAACCTCGAAGCCGCCCTGTACGCACGCTCCGTGCGCCCCGACCTTCGCGTGGTCCTGCGCCTGTACGACGACGACTTCGCCACCGCCGTCTACCGCACCCTGCGCGCCGCGCACCCCCACGCGTCCACCCGCAGCCGGAGCGTGACCCATCTGGCCGCGCCCGCGTTCGCCGGGGCGATGATGGGGCGCCAGATCCTGGGTGCCATTCCGGTCGAGCGGCGGGTGCTGCTGTTCGCGGCGATGGACGTGGCCGGTCATCCGCAGCTGGAGGACAAGACCGTCGGTCAGGCCTTCCGGGCGGGTTCCTGGCGGGTGCTGGCGCTGGACCGGCGTGGGCGGGACGAACGCCGCGACGATCGCCGGGAGGAACCGGCGGTGGAGGAGGCGTACGAGGACGGCCGGGCGGGTGGTGCGTCTGGGTCGGGGTGGGTGTGGGAGCTGCCCGACAACTACGTCCTGCAGAAGGAGGACCGGGTCGTTCTGGCCGCCACGCGGCGGGGGTTGGCGGAATTGCTGGGGAGGCGGTCGCGGGAGCGGGCGGGGGCTTAGGCCGGGGTTTTTCGCCCCCGCCGCCCCTACCCGTCCCGTCCTGAAGGGGCTCCGCCCCTTCGACCCCGCCAGGGGGCTTCGCCCCCTGGACCCCCATCGGCCTGAACGGCCTCGTCCTCAAACTCCCCCAGAGGGGGCACCCCCAGACGGGCTGAGATGGGCTACTGCGGAGCCCTCAAGTGGCGCTCCGCGAAGTCCAGTTCCAGTCTCACCTGCTTGATCCGTTCGTCCACCACCAGCGAGCCGTGCCCGGCGTCGTAGCGGTACACCTCGTGGATGGCCTCCCTGGCCTCGAGCCGCTTCACATAGTTGTCGATCTGCCGGATCGGGCAGCGCGGGTCGTTCACACCGGCCGAGATGTAGACCGGTGCCTTGACCTGGTCGACGTACGTCAGCGGTGACGACGCCTCGAAGCGCTCCGGCACCTCCTCCGGTGTGCCGCCCAGCAGGGTGCGGTCCAGGGCCTTCAGTGACTCCATCTCGTCGTGGTACGCCGTGACGTAGTCGGCGACCGGGACCGCCGCGATGCCCAGGGTCCACGCGTCCGGCTGGGTGCCGAGGCCGAGGAGGGTGAGGTAGCCGCCCCACGAACCGCCGGTCAGGATCAGCCGGGCCGGGTCGGCGAGGCCGGACGTCACCGCCCATTCCCGGACCGCCGCGATGTCCTCCAGCTCGATCAGCCCGACCCGGTGCTTGAGCGCGTCCGTCCAGGCGCGCCCGTAGCCCGTCGAGCCGCGGTAGTTGACCCGCACCACCGCGTACCCGTGGTCCACCCAGGCCGCCGGGCCCGCCGCGAACGAGTCGCTGTCGTGCCAGGTCGGGCCGCCGTGGATGTCGAAGACCGTCGGGAGCGGGCCCTCGGCGCCCTCGGGGCGCTGCACGAGGGCGTGGATGCGGCCGCCCGGGCCCTCCACCCACACGTCCTGGACCGGGACCGAGCCGGGGGACTTCATGCCGGGCGGGTCCAGCACCACGCGCCCTGTCGTCGACCGCACCGCGGACGGCTCCGCCGCCGACGACCACAGGTACTCCACGCTGCCGTCCGGACGGGCCGTCGCGCCCGACACCGAGCCCGCCGGGGTCGGGATCCGCACCAGCTCGCGCCGGGCCAGGTCGTAGCGGAACAGCTCGCTGCGGGCCTCGAAGCTGTGCACGATCAGCAGGCCGGTGCCGTCGGGATACCACTCGGCGCTCACGTCACCCGGCAGCTCCAGCCCGAGGTCCGTCTCCTCCCCCGTCGCCACGTCCCACACCAGGGGCTCCCAGCGGCCGCGCCTCTGGTGGCCGATGAGCAGGCGCGCGTCGCCCTCGACCGGGGCGAAGCCCAGGACCTCCAGGCCCAGTTCCTTCGAGCCTCCCTTGGTGTCGTCGAGTTCCGCGACCGCCGTGCCGTCGGGACGCAGGACGCGCAGTGCCGAGTGCATCGCGTCGCCGTGCTCGGTGTGCTCGATGGCGATCAGCGTGCCGTCGCGCGAGAGGTCACCGACGCCCGCGGACTCGCGGTGGCGGTAGATCTCCGTCGGGGGCTCGCCGGTGCGGGCCAGATGGATCGTCGTACCGTCCTCGTCCGTCGAGCGGCCCACGATCGCCGTACGGCCGTCGCGGCCCAGAGCGAGGCCCGCCGGGTACGACGGGTCCAGGCCCGGCGCCGCCAGCTCGTCCTCGCCGCCGCCGAACCGCTGACGGCGCCAGACGCCGAACTCGTCACCGTCCTTGTCGTCGAACCACCAGATCCACGCGCCGTCCGGGGTGAGCACGCCGTCCGTCGTGCCGTTCGGCCGGTCGGTCACCTGGCGCTGCTCGCCGGTCGACCGGTCCCAGGCGTACAGCTCGTACGTCCCTGTGGCGTTCGACACGAACAGCGAACGGTCCGGGGCGTCCTCCGCCCAGTCGGGCAGCGACACCCGAGGCGCCCTGAACCGCTTCTCCCAGTCCGGCATGTCGTTGTCCTGCTTGTGGTGATCCCGCGAATCGGACCCGTGGCTCTCAGTCATTGCCCCATAGTGCCTGGCCCGGCCGACAACTCGCTGGCGAGGTCCCCAGCCTGTGGATAACTTCGCGCCCATGCGTTAAGGCAGTGGGGGAGCGTCCTGGGCCCGGCACGGCGCGAGACGACGGCCTCGCTCGTCGCGCCGGGCAGGTTCCTCCACCTCGCCGAGTTCGCCACTCGGAAGTGATGTTTTCCCAGGTCAGGGTCGATTGTCAGTGGCGGGGTGCAGACTCCTCGGCATGACGGATCTGCGGAAGACAGTCGAGAGGTTCTGGGCCACCGCCGCGGCCCGGGAGTGGGACGCGTTCGCCGACACGCTGGCCGAGGACGTCGTGTACGAGCTGCCCCAGACACGGGAGCGCATCAGCGGGCGGGAGCGGTATGTGCAGTTCAACCGGGAGTATCCGGGTGACTGGCGCCTGCGGATCGAGCGGATCGTCGCCGAGCCGGGTCAGGTCGTCACCTGGACCCACTTCACGGTGGGGCTGGAGGAGATGTACGCCGTCTCCTTCTTCACGGGGGACGAGAGCGGCCGTATATCCACGGTCACGGCCACGTGCCGGTAGGCGCATATCGATGCGGCTGGCCGGAGCCGTACGAACCCCCCGCCGGACGGGAACACCTCGTCGAGCGGTACTGAGACGGGACCGGACCCCGCAGCCAGGCCCTCCGCAGGAGCCCCGTACCGTTGAGGGCGTGTACCGGTTTCTGCTGACGCCCCGTTGGTGGGGAATCAACGTCTTCGTGCTGCTCGCCATCCCCTTCTGCGTGTTCATGGGGTCGTGGCAGCTGAGCCGGTTCGAGGCACGGGTCGAGGAGCATCGCAGCGCCGGTGAGCAGGCCGCGGAGAACAAGCAGGAGGCGGCCCGACCGCTCACCGAGCTGCTGCCCGTGGACAAGGCGACGGTGGGCAAGAAGGTCACCGCGAGCGGCCGGTACGGCAAGCAGCTGCTCGTCCCCGACCGGGAGCTGGACGGCAAGCAGGGCTACTACGTCCTGACGCTGCTGCACACCGACGAGGACAAGGCCCTGCCGGTCGTGCGGGGCTGGCTGCCCGGCGACGCCGACCGCGCCGAGGCCCCCGCCGCCCCCACCGGCGAGGTCAGGGTCACGGGTTCGCTCCAGGCGTCCGAGGTGCCCGGTGAGAACGGCGTGCCGGCGCAAGGGGGCCTGCCGACCGGTCAGACGGGGGCGATCAGCGCGGCGTCGCTGGTGAACCTGGTGCCGTACGACGTCTACGACGCCTGGGTCACCCTCACCAAGGCCGACTCCGGCATGAAGCCCGTGCCGGTGGCCACCGCCAACGACACCGGCCTCGACCTGAAGGCGTTCCAGAACCTCGGCTACACCGGCGAGTGGTTCGTCTTCGCGGGCTTCGTGGTCTTCATGTGGTTCCGCCTGCTCCGCCGCGAGGTGGAGTCCGTGCGGGACGCGGAGCTGGGCCTCGTGTCGGACAGAGCGGCCGACGGGGGCGAGTCGGCCCGGCCCGGGGAACCGAGCGACGGTCCGGCGCAGGAGAAGGCGAACGCCTAGAGGGGACGGCGCCGCGGCAAGCGCCCGCTCCTCCGCGGGCGCCGCCCGCCGGCTACGCCCCTGCCAGCACGCCCGTCCAGTACACGATCCCGGCGCATGCGTTGGACACCGTCACCGAGGCCGTGGGCCCTGCCGCCTCCGTCGTGTTGGAGACGGTGACGCTGCCGTCGGCCGTGGTGTCCTCCGTCATCAGCTGGGTGGTGGTGCCGGTGTCGCCGCCGGTGGACGTGCCGTCGGTCGTGCCGGTGTTGTCCTCGGTCGGGGTCGGGGTGGGTGAGGGGTCGTTGCCGCCCGTGCCGCCGCCGCTGGGGTCACTCGTCGTGGGGCAGGTCTCCGAGGGGACCCAGGCGAACTTCACCTGGTACGAGTCGCCCGGCTTGAGGACGAGGGAGGTGAGCTCCTGGGCCGGGTCGGGCAGGCCGGCCGCCGCGTCGCCGGCGACATGCCGGGCGTCGGTGACCTTGCCGTCCGCCGCTCCTGCCGTGGCCAAGGCCACCGTGCCCGGGCTGCTCACCGTGCAGTCGACGGTGGAGACGTTGCTGAAGGTGAAGGTGCCGTACACCGCGCCGGACGGGTCGGGCAGGGCCGCGGTCCCGCCCGATGTGCCGAGCTGATCGGCGGTACACGCGACTGTGCCGGCGGGGCCTGTCGCCGAGGGATCGTCGGGGCTCCCGGAGCCGGTACCCGGACCGGTGCTGGTTCCCTTGTCCTCGTCCTTCTCGCTCCCCTTGCCCTGGTCCTCGGTCTTGCCGGAGGAGCCGCCGGAGGTGCTCTCGCCGCCTTCGGTCTCCTCACCCTGACCGGATCCGCCCTGCGCCTGCTCGCCGTGGCCGGCGACGGACGGGTTGACGTCGGAGCCGGTGGAGTTGGAGACGTGCACCAGGGCCGGGACGGCGGTGCCGACAAAGAGGGCCGCGGCCGCCACGCCGACGAGCGCCTGCCGCTTGCGCGCCCGTCGCGCGGGCACCGCCCGCCGCAGATGGTCGAGCGTGCCGTCGCGCGGCTCGATCTCCTCGACCGCGTGTTGCAGCATGCGGCGCAGTGCCAGCTCGTCCGAGTCGAGCCCCTCGGGGCCCTGGTCGTCGGGGCCGTGGTTCACAGTTCCGTTCCCAGCGTGCGATTGCTTCGGCTGTTGCTTGTCCGGCCGCCCTGTCGGCTCACGCCAGTCGTACGGCTCGTGGGGGACGCGCAGATGACGCTGCCCGTCATGGTCCTCGCTCATGCCGGCGCCTCCATGGCCACCCGCAGCGCCGCGATGCCGCGCGAGCCGTAGGCCTTCACCGAGCCCAGGGAGATGCCGAGCGTCTCGGCGACCTGAGCCTCGGTCATATCCGCGAAGTAACGCAGGACCAGCACCTCGCGCTGCCGGCGCTGCAGGCCCTTCATCGCCTTGATGAGGGAGTCCCGCTCGAGCTGGTCGTACGCCCCCTCCTCCGCGCTCGCCATGTCGGGCATCGGCTTGGACAGCAGCTTCAGTCCGAGTATGCGGCGACGCAGGGCGGAGCGGGACAGGTTGACGACGGTCTGGCGCAGATAAGCCAGTGTCTTCTCCGGGTCACGCACACGCTTGCGCGCGGAGTGGACGCGGATGAACGCCTCCTGGACCACGTCCTCGCAGGAGGCGGTGTCGTCGAGGAGCAGGGCCGCGAGACCCAGCAGCGAGCGGTAGTGCGCCCGGTAGGTCTCGGTGAGGTGGTCGACGGTCGTACCGGCCGCCGCGGTGTTCTCGGCGTGCTCGGAGCCGTCGCGCTGACTGGGAATGCGGGCGGGCCGCGCTGCGGGCATGGGCGCGATCACCGGCATGCCGCCGGGCGTGCCGGGCATGCGGGGTCGGACGGGCCGGCGGGGCGGCCGTAGGGCCGTACCGCGGGTCGCCGCACTGAAGTCGAGTACCTCTGCCACGCCAGTTGGACACGCTTCCCCCCGGGAGGGTTGTACGTGCCGGACGTCACTTTTGCGTCAGTCCCAGCAGACGACCCTCTCGTGCCAGGCAGCACAGCTGACCGTGCGTCAAACGCCCACATGCCTACCCGCTCTTCCCTTATGTCCAAAACGAGCGGACGTCCCCACGCCCGGCCCATGGCGTCCCCACGCCAGAAAAAACGCGTCCTCGCGCCCCATAAGGGCGACCGCAAAGACGCTCCCCGCCCTGCAAGCGGTTGCAGGGCGGGGAGGAAAATCTTCGGCTGCCGCCGGGGCCCGGTTCAAGTGGTCCGGACCACCGATCGGCTCACACTTTTCACATAGATCCTACAAACGATTCAACCCATGCCCAGGAGTTTTCTGGCACCACGGGAGATCTCACGAAAACTCCGCCGCCACGAGCTCCGCGATCTGCGCCGTGTTCAGTGCCGCGCCCTTGCGCAGATTGTCCCCGCACACGAAGAGTTCGAGCGCCGTCGGATCGTCGAGTGCGCGCCGCACCCGCCCGACCCAGGTCGGGTCCGTGCCCACGACGTCGGCGGGTGTCGGAAACTCGCCGGCCTCCGGGTCGTCGTAGAGCACGACGCCCGGTGCGGTGGCCAGGATCTCGCGCGCCTTGGCGACGGTGACCTCGCCCTCGAAGCGGGCATGCACGGTCAGCGAGTGCCCGGTCAGTACCGGCACCCGCACACAGGTCACCGCGACCGGCAGCCGCGGCAGGCCGAGGATCTTGCGGGATTCGTCCCGCACCTTCATCTCCTCCGACGACCAGCCGTCCTCGCGCAGCGACCCGGCCCACGGCACGACGTTCAGCGCGACCGGCTCCGGGAACGGCCCGGTGTTCTCGCCGATGGCCCGCCGTACGTCACCGGGGCTGTTCCCCAGATCCGTACCGGCGACGAGGGACAGCTGCTGGCGCAGCGTCTCGACGCCGGCGCGCCCGGCCCCGCTCACCGCCTGGTACGAGGACACCACCAGCTCGCGCAGCCCGAACTCGGCGTGCAGCGCGCCCAGCGCCACGATCATGGAGAGGGTGGTGCAGTTGGGGTTGGCGACGATGCCGCGCGGCCGCATCCGTACGGCATGCGGGTTGACCTCGGGAACCACGAGGGGCACACCCGGGTCCATCCGGAAGGCGCCCGAATTGTCCACCACCACCGTGCCCTTGGCGGCGGCGATCGGCGCCCATCGGGCGGCCACCTCGTCCGGTACGTCGAACATCGCGACGTCGACCCCGGCGAAGGCCTCCTCGGTGAGTGCCACCACCTCGACCTCCTCGCCGCGCACGGCCAGCTTGCGGCCGGCCGAGCGCGGCGAGGCGACGAGACGGATCTCACCCCAGATGTCCGCGCGCTGGGACAGGATCTGGAGCATGACCGTGCCGACGGCTCCGGTCGCTCCCACGACCGCGAGCGTCGGCCGGCGGGAAACCGTTCCCGCCATCAGCGTCCGGTGCCTCCGTACACGACAGCCTCGTCGCTGTCGGAGTCGAGCCCGAAGGCGCTGTGCACGGCGCGAACGGCCTCGTTGACGTCGTCGGCGCGGGTGACGACCGAGATGCGGATCTCGGAGGTCGAGATCAGCTCGATGTTCACGCCGGCGTCGGACAGGGCGGTGAAGAAGTCGGCGGTGACGCCGGGGTTCGTCTTCATGCCCGCGCCGACCAGGGAGATCTTGCCGATCTGGTCGTCGTAGCGCAGCGAGTCGAAGCCGATGCCGCTCTTGTTCTTCTCCAGGGCGTCGATGGCCTTGCGGCCCTCGGCCTTGGGGAGCGTGAAGGAAATGTCCGTCAGGCCGGTGGAGGCCGCGGACACGTTCTGCACGATCATGTCGATGTTGATCTCGGCGTTGGAGATCGTCCGGAAGATCGCGGCGGCCTCGCCCGGCTTGTCCGGCACGCCGACGACCGTGATCTTGGCCTCGGAGGTGTCGTGCGCGACACCGGAGATGATGGCCTGCTCCACCTGCTTGTCCCCTTGATCGATCGGCTCGCTGCTGACCCACGTGCCCTGCAGTCCGCTGAAGCTGGACCGGACGTGGATCGGGATGTTGTAGCGGCGGGCGTACTCCACACAGCGGTGGAGCAGCACCTTCGAGCCGGACGCAGCCAGCTCCAGCATGTCCTCGAAGGAGATCCAGTCGATCTTCTTCGCCTTCTTCACCACGCGCGGGTCGGCGGTGAACACGCCGTCGACGTCGGTGTAGATCTCGCACACCTCGGCGTCGAGGGCGGCGGCCAGCGCCACGGCGGTCGTGTCCGAGCCGCCGCGCCCCAGGGTGGTGATGTCCTTCGAGTCCTGGCTGACGCCCTGGAACCCGGCCACGATGGCGATGTTGCCCTCGTCCACGGAGGTGCGGATCCGGCCAGGCGTGACATCGATGATCCGTGCTTTGTTGTGGACCGAGTCGGTGATGACACCTGCCTGGCTGCCGGTGAACGACTGGGCGCTGTGGCCCAGGTTTTTGATCGCCATGGCCAGCAGTGCCATGGAGATCCGCTCTCCGGCGGTCAGCAGCATGTCGAGCTCGCGCCCGGCAGGCATCGGGGATACCTGCTCGGCGAGATCGATCAGCTCGTCCGTCGTGTCGCCCATCGCGGAAACCACGGCGACCACCTGGTGGCCGTTCTTCTTGGCTTCCACGATCCGCTTGGCGACGCGCTTGATGCCCTCGGCATCGGCTACGGAGGAGCCTCCGTACTTCTGCACGACAAGGCCCACGTGCGCTCCTCGCTCAGTCCGTGTGTGTCGGCTCAGTCTATCGAGCGTCCGAAAACGACCTTGGGGTTCCCAGATGGTGAGATTCCGGCGCTCCGGGAGGGTGTCTGCCCGGTCCGGGGTGGGGCAACCGGGTTAGTGGTGCAGGTCACTCGGGTCGGCGCGGAACGCTCACCTGCTCGACGCCGTCGCAGGGACCGCCGATCGCGATCTCTGCCATTGACGCTCTCCGTAGTCGGACGCTAACTTCGCGTCGTCGTCGCCACACCAGGAGCACAAGGCTCCATCGGGACTCGCGACGCGAAGGAATCTCTTCCTTTGACGACTGTGACCGATTCAGAGATCCAGCACGTCACTCAAGCCGCCGATACGGATTCCCCGGCCGGCCTCTTCGAGATCCAGCCCTTCACGCAGCACTGCGAGGTCATCCGCGTCGCGGGCGACCACGCCGTCATCGGCGTCTCCCCGGGCAACAGCTATTTCTCCGCCCGCCGCGTCCACGACCTCGCCCGCTGGGGCCTCGCCCTCTTCGAGCGGGTGGACTTCGTGTACACGGACCTGTACGTGGCGGAGATGTACGCGGCGTCCGGGTATCCGCCCGACGACGCGCGCCGCAAGGCGGTGAAGAACCTGCGCGGCGTGCGGGCCAAGGTTCTCGGCGCCGTCCAAGCCGTCGACCCCGGCAGCACCCGCCTGCACGCCCACGCCATGTCGGACTTCCGCGGCAACACGGCGTACCGCGAGATCCACGGCCGTCTGCAGGCCCGCCTCACCACCGACGACGAGTTCCGCGCGACCTGCGAGAAGCTCGTCGACACCTTCCTGGCCGGCAAGGCCGGGCGGGTGACCGAGGCGCAGCGCGAGGTCTGCCTGGCCTACGTCTGTGCCGAGGCGCCCCTCTTCCTGGACACGCCCGCCATCCTCGGCGTCCCCTCCTCCCTCAACTGCTACCACCAGCTCCTGCCGATGGCTGAGCTCCTCTACTCCCGCGGCGCAGGCCTGCGCGCCTCCCGCAACCAGGGGCACGCCATCGTGACGCCGGCAGACAGGACAACCACCGATGCTCACTGAAGCCCCCCTCGACTTCCCCTTCTCCTGGCGCGGCGACCAGATCCCCGCCGAGGTGGCGGAGCTGCGCGCCGCCAGCCCCGTGCGCCGCGTCCGCACCATCGCCGGTGACGAGGCCTGGCTCGTGTCGTCGTACGAGCTGTGCAAGCAGGTCCTCGAAGATCCGCGCTTCAGCCTGAAGGACACCTCGGCCCCGGGCGTGCCCCGCCAGTACGCGCTGACGATCCCGCCCGAGGTCGTCAACAACATGGGGAACATCACGGGCGCGGGGTTGCGGAAGGCGGTGTTGAAGGCGCTGAACCCGAAGAGCCCCGGCCTCGCGGAGTGGATGCGGTCCTGCGCCGCCGAGCTCGTCGACCAGCTGATCGGCGAGGGCGCCCCGGCGGACCTGCGCGGCGGCTTCGCCGACCCGTACTCGGCGGGCATGCACTGCCGCATCCTCGGCATCCCGCAGGCGGACGCGCCGAGGCTGATGCGGAGCCTGGACATCGCTTTCATGAACTCGGCCTGCCCGGTCGCGGGGGCGCGGCTGAACTGGGACCGGGACATCGCGTACATGACGGAGCGGCTCGACGACCCGGCGACCACGGGCCTGATGGCCGAGCTGGCCGACCTGCGCGCCGACCCCGACTACGGCCACCTCACCGACGAGATGCTCGCCACGGTCGGCGTGACGATGTTCGGCGCCGGTGTCATCTCCACGGCCGGCTTCCTGACCATGGCGCTGGTGTCGCTGATCCAGCACCCCGAGCTGCACGCCCGCCTCCTCGCCGACCGCACCCTGGTCCCGGCCGCCGTCGACGAGCTCCTGCGCATCAACCTGTCCATCGGCGACGGGCTGCCGAGGCTGGCGACCGAGGACGTGCTCCTCGGGGAGGTACAGGTGAAGGCGGGCGAGCTGGTCCTCGTCCTCGTCGAGGGCGCGAACTTCGACGCGGCCGCCTTCCCCGACCCGTACACCGTCGACCTCACCCGCGAGAACAGCACCGCCCACCTCTCCTTCGGCGGCGGCCGCCACTACTGCCCCGCCACCGCCCTCGGCCGCAAACACGCGGAGATCGCTCTGGAGACCCTGCTGGAGCGGATGCCCGGGCTGCGGCTCGCGGTGCCGATCGAGCAGCTGGTGTGGCGGACCGGGTTCATGAAACGGATCCCGGAGCGGCTGCCGATCATGTGGTAGCGGCCGATTTACCCGCTTGGCCCGCTTATCACCTGCTCACGGGCTCGGCGACCGGTCGTCTTTAAAGTTCAACCACTATGGTTCGCCTGTGCGCGTACTGCTGGTGGAAGACGACGAGCCGGTCGCCGAGTCGCTGCGGCGAGGACTCCTGCGTTACGGCTTCGAGGTGGCATGGGTCACCACGGGTGCCGGGGCGCTGAGCCACGACGACCCCTACGACGTCGTACTGCTCGATCTCGGCCTGCCCGACACCGACGGTCTCGACGTCTGCAAGGCGCTGCGCGAGCGCGGCGACGTGCCGATCATCGTGATCAGCGCGCGCAGCGACGAGACGGACCGGGTGGTCGGGCTGGAGCTCGGCGCGGACGACTACGTGTCCAAGCCGTTCGGGGTCCGCGAGGTCATCGCGCGGATACGGGCGGTCATGCGCCGTATGCAGCCGCGTACCCCTGCCGCTGCCGCTGCTCCCGAGGCCGGCCCGGACCGATACGGCCCCCGCCTGACCGTCGACCGCAAGGCGGCCCGTGTCCGGCTGGACGGCGAGGAGGTCGCCCTCGCGCCCAAGGAGTACGACCTGCTGGCCTTCCTCACCGAGGAGCCGGGGGCGTTGATGTCGCGCGAGCAGATCATGGAAGCGGTCTGGGACGCGAACTGGTTCGGCCCGACGAAGACGCTGGACGTGCATGTGGCGGCGCTGCGGCGCAAGCTCGCCGGGGCGATCACGATCGAGGCGGTGCGGGGGGTCGGGTTCCGGCTGGAGATCGTCAACGGTGACCAGGGCGACAGCGGTGGCGGCGCGTCATGATCCGTCAGCTCATCCGCAGTTACGTCCTGCTCGTCGCGGTCGCGATCGCCCTGTTCACCGTGCCGGTGGCCTTCACGCTCACGGACCAGCTGCGGCGCGACACCGCGGATTCCGTCCGGCGTGAGGCCAAGACCATGGCCCTGCTGCTCGGCAACGGGAACGCCCCGTCGTGCGCGGCGCTGGCCAAGATGGCCGACGCGTACCGCGGCGAGACACCCGGCAAGGTCCAGGTGACCGAGCGCTGCGACACGAACCTGCAGAGCCCGAAGCGGGACGCGGCCCTGACCAAGGCCCTGGAGCAGGGCAAGCCCACGACCGACTGGGGATCCTCCTTCATCTGGGGGCCGCAGCTTGAGATCACCGTGCCCGCCCGCGCAGACAAGGACGGCCTCGACGACCGCAACAACGGCCCGGTCGTCGGGGCCGTACGCATCGCGTACTCGACCGACGACATGACCGGCCGGCTCTGGCAGATCTGGGGCTTCCGCGCCGGACTCGCGGTGGTCGTCCTCGGCGTGGCCGCCGTGATCGGTGCCGGGGCGGCCCGGCGTATCACCCGGCCGCTGCGCCAGCTCAACGACATGGCGAGCAAGTTCAGCGACGGCGATCTGACCGCCCGCTCCCCCGTGACGGGCCCCCCGGAGACCCAGACTCTGGCGCGCACCCTCAACCAGGGCGCGGAACGCCTGGACACCCTGGTCGCGGCCCAGCGCATCTTCGTCGCCGACGCCTCGCATCAACTCCGTACTCCTCTCACCGCGTTGCGGCTGTCGCTGGACAACATCGCGGACGGCGTGGACGACGAGTTCGTCAAGGAGGACGTGGAGCAGGCCACGGCCGAGGTCGTCCGGATGAGCCGGCTGGTGAACGGTCTGCTGGTGCTGGCCCGGGCCGAGGCGAAGGTGTCGGCGGCGGAGCCGCTGTCGCTGGCGGACATCGTCCGCGAGCGGCTGTCGGTGTGGAGGCCGGCCGCCGACGAGCGCGGAGTCACCATCACGCTCAGGGGGAGTGCCGACGGCCGGCCGCTTGTGCTGACCAGCCCCGGTCATCTGGACCAGGTGCTGGACAACGTGCTCTCGAACGCCCTGGAGGTGTCACCGGACGGTGGCACGATCACGGTCCGGGTGGAGCCGAGGGGCGACGAGGTGATCCTGTCGGTGGACGACGAGGGCCCCGGCATGTCGGACGCGGAGAAGTCCCGCGCCTTCGACCGCTTCTGGCGCGGCCAGGGCCTGACCGGGAAGGCCGGCTCGGGCCTCGGCCTCGCCGTCGTCAAGCAGCTGGTGACCGACGACGGCGGGAAGGTGGCCCTGGGCGACGCCCCCGGGGGCGGGCTGTCCGTGCGGATCAGCCTTCGGGCATCAACGAGGAGTGGTGGTTGACGATCTTCCACTCGCCGTCCCGCTTCTCCCACTCGTAGGTGTAGCGGGCCTTGGCGATGCTCTTCTCGCCCGTGTCGTGGTCGGTGAGCGCGAACTCGTAGAGACCCGCATCCAGCACCGAATTCGAGTCGAGGACGTTGATGTGCGTCTCGATCTTCTTGCCGACCGGCTTGTTGGCCAGGAAGTGCTCGAAGTAGTCGATGCGGCCCTCGCGGTCGGTACGGACCTGGTTGGAGAGGGTGGGCAGCAGGACCGCGTCGTCCCAGTAGAGGTCGGCGACCTCCTCCGGGTCCTGGGTCTTCAGCGCCGCGTTCCACTCGTCGAACAGCGCGGCCACCTGCTTCTTGGTGGGCTTCACCGCCTTCTCCGGCCCGGCGACGGCGCCACCGGCGGCAAAGGTGCCGACGGCAACGAGGGCGGCGGCGCCGGCGATGGCTACGCGCTTGGTTATGGAACGACGGGTCATCGCGAACTCCCGGTGCGGTGCGGTCTGGTGGGGTCTCCCTCCGCTTTCTGTGTTCTCTGCGGTGGAGGTGACTCCAGATTCGCGTGGCACCGGTTAGGGCCCGTACAAGGCAGATACAGGGCCGGGACAGCACATGCCCAATTCACGCCGGGCGACTGGCCGGTTACGCCGCGTTCGCATTCCGTCGGCGCATCAGGGCGGATGCGGCTCCGAGGGAGACTACGCCCATGCCGACGCCGGTCGCGATGCCCTGGGCACCGTCCACGACGAAGGGGGCGGCCGCGGCGACGACGGCGTTGAAGAGGAAGAGGAACCACAGGACGGGGCGGGACGAGAGCAGGGCCTTCATGACGTTTTCCTTCATGACGTTTTCCTTCGGGGCGGGGCCGCTGCGGCGGCCGTTGACCTGGCGAGATCAACGATCCCGTTTTCCGAGGTCGGCAACGAGGTAGTGAGCTCCCGAAGAGGCGGTGTAGCGGGCTGCACCACCGACCTCACGTGACTGCTGGCCGGCATCGTGCTGCTCGGCCGGCGCGATCAGCGCCGTGGGCCTGGCGAGCGGCTGGCGCCGGGTACGGCCGGGCGCGATGGTGCCGCTGTGCGTCGCGGCAGCCTGTACGGTCCCGGCGGGGACCTGGACGACTCGTCAACTGCCGGAATCGGTACTGCTGTTGGTCATGGGCGGACTGGTGACGACCGCCGTGCTGCTGGTCATGAGGGGCGCCCGCGTCCCCGCCCTGCACGGCACCAGGGGCGCGGTCGCGGCCGGAGCGGTGGGCGGATTCATGAACTCCGCGGCAGGGGTGGGCGGGCCGCCGGTCTCCCTGTACGCGCTCAACGCGGGGTGGACGATACGGGAGTTCGTGCCGAACGCGCAGTTCTACGGGGTGGTCGTCAACGTGTTCTCGGTGGCGGCGAACGGGGTGCCGCGGCTCGGTTCGGGACGATGGGGGGCCGTGGTCGCGGCGATGGTGGTGGGTGGGGTGATCGGCAAGTGGCTCGCCGGGCGGACGCCCGAAAAGCGGGCCCGGCTCCTGGTGTTGTCGCTGGCGCTGGCGGGCGGCGTCACCACGGCGGGCAAGGGGGTGTGGGGGCTGTAGAACCACGGGAGCCACAGCCCACCCGATGCCGCGTGGACGCCGGAGTCGTCACACCCCGAACAGCGCCACCAGGCCGTGGTCCAGTTCCGCCCCCACGGTCTCCTCGCCCGGCGCGATCACGGTGTACGTGCGGGCCAGGAAGCGGTACAGGTCCGTCGAGCCGAAGCGGAGCACCGCCGTACCCTCCGGCGCGTGGAACTCCACATACGTGTGGGACGACCCGCACGGCCGGACGCGGACGCGGCCGAGCCCGGCCCGGGCACGCAGGCCCTCGCTCAGCAGCACGCGGGCGAACGTCCACGTCGTGACCTCGCCGTCGAGCGTGACATGCGGCGGGAAGTCGATGTGCACCGCCAGCGGGTCGGCGGAGGTGTAGCGCAGGGTCGCGGGTATCGCGATCTCCTGGTCTGCGGCCGTGATCAGGTGGGTGCCGGTCGGCTGCTCGATGGTGACGTGCATGGTGGGGGCTCCGATTCGGGCGGGGCAACCGGCCAGGTGTGACCGTTGTGCCTGTGAGACCGCCCGAGGGGCCCGTTCATTACGCCACTTTCGAAGCCTTCTCCTGTAACCCGCGTCACACCACAGGAAACGCCGCGCCCCCCTACTACGCCCCCTACTGCCCCTGGCGCATCCCGAGCGGCTCCCCGATCTCCTGCTCCATGACCTTGCCGGCCTCGAACTCCAGCGTCTCGTCGCCCATCATGCTCTGGTCCGTGTCCAGGCCGTCCAGCTCCTCCAGGGGCTGGTTCAGGCGGACGTGGGCCAGGACCGAGTGCAGTGCGCGCAGGGTCGCCGAGGCCGTCGTGCCCCAGTTGGAGAAGTACGAGAACTGCCACCACCACAGGGCCTCCGTGGTGCGGCCGGCACGGTAGTGGGCCATGCCGTGGCGGAGGTCGGTGATGACGTCGGCCAGGTCGTCGGAGATCCGGGCCGGGACGGCGGCCTTGCGGGGCTCGTAGGGGTCGAAGACCTCCGAGTAGACGTCCACCGGGTCCAGCAGGCGGGCGAGGTTCTCGCGGAGTTCGTCGACGTCCCCCTCCGGGCCCAGGTCGGGCTCGTAGCGCTCGTCGGGGACGATGTCCTCGTGGGCGCCCAGGCGGCCGCCGGCCAGGAGGAGTTGGGAAACCTCCAGAAGGAGGAAGGGCACGGTCGAACCCGGCTCGTCGCCCTTCGCGACCTCCGTGACAGCGACCAGGAAGCTCTCGATCTGGTCCGAGATCTGGACCGCGAAGTCGTCCGGGTTGTGCTCGCTCGCGTGCAGCGTGGCGTCAGACATCTAGGAGTCGTCTCCCCTCGAAGGCGCGGCCGAGAGTGACCTCGTCCGCGTATTCCAGGTCGCCACCCACCGGGAGGCCGCTGGCCAGGCGGGTGACCTTCAGGCCCATGGGCTTGATCATGCGCGCGAGGTACGTGGCCGTGGCCTCGCCCTCAAGATTCGGATCCGTGGCCAGGATCAGTTCCGTGACCGTCCCGTCGGCCAACCTCGCGAGAAGTTCCCGTATACGCAGGTCGTCCGGTCCGACACCCTCGATTGGGCTGATCGCGCCGCCGAGGACGTGGTAACGGCCGCGGAACTCGCGGGTCCGCTCGATCGCCACGACGTCCTTCGGCTCCTCGACCACGCAGATCACCGCCGGGTCACGGCGCGTGTCCCGGCAGATGTTGCACAGCTCCTCCTGCGCGACGTTCCCGCACATCGCGCAGAAGCGGACCTTCGCCTTGACCTCCAGCAGGGCCTGAGCGAGGCGCCGTACGTCCGTCGGTTCCGCCTGCAGGATGTGGAAGGCGATCCGCTGCGCGCTCTTGGGACCGACGCCGGGCAACCGCCCCAGCTCGTCGATGAGGTCCTGGACCACGCCTTCGTACACGGACTGCCGTCCTTCCTGGGGTTCCTTACGGTACGTACGGTAGTTGGCCGCGGCCCGTCTTAGAAAGGCAAGCCGGAGAACGCCGGGAATGTCAGAACGGCAGGCCCGGGATGCCGCTGCCGCCGCCCAGGCCCTGGGCCAGCGGGCCCAGCTTCTGCTGCTGGAGATTCTGCGCGTTCTCGTTGGCCGCCTGTACGGCCGCGACGACCAGGTCGGCGAGGGTCTCGGTGTCCTCCGGGTCCACCGCCTTGGGGTCGATCCTGAGCGCCCTGAGTTCGCCGGAGCCCGTCACGGTGGCCTTCACCAGGCCGCCGCCCGCCTGGCCCTCGACCTCCGTCTGAGCCAGTTCCTCCTGCGCCCTCGCCAGGTCCTGCTGCATCTTCTGGGCCTGCTGGAGCAGCTGCTGCATGTTGGGCTGGCCACCACCGGGGATCACGATCAGCTCCTTGCGTGTGTACGGGTGCCTGTACGGGTGCCTGTACAGGATTTCCGCTCGCTTTGCCGTTCAGCACGAGCCTACGTGGTCGGCGCAGCCGTCGCTCCAGCACTCTTTCGAGTGAGAGGAACTGGAGTCCGATACCTGATCAAGACCCTCTTCCGGGCGGAAAAGAGGCGAAAGGCATCTCTTCGTCACCCATGGGGCGCTAGGAAGGGTCCGGCGCGTCAGCCTCAGGTGCTGCGTGGCGTTCCGTGCGGCGCGGGGGCGTATCCGGGTCGTACGTGATGTCACGCACCGTGATCAGTAGGGAGTGCCGGGTGGGTCAGCCGGAGATGCAGCCCGAGAGGCCGTCTCAGCACGGGCGGGGCGGCGAAGGGGTGGCCGGGATCCGGCCGGGTGATCTGAGGGGGCGGGCGTTCCCGCTCGGGGACTGGGGGGAGCCCGCGGTGCGGCTGCACGAGTTGTACCGGTGGGTGGAGCGGGGGGCGCTGGACACGGCCGCGTGGTATCTCGCGGATCGGGTGTGGAAGCGGCGGGGGGCTCGGGCGCTGCGGGGGGGGGCAGCGGGGGGGGGGGGGGGGGGGGGGGCGCGGGCT
>NZ_LLZG01000003.1 GCF_001509475.1 Streptomyces regalis
ACCGCCGCTACGAACGCAAAGCCGACCACTTCCTCGCCTTCACCAGCATCGCCTGCACCCTGATCTGCTACCGCAGGCTCACCAAATGAGATGACGTCTAAAGCACGCACTCCGCCTCGTCGTACCGATCCGCCGGAACCGTCTTCAACGTCTCCACGGCCTCAGCGAGCGGCACCATCACGATGTCGGTCCCCCGGAGCGCCGTCATGTGACCGAACTCCCCCCGATGCACGGCCTCCACCGCATGCCACCCGAACCGAGTCGCCAGCACCCGGTCGTACGCGGTGGGCGTACCACCCCGCTGCACATGCCCCAGGATCACCGGCCGCGCCTCCTTGCCGAGCCGCTCCTCCAGTTCGATCGACAGCTGACGCGCGATCCCGGCGAACCGCTCGTGCCCGTAGACGTCCTTGCCGCCCTCGTCGAACTGCATGGAGCCGGGCCGCGGCTTGGCGCCCTCGGCCGCGACGACGATCGCGAAGCGCTTGCCCGCCTCGAACCGCTCGCCGACCCGCTTGGCCAACTCCTCGATGTCGAAGGGCCGTTCCGGCACGACGATGGCGTGCGCGCCGGCCGCCATGCCGGAGTGCAGCGCGATCCAGCCGGTGTGCCGGCCCATGACCTCGACGACCAGCACCCGCTGGTGGGACTCGGCGGTGGTCTTGAGCCGGTCCAGGGCCTCGGTGGCCACGCCCACGGCCGTGTCGAAACCGAAGGTGACGTCCGTGACCGCGATGTCGTTGTCGATGGTCTTCGGCACACCCACCACCGGAAGACCGCTGTCCGACATCAGCCGGGCGGCCTTGAGCGTGCCTTCGCCGCCGATCGGGATGATCGCGTCGAGGCCGAGCTCCTCGACATGCCCCTTGGCCCGCTCCACGCCGTCCCGCAGGTGCGAGGGCTGGACCCGGGAGGAGCCGAGGATGGTGCCGCCGCGGGCCAGGATGCCGCCCACCGCGTCGAGGTCGAGCTTGAGGTAGTCGCACTCCAGGAGGCCCTTCCAGCCGTCCCGGAAGCCGATGACCTCGTCGCCGTGGTCGACGACGGCACGGTGCACGACGGACCGGATGACGGCGTTCAGGCCGGGGCAGTCGCCGCCGGACGTGAGGACACCAATGCGCATAGCCCGAAAAACCTTCTCAACGTGGGCCGGGACCGGACCACGCTGTCCGGCTCGAATCCCCGCCACCCTAGCGGCATCAGGGGGCGGGGCCGAAGCACGCGTCCGCCTGCTGGACGACCCCGCTCACCTGTGCGGACGGGCCGTCAGACGGGCTGCAGCGCGACTGGGTTCACGCAGGCTGCTGTGCAGCCGCAATGCGCTCGCCCCGCAGCGCCTCGTACCAGCGGTCGTCGGTCGGCGGCAGCGCGTTCACATCGAGCGCCAGCTTCAGCAGCAGGTCGGCGATCAGCGGGTTCCGCGCCAGCACCGGGCCGTGCATGTACGTACCGAAGACCGTGTCGTTGTACGCCCCCTCCGTGCCGTCACCGGTTCCGTTGCCGTTGCCGAGGCGGACCTGGGCGAAGGGGCGGGCGGTGGGGCCGAGGTGGGTGACGCCCTGGTGGTTCTCGAAGCCGGTCAGCGGGGGCAGGCCGAGCCGCGGGTCGATGTCCCCGAGCACGTCACCGACGCACCGCTCGCCCTCACCGCGCACGGACACCACGTCGATCAGCCCGAGGCCGGGCTCGCGCTGGCCGAGGTCGTTGATGAACTCGTGCCCGAGGATCTGGTAGCCGGCGCAGACGGAGAACACGATGGCGCCGTTCTCGACGGCCCGGTGCAGACCGCCGTCCCGGCGCAGTCGCTCGGCCGCCAGCCGCTGCGGCCGGTCCTCGCCGCCACCGATCAGGTAGATGTCGCCGGAGGTCGGGATCGGCTGGTCGCTGCGCACGTCGAGGCGGGCCACGTCGAGGCCGCGCTGCCGGGCCCGGCGCTCCACCACGAGGACGTTGCCCTGGTCGCCGTAGGTGCTGAGCAGGTCCGGGTAGATCCAGACGACCCGCAGTTGGTTGTCGCTCACTTAAGTCCCCTGAAGTCCGGTGATCAGTTGCCGACCCGGCGGCGCAGGTCCTGGAACGCGGTGTAGTTGGCGATGACCTCGATCCGGCCCGGCGGGCTCATCTGCACGGCCTGGTCGAGGTTGTCGCAGACCTGGAACTGCTGGTTCGCGACCTCCAGACGCACCGCGAGGTCGAGCTTGCGGTCGCCGATGACACAGATCGGGTGCCCGGTCAGCCGCGTGTAGTCGACGTCCCACAGCCAGGAGGTGTCGGTGCCGTCGGCGCCGCGCGCGTTCACCGAGAGGATCACCGGGGTCGGCGGCGGGTCGATGAGGGAGAACGTCTCGAGCCAGCCGGCCGGGTTCTTGGCGAGCAGCAGCCGCAGGTCCCGCTCCTGGAACTGGACGACGTCGTAGCGCCCGGCGACGGCCTGCACCTGGTACATCCGCTCCAGGGCGACCTGCGGCGGCACCCCGAACACGGCGGCCACGGCGGCCGAGGACGCGGCGTTGGCCTTGTTGGCGCGCCCGGGCAGCTGCAGATGAATGGGCCAGGCGGAGCCGTGCGGATCGAGGACATGATCACCGGAGAGTGCCCAGCTCGGCGTCGGCCGCCGGAACCCGCACTCACCACAGAACCAGTCGTCGCCCGGCCGCTGCATCACGCCACCGCACGACGGGCAGGACCAGGCGTCGTCCTTCCACATCTGCCCGGCTGCGACCCAGATCACATTCGGCGACGACGAGGCCGCCCACACGACCAGCGGGTCGTCGGCGTTCGCGATGATCACGGCCTTCGAACCCGCGAGCCCCTCGCGCCAGTTCTCGGCGAGCATGCGGGTCTCGGCGGCGCGGTCCAACTGGTCACGGGAGAGATTGAGCAGCGCGATGCACTTGGGGTCGGTGTCCCGGGCGACCCCGGCGAGGTACTTCTCGTCGACCTCGATCACGCCGTAGCGCGCTTCCGAGCTGCCCGCGAGTGCCGAGGTGATGCCGGCCGGCATGTTGGCGCCGAGCGCGTTGGACACGACCGGCCCGGCGGCCCGCAGGGCCTCCGCGATCAGCCGCGTCGTCGTGGTCTTGCCGTTGGTCGCCGAGACGAGGACCACGTCCAGGTTCTGCGCGAGCCGCGCGAGCAGGTCGGGGTCGAGCTTGAGCGCCACCCGGCCGCCGATCACCGAACCGCTGCCGCGCCCTGCGGCGCGCGATGCCGCCGCGACCGCCTTGCCCGCGGTCACGGCGAGCTTGGCCCGCGGCGTGAGCGGGTCCGAGTTCCCTGACATCAGTTCTCGATCCTCCTTGCGTACGCGCCGCGCCTCCGACTGCCGGCAACGTGGTGGTGGTCAGCCTATCGAGATCCATTCGCACTCCCGAATCGCCGTACCCTTGCGGCCATGCGGAACGGCTCCATTCCGGGCGCACACGGGCGCGTCCGTCCCCTCACCCTGCTCGGCGACCCGGTGCTGCACGCACCCTGCAAGGAGGTCACCGACTTCGGCCCCGAATTGGCGACGCTGGTGGAGGACCTGTTCGCGACGATGTACGCGGCGCAGGGCGTGGGCCTCGCGGCGAACCAGGTGGGGGAGTCGTTGCAGGTGTTCGTATACGACTGTCCCGACGACGAGGACGAACGACACCTGGGGCATGTGGTGAACCCGCGGTTGGTGGAGACGGACGGGGTGGTGATCCGGGGCCCGGAGGGCTGCCTGTCCCTGCCCGGCCTGGAGGCCGGGACGGAACGCTACGACCACGCGGTGGTCGAGGGTTTCACGATGAGGGGGGAGCCGGTGACGATCCACGGCACGGGTTTCTTCGCCCGCTGCCTCCAGCACGAGTGTGACCATTTGGAGGGCACGGTGTACGCGGACCGCGTAACGGGCTGGCGCCACCGCCGATTGATGCGACAGGTGACACGAGCTTCTTGGCGCCGGTCAGGGTGATGCCCCCAGGGGCGCGGGGAACTGCGCGACCAGCCCCCACTCACCCGCGGCCGGAATACTGCCGTCAGAACCCCGGACCTCCCATTCTGTCCCCCGCGGCCGCAAGCCGACCCCACAACAGGTCGGCCAAACTGTGCACCAATTCCGCCCGCGAACAGGGCCGTTCCCCCAGCCACCAGTCACCCGCGGCATGCATCATCCCGACGATCCCGTGCCCCCACACCCGAGCCAGCTGCTGAGTCCCCGGCCCGAGATCCAACCGCTCCTCGATGACGGTGGCCAGCTCCTCGCCCATCCTGCGGAGCAACGGCGCACTGTGCTTGCCGACGTCGAAGCCCGGGTCGCCCGGCTGGCCACCCTCCGCCGGATGCATCAGGAACCGGTACACCTGAGGCCGAGCCTCGATGGCGGCGAGGTACGTGTCCAACGTGGCCTCAACGCGCTCACGCCGATCGGCGGGTGCATCCAACGCCGCCCGCAGGGAGTCCAGCAGCGCATCCGTGTGACGCTTGGCCAACGCCGCGTAAAGTCCGCCCTTGTCGCCGAAGTGCCGATACAGAATCGGCTTCGTAATGCCCGCCTCCGCCGCGATCGCGTTCATCGAGGCCTGCGGACCGTCGCGCAGCACCACCCTGTCGGCGGCCTCCAGCAGCTCGCGCCGACGGCGGTCGGCCGACCGCTGCTGTTCGGTCCGCTGTGTGGTGTCCATGAGCTCTCCCCCTAATCGGTGACGCCTGCGCAAACTAACACCCAGCCTGTCTCCATCATCGAACGGGCTGCCGATCGGGCATCGCGGGTTGACTTTACCTACCGACGAGTAACAAACTAGGGTTACCGCAAGTAACAAGCATCAGGCATGCACGTACGCCGCTGGAGGGGACATGGCCGAGTTCACCATGGAGCTCAACGACGAACAGAAGGAGGTGCGGGACTGGCTGCACGGCTTCGCCGCCGATGTGATCCGCCCCGCGGCCGCCGAATGGGACGAGCGTGAGGAAACTCCCTGGCCGGTCATCCAGGAAGCCGCGAAAGTCGGCATCTACTCGCTCGACTTCTACGCCCAGCAGTACTTCGACCCGACCGGTCTCGGCATCCCCACGGCGATGGAGGAGCTGTTCTGGGGCGACGCGGGCATCGCCCTGTCGATCGTCGGCACCGGTCTCGCCGCCGTCGGCGTCCTGGCCAACGGCACCGAGGAGCAGATCGGCACCTGGGTGCCCCAGATGTACGGCGATGCCAACGATGTCAAGCTCGCCGCGTTCTGCTCCTCCGAGCCCGATGCCGGGTCGGACGTGGCCTCGATGCGGACGCGTGCCGTGTACGACGAGGCCAAGGACGAGTGGGTGATCAACGGCACGAAGACCTGGGCGACCAACGGCGGCATCGCCAACGTCCACGTGGTCGTCGCGGTCGTCGACCCGGACCTGGGCTCCAAGGGCCACGCGTCCTTCATCGTCCCGCCGAACACGCCGGGCCTGTCCCAGGGCCAGAAGTTCAAGAAGCACGGTATCCGTGCCTCGCACACCGCCGAGGTCGTCCTGGACAACGTGCGGGTGCCGGGCTCCTGCCTGCTGGGCGGCAAGGAGAAGCTGGACGAGCGGCTGGCGCGGGCTCGTGAGCGGGCCAAGGCGGGCGGCGGCGAGCGTGTGAAGAACGCGGCGATGGCCACGTTCGAGGCTTCGCGGCCGGCGGTGGGCGCGATGGCCGTCGGTACGGCCCGTGCCGCCTATGAAGTGGCCCTGGACTACGCGATGACGCGCGAGCAGTTCGGGCGGCCGATCATCGACAACCAGGGGGTGGCCTTCCAGCTGGCCGAGATGCGGACGCAGATCGACGCCGCGCGGCTGCTGGTGTGGCGGGCGTCCTGGATGGCGATCAACGGCAAGCCGTTCACGGCGGCCGAGGGGTCGATGTCGAAGCTGTTCGCGAGTGAGACGGCGAAGAAGGTCACGGCTCAGGCGATACAGATTCTCGGCGGCAACGGCTACACGCGGGAGTACCCCGTGGAGCGGATGCACCGGGACAGCGCGATCTACACGATCTTCGAGGGGACGAGTGAGATCCAGCGGCTGGTGATCGCCCGTACGTTGTCGGGGATGCCGATCCGGTAGCGCCGTGGGAGATGCTGCGGGACGCGGTGTGCGGCTCGTCCGTGGTTGCTCGCAGCCCGGACGAACCCGCACCCGGCACCGAATCGCCACTCCTACGGCGTGGTGCCGCTGCTGTGCGCGATACACGCCACATCAATACGATCGGCCAGCTTTGCAAGCTCAATGGTCAACGCGGCCACCGTGTCCTCATCAAGGCCGTCCTCCCCGGCCTCGACAAGGTGCAGCCACCGACCACCCACCGTTCGCAGCAACTTGCTCACATCGGCCGCAGCCACCTGCAAGGTCCCGTGGGCATCGACGATCAGCGGCAGAGTCACTTCGCGGTTCACACCCGGGATCGTAGCTCCGCAGCGTTCACGCACCGTGCCAAACAGTAGTGATGTTGCAGAACTCGCGGATTCCGTGCCCGGACAGCTCACGGCCGTACCCGGACCGCTTCACGCCGCCGAACGGGAACGCCGGATGGGACGCCGTCATCCCGTTGACGTACACGCTCCCGGCCTCCAGATCCCGTACGAACCGGTCGATCTCGGCCTCGTCGCGCGTCCACACATTGGAACTCAGCCCGAAGGGCGAGTCGTTGGCGATCAGTACCGCCTCGTCCAGATCGCCCGCCCGGTACAGCGTGGCGACCGGACCGAACGCCTCCTCCCGGTGGATCCGCATCTCGCGGGTGATGCCGGCGAGGACGGTGGGCGCGTAGTACCAGCCGGGCAGTTCGGGCCGGCGGAGCTGGTGCCCGCCGCACAGCACGGCCGCTCCACTGCGCCGGGCGTCGTCGACGAGTTCGTGCAGATCGTCCCGCCCCTTCTCGCTCGACAGCGGGCCGACCTCCGTCTCCTCCTGCATCGGGTCGCCGACCACCAGCGCCTTCATGCCCTCGACGAACCGGTCGGCGAAGGCGTCGTAGACGTCCGTGTGCACGATGAACCGCTTGGCGGCGATGCACGACTGTCCGGTGTTCTGCACGCGCGCGGTCACCGCGACCTGCGCGGCGCGGTCGAGGTCGGCGGACGGCATGACGACGTACGGATCGCTGCCGCCCAGTTCGAGCACCGTCTTCTTGATCATCTCCCCGGCGGTGGCGGCTACCGCGCGCCCGGCCGGCTCACTGCCGGTCAGCGTGGCCGCCTTGACACGGTCGTCGCGCAGGACCTCGTCGACCTGTCCGGCGCCGATGAGCAGGGTCTGGAAGCAGCCCTCGGTGTAGCCCGCGCGGTGGAAGAGGTCCTCCAGATAGAGGGCGGTCTGGGGGACGTTCGAGGCGTGCTTGAGGAGGCCGACGTTGCCCGCCATCAGCGCCGGGGCCGCGAAGCGGATCACCTGCCAGAGGGGGAAGTTCCACGGCATCACCGCGAGTACCGGGCCCAGCGGGCGATAGCGCACCCGCACCCGGGAGGCGCCCGAGTCCTTGACGTCGGACTCGGCCGGCTCCTCGTCGGCCAGCAGTTCCTCGGCGTGGTCGGCGTACCAGCGCATCGCCTTGACGCACTTGGCGACCTCCGCCCGAGCCTGTGTGATGGGCTTGCCCATCTCGGTGGTCATCACCCGGGCGATGTCCTGCTGGTCTTCTTCCAGAAGAGTCGCGGCCTGGAGCAGCAGACGCCCGCGGTCGACGAAGCTCATCATCCGGTACGTACGGAACGTGGCCTCGGCGAGCTGGAGCCTGCGCTCGATCTCCTCGGCACCCATGGCCTCGTACGTCTTGAGCGTCTCGCCGTTCGCCGGGTTCACCGTTGCGATGGGCATGACCGACCTCCTGGGAGCGAACTGATGCTTCGACCTTCGCGCGCGGCGGTGGCTACCGCAACGCGTGTACGGCCGCTCAGGCCGAGTGCTCCCCCAGCCGGTCCAGAAACGTGGCCTGGGCCTTGACGATCACCTCGCGTGCCCGGTCGACGCCCAGCCACTCCACCCGGTCCAGCTCCGGGAACTCCCGCGTCTGCCCGGAGCGCGGCGGCCACTCCATCACGAACGTGCCGGGGACGACCGTCGCCGGATCGAGGTCGGCCTCCACCGCCCACACCGTGACGACCTTGCCGCCCGACTGCCTGACCTCGCCGAGGGGTACGGCGTCCCCGTCGGGCGGCGCCAGCCCCAGCTCCTCCTGGAACTCGCGGCGGGCCGCCTCCCAGGCGGGCTCGTCGGGGTCGTACTCGCCCTTCGGAACCGTCCACGCTCCGGCATCACGCTTGGCGAAGAACGGGCCGCCCATATGGCCGAGCAACACCTCCAGGCCGTCATCGGTGTGGCGGAAGAGCAGCAGGCCCGCGCTGTGCTTCCCACGGGACGAGGTCACGGCTGCACCTCCGTGTTCATGGCCTCCGTGTTCATGGCCTCACCTCGGGGTGTGCGGCGAGCAGCGTCTCGACCGTGTCGGCCTCCTCCGGCCGCTTGTCCTCGCGGTAGCGGACCACGCGCGCGAAGCGGAGGGTGACGCCGGCCGGGTAGCGGGTGGACCGTTGCAGGCCGTCGTAGGCGATCTCGACGACGAGTTCCGGGCGTACGGTCACCACCCAGCCGTTGTCCTCCACGGCCAGCTCCTGGAGCCGCTCGGTCTGCCAGGTCAGCATCGCGTCGGTCATGCCCTTGAAGGTCTTGCCGAGCATGGCGAAACCGCCGTCCGCCGTGCGGGCGCCCAGGTGGAGGTTGGAGAGCTTGCCGGTCCTGCGGCCGTGGCCCCGTTCCACGGCCAGCACCACCAGGTCGAGGGTGTGGACGGGTTTGACCTTCAGCCAGGAGGCGCCGCGCCGGCCCGCGCTGTAGGGGGCGGCCAGGGCCTTGACGACCACGCCCTCGTGGCCGCGTTTCAAGGTCTCGGCGAGGAATTCCTCGGCCTGCGGGAGGTCCTCGGGGCCGGACACCAGCGTGCGGCGCACCCGCATCGGCTCGGGGACCAGCCGGGCCAGTTCCGCGTGCCGCTCGCCGAAGGGCAGGTCGAGCAGGTCGCGGTCGTCGACCGACAGGGCGTCGAAGAAGACGGGGGAGACGGGGACCTGCTTCGCCGCCGTCGCCACGTCCATGCGGGAGCCGACGCGGCCGGCGGTCTCCTGGAAGGAGCGGGGGCGGCCCGCGTCGTCCAAGGCGATGACCTCGCCGTCCAGGATGAAGCGCTCGCCTCTCAACTTCCATGCGGCGGCCGTCAGTTCGGGGAGGCGGTCGGTGATGTCGTCGAGGGTGCGGGTGTAGATCCGTACGGCGTCGCCGTCCCGGTGCACCTGGACGCGGATGCCGTCCAGCTTCTCCTCGACCGCGCAGGCACCGAGCTTGTCGACCGCCTCGGCCACCGCGGAGGCGGTGTGCGCCAGCATCGGCAGGACCGGGCGGCCCACGGTGAGCCGGAAGCGGTCCAGGGCGGCCGGGCCGTCGGCCAGCAGGGCCTCGGCCACCGTCTGGAGCGACCCGGCGAGCATCACCGCCCGCCGGACGTCCGCCGGCGGCGCCTCGGTCGCCCGGGCCAGGCCCTCCACCGCCACGGCGTCCAAGGCCCCCTGCCGGACCTCGCCGGTGATCAGTCCGACCAGGAAGCGCTGCTCGTCCTCCGTGGCCGCACCCATCAACTCGCCCACCAGACGGGCCCGTTCGGCCTGCGAGCCCGGGCCGGCCACCTTGCCGAGCTCGGTGAGCCGCGCGTCCACCTCGCGCACGGTCAGGACCGGCTCGGCGGCCGGGGCGACCGGGCGGCTCAGCACCTTCCAGCCGATGCCGAGCCGCCCCTGCGGCAGGCGTCCCGCCAGATACGGGATGACGATCGGCACGTCGTCCGCCTCGGCGTCCCGGAACAGCTCCGCGAGCAGAGCGATCTTCCGGGACCGCGCCGAGGTCGCGGCGACCTCCTGGGACACCTGGGCCAGCCGGGTCAGCAGCATGCAGCCCATGGTGCAACGGGCTCCGCCGGTTTACACCCTGGGTGATGTGCCGCGCTGGGTCGTCGATCGTCTGCGGGTGCGTTGTGGCTGGTCGCGCCCACGCGGCGGAGCCGCATATCGAGACAGCCCCGCGCCCCTAGGGTGCTGCGTCGAGGTCGGCGAAGAGCAGCTCGCCGTTGATGAAGGCCCCCGCCCGGTAACCGCCCGCCGCCGCGTTGATGACCTGCTCCGAGAAGCCCATCGCGTTGCCGACCGCCCAGACGCCCGGCACGGAGGTGAGCCCCGTCGGGTCGACCACCGGATACGCGCCCATGGGCGTCTCCTGGAGCTCGGCGCCGAGGCGCTGCAGCAGATCGGTCTGCGGGACCGCGCGCGGCGCGACGAACAGCACCTCGCGCGCGTGCGTCGCGCCGTCCGCCAGACGCACCCCGGTGAGCCGGTCGTCCTCGACCACCAGCCCGGCGACCTCGCCCGGCACCACCTTGACCCCGGCTGCGGCGAGTCTACGCAGGTCGTCGTCCGACAACTCGTCGTCGGCGACCTCGTGCAGGAACAAGGTCACGTCCTTCGACCACTGCGACACCATCAGCGCCTGGTGCACGCTCATCGGCGTGGTCGCCAGCACGCCGAAGGCCTGGTCGCGGACCTCCCAGCCGTGGCAGTACGGGCAGTGCAGCACGTCCCGGCCGAACCGCTCGGCGACGCCGGGGACGTCCGGCAGCTCGTCCTTGAGGCCGGTGGCGACGACGAGCCGTCGGGCATGCACGTGGCGTCCACTCGCCAGCGCGACCGCGAAGCCCTCGCCGCGTGTGACGTCGACCGCCCGGTCCCGGACCAGCTCGACGCCGTACCGGGCGATCTCCTCGCGTCCGACGGCCAGGAAGTCGGCGGGAGGCATGCCGTCCCGGGACAGATAGCCCTGCATGTGGGCGGCGGGCGCGTTGCGTGGTTCGCCGGCGTCGACGACCAGGGTGCGGCGCCGGGCGCGGCCCAGGACGAGGGCGGCGGACAGGCCGGCGGCGCCGCCGCCGATCACGATCACTTCGTATGTCTCGGTGTGTGTCTCGGTTGTTTCCGTCATGCCGACACGGTCACTCCGCGGGCGCGGGATTGACAAACGTCTTTGCTGATTCTGCAATACGACCCATGACTACCGATGACGTTCTCGCGGAGGTCGGCCCGAGGCTGCGGAGGATCCGCAAGGACCGGGAGGTGACGCTCGCGGCGCTCTCCGAGGCGACCGGGATCTCCGTGAGCACCCTGTCCCGGCTGGAGTCCGGTCTGCGCAAGCCCAGCCTGGAGCTGCTGCTGCCGATCGCGCAGGCGCACCAGGTGCCGCTGGACGAGCTGGTCGGGACGCCGCCGGTGGGCGACCCGCGGGTGAGGTCCAAGCCCCTCGTGCGACACGGACGCACCTACTGGCCGCTCACCCGGCAGCCCGGGGGCCTCCAGGCCTACAAGGTGCTGGTCCCGCAGCGCACGGAAGAGCCCGAGCCTCGAACCCATGAGGGCTACGAGTGGTTGTACGTGCTGTCCGGGCGGCTGCGGGTCGTGCTGGGCGAGCACGACGTGGTGCTCACGGCGGGAGAGGCGGCGGAGTTCGACACGCGGGTGCCGCACTGGTTCGGGTCGACGGGTCAGGGGCCGGCGGAGTTCCTGAGTCTGTTCGGGCCGCAGGGGGAGCGGATGCACGTACGGGCGCAGCCCCGGCGGCCGTGACGCCCGCTACTGTTCCGCCGCTGCCTGTTCCCTGATCGGCAAGCGACCGCTTAGTATGCGAAGCGACCCCGGTCAGACGAAGTAGTCCCCCGTGGAGGCCCCGCATGCAGGCATGGCAAGTGCACGAGAACGGCGAGCCGAGCGAGGTGATGCGCCTCGAGGACGTCGAGCCGCCCACGCCCGGTGACGGCCAGGTCCTGCTGAAGGTGCGTGCCGCGAACATCAACTTCCCGGACGCCCTGCTGTGCCGGGGGCAGTACCAGGTCAGGCCGCCGCTGCCGTTCACACCGGGCGTGGAGATCTGCGGCGAGACCGAGGACGGGCGCCGCGTGATCGCCAACCCGGCGCTGCCGTTCGGCGGTTTCGCCGAGTACGCCGTCGCGGACGCCGCCGCGCTTCTGCCCGCCCCCGACGCGCTGGACGACGCCGAGGCCGCCGCCCTGCACATCGGCTACCAGACCGGCTGGTTCGGCCTGCACCGGCGGGCCGGGCTGGAGGTCGGCGAGACGCTGCTGGTCCACGCTGCCGCCGGAGGGGTCGGCAGCGCGGCCGTGCAGCTCGGGAAGGCGGCCGGCGCGACCGTCATCGGTGTCGTGGGCGGCGCGGACAAGGTCGCGGTCGCGCGGGAGCTGGGCTGCGACGTCGTGATCGACCGGCGGAGCGAGGACGTCATCGGTGCCGTGAAGGAGGCCACCGGCGGCCGGGGCGCGGACGTCATCTACGACCCCGTCGGCGGCGAGGCCTACGCCCAGTCCGCCAAGGTCGTCGCCTTCGAGGGGCGGATCGTGGTCGTCGGCTTCGCGAGCGGCTCGATCCCCAGCCCGGCGCTCAATCACGCCCTGGTGAAGAACTACTCGATCCTCGGCCTGCACTGGGGCCTGTACAACACCAAGAACCCGAAGCTGATCCAGCACTGCCACGAACAGCTCACCGAGCTGGCCGCCCGCGGCGCGATCAAGCCGCTGGTGAGCGAGCGCGTCCCGCTGGGCGGGGCGGCAGCCGCCGTGCAGCGGGTCGCCGACGGCGTCACCACGGGCCGCGTCGCCGTGATCCCGGGACTCACCGAAGGAGGAGCGGCATGATCGACGCCGCCGAACTGCGCCGCCGTACGGCGGAGTTGCTGGCCGCGCACCCGCCGGCCACGACCGACCGTCTGGAGTTCCTCCGTGCCCGCTTCGACGCGGGTCTGGCGTGGGTGCACTACCCGGAGGGCCTCGGGGGACTGGGTGCCTCGCGCTCTCTCCAGGCTGTCGTGGACGCCGAGTTGGAGGCTGCCGGAGCCCCCGACAACGACGCGCGCCGCAACGGCATCGGGCTCGGCATGGCCGCCCCGACGATCCTCAAGTACGGCACCGAGGAGCAGAAGCAGCGGTTCCTGCGGCCCCTGTGGACCGGTGAGGAGGTCTGGTGCCAGCTCTTCAGTGAGCCCGGCGCCGGTTCCGACCTGGCCGCGCTCGGCACGCGCGCCGTCCGTGAGGGCGACGACTGGGTCGTCAACGGGCAGAAGGTGTGGACGTCCGGCGCCCACAACTCCCGCTGGGCCATCCTCATCGCCCGCACCGACCCGGACGTGCCCAAGCACGCGGGCATCACGTACTTCCTGTGCGACATGACCGACCCCGGCGTCGAGGTCCGGCCGCTGCGCCAGATCACCGGCGAGGCCGAGTTCAACGAGGTGTTCCTGACGGACGTCCGTATCCCGGACTCGCGGCGCCTCGGCGAGATCGGCGACGGATGGAGGGTCGCGCAGACCACGCTGAACAACGAACGCGTCGCCATCGGCGGCATGCGGCTGCCCCGCGAGGGCGGCATGATCGGCCCGGTCTCGAAGACCTGGCGCGAACGCCCCGAACTGCGCACCCATGACCTGTACCAGCGGCTGCTCAAGCTGTGGGTCGATTCCGAGGTCGCCCGCCTCACCGGCGAACGCCTCCGCCAGCAGCTCGTCGCCGGTCAGCCCGGCCCCGAGGGCGCCGGCATGAAGCTCGCCTTCGCCCGCCTCAACCAGGAGATCAGCGGCCTGGAGGTCGAACTGCGCGGCGAGGAGGGCCTGTTGTACGACGACTGGACCATGCGCCGCCCCGAGCTGGTGGACTTCACCGGCCGCGACGCCGGCTACCGCTACCTCCGCTCCAAGGGCAACAGCATCGAGGGCGGGACCAGCGAGGTCCTGCTGAACATCGTCGCCGAGCGCGTTCTGGGCCTGCCGTCCGAGCCGCGCACCGACAAGGACGTCGCGTGGAAGGATCTGTCCCGATGAGCACCCAGCCCGACCTGCTGTACTCGGAGGAGGAAGAGGCGCTGCGGGCCGCCGTGCGGGACCTGCTCGCCGACCACTGCGACGCGCCCGGCGTCATCGCGCGCACCGAGTCGGACGCCCCGCACGACCTGGCGGCCTGGAAGGCGCTCGCCGACGGTATGGGCCTGGCGGGGCTCCTGGTCCCGGAGGCGAAGGGCGGCCAGGGTGCCACGCACCGCGAAGTCGCCGTCGTACTGGAGGAGTTGGGGCGCGCCGTCGCTCCCGTGCCGTATCTGACGAGCGCCGTCGTCGCGACCGAGGCCCTGCTGGCCTGCGAGGGCGAAGGGGGCCTGCTCGCCGAGCTGGCGTCCGGTCGGCGGATCGGTGCCCTCGCCGTCGCCCTGAACGTCGTTCCCGGCGGCGCCTACAAGGTCGTACGCCATGAGGGCGGGGTCCTGCACGGGGAGTTGACCGGCATCGCGGACGCGGCCGTCGCCGACGTGCTGCTCGTGCCCGCGGACGACGGTGGCCTGTATGCGGTGGACGCCGATGCCGTGACCGTCACCCCGCAGGTGTCCCTGGACCTGACCCGGCCGGTGGCGAGGGTGGTTCTGGAGGGTGCGGCCGGCCGCCTGCTGGGGGACGCCGAGCCCGCCGTACGGCGAGCGTTGCGTGCTGGGGCCGGGCTGCTCGCCTCCGAGCAACTCGGGCTCGCCGACTGGACGTTGACCGAGACGGTCCGCTATCTGAAGGACCGCAAGCAGTTCAACCGTCCCGTCGGCGGCTTCCAGGCGCTCAAGCACCGGCTCGCCCAGCTGTGGCTGGAGGTCGTCAACCTGCGCGCGGCAGCGCGGGGTGCCGCCGACGCGCTCGCGACGGGCGAGGACGTCGACGTGGCGGTGGCCGTCGCCCAGGCGTACGCGGCGCCCGTCGCCGTGCACGCCGCCGAGGAGGCGCTGCAACTGCACGCCGGTATCGGGATGACCTGGGAGCACCCGGTCCATCTGTATCTGAAGCGGGCCAAGGCCGACTCGATCGCCTACGGCACCGCGGGCGCCCACCGTGCCGCGCTGGCCGAACTCGTCGACCTGCAGGCTCCCTGACGTACACCTGAGCGAAGCACACGGAAAGCCCGCCCCACCTGGGGCGGGCTTTCTCGTGTGCTCTGCACGGACGAAGTGAACGCAGGGCGGCAGTCCGGCCAACTCCCTGCCCGGCTCTGCAGTTTGTGGGCTTCGGGATCGCATACTCGCAGCGGTTCCCTACCGCCCCCATCCGCCCCTGTCAGGGAGGCAGAGCATGGCCCTCACCACCCGTCGCAGAGCCCTCACCACCCTCGGTGCCGCCCTCGCGGGCACCGTCGCCCTGCCCGCCACGCGTGCGTCGGCGGGCGAACAGAAGCACGGCCCGCGCCCCTTGTGGCGGGCGCACGCCCACAACGACTACGAGCACCCGCGTCCCCTCCTCGACGCCCTCGACCACCGCTTCGGCAGCCTCGAGGCCGACATCTACCTGGTCGGCGACCAACTCCTCGTCGCCCACGACCCCGAGGACCTCGACCCCGCCCGCACACTTGAGTCCCTGTACCTCGACCCGCTCGCCGCCCGCGTCAGGGCGAACCGCGGCTCGGTCTACCGGGGTTACCGCAAGCCGATCCAGCTGCTCATCGACATCAAGACCGAGGGCTCGTCGACGTACCTCGCACTCGACCAGCACCTGAAGCGCTACAAGCACCTGTTCACGACGTACGCCCACGGCCGCGTGTTCCCGGGCGCGGTCACCGCCGTGATCTCCGGTGACCGTGCCGCCCGGGTGCCGATGGAGGCCCAGACCGTGCGCCGGGCCTTCTACGACGGCCGTCTCGCCGACCTCGGCAGCTCCGCGCCCGCCTCCTTCGCCCCGCTGATCAGCGACAACTGGACACTCAACTTCACCTGGCTCGGCGTGGGCGCCTTCCCGGACGCCGAGCGGAGCAAGCTGCGCGGCATCGTCCAGGCGGCCCATTCACGGGGGCAGAAGGTGCGCTTCTGGGCCACCCCGGACGTGGCCGGTCCCGCCCGGGACGCCCTGTGGAGCGAACTGCTCGCCGCCGACGTCGACTACATCAACACCGACGACCTCGCCGGCCTGGAGTCCTTCCTCGACGCCCACCGGACGGCCTAGGCGCACCGCCCGGCACACCGCGCGGGACACCACTCGTTCGGAGTACAGCTCAGCCGCCCGGACGAACCCTCCGCTACGCCACACTTACGGCCGAACGCCGTGAACCGGGCAAGTCGGCGTGGCGGAGGAGGTTGACGATGGCCATTTCCATCTCTGTGGTGTTGCTGCTGTTCATCTTGGCGGTGATCTTCGTGCGCAGCGGCGGGCTGAAGATCACCCACGCGCTGGTGTGCCTGCTGCTCGGCTTCTACCTGGCCAGCACGAGCATGGCGCCCACCATCAGCAGCGGCCTGACGGCCACGGCGGACATCGTCAGCAGCCTGAGACCGTGAGGATCACGTCGTCGAGAAGACCCCGATGCCGTTGGGGACGGCTCGTTCCACGCCGCCGGACGGGTGGTTGCGTACGGAGACATCCGCCGCTCCCGGCTCTCGGGCGACCAGCGTCGACGAACCGCCACCGTCCAGGCTGAAGGCGTCGACCGAGCCCAACTCCCGCATGACGTCCGCCACTTCGGCGATGGTCAGGCCCGTGCGGTACTCGGGCGCGCCGTCCAGCGCGAGCAGCAGCAGGCGCCGGCCGCGGTCCGCGATGCCCACGGCGGTGCGCACGGCCGAGGCCCTGTTGTCGAGGCCGGGCAGCGGCTGTCCCTCGTCGAGCACGGGGTAACCGCCGAGGGCGAAGCGGTACGGGACCCGTGACGCCGACGCCACCAGCCGGTGCCGTACCTTCACCGGCTCGCCCGCGAAGAACTTCCGCAACTGCTGCGCGCCCGCCTCCCGGCCCACCAGGACGGTGGTGTCCGGGGCGATCGGCCCGCTCCCGGGGGTGTCGGCCATCGACGCGACCCGGCCGCGACGGACCGTCACCTCGTACGTGTCGCCGCTGCACGGAGCCGCCCGGTCCGTGTCCGTGCCGCAGGTGGCACGCACCCGGGAGGCGCTGCCCCACGCGGCGGTGAACGCCCCGATGGAGCCGACCGGCAGCGCGTACTGGTTGAGCCCGCGCAGCGGCAGCCGGCTCTCGGGTGTGCGGATCGAGCCGACGAGGGTCAGACCGTCCAGCCTGGCCCTGCGGTCGACACCCACGCCGAGCACGTCCTCGGTGCTCGTGCCGGGCGGCAGCGCCGGCCCGAAACGCTGGCCGTTCGGCACCGCCGCCTTGAGCACTTCGCCGCTTGCGATCGCCGGACCCACGCTCGCGCCGGTCGCCTGGACGCCCGGGTGCTGGGTCTCGCTGATGTTGAAGAAGTCGCCGTTCACGCCCGCGACGGCGCCCTGTGCGGTGGCCTGCTGCGACAGAGTCGCCCGCGCCGCCACTGCCCCCGGATGCAGCAGATCGAGGTGTACGTGCGGATTGCGCAGGTCGACGGTGAGGACGTGGGCGTGCGCGGTGCCCTTGGCCGCCGGGATGTCGAACTCGTCGTACGCGACACCCGGCGCGATCCGGCCTCCCGGCTCCGCGGCGCCGGCCGGGGCCGCCCCCACCAGGGCCGCACCGGCCAGCGCGCTGAGTGTCGTGAGCAGCGTGAGCGCCGCTCTGCCTGCAACGAACCGTTTCTGACGAAGCGTCACAGTTCCCCCCCTGATGTCTCGTCAAATGTCCCAGGACTCAGGGGAAGTGCACCAGACGGCGATGACCGGCAGGGTTGCTAGGCGCCGACGACCCGCGAACGGGTGAGGAAACGCACCCCCTCGGGTGCCTCCAGCGAGAAGCCGCTGCCCCGGCCCTCGACGACGTCGACGATCAGCCGGGTGTGGCTCCACGCCTCGTACTGACTGCGCGCCATCCAGAACGTCACCGGCTCCGCCACCCCCTCGACGTCCAGCTCCGCGAGCAGCACGTCCGAGTCGCCGGTGCGGAACTCGCCCTCCGGGTAGCACATCGGCGCGCTGCCGTCGCAGCAGCCGCCGGACTGGTGGAACATCAGCGGGCCGTGCGTCGCGCGCAGACGGCGCAGCAGGTCGGCGGCCGCGGGAGTGAGTTCGACGCGCGGGGTCTCCTCATACATGGCAGCAAGGGCAGCACAGGCAACGTTGCGAGAGGGTTGCACCCGTTTTCGGCCGCCCGCTGTGATCACCCGTTCTGACTAATCTGCTCGGGTGACCATCGAGTTGACGCTGCTGACGTCCGTCTCCCACCGGGGCAAGGAGATCACCGCGCCCCGCCTGCGCGCCCTGCTCGCGTTGCTGGCCGGGGAGCCGCGGGCGGGATGCGGCACGGGGCGGCTCGTGGCCGGGCTGTGGCCGGACGAGCAGCCGGAGAACCCGACCAAGGCACTGCAGATCCTGGTCTCGCGGGCCCGCTCGCTGCTGGGCGGCGAGGTCATCGCGAGCACCCCCATCGGCTACCGCATCGCCCTGCGCGAGGACGAGGTCGACGCCTGGGCCGTCCAGCTGCACGCCGCCGCGGCCACGGAGAAGGCCCGGGCCGGCGACCATCACGGCGCGGTCGCCGAGACCGAGGAGGGGCTGGCGCTGTGGGACGGCGCCCCGGCGGAGGGAGGGCTCCTCGACGATCCGTGGCGGCGCTGCGCCTCGAACTCGCCGCCTCGCACCGGGTTTTGACGCGACTGCGGGCGCTGTCGCTGGCCCGCTCAGGTCGGCGGGAACCGCCGAGGCAGCGGAACAACTCATAGACGACCTCGACGCCTTGGAGGTCGTCGAGGACCTCGTCGACCAGTCCCTGCTCAAGGTGACCGACACCCCGCACGGCACCCGCTTCCGGATGCTGGAGACCGTACGGGAGTTCGCGGCCGCGCATCGGGAGCGGGCCGGTGAGGACGAGGCGGTCACCGCGCGATTCTTTTGCTGGGCACGGGACTTCGGGGTGGCCCACCACGACGCGCCCTTCGGCGCCAACTCGTTCGCATCCGGGCACCTGATCCGCGCCGAACAGGACAACCTCGTGCACGCCCTGCGGCTCGCGCTCGACCACGCGGACAGCGACACCGTCGCCGCGGTCACAGCGTGCTGGGCAGCCTGTGCTCCACCGAGGCCGGTACCAACTACGCCCGGCTGATCGCCCTCACCGAGGACACCGCGTCGCTGCTCTCCCACTACCGGCCCGGCCCCGAGTACGTCGCACCGACCCGCACCGCGGCCGCCCTGCTGACCGCCAACTCCTTCCTCGGCCTCGGCCCCGGCGCGCCGCGCACCCTCGTCGCGCTGCGCCGCCTGCCGCCCGCCCGCCGGACACCCTGGTCCGTGCCGTGGCGACGGTGCTGAGCGCCCTGCCCGAGGTGCTCACACCCGGCGGCCGCGGCACCCTCGACGCGCTGTGCGACAGCGACGAACCGCTGCTCGCGGGCATCGCCAACGGTGCCGCCAGCTATGTGTGGGAGCACGACGGGCAACCCGACCGGGCCGCCATGGCCGCCCGCCGGATGCTCGACGCGGTCGGCGACCAGGCCATCCCGGTGCTCCGGATCTGGCCGGGGGCCCGGTTCGCCGAACTGTGTCTGCAGAGGGAGCTCGGTGCGGAGGCGATCGGGCCCATGAAGGCCGCGCTCGAAGCCCTCGAGGAGTACGGCGCGTGGGCCGACTCGATCGGCCTGCGCTGGGGGATCATGCTGGCCTGTCTGCAGGCCGGGGACCTCGACGAGGCCGAACACTGGCTGGAGCAGGCGCTGCGGCACCAGCCCGAGAGTGCCGCGTCGGACCCGTTCACCCCCGACTTGGGCGCCCGCGCCGAGATCGCGCTGGCGCGGGGCGACATCGAGACGGGACTGGGTCTGTGGCGCCGGGCCCTGGACCGGCTGGCGCACATCACGAACCCGGTGCCCGGCGGTGAACCGGTGATGGAGGCCTGGGGGCCGGAGCTCCAGGCCGTCGCCGCGACCGCACGCGCCAGGTACGGCCGAACGGCCTTCGTCGCACACCTTCCCGCCGCCTTCCCCGACCGCCTCACGAACCTGCTGAACCGCCCGCCGGCCGTCCGGCAGGCGTACTTCCCGCTGCGCGGTGCGCTGCTGCTCGCGCTCGGAACGGCTGATCTGGCGAACGGGCAGGCGGGTGGCGTACGGCTGATCGCGCTCGCCCAGAGGTTCAGGTACCTGCGCAACTTCCAGCCCACGATGTCCTCGGCCCGCGCCCGCGAGGACGCCGAGAACGCCGACAAGGCGCTGCGCGATGCCGCGCTTGCCCTGGTGGGGGACAGGCTCACAGCCTGACGGGCAGGCTCAGCAGGTGGAAGCCGTCGCCGGGCCAGTGTCCGAAGCGGACGTCGGCGCGGTCCACGGCCAACTTCGGTGCCGTGGGCCGCCGTACCAGAAGTTCCTCGAAGAGCTCGGCGGTGACGCGCCTGCCCTCGCGGCGGTCCAGGTGGTGCAGGTCCGCCATCAGCGCCATGTTCTCCTCGCCGCTGATCAGGTTGTCGACGGCGGAGAACTGGCCGGGTGACCCCGATCGCGGCGCGCACGCACTGCGGCTCGGCGGCCACGTCGTGCCCGGTGATACGGGCGGTGCCGCCGTCGGCACGGATCAGGGTGGAGAGGATCTGGACGGTGGTGGTCTTGCCGGCGCCGTTCGGGCCGAGCAGCGAGAAGACCGTGCTGCGCGGCACCTGCAGGTCGATGCCGTCGAGGACGACCTTCGTGCCGTACGCCTTGCGCAGGCCTGCGGCCTCGATGGCCGGGGGTGTCTGACCGGTGCGCTGCCGTGGTGAGTTCATGCCCCAGAGCGTGCGGGGGGCCGCTTTCGGCGCGGCTTCAGAGCGGTTTCAGGGGGTCGGAGGGGCTGGAACCAGTCGGTCTGCATGCTCGAAGGGAACCGTGAAGGGAAAACGGTTCTGGTCATGTCAGTGGGCGCTGTTAGCCTCCTGCGGCCCGTGTGATCCACGGGTCCACCAGGGGAGGAGAAACGTGAACAGCGCCAGAAGCAGTGGAAGTCGGCACAGACCCGGCCGTCTTGCGGTGGGCTGCCTCGTCACCGCCGCGGTCCTGACCGCGCCCGGCGTCGCCCACGCCGCCGAGAACCTGCCGCCGCGTCAGCCGCTGGTCCAGGATCTGCGGACCATCACCAAGGCGTGCGCCACGGGGGAACAGAAGGCGTATGTCGGGGAGCCGCCGACGCTGCGGGCCGTGCTGTACGACCCGGAGGAGGACAACCAGCCGGCCGAGGCCAACCTGGTCAGCGGCGAGTTCGAGGCATGGTGGACGGATTCCGACGGGGCCGAGCAGCGCCGTACGTACACCACGAGCGCGACGCTGTCCGGCACGAGCCAGCAATGGCGCATGCCGCAGGACATCCCGGCGAACACCGTCGTCTCCTGGCACGTGCGCGCGAACGACGGCACCGCGGTCTCCGCCTGGAGCTCCGAAGGGGCCGGGGCGGTCTGCGAGTTCGTGTACGACGACGCGAGCCCTCAGCAGCCGGTCGTCACCTCCCCGGACTACCCGGAGGAGCAGCTCCAGGACGGCGTCGGCGTCTACGGCACCTTCACCATGGACTCCCCGTCGGACGACGTCGTCGAGTACGTCTACAGCTTCCTCGGCGGACCGCAGCAGACGGCCCGCCCCGACGAGCTCGGCGGCCCTGTCACCATCCGTCACCTGCCGCTGAAGTCCGGACCGGACCGGTTGAGCGTCCGCGCGATCGACCGTTCCGGCCGCAGCAGTACGTCCACCACCTACGGGATCTGGGTCAAGGCGGGCCGGGCCCCGGTCGCCCACTGGACGCTGTCCGACGCGGCGGGAGCCACGTCCGCGGCGGCCGAGACCGGGCCGGTTGCCCGTGCCGGTTCCGGCGTGGCCTTCGGCGCGACGGCGCCCCGGGGTACGCAGTTGGCCGCTGTGGCCGGCCTCGACGGCAGCAGTCACGCCTTCCTCACTCCGGACGTGCCCGTCGTCGACACCGGACGGACCTTCGCCGTCAGCGCCTGGGCGCGGCCCGCGCGGACGGACCGGAACATGGCAGTGGCCGGCCAGGACGCGGGGAGCTCCGCCGCCTTCGAGCTGGGGCTGCGCACCCGGGACGAGGGACCCGTCTGGTCGTTCACCGTCGGCGGCGCCCGCATCACGGGCGGTGCTCCGGAGACCGGGGAGTGGGCCCACCTGCTGGGCCTGTACGACAAGGAGACCGGCCGGGCACAGCTCTACGTCAACGGCCACGAGGTCGGCACGAGGACCGAGGCGACGCCCGCCGAGACCGCCGGTGCCTTCCAGATCGGCCGCTCCCGCAACGGCGACGGCTACCGGGACCGCTGGCACGGCGAGGTCGGCGACGTCCGCGCGTACGACCGGGTGGTCGCTCCGGCGGAGATCACCGAACTCGCGTACCGCAGGCCGACGTTGCTGGGCCACTGGTCGCTGGAGACTGCCACCGACGGCGTGAGCCCCGAGCAGGGCGGCAAGGCGCCGCTGGCCCTCGGCCCGGGCGCCTCGATCCACCGTGGCCCGGACGGCACCTGCCTCCCCGAGCTCGATCCGGACTGCCCGTTCGTGCCCTACCCCCTCGTCGGTGACGGCCACCTCCAGTTGGACGGCGAGACCGGGTACGCGGCCACCGAGAGCGCCGTCGTGGACACCTCGGACAGCTTCACCGTCGGCGTGGTCGTCCGCCTCGCCGACGCCGAACCGGCCGCTCCGATGACCGTGCTGTCGCAGGCCGGTGAGCACACGGACGCCTTCAAGGTGCGCTACGACCCGTCGGTCCACGCCTGGCAGCTGGTGATGCCGCAGCGGGACGAGGCCGGGGCACCCGAGGTCGTCGTCTCGCAGATAGAGGCCGCGGACGGCGGCGAGGGCCAGGGGCACCGGCTGGCCGTCGTCTACGACGACGCGACCGACCGGATCAAGCTCTACCTCGACGGCCACACCAACGCCGACGCCACCGCCGCTCTCCCGGACGGTTGGCACAGCTCCGGCGTCCTGCAGGTCGGCCGGGCCAAGGCCGGTGACGGCTGGGGGGAGTACCTGCACGGTGACGTCGACGAGGTGCAGGCCTACGCCGGGGCCCTGAGGGACGGCGACATCGGCGGTCTCGGGCGGGGCACCGACCCCTGCCTCTGCTGAGTCGTCCGGGAGCAGCCGCGCTGCGGTGGCCCGCCATGCGGCTGCTCCCGTCGGATCTTCCGCCGACCCGTATCTGAAAGCGGCGGTCGACGACTTCCGCGTGTACGGCAGGGCCCTGAGCCAGGCCGAGGTCGCGGCGCTGGCTCAGGGCACGTAGGGACTAGGACCGATCGCTGCCGACGGTCACGACACCCGTGGGCTTCGCGCCGGTGGCGTTGTCGTAGACGACGTCATCGGTGGACTTCTTCCAGATCCTGATACGGAAGGTGTCCGGACCGTCGGTGGCGGTGATCCGGAAGACGTAGCCACCGCTGCCGTTCACCGTGCCGGAGCCCTGGTAGACGGCCTTGGAGCCGGTGACCACCAGCCAGTCGGAGCCGGCGGAGCGGAACTTCAGCTTCGCCGCGGCGAAGTCGAAGGTCGCCTTGCCACTGGGGACCGTCGCACCCTTCGGGTAGGCGGCGGCGAAGGAGAAGACGGCCTTGCCGGTCAGGCTCGGCTTGGCCGGGTAGGCGCCGGCCGGGGAGGTGATCAGGCCGGTGCCGAGTGCGGGGCCCGCGGCACGGTCGTAGACGATCAGCTCGGGGAGTGTCGCACGGTCCGAGCCCGCGTCGTTGTCCGTGACCGTGATCACCGGGCGGTGGAGTCCGGCCTTGGTATAGGTGTGCTCGGCCCGGCAGGTCGTGCCGTCGACGGTGCCGGCCGTCGGCTCGGTGCCGTCCTCCCAGTCGATCCGGCAGGTGTGGGTGTCGCCGACGTCGGCGTCACGGAACCCGGCCGTGAGGGTGATGCTGCGGCCGGCCGGCACGGGGGACGTCGGGCCGGTGGTGGAGACGATCGCCGGCTCCCTGTTGACGATCGGGTCGATACTCGTCAGCGTCGGGACGACCTTCTTGATCAGGCCCTCGGAGTCGAACTCCAGCTTGTCGACGGTCGTTTCGCGGTGGGTGCCGTCACCGCCGGGGACGGCGAAACGGTGGTAGGCGATGTACCACTCGTCGGTCTTCGGGACGTGGACCACCGAGTGGTGGCCGGGGCCCTTGATACCGAGGGAGAGGTCCTTCTCCAGGATCACGCCGTGCTTGGTCCACGGGCCGGTGGGGGAGGGGCCGGTGGCGTAGGCGACGCGGTAGTTCTCGTCCCGGGTGTCGTTCTCCGACCACATGAAGTAGTAGGTGCCCTTGCGCTTGATGACGAAGGTGCCCTCGTTGTAGCCGCTGGGCGTGATGTCCTTCATTTTCGAGGTGTCGACGGAGGTCATGTCGTCGTTCAGCGGAGCCACATAGGCGTGGCCGTTGCCCCAGTACAGGTACGACTGGCCGTCATCGTCCGTGAAGACCGCCGGGTCGATCATCTGGCCGCTGAACTGGCCCGCCTTGAGCAGCGGCCCGCCGAGCGCGTCCTTGAAGGGGCCGGTCGGCGAGTCGGAGACGGCGACACCGATGTTGGCGTCGGCGCAGAAGTAGAAGTAGTACTTCCCGTCCTTCTCGGCGATCGTCGGCGCCCAGGCCCTGCTGTCCGCCCAGGAGACGTCAGGACCGAGGTCGAGGATGACGCCGTGGTCCTTCCAGTGGACCAGGTCGGTGGAGGAGTACGCCTTGAACTGCGTACCGCTCCAGCCCTCGAAGCCGTCGGTGGTCGGGTACAGGTAGAAGGTGTCGCCGAAGCGGACGATGTTCGGGTCGGCGTTGAGCCCCGGCAGCACCGGGCTCTTCATGATGAGCGCCGAGACCGTCCAGGTGCGCTTCTTGCCGTCAGAGCCCGTGACCTCGTACGTCACCGGCTTGCTGAAGTCCCGCACGCTGCCGGAGGCGGGGCTGATCGCCGCGCCGTGGGCGAGGGTGAACTCCGGTGCCAGCGCCGTGAGGTCGGTGCCCTCCTTCATCGGCAGCGTGATCCTGCTGCCGCCGTTGTCCACGAGGGCGTCGACCTTCAGCGCGGGGTCCGTCGCCTTGGCGATGCCCGCGGTGTTGCCGCTGAGCTCCATGACCTCCGCTGACGTGAGGGCCCGGTCGTAGATGCGGAAGTCGTCGACCTCGCCGCCGAAGTACGGGTCGGCCGAGTAGAGGGACCGGCCGATGTAGCCGCTGTAGTCCTTGTTCGCGTCGTACAGCTCGGACGGCTTGGTGGTGACGCCGGTCGCCCGGGCCGCCTGGATGCCGTCGACGTACAGGACCATCGTGCCGGTCGCGCCGTCGAGGGTGACGGTGACGTGCCGCCACTCGCCGGGCGTGAGCTGCGAGCCGGCCGTCAGCTTCGACTCGGCCGACCAACTCGCCTTGGTGATGGCCGAGTAGAGGCTGGAGCCGCCGTTGGAGGGCGTCGCGAACAGGTACTTGTTGCTGTCGGGGCCGAGCCCGAACAGCCACTGGAAGTTGTCGCCGCCCTTCCACTTGGCGTACGTCGAGACGGTCACGCTGTCGGCGTTCTTCAGCACACCGTTCGGGATGCGGACGTACGGCGAGGTGGTCGAGCTGCTCGAACCGCCCGACATCTTGAACGAGCCGCCGTCGACGCCGGTGCCGAAGTCGGGCGTACGGACGTAGGTGCCGTGGTAGCCGTGTCCGCCGGCGTCACGGGCGATGTTGCCGCCGGTCTCGTCGAAGTCGTACTGCAGGAGCAGGTCGGCCGGGACGTCCGGGCCTTCCTCCGAGACGGTGACCTCGGCCAGGACCGGTATCGCGGCGCCGTCCGGCAGGCTCCCGGTCACGGTGAAGGTGCCGGCCTCGGCGTACTTCGACTCCGGGACGTCCTCCCAGGTGACGGCGACGGGGCGCTTCACACCGTCGGCGTACTCGGCGATCACGGTGGCAGGCAGGACCGGGGCCTCACCGATCCGCGTCTTCACCGTCACGCCCTCGACGCTCTCCACCAACTGGTCCGGCTGGTAGGCGCGCAGCAGCCGGTCGTACTCGGCCTGCGTCACCGGGAGCACCGTGCCGTGGCGGGGCTTGGCCGGCAGGTCGTAGCCGGTGGACGGGGTCCAGGTGCCGGAGGCGAGGTCGGTTGTCTCGAAGGGGATGTAGCCGCGGCCGCCGAACTCGTCCAGGAAGGCGTACCACTTGTCCTCAGTGTTCGACTTGAACACCAGCGGCCCCTCGGCCGCGCTCATCGCACCCTTGCCGATGCCCTCGGCGACGGCGTCCCAGGACAGGTCCAGCAGGGAGTCGCTCTTCTCCTCGAAGATGAACTTGCTGTTGGGGGTGGAGGAGGTGTTGTTCCGCTCGTCCTTGGAGAGGCGGAAGTACGTCCCGTCGTGCGCGATCACCGTGGAGTCGATGACGGAGTAGCCGCGGTCGATCCACACCTTGGGCTCGCTGAAGGTGTAGAAGTCGCGGGTGGTCGCGAACATCATGCGGTTGTACGTGTCGCCGGAGTGCGCCTCGTTGTCGTACAGCTTCGACGCCCAGAAGACGACGTACTCACCGCGCTGTGCGTCGTAGAACGCTTCCGGCGCCCAGGTGTTGCCCGCGCTGTCCGGGGAGACCTTGACCAGGCGCTGGTTCGTCCAGTGGACGAGGTCGGTGGACTCCCAGACCATGATGGACTTGCTGCCGGTGCGCTGGGAGGCGTCCCAGTCGCCGTTGCCGTAGATCCTGAGGTCGGTGGCGATCTGGTAGAACTTGTCGCCCTCCGGGGAGCGGATGATGAACGGGTCGCGCAGGCCCTTCTCGCCGAGCGTGGAGGTGAGGACCGGCTTGCCGTCGTTCAACTCCCGCCACTTCAACGGGTCGTTGCCCTTGCTGAGGGCGGCGTAGAGCTGCTCGCCGTCGGCGGTGCCCTCGCCGGTGAAGTAGCTGAACATGTAGCCCTTGAGGGCTTGCCTCGCGGGGAGCTCCGGGACCTTCGCGGTGAAGGTGCGGGTCGCCTTCGCCTCGCCCTTGGTGACGGTGGCGGTCAGCTCGACGGTGGTGGACCCGTCGCCGTGCGCGGGGCGGTGGACCACGCCGTCGGGGGAGACGACGTCCGGGTTCGCGGAGGACCAGGCGACGTCGGTGCCGTAGGAACCGGTCGCCGGGAGGGTGAGGTTGCCACGGACGTCGTCGAGGTTGTGGACGGTGAGGGCCTCGGCGGCCTGCTCGGTGGCGGTCCCGTCGTCGAAGGCCGGCAGGACCGTGACGTCGAAGGTCCTGGTGTCGGTCACCGTGCCCTTCTTCAGGGTCGCCGTGAGCGTGGCGTGGCCGTCCGGTTCACCGGCCGCGGGGCGGGTCACCGCGCCGGAGTCGGACACGACGGCCGGGTTGTCGCTGGCCCAGCTGATCGTGGAACCGCCGGCCGTGCCGGTCCTCGGCAGGTCGAGGTCGGCCGTGACGGCGCTGGTGTCACCGAGGCTCAGCGCGGCCTTGTCGGCGGCGACGCCCTGCGTGGCGACGGGGAGGGCGAGTTGCTCGACCTCGGAGCCGGCGAGGGCGCGGTCGTAGACCCGGAAGTCGCGGATACGGCCCTGGAAGAGCTTGTCGCCGGAGTAGACCGACTTGCCGATGTAGTTGGCGGTGGTGGTGCCGGCGCCGATGGCACCCGGGGTGATGGTGACCGCGGTGTTGCGGCCCACCTCCACGCCGTCCTCGTACAGCACACCGGTGCTGCCGGTCTGGGTGTAGGTGAGGTGCTTCCACACCGCGCGGGTCAGATTGTGCGAGTCGGCGGGCTTGGTGGTCTGCTCCGTCGACCAGTTCCCGCTCGCGATGGACGTCCGGTAGGAGTTGCCGGTGGCGAACAGGTAGCCGTTGCCGCTGCTGCCGCTCGAGTTGCCGAAGCCGTAGATGAAGTACGGCGTGGACTGCGCGGAGTCGATCCGCACGTCCATCGAGACGGTGATCGCGTCCATGCCCTTCATGACGTCGTCCGGCACCTTGACGTAGGTGTCCGAGCCGTTGAAGGCGAGCCCTTCGCCGGTGCCCGACCAGTCGGCGGCGCCGCCCACCGTGCCGTCGCGGCCGTGGCCTGAGGCGTCACTCACGGTGCTGCCGGAGGTGGCGTCGAGCTTGTACCAGAGGGCGAGACCGTCCGTGATCTCCGCCGGTTCGGCCGTGTCCGCGGCCAGAGCGGAAACAGTGGGCACGGCAAGTCCCAGGAGCAGTGACGCGGCGGTCAGTCCGGCGAGTTGACCCGCCAGACGTCTCGCGCGGCCACGGACACGTGCGATGTACGGCATGTGGAGTCCCTGCTGAGGCATGGCGGGGCCTCGGCCTGGGCACCCTGCCGTTTCGGCTGTGTGACGTCGTGTTGCGAGAGTGTCAAACGGGGTGTGGTGCAACGTCAAGAGGTTTCGAACAATGTCCGACAGGTCGAACGAGGTCAGCGGTCCCGCCTCGCGCGGCGGGCCTCGGTCAGCATGGGGAGGAGGGGCAGCAGGGAGATGACCACGACGAGGGCGACCAGCGGCAGCAGGAAGTCGTCGGCGTCGGGGACGGAGGCGCCCAGTGCGTATCCGGCCAGGACGAGACTCTGCGTCCAGAGCAGCCCGCCGACGATCTGCCACACGGTGAAGGTCCGTGTGGGCACGCCGAGCGCGCCGGCCGCCGGGTGCAGGACGGTCCGCACCATCGGGATGAAACGGCCGATCACCAGGGCCTTGCCGTAGCCGTAGCGAGCCAGGAGCCGCTCCGCCCGTGCCGCCGTCTCCCGCACGCCCGGTTTCGAGGTGCGCGCCAGCAGGGCCCGCCCGCCGTGCCGCCCGAGCAGGAACCCGACCTGGCCCCCTACGACGGCTCCGACGGCCGCGCCCAGCAGCACCTGCCACAGCACCAGCCGCGGCGCCTGCTCGGCGGTCCCCGCGCACAGCACGCCCGCCGGGAACAGCAGCGTGTCACCGGGCAGGAAGAAGCCGAACACCAGCAGCCCCGACTCCGCGAAGATCACCACGAGGACACCGAGCGCACCGAAGGCCGCCAGCACCGAGGCACTGTCCATCGGGTTGACGGCGATCATCGCCATCACCTCCCGGCCGTCCTCGCGGGTCGCCCTCCCTCAAGCATCCCGTGCGCGGGGGTGTTCCTCCACGCGGTCCTCCACGCGGTCCTTCACGCGGTCCTTCACGCGGTCTTCCACCGGGCCCGGCTCGGCGCAGGTGCGGTCGGCGGTGAGCCTCAATCACGGGCCTCATCGCGGGGCAGCGGCTGTTCGAACCAGACCACCTTGCCCGTGCTGACCCGCGTCACTCCCCAGCGCAGTGCCAGTTGGTCGACCAGGAACAGCCCTCGGCCGCCCTCGTCGCTCAGCCGGGCCGGCCTCGCAGCGCAGGACGTCCGTGCAGAGCAGCCGTGGCGTGATCGGTCGGGAGGCGAAGCGTACGGCGTTCGCCACCACCTCGCTGACCAGGAGCTCGGTGGACTCCACGAGGAGTCCAGCCCCCAGAGGGGGAGTGTCCTGCGGGTCAGCCGACGGGCCTGTCCCGCGGTCTGAGGGCGAGGGGCCAGGTACCAGTACGCCACGGTCTCCGGCAGGATGCCCTCGAACCGGGCGGCGAGCAGCGCGATGTCGTCGTCCCGTTCCCTCGCACCCAGCGTGCCGAGCGCCTCGTCGCACAGCGTTTCCAGTGCCGGGGGCGCGGAGCCCGACGCGACCGCGTGCAACCGTGTCCGCAGTCGCTCCACCCCGGTCAGCACGTCCGAGTTACGGGACTCGACCAGGCCGTCGGTGTACAGCAGCAGAGTCGCTCCGGCCGGCGCGTGCAGCTCGGTGGACTCGAATCCACCGACGCCCACGCCGATCGGCGCTCTCGGCGGGACCTGCAGAATCGCAGGGGTGCCGAGCCCGCTATGCCCCCGACACGGGTCGGACAGTCAGGATCTGCTGGGCGTGACCGACGGGGCCGTCGACGTCGTGCAGGACCGTGCTGGTGAGGCCCTGCCCGGACGGACCGAAGGTGACGGTGGTGTCCAGTCCCGTCCAGATGCCTCGTGGCCGGCGGTGCAGGTGGACGGTCAGGTCGACATTGGGGAAGATCCACGCGGTGGGCGCCTCCCGGACGGCGATGCCGTTGGCCGTGTCCACCAGGGCGAGATACGACGCGAGGGGGCTGACGGGAACACCCGCGACCAGATCCAGCGGCGTGGAGATCCAGGCGGTCGCACGGCCCGGCCGGGGCGGTGCGACGGGGCGGACGTCCAGGGAGGCTATGTAACCGCCGGGCCACACGTCGGACATCGGCCACGACGCGAGTGACTCCGGCGAGGTGAGGCGGTCGTCCGAGCCGCCCGCGACCGCGGTGGTGTCATGGCCGGCCAGGAACCATGCGCGGGCCCGGACGACCGGCCGGTCGGCGATCCGTACGACCGCTTCGAGGAGCTCGATGGTCCGCCCGGGCCGGATGGTCTCCACCTCGATCTCGCACTCGTCGAGGGCGAGGCGGCCGAGGATGTCGTAGCTGATCCGGGACAGGACCAGGCCGTCGTCCGGCCGGGCGGCGCGGTGACGGTCGATGGCGTGCGCGACGAGCCCGCCCAGCGGACTGAAGTGCTGCTCGTCCGTGCTCCAGGCTCCGCCCGCGTGGATCGTCGGCTTGTAGCGGTGGTCGTCGATCGGTTCGTAGTAGCTGTCGGGGCTCAACGCAGCTTTCTCCTCGGGGAGTTGAGTGGCTTCGGGGACGCGGCGGGGAGTTCGGGCACTTGGGGGCTCAGAGGGCGTTGAGCAGGACGACGTACACGGCCGTGCCTGCGCCCACGCTGAGAATGGTGCGACGGCCGAAGGCCAGGTGGACACCGGCCGTGACGGCGACGGCCAGCAGCGCGTACCAGGTGCCGTGCGCGTCGGTCGTGATCGTGCCGTGCAGTGCGGTCACGGCGAGGATCGCGAGGATGCCGACCGGCATCCACACCGCCAGTCGCTGCACGATCGCCGACCCCCGCAGTCGGCCCAGCACGGCGAAGGGGACGGCGCGCAGGGCGAGCGTGATGCTGAAGACGATCGCCAGGACGGCGATGAGATACGAGGTGCTAGGCACGGGCGGCCTCCTGGACCGTGCGGCGGGCGGCGAGGGCATGGCGGGCCAGGAGCAGCCCGACGAACAGGAGCAGTGCGGTGAACATGGCCATGCCCGGAGTGAGGATCAGGGCGACCGTGACGCTCGCGCCCGCCAGCAGCAGGGACGGCAGCTCCTTGCGGGAGCGGAACGCGTCCAGGGTGAGCACGGTGAACAGGGCGCACAGGGCGAACTCCAGGCCCTTGACGGGAGCCGGCGGAGCCGCGCCGAGGGCGACGCCGACGAGTCCGCCGCCGACCCAGTACACCTCGCACGCGATCTGCATGGCCAGCAGCCGGGGCGCCGAACGCTCGTGCTCGGGCAAGGAGGCATTGACGGCGTACACCTCGTCGATCATGGCGTAGACGGCGTACGAAACGCGCGATGGCGTGGCACAGGTGCCCTTCCTCTGAGTGACTGGGTGTCACAGGGGTCACGGCCCATGCCGAGATGCCGGGGCGTTTCATTCCGATGCTTGGAGGAGAGAGCAATGACCAGACGAACGGGCAGGGTGATCTGCGACATCACGATCTCGGCCGACGGGTACTCGGCGGGGCTCAACCAGACCGAGGAACGCCCCTTCGGTGACGACGGCGGCGACGGCTGGGGCGACAAGCTGCACGCGTGGATGTTCGAGACCCGCGACGAGAACCGGGCCGAGGTCGACCAGATGGCCGGCGCCAAAGCGTTCATCATGGGGCGCAACATGTTCGGCCCCGTACGTGGCGAGTGGGATCGGCAGTGGAACGGCTGGTGGGGCGACAATCCGCCGTACCACGCGCCGGTGTTCGTGCTCACCCACCACGCGCGCGAGCCGCAGCCGATGGACGGCGGCACGACGTACTACTTCGTCACGGACGGAATCGAGTCGGCCCTGGCCCAGGCACGCGCGGCGGCCGGCGACGGCGATGTCGCGATCCAGGGCGGCGCGACCACCATCAACCAGTACCTCGCCGCCGGCCTGATCGACGAGCTGCGGCTGCACATCGTGCCGCTCACACTCGGCGCCGGCACGCGGCTGTTCGAGGGTGTCCCGCCGCTGAAACTGGAGCAGGTGAAGTCGCGGTCAGCGAGCACGGTCACGCACGTGACCTACCGCGTGCTGTCCTGAGCCGGAGTGTGCTGTTGCACGACTACCGCGGGTTGCGGCACCGCGGTAGTCGTCCTTGGCGGGTTGTGTCGGAGGCGCCGACGCGACCGGAGAGAGCACAGCCGTGCCATCGAACTCAACGCTCCGCCAAAGGCGCAGAACAGGACATCCTGACGCCGGCCTCATCGTTGAACCAGGCATGAAGATCATCGCTGCCGCCGCGCTCGCCGGTGCGGCTCTCCTCACCGCCGCCATCCCCGCCTCAGCAGACGACGGGCCCATTGACTTCGGCATCTTCCAGGGGGTCAACGACACCAAAGGCTCAGATTCCACAGACTCGAGCCCGGTCTGGGGGCAGTCGGACAGTGGGTCGAGCGGAAACGTCCCGAAGTCGGCCCTGGGACAGCTGGTGGACGACCTGACGGCGCCCGACCAACCGTGACCAGCCCCGGAGCCGATGCCGAAGGGGACTGCCCGCCCTGGTCGGCGGTCTCCTGTCTCACCGAACCCAGAGCGCGTCGGCCGTGGGCCGGGAGCTCGACGGCCTGCTGGTTCCTCTTGGCCGGTGAGCTGCGGCCGAGCGGCTGTTCGGACTGGCCGAGCAGCTCGACTGAAGGCCGCCGTATCGATCAGATTCCGCTGACTACCGATGGCCACCCACAGCCGATCGGAGTGAGTCTGAAATCCTTGCCCCCATGAGCACACCACCAGATGGATTGCCCACCTATCGAGTCTTGACCGGCCCAGATGACGAGACGTTCTGCCGACGTGTGAGCGAGGCAATCGGCCTTGGCTACGAACTGCACGGAGGCCCCGCCGTCACTTTCAATGGTGCAAACGTCATCGTGGCTCAGGCACTGGTCTGGCCGGCAAGGTAGGAAGAGCGCGACGGTTGGGCCGAGTTCGAAAGGGCAGCTGTCCCGTTGACCCCGTCTCAACCGGCACCTGTCAGTGCGCCTCGCGCACGACCGCGACACCCCCTGCGGGAACGGTGACCGAGCCGCTGACGGTCTCGCCGGTGAGGAGTTCGACGCCTTCGGCGGGGACTTGGGCACCGTTTCCGCTGTGGTCGATCAGGAACAGGTAGTCGGCGTCAGTGCCACTGCGTCGGACGGCTTCGACGCCGCGCGGCGGGGTGGCAAGGACTGGTTGCACGCCGGCCTCGTCGCAGATTCGGGCCAACAGTGCGGAGAGGGTCGCGGGGTCGGGGCGAGTGGCGACATACCAGGCGGTTCCGTCGCCGGGGGTGTTCCGGGTGACGGCCGGTATGTCCTTCAGCGGCCCGTTGCCGTAGTGGGCGACGGGTTCGGCGCCTGCGAGCCGGACGCGCTCGGACCATAGGGCGGCGGTGGCACCCTGGGGGACCGCTCCGGTGAGGGGGAGCGTCTCGCCGGACAACGGGGGGAAGAGTTCGTCGGTGTGCACGCCGAGGACGTCCCGGAAGGCCCCCCGGGTAGCCGCCCAGCCGGATGTGGCAGTGCTCGTCGACCGCGCCGCTGTGGAAGCCGACCGCCAGCGTGCCGCCGTGCTCGGCGAAGGCGGTCAGGTTCTTCGCGCCCTCGTCGTCGACCGGATAGAGGCTGGGTGCCAGCACCAGGCGGTACGAGGACAGATCGTCGCCGGGGCGTACGAAGTCCACGGCCACGCCGGCCTGCCACAGCGGCCGGTACCAGTCCCGTACGAGCTCCTGGAAGCGCAGCTCGCCGCTGGGCTGGGAAGGCAGTTCCAGGGCCCAGCGGGCGTTCCAGTCCCACACCATCGCGACCTGGGCGGTCGCAGTGCTGCCCCGCACTGCGGCCAGAGCCTTGAGATCCGCGCCGAGTTGTACGACGTCCCGCCAGATCTGGCTGTCGGTACCGGCATGCGGAAGCATCGCCGAGTGCCACTGTTCGGCGCCCGCCTTGGCAGCACGCCACTGGAAGAAGGCGATGCCGTCCGCGCCGTGTGCAACGTGGGCGAGGGCGTTGCGGCGCATCTCGCCGGCCCCCTTGGCGCGGTTGACGGGCTGCCAGTTGACGGCCCCTGTGGAGTGTTCCATCAGCAGCCACGGTCCGCCGGCCATGGAGCGCACCAGGTCGCCGCAGAGAGCGACGTCGATCTCCGACTCCGGGTCGGTGGAACGCAGGTAGTGGTCGTTGGAGACGATGTCCAACTCGGGGGCCCAGCGCCAGTAGTCCAGTGCGTCGATGTTGAAGTTCACCATGAAGTTGGTGGTGGCGGGGATCGCCGGGGGCACCTCGCGCAGGACGTCGCGTTCCGCCGTGTACAGCGACAGCAACTCGTCGGAGCAGAAGCGTCGCCAGTCCAGCTCATGGGCCGGGTTGGGGTCGGCGCCGGTGGCGCGGGGCGGGATGATCTCGTCCCAGTCGTAGTACCACTGGCTCCAGAAGGTGGTGCCCCAGGCGTGGTTGAGGGCCTTCAGGTCGTCGCTGTGGCGGCGGCGCAGCCAGGTGCGGAAGGCGGCGGCGCTGACGTCGCAGTAGCAGGCCGCGTTGTGGCAGCCGTATTCGTTGTGGATGTGCCACATGGCGACGGCCGGGTGGTGGGCGTAGCGGTCGGCCAGGGCGCGCGTGATGCGCAGGGCGGCGGTGCGGTAGGCCGGGCTGGACGGGCAGAACGTCTGGCGGCTGCCGTACGAGAGCGTGCGGCCGTCGCGGTCGACGGGCAGGGCCTCCGGGTGAGCCCGGAAGAACCAGGCGGGTGGCGCGGCTCGGGGTGGCGAGGTCGGCGGCGATGCCGTTCTCGTGCAGCAGGTCCAGCAACCGGTCCATGCGGGAGAAGTCGTACTCGCCCTCAGCGGGCTCCAGCAGTGCCCAGGAGAAGATGCCGACGCTGACCATGGTCACCCCGGCCTCGCGCATCAGACGCATGTCCTCGGCCCAGACTTCCTCGGGCCACTGCTCGGGGTTGTAGTCGCCGCCGTAGGCGGTGCCGGGCAGGCGAAGGCGGCGTTGAGTGCTCACTCCCAGAAGTGGACCCTCATCGACGCGGGCAACGGCTACTACCGGCTCCGCAACGTCAACAGCACCCTCGTCGCCGGCGTCGCCCAGTCCTCCACCACCGACGGCGCAGCCATCGTCCAGTGGAACAGCCTCAACGTCGACGACCAGCTCTGGAAGATCGTCCGCATCAACTGACCTTATTGACCCGATGGAAAGACAGGGGTGGCCGGCAATGCGCCGGTCACCCCTGTCTTTCGCCGCGTCCACTGCAGACGTCGGCGACCTCGCTCGGTACCTCCCCGATGTCGTCGGAGTTGGCCGACATCGCCGGTGGATTCTCCACGTAGGCAAGGAAGTTGAGGCGGAGGTCTCTGCAGCACGGGGGGATACCGCGGATCCTCGCGTCGGCGGCAGCCGTCATCGCCTGCCCAAAGGCGGCAGCCTCCCTCAACCGTCCCGCACAACGCGCCCTCCGCACCCCGCTGTTGGCCCACACGGATCCAGGCAACTTGCCTCCTGCGGGCGGTCGGAGTGTGCGCTTCGTCGAACCGGTTCGCTTTATGGTGGCGCTGTGCGCAGCCAGTCGGCAACCCCCGTGACACAACGGCTGCATAGGGGGCGTCCAAGGTTACGGGGCTGTTTCTGGAACTGCTGCGCGGAGTATTGACAGCCGTCTGGATCGTTCCTACCTTCACTTCACGCGAACCGGTTCGATGACCGGATGCGGCCTCGTCGTCAGTCCCAGCCCCACCCGGCCCGCGGCCCCTGCCCCTCTCGGAGCGGACCTGCGGTTCGAGCAAGGAGTTCCCGTGAACATCGGTGAGATCGCCCGGCGGGCCGGTGTCTCGCGGAGCACCGTGTCCTACGCGCTGAGCGGGAAGCGCCCG
>NZ_LLZG01000004.1 GCF_001509475.1 Streptomyces regalis
GACAAGCCCCCGGCGCCCGCCCCCCCCAAAGCCCCCGTGTCCCCGCTGCGCCCCCCCCGCCCCCCCCCCTCCCTGCCCGGCTTCCCCCCCGCCGCACCCGACCGCGAGATCGTCCCCGGCGAGCTCCTCGACCTCCCCGGCCGCCGCCTGCGCGCGATCTGGACCCCGGGCCACACTCCCGGCCATGTCTGCCTGCACCTGGAGGAGGACCACCCGGTCGGGCTCCCGGGCCACGGCCGCCTGTTCTCCGGCGACCATCTGCTCCCCGGGATCACCCCGCACATCGGCCTGTACGAGGACCCCGACGACACCACCGTGACCGACCCCCTCGGCGACTACCTCGCCTCCCTCGAACGCGTCGGCCGCCTGGCCCCCGCCGAGATCCTCCCGGCCCACCAGCACGCGTTCACCGACGCCCCCGCCCGCGTACGGGAGTTGCTGACCCACCACGAAGCCCGCCTCACCGGCCTGCTGGCCCTCCTCGCCGAGCCCCTCACGCCCTGGCAGCTCGCCGAGCGCATGGAGTGGAACCGGCCCTGGGAGCAGATCCCGTACGGATCGAGGAACATCGCCATCGCGGAGGCGGAGGCCCATCTGCGGCGGCTGGTGAAGCTGGGGAGGGCGGAGGCGGTGGCGGGGAGTGAGCCGGTGGCGTATGTGGCGGTGTGAGAACGGCGTGTCGCAACGGAAGGTCCGGCGGGGCGGAGGGCCGCCGCGAACGTGTCGTGCGGGCACCGCTCATACGCTCCCCACAAGGCCGTTTTCCTCGAACGGTTGGCCGGAGGTCGTCTTGTCATGGGGCCTGCCCCAAGAGCAGCATGAAGGTGTCGAGTTGGCGACGCCGCTGCCGGAACGCCCAGTACGGGACGCGACACAATTGCGGATTTACGGTGCTCCGGGGCGCATCACCCGAGGGGAACTGTCATGCACAGCGACGTAGTGAACCGCGCCGCCGCACAGCCAGTGGGTGAAGCCCTTCCCACCGGCCGCGGTACCGAGAGCGGGTCCGCAGAGGGCGGCCGCGCGCCTCTGACGAGCCTCAGCCTCCTGGGTGAGCAGGGCGTCAGGCGGGCCTCGTCGATCGACAACCACGCCTACGCGATCTTTCAGTCCTGCATCTGAGCCGGAGCGCGGACGACGTGCCGACGCCCGTGGTGGCACGGCCTTTCCGGCAGTTCGTGGTGAAGGTCCACAGCAGGTGCGACCTGGCCTGTGACCATTGCTACGTCTATCGGCACGCCGATCAGAGCTGGCGCCGTCGTCCCCGGGTGATGGCGCCGCGCATCGTCCGGGCCACCGCCGAGCGCATCGCCGAGCACGCGCGGTCGCACCGGCTGAAGCGGGTCACCGTGGTGCTGCACGGCGGTGAACCCCTGCTCGCCGGACCCGAACGGCTGGCCGCCCTGGCCCGCGAACTGCGCCGCTCGCTGGACGGCACCGCCGTACTCGACCTGCGTATGCAGACCAATGGACTGCTCCTCGACGACGAGTTCTGCGCGCTGCTGGTACGGGAACGCATCCATGCGGGCGTCTCCCTGGACGGGGACCGGACCTCCCACGACCGCCACCGGGTGCGGGCCGACGGGACGGGCAGTTACGACGACACGGTGCGGGCGGTACGCCTGCTCGGGCAGCCCGAGCACCGTCCGGCGTTCGCGGGCCTGTTGTGCACGGTGGACGTGGAGAACGACCCGGACGCGGTCTATGCAGCGCTGGCCGAACTGCGCCCTCCGCGCGTGGACTTCCTTCTCCCCCACGCCACGTGGGACCACCCGCCGGCGCGTCCGCACGGCACCACGGACTACGCGGACTGGCTGATCACCGCGTACGAGCGGTGGAACGCGGACGGCAGGCCGTTCAGCATCCGCGTGTTCGAGTCGGTGGAGGCCGCGGCGATGGGCGGGCCCGGTTTCACCGAGGCACTCGGGCTGGGCAGTCCCGATCTGCTGGTGATAGAGACCGACGGGGCGATCGAGCAGGCCGACTGGCTCAAGACGGTGGCCGAGGGCGCCCCGGAGACCGGCCATCACGTCCTGGTCAACAGCTTCGACGAAGCCGCCCGGCACCCCGGGTTCCAGGCCCGCGGCCTGGGCCTGGACGGGCTGTCCGCGCAATGCAGGGCCTGTCCGGTGGTGAGCATCTGCGGCGGCGGGCTCTACGGGCACCGGTACAGATCCGGCAGCGGCTTCGCCAACCCGTCGGTGTACTGCGCCGACCTGCTCAAGCTCATCCAGCACATACAGTCGGCCGCTCCCACGGCGCGGCAACACGCTGTGCCGCCGCCGTCCGACATCGGCGCGCTCACGGCCGGCGGGGCGCCGGAACAGGCGGCCGTACTGCGCCTGTCGGAAGCCGTGCTGGACGTGCGCCGCTCGATGCTGGCCTATCTGTACCGCGCCGGCGTCGGCGCGCAGGACACCTGGCAGGCTCTGCTGAAGCTGGACGGTCCCGCCCTCGACCTCGTGCTCGCGGACCCCGCGGTCCACTCCTGGGCGGTGACGGCGTGTTCCGCGGACGCCCGCGGGCAGACCGTGCCGGAGGCCGAGTTCCTCGCGGGCATCGCCCTGGCCGCCGCCTTCCGCGCAGAGCAACGCCTGGAGCTCACGGTCCGGGTGGGCAGCCACGGCATCCTGCCCCTGCCCTCGGTCGGCCGGCTACGGCTACCGGCGAACCGGGGGGCCCTTGCGCCCGGGGAGCGGCTCAGGTTCGGCACCGACGGCAGCCACGTATGGCGAGCCGACGGTGGCGAGGCGGACTGGGAACCCGTCCAGCGCCTGTCGGCCGGAGGGTTCGAGGTGCGGCTGGAGTCGAACACCCCGCGCCCCGCGGACGTCGTGACACCGCCCGGCCTCGCGGCTGCATGGCGGCGGCCTCTCCAGACGGCCTGGGGCGTCCTCTCCCGTCGGCACCCGCACCAGGCCGCTGCGCTGGCGGCCGGGGTGAACACTCTGACGCTCCTCGACAGCGAACCGGCGCAGGACGCCTCCCGCCCGCCGTTCGGCGCGCTGGCGCTGGCGCCGCAAAGCAGCACCGAGGACCTCGTCGTGGCCCTGCTCCGGGAATGGCAGTACACGAAGTTCGCGGCACTGCGCGACCTGCACGACCTCGGCAGCACAGGCCAGGAGGGGGCACTGCGGCAGGCGTACGCACACCTGGCCGTGGCTCGCGCGTGGCACGCCCGTCCGGGAGCGGCGGCACGTGACCGTGCGGCGCTCTGGGGGAAGCTCGCGCAGGACGCCCTGAACGCCTTCGTCAACGAGACCGAGGCCCCCGCGCCCGCGGGCCTGCGCCTCGCGGCGGACATCAGAGCGGCCGCCGACCCGCTGATCGTGGGCTCATGACCGCGGGAACGGGGGTGTACACGAGCCGCGGGCTCGCCCATGACCTTCGGGCCGTCGGACTGCGGACGGGGGACGTCGTCCTGGTGCACTCCTCACTGCGCCGCATCGGCCCGACCGAGCAGGGGGCGGCGACCGTCGTCGAGGCACTGCGCACCGCCGTCGGCACCGAGGGCACCATCGTCGTACCGACGTTCACGGCGGCCAACTCCCTGTCGTCCCCCGTCCACCGCGAGCGCGTGCGGGGCATGACCGCACAGGAGGTCGACGCGTATCGCGAGGCGATGCCGGGGTTCGACGCGACCACCACGCCCAGCACCGGCATGGGTGCCGTCGCCGAGCTGGTGCGCACGACGCCGGGCGCGCGGCGCAGCACGCACCCGCAGACCTCACTGGCCGCGCTGGGGCCGCTGGCCGACGTCATCACCCGGGACCACCCGCTCGACTGCCTTCTCGGGGAGGACTCGCCGCTGGGGCACCTCTGCCGGCTCGACGCGCGCATCCTGTTGCTGGGCGTGGGCTTCGAGTCGTGCACGGCGTTTCACCTCGGCGAGTACCGCTCGTCCGACCCGTCCGTACGCCGCTACGACTGTGTCGTCGCCGACGGCCGGCGGGCGGACGGGCAACCCGGGCGCCGGTGGCTGTCGTTCGAGGACGTGGCCCTGGACGACCGGGACTTCGGGCGTCTGGGCGCCTGGTTGGAGCACCGGCGCACGGACACGGGGCGTGGGGTGGTCAGGCGCGGCCGGGTGGGCGCAGGAATTGCCCGGCTCCTCCCTATGGCTCATTCGGTGGACTTGGCTGTGGAATGGTTCAAGGAGCACCGCACGGCTGGAGGGGGCAGCACAGGTGACCGAATCCCACTTACCCGGCCGCCCGGCTGACTCTGAGGTTCCGTATTTCTTCCACAGCTACGGACAAATGCACTCCCGCGCCGCCGGCTTGCGTGTGCTGGACGAACGGCAGGAGAAGTTCCACGAGTTGCTGGGCCAGTTCGTCCTCCAGTTGACCACACACGAGGGAACGACTCCGGTCGGATTCTTCGACAAGGGCATTCCCCTGGGCGTCGAGTGGGAGAAGAACCTGAAGGAGGCGCTGGCCACCTGCCGGGTCTTCGTGCCGGTGTATTCACCGCAATACTGCGTCAGCCGCTGGTGCGGGATGGAGTTCGACGGATTCCTGCGGCGGCAGGCCGAGCACCACCGCTCCGAGCCCTACACCGTCAGCGCGATCGTGCCCGTGCTGTGGACCTCGCCGGGCCGGTTCGCCCTGCCCGACGTCGCCCGGCCCTTCCAGTACCACGGCTCCGGCCTCGACGAGGAGTACCAGCACATGGGGCTGCGGGGCCTGATGGAGGCCGGGAAGTGGGGCGTCTTCCGGCGCACCGTGTGGCGGATCGCCGAGAGGATCGTCGACGTCGCCACGGCGGCACAGCTCAAGTCCTGCGACGTCAAGCTGTTCGACGATCTGCGCAATGTCTTCGCGCCAGGTACTCAGGGGGATTCATGACGGACTCGGCTCCGGTCTTCTTCCTCAGCTACGCCCGCACGCCGGGGGCTCGGCGGTCCGACGCCGACCAGCCGGTCTTCTCCTTCTACGAGGACCTGCGGGAGCAAGTGGCCATACTGACCGACGTGGACGCGGAGGGGGCCGGATACGTGGCACACCCGGACGCCCCGTCCGACGACTGGCTCTCGGCGCTGGCGGCCTGCCGCGTCTTCGTCCCGCTGTACGCTCCGCGGTACTTCACCGATCCGCTGTCCGGGCGCCAGTGGACCGCCTTCAAGCGACGGGTCGGCCCGGACTACGGTCAGGCCGTGGTCCCCGTCCTGTGGATCCCGCCCACCGCCGGCACCACGCTGCCCTCGGCCGCCGTGGAGATCCCCACCCATCTGCCGCACGAGGGCGGGGAGAGAGAGCGGCGCGCACAGGAGCGCTACGCCGAATCCGGTCTCTACCGGCTCAGGGAGATGGAGGACGACGACCGGCGCGCCTACCGCCAGGTCGTGCGGCTTCTGGCCGAGCGCGTCGCGCGGACATGGGCCCACTCACCGGCCCGGCCGGTCAGCGTCGGCCAACTGGCCGACCGGCGAGGCCTGGAGGACGCGTTCGCGCCGCAGCCGTCGAACCCCACCCTGCGGATCACGGTGGTCGCGCCGACCGCCGGCCGGCTCCCGCCAGGTCGGGAGGCGGCCACCTACGGACCGGACACCGAGTCGTGGCGGCCCTACCGCACGACCCCCGGAACGCTGACCCAGCAGGCTTTCGCACTCGCCCGCAATCTCGGCTTCGAGCCTGAACTGGTCCCGTTCGAGAAGGCCTACGAGAGCATCACCTACGACGGCGGCCCCGGCCGGGAACCCGTCCGGCCCATCGCCCCCTGGGTGCTGGTGGTCGACGCGTGGATGCTGGGCGATCTGCGGACGGAGGAGCAGGTGCGGCGCATCCACCGGGCGAATCTGCCCTGGCTGGCGGTGATGGCGGTGCTGGCGGAGGACGATCCGCAGACCCTGCGCGACAAGGCGCGGCTGACGGAGCGGCTGGAGAAGACGCTGTCCCGGCACCCGCATCTGCGCGGGATGCGCCACACGGCTCGGGGTACCGCCGCCCGAGGCATTGGGAAGGCCGATGTCTTCGCCTGGCTCTTCGCGGAGTTGGCGAAGAGTTGCTATTTGCGGTATCTCGATTCCATCCAGGATGATTCCCCGCGCCCGTCGTCCGGCCCGGCGCGGAGTCACGGGGTTCGGAGGCCAACCAGTGACTGACGAGAACGGCGCGGGTGAGATGGCGGGGATGGCGGCTCCGGATCCGCAGGGGGCGGCCGGAGGGAAGATCGTCACCTTCTACTCGTACAAGGGCGGCACGGGCCGCACCATGTCCCTCGCCAACACGGCCTGGATCCTGGCGTCGGGGGGAAAGCGGGTGCTGGTCGTCGACTGGGACCTCGACGCACCCGGCCTGGACCGCTTTCTGCATCCCTTTCTGGACCGCGACCGGTTACGGACCGCGCCCGGGATCATCGACCTCTTCCTGCACTTCAACCAGACGGTGCTGGAGCAGCGCAGGCAGCCGGAGAGTCACGCACAGGACGAGTGGGAGACCACCGAAGCGGCGTGGGTGGCAGCCCAGGCCCGCTTCAACCACTGCGTGATCCCGATCGACTGGGAGTTTCCCGGCGGCGGCCGGCTGGACTATGTCTCGCCCGGCACGCAGAACAAGGAGTACCTGTCGGCGTACTCGCAGTTCGACTGGATGCGTTTCCTGGACCACACCTGGCACGGGCCGGTCTTCGTCGAGGCTCTCAAGCACGAACTCACCCAGAACTACGACTATGTCCTGATCGACAGCCGCACCGGCCTGAGTGACGTCTCCGACGTGTGCACCGTGCTGCTGCCGGACGCCCTGGTCGTCGCCTTCACCCCCAGCAGCCAGGGAATGGACGGCGCCCAGGCCGTGGCGCAGAAGATCGACACTCTCTACGGCTATCGGGGGATCCGCATCATTCCGGTCCCCATGCGCGTGGAGGACGCGAACGGGGAGGCCGACCGTCTGGAGGCGGCCCGGGAGCAGATGCGGGCGAAGTTCGCCGACATCGTGCGCCGCCACTGCGCTCTGGACGCCCAGGAGTACTGGGGCAAGGTCGAGATCCCCTACCGGCCCTTCTACGCCTACGAGGAACTGCTGGCCCCCTTCCGGGACGCCCCCGGCAGCCCCACCTCGATGCTCGCCGCCTGCGAACGGCTGACGGAGGTCATCTCCGACGGAGAGGTCACCGCGCTGCCCCGCATGGACGACGCGGAGCGCAAGCGGGTCCTCGCCCTGTACAAGCGGCCCAGACCGCTGGAGGACACCGACGTCCATGTCAGCTTCGTCGCCGAGGACCGCACCTGGGCCGACTGGATCGAGTTCACCCTCAAGTCCGTGGGCTTCCAGGTGCATCTGCTGCCCAACGGCACAGCCGCCGCTCCCGCGCGCACCGTCGCCAAGCAGTCGGCCGAGTCGCCCAGCCGCGCCCTGGCGGTCCTGTCCCACGCCTACCGGAGGTTTGTGGACACGCACGGGGCACGGGAGGCCACCGACACCGTCGACGGCCTGGGCAACCGGCGCAACCTGGTCGCCGTCCGCGTGGACGACGTACGGCTGAGCCCGCCGTTCTCCGATCGCGCGGCCGCGGATCTGGCCCGGTGCGGCGCTGATGAGGAGGCCGCCAGGCAAGCGCTGCTGAATGCCGTGGAGGCCCCGACACAGCCGTTGTTCAGCCCGGTCGCCGCGAGCGACGGCGGCCCCCGTTTCCCCGGAGCCGAGCCCGCGGTGCAGTCCGTGCCGATCCGCAACCCGTCGTTCACCGGACGCGAGCAGTTGCTGGAGTATCTGCGCGAGCGGCTGCGGGCCGGCAACGGCACAGTGCTGCTGCGCGGCATGGGCGGGGTGGGCAAGACGATGCTGGCTCTGGAGTTCGCCCACCGTTTCAAGGGCGACTACGACGTCGTATGGCACATCCAGGCCGATCAGCGAAACCTCGCGGTGGAGCAGTACGCCCAGCTGGCGGGCCATCTGGGCGTTGTCGAGCGCAAGAACCCGACAGCGACGGCGATCGGAGTCAAGGACGCGCTGCGGCTGGGCCAGCCCTACAGCCGGTGGTTGCTGATTCTCGACAACGTCGAACATGTAAGCGACCTGTCCGACCTGCTGGTGAGCAGCAAGTCCGGCCACATCCTGGTCACCAGTCAGCGCTCCGAGGGATGGGAGCGCTATGCGGAGATCGCCGATGTCGGGGTGTTCGAACGCGAGGAGAGCGTGGCGCACCTCAAGCGCAGGCTCACCGAGTGCAGCACCGCGGAGGCCGACGAAGTGGCCGCCGCCCTCGGTGATCTGCCGCTGGCCGTGGAGCACGCGGCCGCCGTGCTCAAGGAGAGCGGCCTGCAGACCCATGAGTACGTCAAGCTCCTCGAGCGCCAGCCCGCCACCGACACGGCGGGGCTGAGCCCCGACGACCGGCTGCTCGACGTCTCCAAGACCTGGAGCGTGGCGATCGGGCAGCTCAACAAGAACTTTCCGCCAGCGGTTCAACTGCTCAAACTGGCCGCCTGGTTCAGCCCGGAACCCATCTCCATGGATCTGCTGCAGAGCACGCAGATCGCCCAGGCCCTGACCGGGCAGGCCGGTCCGGCCGACCAGGAGTTCCGGCCGCGCGCCTTCGACAGTACGGAGATGATCGCGCGGGCCTTCCAGGAGCTGAGCCGGCTCTCACTCGCCGCGGTGGACCGTAAGTCGCGCAGTCTCCGCGTGCACCGTCTGGTGCAGATGTCGGTGCGCCTGAACATGACGGAGGAGGAGCAGGAGACCACCCGGGGCGTCGTGTTCCGCACCCTGGTGGCCGCCCGTCCCGAACAGGACGACCCCGAGGACCACCACACCTGGGAGCGCTACCGCATCATCTGGCCGCACCTGGGAACCCCGTGGGCCTTGACCGCGCCCGACCACGGCATCCGCAAGCTGATCGTGGACCGGGTGCGCCAGTTGCGCCGCCGCGGTGAGCTGAAGCAGGCGTACGACCTGAGCACGCGCGTCCACCAGGGCTGGCTGGAGCACAGCGGGCCCGACGAACGCTGGGTGCTGCACATGGGCTTCCAGATCGCCAACATCCTGCGCGCCCAGGGCCGGTACCAGGAGGCCCTGGAGCTGGGCAAGGACGTGCTGCACCGCCAGGAAGCCGCCCTGGACAGCCCGCACGACCTCCACATCCTCATGACGTCCGGCGGTGTGGCAGCCGACCTGCGCGGCCTGGGCCGCTACGGCGAGGCACTGCAGCGCGACCGTCTCAACCACGAGCGGTTCCTCGAGTTGTTCGGCGACGACCATCCGCGCAGTCTGATGGCGGCCAACAACCTCGCGGTGTGTCTGCGGGTGCTGGGGCAGTACACGGACGCCCTGCGACTGGACCGCAGGACGATGGACACCCGGAACAAGATCCTCGGCACGGAGCACCCCTACACCCGGGAAACGACCATCAGCTACGCACGCGACCTGCTCGACTGCGGCGACTATGCGGGATCCGAGCTCCTGTTGCGGCGTACCTACGACCGCTGTCTCGCCAACAAGGAGTTCGGGCCGTCCTCTCCCACCACCATCAACGCGGGCAGGGCACTCGCGGGCGCCCTGCGCCAGCTGGGCCGGGCGCAGGACGCGGAGGAACTGACGCGGACGGTGCTGGCCAGTCTGCCCGCGGAGGAGGGGTCGGCCTCTCCCAACCGGCTGCTGCTCGAACTGGGACTGGCCGGGACCCTGGGCGCGCAGAGTCGTGCCGACGAAGCCTGCGAACTGGCCCGGCGGGTCCTGGACGACTGCCGTCGCCTCTTCCACGACAAGCACCCCTACGCGGTGGCCTGTTACGCGAACCTGGCCGTGCTTCTCTACTCGGCCAACGAGGCGGCCTCGTCCCTGGCCCACGCCGAGCAGGCGGCAAGGGCGTTCGCGGAGATCTACGACGACGACCACCCGTTCACCCTGATGTGCCGGGTGAACCTGGCCAACGCCCAGGCCGCACTGGGTCAGCGTGAACTGGCCCGCACGACGTACGAGGAGGTGCTGGACCGGCTCCGCGACGTCCTCAGTGACGACCAGCACCCCGCACCGCTGGTCTGCGCGGCGAACCTCGCGGTGGTCCTGAACGAGCTGGGAGAGACCGAGGCCGCCGAACGGCTGCGCGAGGAGGTTCTGGGCGCTCTCACGGCGCGGCTCGGCGCCGACCATCCCCGCGCTCTGGCCCTGCGCGAGTGGAGTCGCTCGGGCTGGGAGTTCGACCCCCACCCGATCTGACCTGTTCTGATCTGCGAGGCGCTCGCCGTCCGTCAGCGAGCGCCCAGCAGTGATCCGCACACCCGTGAGCACGGACGGCACGGACGGCACGGACGGGCCGCCGGGACCCGCTACACGGCGGCCCCGAAGCGTTCGCGGGCACGGTCGCGAAGCCAGGCGAGTATTTCCGGTACGGCCGGCAGCGCGGCGAAGTGCGCCGCCTCAGGCTTCAGCACGGGAGTCGCCGAGGGGATGCGGTCGGCCAGCCACCGGAAGTGGCCCACGGGCGAGAAGGTGTCGTGCTCACCGTGCCACAGCAGCAGCGGCACTTCGACGATCTTGCCTGGCTCGAAGCCCCAGTCCCGCCGGAAGGACAGCACGTCGTCGAGCCATCCGAAGGAGGAACGCACCACGCTGGTCTGGTAGTTGGCGAGGAGCAGACCCCGGATCCCGCCGTGCCCCACCACGGCCTTGTCGGCCGTGGGCATCTCCGGGGTCAGCAGGCTCAACAGCGATTCAGGGTTGTCACGGATGGCATCCGCATTGCTGGCCAGGTTGGACTTGAGCCGCTCCAGGCACTCCGCGGAACCGTCGACGATGGCCTCGGTGGCGGTCTTGTAGGCGATGACGTTGGACGGGGCCATCCCCTCGAACCAGTCGAGCCCGTCGGCATCGGGAGGCGCGATACTGACCAGCGCCGCGGCGCTCGCCACCCGGTCCGGAAGCAGCGCCGCGCAGGCCAGCGCGTGCGGCCCTCCGCCGGAACGGCCGACCACGGAGAAGTGTTCGATCTTCAGGTGATCGGCGATGGCCGCCACGTCCGCGGCGGCGTGATCGACGGTGCGGCCCTTCAGTCGCTGTGATTCCCCGTATCCCGGCCGATCGTAGGAGATGAGCCGGATTCCCAGTTTGTAGAGATCGATGGCGCGTGGACGCGGTCCGACCCTGCTGCCCGGAGTGCCATGCAGCAAGAACACCGGGTGCCCCTTCGAGTCCCCCGACGTCTCGAAGGAGAGCAGCCTCTCACCGTCGCCGCTCTCGACACTTCCCAACACCAGGTGTGCCTCCCGTCGCCAGCGCCGCGGCCGCCCGGAGCGGGACCCAGAGAACCAGCATCCCGCCCGTCAGGGCGCCAGTCGACACACAAACCAGCCGTCTGTAGCGACGGACCAAGGGTTTTTCGTAGGACGCAATGTCATGGGGTGACGGTTGCGCGTCCCCGACGGGCCGCTCGCACCGACCAAACGGTAGAGGATTCCCGCCCTCCGCCGAACCATTCCAGCCATGTCAGGAGCCATTCGGCGCAAAGTGCACGTTTAGTTTTGACAGGACAGTGATCGACAACGGCCCACGACAGCGATCACACGCGCCGAGGGTCGTACCCACATGATGGGGTCACCCGACACACCGCGCATCCTGACGTCGACCGATACCCGCCCCTCCACAAAGAGGGACCGACACCGCGGCCGGGGCCGTACACCCACCCACAGCGGGGCTCGGCAACACCGGTCGACCGGCATGGACGAAATCCAGCCGAACCAGCAGTCTCAGATCGAGGAACATCCCTGGGCCATGAACGACCGGACCAACTCCTCCGCCTCCCCCAGCACTTCGACCTCCCGCACACTCATCGTCGGGTTGGCGGCGCGTCGGCGCCGGGCCTGTGTCAGGCCGTCCTCGGTAAGGTCGGAAGGGTCGGCGAGGAGGGTGGTGAGCGTCGTGCGGACGGGCGCGGCGAACTGTTCGTCGGTCAGGGCCACCTGCGCGAGGATCATCGCGGACATGCCCCAGTCCAGGCCGGGGTCGCCCTCCTCCGCGTTGGCCCAGTCGATGACGTAGGGGCCGTCGGGAGTGAGCATCACGTTCTCCGGGTGGAGGTCCAGGTGGACCACGCGTCCGGGGACGGCGTGCAGTTGTCGCAGGAGGCGGGCCAGGATGTCCCCGCTCTCGCGCGCGTCGATCCGTCCCGCGACGAAGGCCTGCAGCATCGTCGGCCCGTACAGCCGTTCCATGACCAGCTCGGACCGCGAGGAGTCGGCGAGCCGGACCTTCGGCACCGGGTAGCCGTGCGCGCGCAGACGCTCCATCAGGGCGGCCTCGGCGAGTGAGTCGCCGTAGCCCTCCCGGTCGTGGCGCAGCACCCACGCCTCGTCGATCTCGTACACGTCGGACGCGCGCCCCGAACCGAGCAGCCGCCGTCCCGCCCTCCCCGTGATCCCCATGGGCCCGAACCTATCGCCGCGCACAGCCTTCCCTCAGCTGTTCCCCTACGGGCCGGTAGAGTGACGACGTCGTCATCACACCCGTACAGGGGGAAGCCGGTGCAAATCCGGCGCTGACCCGCAACCGTAAGCCACCCGTGGCAAGCCGGATCGCCCCGTACGGATTCGTGACCGGCTCACGTGCCCCGGCAGCCGGCCGGAGCACGGCACCGTCGAGGTATACGGAGCCGAGCCGCCCGGGGGTCTTCCCTGTGCTGCCCGGTTCCCCCTAGGGAAGGGCACCCGCCGATCATGTACGTCCGCCGCAGCGCCGCGGTCCTGGCCGCCGTCACCGTGATCGGCACGGCCACGCCCGCCGTCGCCGCCGACCCGACCCCGTCCGCGTCGCCGTCGCAGGCGTTCCCCGCTGCGCTGTACGGCGGCACCGACCCCACGTACGACGGCGTCTGGCGCCAGTCCCTCGCGCTGCTCGCGCAGGACACGGTCGGGGTGAAGCCGGCGGCGAAGTCGGTGGACTGGCTGCTGGGCCAGCAGTGCGCGAACGGAGCCTTCGCGCCGTACCGCGCCGACACTAGCGCCGCCTGCGACGCGAAGACCCCGGTCGACACCAACAGCACGGCCGCCGCCGTACAGGCGCTGGCCGCGCTCGGCGGGCACGACGCCGGGACCGGCAAGGCGCTGTCCTGGCTGAAGTCGGTCCAGAACAAGGACGGCGGCTGGGGCTATGCGGCGGGCGGGGCGAGCGACGCGAACTCGACGTCGGTCGTGATCGGCGCGCTGGCCGTGGCGGGCGAGAAGCCGGCGGAGGTCGTGAAGGGCGGGAAGGACGGCAAGGGCGGCCAGTCGCCTTACGACGCGCTGCTGAAGCTGGCGTTGCCGTGCGACGGCGACGGGGCGGGCGCCTTCGCCTTCCAGCCCGACAAGAAGGGCGCCCTGGCGGCCAACGCGGACGCTACTGCGGCGGCGGTGCTGGGCACTCTGGGCAAGGGGATGCCGGTCGAGGCGGGCAAGCCGGCGACCGCCGACTGCACCGACTCCGGTGACCGCACCCCGGAGCGGGCCGCGGCGAACGGCGCCGCCTATCTCACGCAGGCGTTGGCGAAGGACGGCCACCTGACGTCCGCGATGCCGGGCGCCGAGGACCAGCCCGACTACGGCAACACCGCCGACGCGGTCGTGGCACTCGCCGCGCAGGGCGGTGCCGAGGCTGCGCGGGGGCCGCTGCGGTGGCTGGAGCAGAACTCCGCCCAGTGGGCTGCCCAGAGCGGCCCCGCCGCCTACGCCCAGCTGATCCTCGCCGCCCACGCAACCGGAACCGACCCGCGTGACTTCGGCGGCACGGACCTCGTCAAGCAGCTCAACGCGACGGGCCCGGCACCGCAGTCGGCGGCGGGCGGATCGGCCACGGCGTCGGCGAAGGCCTCGGAGCAGAAGGACGACGACAACGGCGGCGTCAGCGTGTGGTGGATCATCGGCGTCGGCGTGGTCGCGGGCATCGGCGTCGGCTTCCTGATCAGCGGCCGCAACAAGGGCAAGTGACTGTGATCCGCCGCTCTTTCACCCTCCTCCTGGCCGCGCTGGTCCTCCTGACCGGCGCGGCCCAGTCCGCCCGGGCGACCGGCTACCGCTACTGGTCCTTCTGGGACCGCGACGGCGACACCTGGGCCTACGCCACCCAGGGCCCCTCCACCGCCCGCCCCTCCGACGGCGACGTCCAGGGCTTCCGCTTCGCGGTGAGCGAGGACTCAAAGGACGCGGCGAAGCCGAGGGGCACGGCCACGTTCGCGGTGATCTGCGCGAGGACACCCGCGCAGGACGGCAGGAAGCGGGTGGCCCTGGTCATCGACTTCGGCACGACAGCGGACGCCCCGTCGGGCGAGACCCCGCCGACCCGCCGTACGGCATGCGCGCGGGTGGCCCCGGACGCGACGACAGCGGAGGCCCTGGCCGCGTTGGCCAAGCCCCTGCGGTACGACACGAACGCCCTGTTGTGCGCGATCTCGGGGTATCCGGAGAAGGGGTGCGGGGAGCAGGTCGCGGAGGGCAAGAATCCGACGGCCACTGAGAAGACCACCAAGAAGACGACCGCTGGGAAGCCAGGGACGTCGGACGAGGGCCCGTCGTTGGGCCTGGTGGCGGGGATCGCCGTAGTCGCGGTGCTGGGCGCGGCAGCGCTCTGGCAGGCTCGGCGGCGGCGAGCGTGATGGCAGGGGCACAGCTGCACCCCGGTGCCTGGTGGCTCTGGTCCCTCGCCCTCGGCACCGCGGCCACCCGCACCACCAACCCGCTCCTCCTCACGCTCCTCATAGCGACCTCGGCCTACGTGGTGGCGACCTGCCGTCCCGACAGCCCCTGGGCCCGCTCCTACACGGCCTTCGTCAAACTCGCCCTGGCCGTCCTCCTCATCCGCCTCGTCTTCGCCGTGGTCCTCGGCTCCCCCATCCCCGGCACGCACGTGATCGTCGCCCTCCCCGAACTCCCCCTTCCGCACTGGGCGCAGGGCATCCGCCTGGGCGGCAAGGTCACCGTCGAGACCCTCCTCTTCGCCCTCTACGACGGCCTGCGGCTGGCCACCCTCCTCATCTGCGTGGGCGCGGCGAACTCCCTCGCCAACCCCGCCCGCCTCCTCAAGTCCCTCCCCGGCGCCCTCTACGAGATGGGCGTGGCGGTGGTCGTGGCCCTCACCTACGCCCCCCACCTGATCGCCGACGTCCAGCGCCTGCGTGCCGCCCGCCGTCTGCGGGGCCGCCCCGACACGGGCATCCGCGGCCTCCTGCACATCGGACTCCCGGTCCTGGAGGGCGCGTTGGAGCGCTCGGTCGCCCTCGCCGCCGCGATGGACGCCCGCGGCTACGGCCGCAGCGCCGACGTCCCGGCCCGCGTCCGCCGTACGACCACCGCGCTCACCCTCGGCGGCCTGCTCGGCGTCTGCGCCGGAACGTACGGACTGCTGACCGCCGAAGGCGGCACGTACGGCCTCCCGGTCCTCCTCGCCGGACTCGCCGCAGCCCTGGCAGGCCTTCGCCTCGGCGGTCGCCGTTCCCTGCGCACCCGTTACCGCCCGGACCGCTGGGATGCCCGCGCCTGGCTGGTCGCCGGTTCCGGCGCGGCGGTCGCCGCCCTGCTGGCCCTCGCCGCCACCCGCGACCCGGCGGCCCTGCACCCCGGCGTGGTCCCCCTCGTCGCCCCCACCCTCCCCCTGTGGCCGGCGGCGGCCGTCCTCCTCGGCCTGCTCCCCGCCTTCATCAGCCCCGCACCCCAAAACCCCGTACCCCGACATCCCGCCCTCAAGGAGCCGTCGTGATCCGCTTCGAGAACGTCTCCGTGACGTACGACGGTGCCGCCGAACCCACCGTCCAGGGCGTGGACTTCGAGGTCCCGGAGGGCGAACTGGTCCTCCTCGTCGGCCCGTCGGGCGTCGGCAAGTCCACCGTCCTCGGGGCGGTGAGCGGGCTCGTCCCGCACTTCACCGGCGGCACCCTGCGCGGCCGCGTCACGGTGGCCGGCCGCGACACCCGCACGCACAAGCCGCGCGAGCTCGCCGACGTGGTCGGCACGGTGGGTCAGGATCCCCTCTCCCACTTCGTGACCGACACGGTCGAGGACGAACTGGCCTACGGCATGGAGTCGCTGGGCCTCGCCCCCGACGTCATGCGCCGCCGCGTCGAGGAAACCCTCGACCTGCTCGGCCTCGCCGACCTCCGCGACCGGTCCATCGCCACCCTCTCCGGCGGCCAGCAGCAGCGCGTCGCCATCGGCTCGGTACTCACCCCGCACCCCAGGGCGCTGGTCCTCGACGAGCCCACCTCCGCCCTGGACCCGGCCGCCGCGGAAGAGGTCCTCGCGGTCCTCCAACGCCTGGTCCACGACCTCGGCACAACGGTCCTACTGGCCGAACACCGCCTGGAGCGCGTCGTCCAGTACGCCGACCAGGTCGTCCTGCTGCCATCCCCGGGTGCGGCCCCCGTCCTGGGCACCCCGGCGGATGTCATGGCCGTATCCCCGGTGTACCCCCCGGTCGTAGACCTGGGCCGTCTGGCCGGCTGGTCACCGCTCCCTCTGACGGTCCGGGACGCCCGACGACGGGCAGCAGACCTACGGGAACAACTCGGGCAACGGGACTGCATCGCCCTTCAGGGGCGCGGGGCTGTAGTCGATGTGCGGCTACCGCCGCGTGGGCGCGATCAACCACGACGAACCCGCAGCCGCCAACAAACCACACCCCCCGAGCTATTGGGCGAAAACCCCACTCCCCGCCGATGGTTCAAGCGAAGGCGCACCCCCACCCAGCCCACATCCCCCTACGCGGCCGAAGTAAAAGCCCTAGCCGTAACCCGAGGCCGCGTCCAGGCCCTACGCCACGTAGACCTCGCCATCCCCCTCGGAGAGACGGTCGCGGTGATGGGCCGCAACGGCGCCGGAAAATCCACCCTCCTCAACACCCTGGTCGGCCTGGTCAAGCCCTCCGCAGGATCCGTCACCCTCGGCGGAGCCGTCGGCCTGGTCCCCCAGGAGCCCCGCGACCTCCTCTACACCGACACGGTCGCCGATGAGTGCACGGCCGCCGACACCGACGCAAGCGCAGCGCCCGGCACCTGCCGAGCCCTCGTCTCCGAGCTCCTCCCGGACATCCCGGACGACACCCACCCGCGCGACCTCTCCGAGGGCCAGCGCCTGACGCTCGCGCTGGCCGTCGTCCTGACCGCCCGCCCCACGCTGCTCCTCCTCGACGAACCGACCCGAGGCCTCGACTACGCGGCGAAGGCCCGCCTGCTCACCCTTCTGCGCGGCCTCGCCGCCGAGGGGCACTCGATCGTCCTGGCCACGCACGACGTGGAGCTGGTCGCCGAACTCGCCCACCGGGTCGTGCTCCTCGCCGACGGTGAGGTGATAGCGGACGGCCCGGCAGCGGACGTAGTGGTCGCCTCGCCGTCCTTCGCCCCGCAGGTGGCCAAGATCCTGGCCCCGCAGAAGTGGCTCACGGTCGCCGAGGTGAGGGAAGCCCTCGCATGACCGGCAACGCCACTCGCCAGGCCCGAGCCGTCCGCCTGGGACCCCGCTCCATCGCCGCCCTCGTGCTGGTCAGTGCGGTAGGCGGGGCCGCGCTCGGCTGGCCCTTCCTCGCCCCGCCCACCTCGCAGGTGAGCGCGCACGCCCAGGACGCCCCCTGGTTGTTCACGGGCCTGCTCCTCCTCCTGGTCGCCGTCGTCGCCGCGACGATCTCCGAGTCCGGGCTCGGCCCGAAGGCGGTGGCGATGCTGGGTGTGCTGGCGGCGACCGGCGCCGCCCTGCGCCCGCTCGGCGCCGGGACGGCCGGTATCGAGCCGATGTTCTTCCTGATGGTGCTCAGCGGCCGGGTCCTCGGCCCAGGCTTCGGCTTCGCTCTCGGCGCGGTGACGATGTTCGCGTCCGCCCTGCTCACGGGCGGGGTGGGGCCGTGGATGCCGTTCCAGATGCTGTCGATGGGCTGGTTCACGATGGGCGCCGGGCTGCTGCCGGGCCCGGACCGCCTGCGCGGGCGCGGAGAGCTGGTCCTGCTGGCCGGCTACGGATTCCTCGCCGCCTTCGCCTACGGCACGGTCATGAACATGCAGGGCTGGCCCTACCTGGACCCGGACGGTTCACCCATCGCCCCCGACCCGCAGGCCGGGCCCCTCGCCAACCTCGCCCGCTTCGTGGCGTACTGCCTGGCCACCTCGCTCGGCTGGGACCTCGGCCGGGCGGTCGTCACCGTCGTCCTCACCGTCACGCTCGGTCCGGCGATCCTCAAGGCGCTGCGCCGGGCCACGCGCCGGGCGGCTTTCGAGAGCCCGGTCACGTTCGACGCTCCCACAGAGTGAAGCGGTGCACGCGGACCGTTACACACCCGGTGAACCACCCCACATGACCCAGATCACCTACTATCCACTTTAGTTGGACAAATCGTATGCCATGCACACGGCAATTCGGCCGCTGACCTGCGCATTGAGAGCCACGTCACACAAGCGACCTTCCTCCCGCATACGACCACAACTAGCAAAAGGGCTCATTGCGGACTCCTTCCCGGCCTGCTTCTCTGGATGACGTCGCACGGCGCCGACGTGCCCCTCAGGGCCGCGGCGCCGATGCATGCCCCCGCCTCGCATCGCGTGGTTCCGGCATGCCTGCGGCGCACTGTCCCCGAAGAAAGGTCCCCCGTGTTCGTTTCCACCTTCCGCCGCGTCTCCGCCCCGAAGAAGGCCCTCACCGGTGCCGCCCTGGCCGCCGCCACCGCCGGCACCCTGTTCGCCGCCGCGCCCGCGCAGGCCGCGACGACCGAGGCCGGCTCGGCGCAGCAGATCGCGAAGAAGATGATCTCGGACTCGGCCCAGTACCAGTGCTTCTCCAAGATCGTCGACCACGAGAGCGACTGGAACGTCAAGGCCACGAACGCTTCCAGCGGCGCCTACGGCCTCGTCCAGGCCTTGCCCGGCAACAAGATGGCCTCCGCCGGCTCCGACTGGAAGACCAACCCGGCCACCCAGATCAAGTGGGGCCTGGACTACATGAAGGACCGCTACGGCAGCCCGTGCGGCGCCTGGAACTTCTGGCAGTCGAACAGCTGGTACTGAGCCGACACCGCCAGACAGAACCGAAGGCGGCGGCCCCCGATCCCCGGGGCCGCCGCCTTCGTCGTCGTGTAGATCTGGTGTTCCTCGCTCAAATGTTTGCATATAGCGGTCAGTTGTCTTATTAACTGAGTGGCGAATGTGACTGACGAGTCGTCAATGACGCTCTGGTCTGCATGTTTCCGTCACGAGAGGCCTTCACATGAGACAGCTGTCCCGTCGAATACGCTTTGCCGCCGCAGCGGTCCTGGCCGGGTCGCTGGCATCCGGGCTCATGCCCGCCGCCGGTGCGTCCGCCGCCCCCGGCAGCCCGCCGCGCGCGGCGGTGTCGGCGGAAGAGCCGACCGAAGACATGCCGGACGACGGCTTCGCCAACGAACCCGAGGGCGAACAGGACGACTTCGCGGGAAGCTCCACCGCAGCCCCGTCCGCGTCCGCGTCCGACAACGCCGGGCTCCTCGCGGACCCCGTCCCCGGCCGCCCCGGCGACTTCCAGTTGGAAGCCGGGTCGTCCCTCACCAGCCTGGTGAACCAGCTGGACGCCGCGCTCCCCAAGCAGGGCCTCACCGAGCTGATGGAACTGGCCAACCGGGAGGCCGGCTGGGAGGGCGAGTGCGGCTCCACCGGCATCTACGGCCCCGACCTCGCCGTGAACCACCGCGTGTGCTGGAAGAGCGACGACGCCACGTCCACAGAGTGGATTCCGCAGGCCATCTCCGGCGTCTCGGACGCGCAGGAGGACGAGGACTGGGGCACGTCCAACGCCGAGCCCATCGTCGTCGGCTCGTACGACGCGCAGAACCCCGGCCGCAGCGACTACGAGTCAGGCCGCGACAACTGCGTCCAGACCACGGCCTCCGACGCCTGCAACGAAAAGGGCGTCCGCATCACCTTCTTCAACCAGGCCACCCAGATGTACCGCCACGTGCTACTGGTCTGGCCCTACATCAACTCCAAGAACAACATCTCCTTCGACGCGCTCCACGCGCGCGAGGGCAAGTGCACCACCTCCGTGACGAGCAGTTGCAAGGCCCAGAACGGCATCCACGCCGGCGGCATGGTCTGGTACGGCAACTACCTGTACGTCGCCGACACCGCCAATGGCATGCGGGTCTTCGACCTCCGCAGGATCATGGACCTCAACCCGGACAACAATGCCGACGTCAACGACCCGACGCCCGACGGCCTCGTCAGCGACGTCCTCGACAAGAAGCGCGTCGGCCGCCAGAGCAACGTCTGGTACAGCTTCGGCTACCGCTACGTCATGCCGCAGATCGCCACGCTCAGGTTCACCGCGTCCAGGACCACCGGCGACACCAGCGGCAACCAGTGCTACGCCACCGCCCGCCCGAAGGCGTCCTACATCTCTCTGGACCGCACCGACACGGACCACCTGGTCCTCGGCGAGTACTGCAACACCAACAACGGCGGTACCAGCCCCGGTCGGGTCGGCACGTACCCGATGACCGCCCTCACGGCCGCCGTCGAGGGCTCGCCCGGCACGATCGCGGGCGCGGACGCCGCCTACGGTCTGCCCACGGGCGCGACCTTCAACGGCGAAGCCCTCTTCCACAAGATCCAGGGCGCCACGCGCTACGAGGGCAAGTGGTACTTCCACCGCAGCAACGGCTACGACAACGGCCGCCTGCTTCAGGCCACGCCGACCTCGGTCGACGGCACCACACAGCTCGTCGGCAATGCGAAGGCGCTGCAGAGCTCCTTCGGTCCCGAAGACCTGTACCTCGCGCACGGCCGCGGCGACGGCTTCGCACCGCAGCTGTGGTCGCTGAGCGAGCACGCACCGAGCAGCAGTTGCTCCGCCTGCAAGCGTGAGCTGTACAGCTACAACATGAGCGAAGTGATCGGCGACTTCGCCTCGTAGCATCGCAAGCACCCTCCGCCGGCCGTGGCGCAGGTGAACGTGCCGTCTCGGGGGAGGCAGGAACGGGGCGTAGGGAAAAGGGGTGCTCCTGCCTCCCTCGGGACGGGTCAGCCGGTGCTGACCCGCAGTTCCTTCACGCCGTTGATCCACGCGGAGCGCAGGCGGCGGGGGTCACCGACCAACCGCAGGTCGGGCAGGGCGTCGGCCACGGCGTTGAAGATCAGGTCGATCTCCAGGACCGCCAGGGACTTGCCCAGGCAGTAGTGCGGGCCGCCGCCACCGAAGCCGAGGTGGGGGTTGGGGTCGCGGGTGATGTCGAAGGTGTCGGGGTCGGTGAAGACCTCGGGGTCGTGGTTCGCGGAAGCGTAGAAGATGCCTACCCGGTCGCCCTTCCTGATCTGCTTGCCGCCCAGCTCCGTGTCCTGTGTCGCCGTGCGCTGGAAGGAGACCACCGGGGTCGCCCAGCGCACGATCTCCTCGGCCGCCGTTTCGGGGCGCTCCCTCTTGTACAGCTCCCACTGCTCGGGGTGGGTGAGGAAGGCGTGCATGCCGTGGGTGATGGCGTTGCGGGTGGTCTCGTTGCCGGCCACGGCCAGCATCAGCACGAAGAACCCGAACTCGTCCGAGCGCAGATTCCCTTCGTCTTCCGCCGCCACCAGCGTCGTGACGATGTCCTTCGCCGGGCACTCCTTCCGGTCGGCGGCCATGTTCATCGCGTACGCGATGAGTTCGGTGGCCGACTCCTGCCCGACCTCCTCGGTGATGGCGTACTCGGGATCGTCGTACGCGATCATCTTGTTGGACCAGTCGAAGATCTTGGCCCGGTCGTCCTGCGGGATGCCGATGAGCTCGGCGATGGCCTGGAGAGGCAGTTCGCAGGCGACCTCGGTGACGAAGTCGAAGGGGCCGGAGCGGTCCCGGGCGTTCGCGGCGATCGCCAGCGCCCGCGTCCGCAGGCGTTCCTCCAGGGCGCGGATGGCCCGCGGGGTGAAGACGCGCTGGACGATCTGGCGGACCCGGGTGTGCTCGGGCGGGTCCATGTTCAGCAGGATGAGCCGCTGGGCATCGATGGCATCGCGCTCGATGTGCTCGTTGAAGCGGATGATCGCGGTGTTGAGGGTGGACGAGTACAACTCCGGGTGCGTCGAGACGTACTTGACGTCCGCGTGCCGGGTCACCGCCCAGTAGCCCTCGTCCTGGAACCCGGCCACGTTGCCCGCCTGCGGGATCCAGCGGACCGGTTCGGCGCGGCGCAGCTCGGCGAACTCCGGGAGGGGCACGCGGTGGTGCAGCACATCGGGGTCGGTGAAGTCGAACCCGTCGGGAAGCGCTGGACAGGGCATGGACAGCTCCTGACGGTCCATCAGCAAAGGGGTCGTCGTGACGGTAGTAACGGGTTCTACAACTAGCAATAGCCATGGACGTCCCAGTTACTCGCACACCCCTTGCCGTCACTGAACCTCCGTCAGCACACTGCAAGGCAGAACTAGAACGCGTACCAGTTCCGCCGAGTTCCCCGCAGAGCCCTCGGAGAGGATCCGCACCCATGGCTGCCGAACCCGTGATCGTCGAAGCCGTACGCACCCCCATCGGCAAGCGCGGCGGCGCGCTCGCCAACCTCCACCCCGCCTATCTCCTGGGCGAGACCTACCGCGAACTCCTCGGCCGCACCGGCATCCCCGCCGACGCCGTCGAGCAGATCGTCGGCGGCACGGTGACCCACGCCGGCGAACAGTCCATGAACCCCGCGCGCACGGCCTGGCTCACCATGGGCCTGCCCTACGAGACGGCGGCGACGACGGTCGACTGCCAGTGCGGGTCCTCACAGCAGGCCTCCCACATGGCGGCCAACATGATCGCGGCCGGCGTCATCGACGTCGGCATCAGCTGTGGCGTCGAGGCGATGTCACGAGTGCCGCTGGGGTCGGGCTCCAAGCACGGGCCCGGGAAGCCGTTCCCGGATGAATGGAACGTCGATCTCCCGAACCAGTTCGAAGCGGCGGAGCGCATCGCTCGCCATCGGGGGCTGACGAGGGAGAACGTCGACTCACTGGGGCTGCTCTCGCAGGAACGGGCCGCCGCCGCCTGGGCCGAGGAGCGGTTCAAGCGGGAGACGTTCGCCGTCCAGGTCCCGACCACGGAGGACGAGCAGCGCGCCGGCCAGGGCATGTGGCGCCTGGTCGACAAGGACGAGGGCCTGCGCGACACGTCCATGGAGGCACTGGCGGGGCTCAAGCCCGTCATGCCGACGGCCATTCATACGGCCGGCAACTCGTCGCAGATCAGCGACGGCGCGGCGGCCATCATGTGGGCGTCGAAACGGATGGCCCGTGCGCTGAAGCTGAAGCCGAGGGCACGGATCGTGGCGCAGGCGCTGGTGGGGGCCGACCCGCACTTCCACCTCGACGGGCCGATCGACGCGACGCGGGCGGTCCTGGGGAAGGCCGGGATGTCCTTGAAGGACATCGACCTCGTCGAGATCAACGAGGCCTTCGCGTCCGTGGTGTTGAGCTGGGCGCAGGTCTTCGAACAGGACCTGGAGAAGGTCAATGTGAACGGCGGCGGGATCGCACTCGGGCACCCGGTGGGGGCCACCGGGGCCCGGCTGATCACGACCGCGCTTCATGAACTGGAGCGGGTGGACAAGGAGTTCGCGCTGGTGACGATGTGTGCGGGGGGTGGGCTGGCCACCGGGACGATCATTCAGCGCCTGTAGCCTCATGCCATGAGGACGCGCACCCTGAGGTTCGGCCTGTACGCGGACGAGCAAGGGCTCGTATGGGTCAGGGGACTCGTGGACGAGGCCGCGGGCGCACGCAGGGCCCGGATCGTCGGCGAGACGGTCGCCCGCGCCTTTCCCGGGAGCGGGATGACGACCGCTGACGCGTACGACCATCTCGCGGAGCAATGGGGATGGGAGAACCCCGGTCAGAGCAGCGGCGCCCGGGAAGCGGTCGAGTTGCGCGTGGACTTGGCCTGTTCCCTGCGGACGTGGCGGGCGGTCCGTAAGACGGTGATCAGGACCTGGTGCCCGGAAGGGACCGCGCCGCACGTCCGCCGGGTTCCATGGGCCGCCAGGTGAGCGTGAGTGCTTGCCGCTCTAGTTGTGCGCCGTCCAGTTGACGAAGGCTGAGAACGCGGCGGGTTCGAGGGTGAGGATCGGGCCCGCCGGGTTCTTGGAGTCGCGGATGGCGAGGGTGGTGTGGGGGGTTTCGGCGATCTCGACGCAAGATCCGCCCTGATCGCCGCTGTAGCTGGACTTACGCCACTGGATCCCCGCCGGAATCGCGTTGCTCGCCATAGCGTTCCTCCATTACCCGCCGGATCAACTCCGCCGAGTCCTTGAGGGAGAGCGCGGCGGCTTGAAGATGATCGTAACGGAGCGAGCAGTCTTTGACGGTGTCTGGGTTGGCGGTCGGATGCCCGCTGCCGTAGCCCTCGGTGTAGACGATGGTCGGGTCGCTCGGGAAGCGGAAGAGGTCGAACGAGCCTTGCAGGCCCGCATGTGCCCCCACCGAGAACGGCAATACCTGGATATTGATCCGGGGATCGTTCTCGAACGACAACAACTTGGCGAGTTGCTCCCGCATGACCTCCGGGCCACCGATCTCCTGATGCAGCACGGCTTCACTGACGATCGCCCAGAACACTGGCGGCTCAACCTTCTCGAAGATGCGCTGGCGCGCCAGCCGTACCGACGTACGGTCTTCGAGGTCGCTCCGCTCCACCGCGCCAAGCACGGCACTCGCATACGCCTTGGTCTGCAACAGTCCATGCACCAGGTGCGTGTGAAAGGTGCAGATCTCGATCGCCCGCGCCTCCAACTCCGCCACCTGCTGAAACCAGGCCGGAAGTTGACTACGCATCACCAGCTCATGCAGCCGGGACAGCGCCCCACCCGTCCCCAGCGCGATATCCGCCCGTTCGCTGAACTGCAACGTGGGCAGTTTCCGGGCCGTCTCGATCTGGCCGACCAGCGAACCGGTGCAGTAGACGATGGACCCGAGCTGCTTCTGGGTCAGCCCGGCGGATTCCCGATACCGCCGTAGCTCGAAGCCGTAGTAGTCGAGTGGCGAGGCGCCCGGGTCGAGGGTGTTGATGTGGGTCACGAAGCGGCCCCTCTCACGCAACTCGGTCCACTTCGGGACCTGTTGTATCCGTTCCGTAGCCCAGAGTAGTTGCGCGAGGTCACGCTCGTACCGTGAACCGATACATTCCCCCCACCTCCGTGGCCCCCTTCCGCGCCCAGTACCGGCTGCGCCTCGTCGTCGGCACACACTCGGCCCGGCATATCCGCGCCATCGCGCGCTCGCTGCTCGACGAGTGGGCGATGCCCGAACTGGCCGACGCCGTGGAGCTGGGCGTGACCGAGCTGGTCGCCAATGTCGTACGGCATGTTCCGGACCGGCGGTGCAAGGTACTGCTCCTGCGGCAGGAGGGGGCGGTTCGGGTGGAGGTCATTGATGGATCCCGTCAACTCCCGGTGCCGTCTGCCGAGTTGTCGACTTCGGCGGAGGGCGGGCGCGGGCTGCTGCTCCTCGCCGCGGTGGCCGACAAGTGGGGTGTGGATCCCGTGTCGGGAGGGGGCAAGGCGGTGTGGTTCGAGTGCTGGTGCGGAAGTACATGAGGGTGTCGGGGTTCGGGAGAACGAGGCAGACGGGGCGATGGCGCGAATCGTCGGTGTGCACGGGGTCGGCAGGCAGCGGCTGGGCGGCAAGGCGCTCCTGAAGGACTGGGAGCCGGCGTCGCGGGGCCTCGGCACCTGCTCCCTCGACGACACCGGCGACCTGGTCTGCGCCTCCGGCGGCGACGTGGCCGTTTTCACCCGCCGATGAACGCTTCCCACGGATTCCACGTCTTCCTCACGTGGCCCAAGCCGAGCAACTCACCCGCGCCCCAGCCCCGCAGACGGCGCCCCCTGCCCCGAATCAGCTGCTGCGCACGGTGTGGAGCCGCCACCGGGTCCCGTTGCTGGCCACGCTCCCCACCGTCCCCCTCTACGCGATCTGGTGGGCGTTCCTCGCCACCGGAGGCGGCGACCTGGCAGCCCAGTACGCCTGGGCCGGCTTCGCGGAGCGGCACGGCGCCTCGGCCTACAGCCTCTTCTGGTACGGCGGCATGCATACCGCCAACTACAGCCTGATATCCCCGTACTTGATGGCCGCGCTGGGCGTCCGCGCGGTCACGGTCGTCTCGGGCCTTGCCGCCACCTGGCTGGCAGCAGTCCTCATCACCCGCGCCAAGAGCGTCCGAAGACCCCTCGGCCCCGCCCTGCTCGCCGCCTTCGCCCTGTGGTGCAACGTGGCCTCCGGCCGCACCACCTTCGCCCTCGGCGTCGCCTTCGGACTCGCCGCCTGCCTCCTGCTCACCCGTGAGCGGCGGATCGTCCTCGCCGCCGCCTACGCCGCCCTCGCGACCATGGCCAGCCCGGTGGCGGGCCTCTTCCTCGCCGTCGTCGGCGCCGCCTTCCTCGCCGCCCGCAGCCACGCCCGCGCCCTGGCCCTCCTGCTCCCGCCCGCCCTCACCGTCGGCGCGACGACTCTCCTCTTCCCCTTCAAGGGCGAGCAGTTGATGTCCTTCGACCGCATCTGGCCGCCCTTCTTCCTGGGCCTCGCGGTCACGGCGTTCGCTCCGCGTACGTGGCGCGTCGCCCGCTGGAGCGGGGCCGTCTACGCGGCGGGGACCGTCCTGACGTATCTCATCGCCTCGCCGATAGGCACGAACGTCGAACGCTTCGCCGAGCTGTTCGCGCCCGCCGCTCTCCTCGCCGTCCTGGTCGCCCAGCCCCGGCTCGCGAAACTCCGCCGGAAGCTGCTGATCGCCGCCCTCGTGTTCTCCGTCGCCTGGGTCGCCAAGAAGACCGGCGACGATCTGTACGTCTCCACGAGGGTGCCCGCCTGGGCCACCGAGACCCACTCAGTGGTCCGCGCCCTCGACCGCCTCGGCGCCGACCGCACCCGCGTCGAGGTCGTCCCGGCCCGCAACCACCGCGAGGCCAGCGGGCTCGCCCCGCACGTCAACATGGCCCGCGGCTGGAACCGGCAGCTCGACATGGAGCGCGCCCGCCTGTTCTACGACGGCTCCTTCTCGCCCGCCACCTACCGGGCGTGGCTGGACCGCTGGGCCGTCGGCTTCGTCGTACTGCCGCTGGGCAGGCCCGACGGGTACGCCAAGATCGAGGCACAGCTCATACGGGACCATCGGCCCGCATGGCTGGAGCCCGTGTGGCAGGACGAGCACTGGCGGGTGTACCGGGTACGGGACGCGGTCCCGCTGGTGACCGCCCCCGCGAGCGTCGAGTCGACGTCCAGCGCCGACATCGTCGTACGCATGTCCCGGGCCGGGACCACGACCGTACGCGTGGCCTACTCCCCCTGGCTCCACACGGCCGGCGGCGGCTGCCTCACCCGACAGGGCGAGTTCACCCGCCTCACCGTCTCCGCCCCCGGCGAGTACCGGATCAGCTCGGAGTACGGCCCCTCACCGAAGCCGGAGAATCGCTGCTGACCCCCTACACCGTCACGCCCCTCCGGCGATGAGCGCGGGCGGTCGCCAGGCGGGCGTCCAGCGGCCCGCACCACGCGGTGGAACGGCTGTCGGCGCTGGGTCCGGTAGGGCCCGCCGGGCCTGAGTGGTCGGCGTGCACTGGGCACTCGGCGACGCCGGCGCCGCCCTGACCGGGCACACGGGGACCACCGACATCGCCGTACGAACGCGGCGGACCGAACCAGCCGCCCTGCGCCCCCCCGCCCGCAAACCCATACCCCGGCCAGAACCGTTCAGCTCGCAGCACGGTCCTTCACCGGAGCCGGAGAATCGCTGCTGATCTTCTCCGCCATGGCCGTCACCGTCCTGGCCCGCGGCCCCTGCACCACGTACGTCATCCCGAAGCCCGCGCCCACGACCATCGCGCCGGCGACGGCGTCCAGCACCCAGTGATTGCCGGTGACCACGATCGCGGTGCCCGTGAACAGGGGGTGCAGCAGGCCGAGGGCCTTCATCCACCACCTGGGCGCCAGGACGAGGACGACCAGGCCGCACCACAGAGACCAGCCGAAGTGCAGGGACGGCATCGCCGCGTACTGGTTGGTGAGTTCCGTGAGCGTGCCGTAGTCGGGCTTGCTGAAGTCCTGTGGGCCGTGGACCGTGTCGACGAAGCCCAGGCCCGGCATCAGACGGGGCGGCGCCAGGGGATACAGCCAGAAGCCGATCAGGGCGAACACCGTCGCGAAGCCGATCGCGGTGCGGGCCCAGCGGTAGTCGACGGGGCGGCGCCAGTAGAGGACGCCCAGGATGGCGAGCGGGACACCGAAGTGGAACGACTCGTAGTAGAAGTCGAAGAAGTTCCGGAGCCGGTCGACCTTCACGACGGCGTGGTTGGCCCAGTACTCGATGTCGATGTGCAGGGCACGTTCGATGGAGTGGACCTCCGCGCCGTGCTCCTCGGCGGTGCCCCGGGCGGCCGAGTGGGAGCCGCCGGCTGCGGCGAGGCGGATCTGGGCGTACGCGTCGTAGGTGACCCGGATCAGCAACAGCTCGAAGAGCAGGTTCGGGCGGCTGAGCACCCGGCGCAGGACCGGCACCAGCGGGATGTGCCGGAAGCGGGACGGGACCGGGTCGGCGTACCGGGTCGGGATCGGCGTCTGCCAGTACGGCGACGTACGCGACAGGAACGGGACGACGGCAGCCGTGGCGAGCGCGGCCAGGAGGATCAGGTCGGCGCGCAGCGGGTGGAAGACCACCTTGTCCGGCACCATCATCCTCGCGGGCAGCGTCATCACCAGGACGACGGCGACCGGCCACACGTACCGGTCGCCTGCACGCTTGCCGACCTGGCCGACGACCGCGAGCAGCACCCACAGCAGCTGGTGCTGCCAGGCGGTGGGGGACACGACGATGGCGGCGCAGCCGGTGACCGCGACGGCGAGGAGGAGCTGCCCGTCGTGGGCGTAGCGCACGGCACGGCGCATCGCGAGGACGGCGACGGCGGCGCCGAGGAACAGGAAGAGCGCAATCTCCAGGGGCCCGGTCAGCCCCAGCCGCAGCAAGGCGCCGTGCAGGGACTGGTTGCCGAGGTCGTCGGCGCGGCCGCCGAGGCCCACGCCGGCCAGGTGGTGGACCCAGTAGGTGTACGAGTCGCGCGGCATCGCCGCCCAGGCGAGCACCGTGCAGGCCGAGAACGTGGCGCCCGTGGAGAGCGCGGCCCGGCGTCGGCCGGTGAACCACAGCAGCGGGGCGAACAGCAGCAGGGTCGGCTGGAGCGCGGCCGCGAGGCCGATAAGCACGCCGCCGGCCCGTTCGCCCCGTACCGCGAAGCAGCCGAGGAGGACGAGCAGGACCGGCATGATGCTGGTCTGGCCGAGGTAGAGGGTGTTGCGCACCGGCAGCGACAGCATCAGCAGGCTGATCGCGACGGGCGCGGCGAGCAGCGGGGTCCACCGGCTCACCGGCTGCGGCACGGCGCGGGCGGCGACCAGGCCGAGGGCGACGACCAGCAGCAGGGTGCCGAAGGTCCAGCCCCAGCCGAGGGCCTGCTCGGCAGCACGGGTCAGTGGCTTGAGGACGAGTCCGCCGAACGGGGTACCGGTGAACTGCGTGGACTCGTACAACGAGCCCGTCACATGCAGGACGCCTTCCGGCCCGACCCAGGTCTCCAGGTCCGTCAGCCGCTCCCCGCGCGGCGTACTGAGGACGACGGCCGGCTGCCGTGCGGCGAGTATCGCGGCGATCAGCCACAGGCCGAGCCGCGTCACACGCAGGCGTGCCTGGACCGCGCCGACGGCCGTGGCTCCGAGTGCCCGCGCCGTTCGCCCACCGTGCTCCGCATTCGCCACGCCCGTCGGCCTCCCGCCCCGGTCGTCTCAGGTCCACGCGTAAGGAATCTCCACGAACCCCAAGCGGCTCGCACACCCCGGGAGAGACGCGGGCAACCTTGCTTCACCTGTTGTCCGCTTTTGTCCGGTCGACGATAGTCGCGGGTCGTTCCACTCGCCTCCGGTAGGACCGCCGCAACGGACCCGAGCGCGGCCGCCTGCGCCGATCGGCTGAATCCACGATCCTGGAAGCCCCGACGGGGAACGGGGCACGCGACTATATTCGTTAGCGCATCTAGTTAGCGCTTCTAACTAGATATGACGAAAGGCAAGGCGATGAGCGAGTCGCAGCTCTGGGACGACGTCGACGAGTACTTCTCCGCCCACCTCTCACCCGAGGACGACACCCTCCAGGCCGCCCTGCGCGACAGCGACGCGGCCGAGCTCCCGCACGTCAACGTCACCGCGCCGCAGGGCAAGTTCCTCCACCTCCTGGCCCAGATCCAGGGCGCCCGCAACATCCTGGAGATCGGCACGCTCGGCGGCTACAGCACCATCTGGCTGGCCCGCGCCCTGCCCGCCGACGGCCGCCTGATCTCGCTGGAGTACAACCCCAAGCACGCCGAGGTCGCCACCCGCAACATCGCGCGCGCGGGCCTGGACAAGATCGTCGAGGTGCGGATCGGACCGGCCCTGGAGTCGCTGCCCAAGCTGGCCGACGAGAACCCGGCCCCCTTCGACCTGGTCTTCATCGACGCCGACAAGGCCAACAACTCCCACTACGTCGACTGGGCCCTCAGGCTCACCAGCACCGGCAGCCTGATCGTCGTGGACAACGTGGTGCGCGGCGGCCGGATCGCCGACGCGGACAGCACCGCGCCGGACATCCGCGGCACCCGCGCCGCCATCGAACTGATCGGCAGCCACCCGAGGTTGAGCGGCACGGCGATCCAGACGGTGGGCGGCAAGGGCTACGACGGCTTCGCACTGGCACGGGTACTGGCGTAAGCGGCGAGGGCCTACCGGACCGAGGGGGACACCCCCCTGGGCTCAAGCCTCGTGATAGAAGCCGACGTTGACACTGCGAGGCGCCGTGCGGTCCTGGATGACGAGCTCGCCGCTGCCGCCCCTGGGCAGCGGCACTGTCCCGCCGTAGGCGAGCGGCTGCGCGTACCCCTCCACCGTCAGCCGCACCTCGGAGGACGGATCGGGCTGCGAACCACGCAGCCAGCTCACCTGCCACCCACCATCCGGACCGCACAGGAACTCCAGGTGGACCCGCGAGACGAACAGCCAGTCGTCCGGCGTCGCGAGCCGGCACACCGTCTTGTCCCGGCCCACCCGCAGCACGGCACCCGGCTCGCTGGGCGCGTCGGCCATGAGCATGCCGGCCGTGGCACCCTCGTCCGCCGCGGACACGGCGGCCATGGTGAGTTCGAGCACGTGCGTTCCTCCTGAAACGTCCTTGTACGGCGGCCGTTTTGGCAACCGACGCCGCATGATAAATCGCCCGGCACCGCCGCGTCCGGCACAATGAACTCATGACCGAGCGAAAGCCTCCCGGGGTCCCGTTCGAGTCCTGGGTGGACAAGCAGATCCACGACGCGCAGGCGCGCGGCGACTTCGACAGACTGCCCGGCGCCGGCAAACCGCTGCCGAACGACCTGGAATCCCCGTACGACGAACTGTGGTGGGTCAAACGCAAGATGGGCCGCGAGGGCCTGTCGGTCCTGCCCCCGGCGCTGGCCCTGCGCAAGGAGGCGGAGGACGCGCTGACGGCGGCGTACGCGGCCCCCACCGAACGGATCGTCCGGAAGATCATCACGGACGTGAACGTCAAGATCCGCGACATGCTGCTGAAGCCGCCCCCCGGCCCGCCCCTGGGCCGGGGGCCGTACGACGTCGAAGAGGTCGTACGCGAGTGGCGGGAGCGCCGGGAGGCGGCGAACGGTCGGCGGGCGGACGCCTCAGACGTGTAGGAGCCGTTCCGCCGGCTCGGTCAGGCGGCCGGTGAGCTCCTCCAGGACGTGATCGGCCTCCTCGACGCCGCTCCGGGGACCGTCGACGAACCCGGAGACCGCGTGCTGCAGCTGCAACTCGAACGTGTCGGACTCGTCGTGCGGGAAGAGCACAGTGGCCTCGTGCCCGCTCTCCGTGCCGCCGTGCTCCGTACCGCCGGTGGGCGCGGCCGTGGGCCCGCTCCTCGCCGGCTCCTGCTCCATTCCCCTGCCGGTCGTCGCGTCCGTCATGTCGCTCGACTCCCCTTCGCGTGACGTCCTGAGAGCGTCCACGGCAGATGGCCGCGGTGGCCGTCGGTGTCCCTTCGGGACTCGTGGGGCTCATGGGCCGGTAGCCGTGCAGATGGTCCGCGTGGTGCACGGACAGGGCGGAGAGCTGCTCCTCGTACTGCGCGCCGTCCGGGAAACCCCGCGCCTGCGCCAGCTCGGCGAGCAGCCGGTCCGCCTCGTCGACGGCCTCCCTTCGGCGAGTCGACGAAGCGCTCCTGGGCCGCCGTCCAGCGGGCCTCGAACCGCTCCAGCTCGACCGGCTCCAGCGGCCGCTCCCGCAGCCCGCCGTGCCGCTCCACCCTGCGGGCAAGCTCACGTTCGGCGGCCTTGGCGTCCCCGTCGTGCCGGGCCACGGCCCGCTCGTACTCGGGCCGCCGCCGCAATCACGATCAGAACGATCACACCTGTGGACATGTCTGCCGGGTTGCCCGGAAGGCGGGAAGGCGCCCCTCAAACGGCCGCCGATTTTCCCCCGAGCGGCGTGTCGATTCCACCACTCCCCGATCGACACAAAGGTGAAGAGCATCGAATCAACCCACCCGAGGAGCAAGCCATGACCGAGGTCATCGCACAGCTGTCGATGTCGCTGGACGGATACATCGCGGGCCCGGACTCGGGCCGCGAACACCCCCTGGGCATCGGCGGCGAACGCCTGCACCAGTGGGTGTACGGCCTGCGCAGCTGGCGCAGGGAGCAGGGCATCAAGGGCGGGACGGGCGGCCCCGAGGACGACCTGCTCGCCGAGTGGATCAAGCGCCCCGGCGCAGTCGTCATGGGCCACGGCATGTACATCACCGGCGAAGCCCCCTGGGGCGACAACCCGCCCTTCCATATGCCGGTGTACGTCGTGACCCACCACCCCCGCGAGTCCCTGGTCAAGGAGGGCGGTACGGTCTTCCACTTCGTCACCGAGGGCCCGGAGCGCGCGTTGGAGCTGGCCCGGGACGCGGCAGGGGACAAGGACGTCTCCCTGGCGGGCGGGGCAGACCTGGTGCAGCAGTTCATCCGCGCCGGATGGCTGGACGAACTACTCCTCCACGTCGTACCCGTTCTGGCCGGCGAGGGTGGACGGCGCCTGTTCGACAACGTCGGCGACAAGCAGATCGAATGGCGAAAGACACAGGTACTGGACGCGCCGGAGGCGACACATATCCGCTTGCGGGCCCACTAGTTCCCCGTCCGACAATGTCCGGCATGACCTGGACCGTCGCCCCGGAACCCCACGACTCCCCCGCCGCCACCGCCCTCTGGCGGGCGTACTACACGGAGGTCAGCGACCGCTACTACCTCCTGCACGAGGGACGCCGCACCGACCCGGCCGAGCTGGACCGCGAGACAGCCCACCAAACGGGCGCCGAACTCACGCCGCCCAAGGGCCAGTTGCTGGTGGCCCGCTACGCAGGCGAGCCGGCCGGCACAGCCGGCATCCGCCTCCTGGACGCGGACACCGCCGAACTCACCCGGGTGTTCGTCCACGAGACGCTGCGCGGCAAGGGCGGCGGCCCACTCCTCGTAAGGGCCGCCGAGGACACGGCCCGCTCCTTCGGCGCCACCCGCATGATCCTGGACACCCGCCACGACCTGGTGGAGGCCCGCGCCCTCTACACACGACTCGGCTACAAGGAGACGCCCCCGCACAACGACGGCACCTACGCCGAGCACTGGTTCAGCAAGGCGCTGCGCTGACGCTGGGCGGGGGGTGGGTCGCGCGGCCCGGCGCCAGCGGGGTGCCGCCCCAGCGGCACGACTGCCCGCGGCTTGGCCCGGCGTGTGGGGGGCGTACCCCCACGGTGCCGCAGTCGCCCACGGCGGGAAGGGGACGTGCCGGGGGGTGTCCGCCCGCAGCGGCGGGCGTCAACAGACAGCACCTCTTGCCCGACGGCAACCGCCCGACCGAGGACGGACACCCCCCGGCGCGGCCCCGACCCACCCACCGCCCGCAGGCGCTACGCGCACCCCCACGCAGCGACACAGGCCGCCGCAGGCATCCGACGCGCACCCCCAC
>NZ_LLZG01000005.1 GCF_001509475.1 Streptomyces regalis
GGGGGGGGGGGGGGGGGGGGGGGGGGGGTGTGGGGGGGGGGGGCGGGGGGCCCCGCCCCGTCTCGTCCGCGTCGTCCGCGACGGGGGGCGGAACGGCCGCTTCCCGGCCTTCCAGTGTCGTCACGGTGGTGTCACCCATAGGCACAGAGTCTGCCAGAAAAGACCTACCCGACCGATCATCCTCCGGTTGGGTTCAGGATGCACGTTCTACGGCGGGCGTAGAGCGTCGCTCTCCTGCCAATGCAGGGGTGGATGCGGGGATTCTCCGCCTTACGGACGATTTAGGGATGGTTTCTGTTCCCTGGTGCCGAAGCCGTCGAACCGCGCACCACCAGCTCCGGCATGAACACGAACTCGCTGTGGGGCGCCGGAGTCCCGCCGATCTCTTCGAGGAGCGTGCGCACCGCGGCCTGGCCCATCGCCGGGACCGGCTTGCGGACGGTGGTGAGGGGCGGGTCGGTGAAGGCGATCAGCGGGGAGTCGTCGAAGCCGACCACCGAGACGTCCTTCGGGACCTCCAGGCCGCGTTGCCGGGCCGCCCGTATCGCGCCCAGCGCCATCATGTCGCTGGCGCAGACGACCGCGGTGCAGTCGCGGTCGATGAGGGATGTGGCGGCGGCCTGGCCACCCTCCAGGGTGTACAGGGAGTGCTGGATCAGTTCCGTCTCTATGACGTTCGCCGGCAGGTTGAGCTGGTCCTGCATCGCGCGGACGAAGCCCTCGATCTTGCGCTGGACCGGAACGAAGCGCTTCGGGCCCAGCGCCAGACCGATGCGGGTGTGGCCCAGGGAGACCAGGTGGGTGACCGACAGGCTCATCGCGGCGCGGTCGTCGGGGGAGATGAAGGGTGCCTGGACCTTGGGGGAGAAGCCGTCGACCAGGACGAAAGGGACGCCCTGGGCGCGCAGGCGCTCGTAGCGCTGCATATCGGCGGTGGTGTCCGCGTGCAGTCCGGAGACGTAGATGATGCCGGCCACGCCGCGGTCGACGAGCATTTCGGTCAGCTCGTCCTCGGTCGAGCCGCCGGGCGTCTGGGTGGCCAGCACGGGGGTGTAGCCCTGCCTGGTCAGTGCCTGGCCGATGACCTGGGCCAGCGCCGGGAATATCGGGTTCTCCAGCTCCGGGGTGATCAGGCCCACCAGGCCCTCGCTGCGTTGCCGCAACCGCACCGGGCGCTCATAGCCGAGCACGTCGAGTGCGGCCAGCACGGACTGGCGGGTGGTGGCGGCGACGCCCGGCTTGCCGTTGAGGACGCGGCTGACGGTCGCTTCGCTCACCCCCGCCTGAGCAGCGATGTCGGCAAGCCGTGTGGTCACGGCACTGGACTGTACCGGCCGCATGGCGCCTTGCACACCAATCGGACGCCTCGGGCGACCTGTTGATCGGCCCGGTCCGGGTTGCTGCGTCATCGCGCTCCCTCGTGAAAGTGATGGCAAGAGCTTGCAGAGTCTTGCACAACCGGCCCCATAGCGCTCCACCCGTGTAAACAAGCGTCTCACCCCGGTCGCCGACAGGTCACACCCGGATAACTTCGGAGACCTCTTGCACTTTTTTGCTGCAAGGTCTTTCGTAAGTCTTTCAGCGCTGTTACGTTCACGTCGCCCGGCGGCCGCAACGGCGCAGTCGGCAAGACAGCAGGGACAGGCAGACGGGGCCGTCCCTGCATCACACGGGCTTTCACCCTCAAGGAGATCTCATGCGGCGTGGCATAGCGGCCACCGCGCTGGTGGCGTCCCTCGCTCTCGCGGCGACGGCGTGCGGCGGGGACGACAGTGGCAGCGACTCGAGCGGGCCGGTCACCATCACCTGGTGGGACACCTCCAACGCCACCAACGAGGCGCCGACGTACCAGGCCTTGGTCAAGGAGTTCGAGGCCGCCAACAAGGACGTCAAGGTCAAGTACGTCAACGTCCCCTTCGACCAGGCGCAGAACAAGTTCGACACCGCCGCCGGTTCCAAGGGCGCCCCGGACATCCTGCGCTCCGAGGTCGGCTGGACCCCCGCCTTCGCCAAGAAGGGCTTCTTCCTGCCGCTGGACGGCACCGAGGCCCTCGCCGACCAGGCCAAGTTCAAGTCCAACCTGATCGAGCAGGCCAAGTACGAGGGCAAGACGTACGGTGTTCCGTTCACCACGGACACCCTCGCCTTTGTCTACAACAAGGACCTGTTCAAGAAGGCCGGCGTCGAGGCCCCCGAGACCTGGGACGACCTGAAGAAGGCCGCCGCCACGATCAAGGACAAGACCGGCGTCGACGGCTACTGGGGCTCCACCCAGGCCTACTACGCCCAGACGTTCCTCTACGGCGAGGGCACCGACACCGTCGACGCCGACGCCAAGAAGATCACCGTCGCCTCGGCCGAGGCCAAGAAGGGCTACGGCACCTGGCTGAGCCTCTTCGACGGCAAGGGCCTGCACAAGGCCGACACCACCGCCGACGCCTACGCCCACATCCAGGAGGCGTTCGTCAACGGCAAGGTCGCCGCGATCATGCAGGGCCCGTGGGAGATCACCAACTTCTACAAGGGCTCTGCGTTCAAGGACAAGGCCAACCTGGGCATCGCCACCGTCCCGGCCGGCTCCTCCGGCAAGGCGGGCGCCCCGACCGGCGGCCACAACCTCTCCGTGTACGCCGGCTCCGACGAGGCGCACCAGAAGGCCGCGCTGAAGTTCGTGAACTTCATGACCTCGGCGAAGGCCCAGGAGACCATCGCCCTGAAGAACAACACGCTGCCCACCCGCGACGACGCCTACACCGCCGAGGTCAAGGCCGACCCGGGCATCGCCGGCTACCAGGGCGTCCTCGCCGCCGCCCAGCCGCGCCCGGCGCTGCCCGAGTACAGCTCCTTCTTCCCCGTGCTGGACACCGAGCTGAACGGCATCGCCGGCGGCAAGGAGTCCCTGGACAAGGGCCTGAGCGACGCCGAGATCGCGATCGCCAAGCTGGTCCCGGACTTCAGTAAGTGACCCCGAGTGGCCGCCGGATCTTCCTGCAAAGGGGGGAAAGATCCGGCGGCCATCGGCCTGCGTGCCGTACCCCTTGATCTGCAGAGCCTGAAGAAGGTTGTCGAACCATGACAGTCGCCATCGACCGCGCGACCGGCAAGGTGCGCGGTGAGCGCGGGCCGCGGCGCGGGCCGCTGAAGCGCCTCAAGAGCAGCTACCGGAAGTACTGGTACGCCTACGCGATGATCACGCCCGTGGCCATCGTGCTCGGCGTCCTCGTGCTGTACCCGCTGGCGTACGGCTTCTATCTGACCCTCACCGACGCCAACAGCCTCAACACGGCCCGCACCATCGGCGTCAACGAGATCGAGGCCACCTACAAGTTCATCGGCTTCGACAACTACGCCGACATCCTGTGGGGCCCGACCTCCTACGACCGGTTCTGGTCCCACTTCATCTGGACGATCGTCTGGACGGCCGCCTGTGTCGCCCTGCACTACACGATCGGTCTGGGCCTGGCTCTGCTGCTCAACCAGAAGCTGCGCGGACGCACCTTCTACCGGATGGTGATGGTCCTGCCATGGGCCGTGCCCACCTTCGTCACCGTCTTCGGCTGGCGGTTCATGCTCGCCGACGGCGGCGTCATCAACGCCGGCCTCGAATGGCTCCACCTGCCGACACCGCTGTGGCTGGAGGACACCTTCTGGCAGCGGTTCGCCGCGATCATGGTCAACACCTGGGCCGGTGTGCCGTTCATGATGCTCTCGCTGCTCGGTGGACTGCAGTCCATCGACTCCAGCCTGTACGAGGCCGCCGAGATGGACGGCGCGACCGCCTGGCAGCGCTTCAGGTACGTCACCCTGCCGGGCCTGAGGTCCGTCAGCTCCACCGTCGTACTCCTCGGCATCATCTGGACCTTCAACCAGTTCGCCATCATCTTCCTGCTGTTCGGCAACACCGCGCCGGACGCCCAGATCCTCGTCACCTGGGCCTACCGCCTCGGCTTCGGACAGCAACCGCGCGACTTCGCGCAGTCGGCGGCGTTCGGCATGCTGCTGCTGGCCATCCTCGTCGTCTTCACCTCCTTCTACCGCCGCTGGCTGAACCGCAATGACCAGCAGCTCGCGATCTGAGGCAGGAGTCCCCATGAGCACCACGACTGTTTCGACACCTGCCCCGGCGGACCGGAACCCCGCGGACACCGCCCCGCCGCGCAAGGCGCGCCGCCGCGGCGAGAGCGGCCCCCTCGCCTCGCTCGCCTCCCACGGCATCCTGATCGCGGCGAGCCTGATCGCGATCTTCCCGGTCGCCTGGCTGGTCTTCCTGTCCCTCGGCCCCGACAAGGACGACTATCTGCACCCCGGCGGCATCTGGAGCAAGATGACGCTGGACAACTACTCGTTCGTCCTGCAGCACACGAACTTCTTCCACTGGGCGGCGAGTTCGCTGATCGTCTCGCTCGGCACCACCGTCGTCGGCGTGATGGTGGCCGCCACGACCGGCTACGCGGTCTCGCGCATGCGGTTCCCCGGCTACAAGAAGTTCATGTGGCTGCTGCTGCTCACGCAGATGTTCCCGATCGCCGTGCTCATCGTGCCGATGTACCAGATCCTGTCGGAGCTGCAGCTCATCGACAGCTACCTCGGCCTCATCCTCGTCTACTGCGCGACCGCCGTGCCCTACAGCGCCTGGCTGCTCAAGGGCTACTTCGACACCATCCCGTTCGAGATCGACGAGGCCGGACGCGTCGACGGACTGACCCCCTTCGGCACCTTCGTACGGCTGATCCTGCCGCTCGCCAAGCCCGGTCTTGCGGTCGCCGCCTTCTACAACTTCATCACGGCCTTCGGCGAGGTCGCGTTCGCCTCGACGTTCATGCTGTCCGACACGAAGTACACCTTCGCCGTCGGTCTGCAGAGTTTCATCAGCGAGCACGACGCGCAGCGCAACCTCATGGCCGCCACGGCGGTGCTGGTCGCGATACCCGCCTCCGCGTTCTTCTACTTCGTGCAGAAGAACCTGGTGACCGGTCTCACCGCGGGCGGCACAAAGGGCTGACGGCCCTTCGACGGAAGAGACTCCCGCGCGCTCTGTCGCGTGGGTGGCGGCCGCGGTGCCCATCCGACCCCGCTGTCACCGCGGCCGCCTCACATCCGTGCCCGGAAGAATCCCGGATTTCCGCAAAACCGCGAAAACCTGCAAGCCGCACCATTCATCTGTGACCCGAACCCAGTTACGCATCAAGGACGCCATGAGCCAGCACTCCGCAGCCCCGGCCCCGACCCCCACCTCCGCAGCGGCCGTCGCCACCGTCGCCAAGCGCCGCGACTGGTGGCGGGACGCGGTGATCTACCAGGTCTATCCGCGCAGCTTCGCCGACAGCAACGGCGACGGCATGGGCGACCTGGAAGGCGTACGCTCCCGCCTCCCGTATCTGCGCGACCTCGGCGTGGACGCCGTGTGGCTCAGCCCCTTCTACGCCTCCCCCCAGGCCGACGCCGGCTACGACGTCGCCGACTACCGGGCCGTCGACCCGATGTTCGGCAACCTGCTCGACGCGGACGCGCTGATCCGCGACGCCCGCGAGCTGGGCCTGAGGATCATCGTCGACCTGGTGCCCAACCACTCCTCCGACCAGCACGAGTGGTTCAAGCGGGCGGTCGCGGACGGCCCCGGTTCCCCGCTCCGGGACCGCTACCACTTCCGTCCCGGCAAGGGCACCGACGGCGAACTGCCGCCCAACGACTGGGAGTCGATCTTCGGCGGCCCGGCGTGGACGCGGGTCACCGAGCCCGACGGCACCCCCGGCGAGTGGTACCTGCACCTCTTCGCGCCCGAGCAGCCCGACTTCAACTGGGAACACCCGGCTGTCGGCGACGAGTTCCGCTCGATTCTCCGCTTCTGGCTGGACATGGGCGTCGACGGCTTCCGTATCGACGTGGCCCACGGCCTGGTGAAGGCGGAGGGGCTGCCGGACCTCGGATCCCACGAGCAGCTCAAGCTGCTGGGCAACGATGTCATGCCGTTCTTCGACCAGGACGGCGTGCACGCGATCTACCGGCAGTGGCGCACGATCCTCGACGAGTACGCGGGCGAGCGCATTTTCGTGGCGGAGGCGTGGACCCCGACGGTCGAGCGGACGGCGAACTACGTCCGTCCCGACGAGCTGCACCAGGCCTTCAACTTCCAGTACCTGTCGACCGATTGGGAGGCCGAGGAGCTCCGCAAGGTCATCGACCGCACCCTGGAGGCGATGCGCCCCGTCGGCGCCCCCGCCACCTGGGTCCTCTCCAACCACGACGTCACCCGGCATGCGACGCGCTTCGCCAACCCGCCCGGCCTCGGCACCCAGATCCGCACGGCCGGCGACCGCGAACTGGGCCTGCGCCGAGCGCGCGCGGCGACCCTGCTGATGCTCGCGCTGCCCGGCTCGGCGTACATCTACCAGGGCGAGGAGCTCGGCCTGCCGGACGTCGTCGACCTGCCGGACGAGGTGCGCCAGGACCCGGCGTACTTCCGCGGCGCGGGCCAGGACGGATTCCGCGACGGCTGCCGGGTGCCGATCCCGTGGACGCGCACGGGATCGTCGTACGGCTTCGGCAGCGGGGGCAGCTGGCTGCCGCAGCCGGCGGCCTGGGGCGAGCTGAGCATCGAGGCCCAGACCGGCGACCCGGACTCCACCCTGGAGCTGTACCGAGCCGCGCTCGCCGTGCGCCGCGAGCAGCCCGACCTCGGCGCCGGCGACTCGGTGGAGTGGCTGAAGGCACCCGAGGGCGTTCTCGCCTTCCGGCGCGGCGAGTTCGTGTGCGTCGCGAACACCGGCGGAGAGTCGGTGACGACTTCGGCGTACGGCCGTCTGCTGCTCGCCAGCGGTGAGGTGAGCGAGACGGACGGCGAGGCGAAGCTGCCGGGCGACACCACGGTGTGGTGGACGACGGCCTGACCATTCGGCAGAGGGCCTGTCGCTCCCTGAGGAGGGGCGGGCCCTTGCGGTCAGCTCCGCCCGGCGAAGTAGACCTTGGTGACCTCGCGCCTTGTCGGGGCCACATTGTCGCCTTGCTTGACCGCCGCTTCGGCCTCCGCTGTGTCCACCACCTGGACCGTCCACCTGGGGGTTGACTTGTCGAGGAGCGGTGTGTGCGAGCCTTCGACGACATAGATCTCGTCTCGTGCAGTCCCAGCGCCGCCGGTGACGCTGGGGTCACAGTCGTAGGCAATCACCAGGTTGTTGGGGAGCGAGAATCGCGCGTAGTGCCTGAAGGCACATCGCGTGCCATCGGCGAGTTCCATTCCCCAGGGCTGGGGATCGGCCACAGGATTCGTGGCTGGAACCCCCTCGTCCCAGGTGCGCCGGCGGAACGTCTTCGCCCAAGGAGAGATACCGCACAGCATCGTCACGCGGTCGCTCTTGACCCAGCACACGACAGACGGATCAATGAAATCTTCGCACCAGACGATGTCCGTGTCCGTCGCAGTGGGAGATGTCTTGCAGTCGCCCAAATCAGGGGAGTCGTTGCTGTCAGCCCTGACCGTGTAACTCGGCAACAGTTCTCCTGAAGCGTTCACCGGCACGACCGTGAACTCCTCGGTTCGGACGACGGGTCGGGGAGACCCTGTCGCCTCGGCACAGTCCTGCCTGGCCGCCTTGTCGGCCGGGCTGGTGGTACTGATGCACACGGTCGTCGGCTTGTCGGCCTGCACCGTGCAGGACTTCGCCTCGGCGCCCTCCTCGCACCCCCAGTACAGGATTTCGACCCCGTCCGGCAGCGGTACGGCGGGCTTGACCTGGACCGGCCCCTTTGTACCCTTCTTGGAGGTGACGACGGTCGTGCAGTCGGTCCCGCCCGCTTTGATCAGGCAGTCGTCCTTCGGCTCCCCGGGCATGGTCACCTCGGCGACGCTGGTGGAGACGGTCACGCTCGTCGGCACCGTGTCCGGGGCGGTGGCCTGCTGCCCGAGTACCACCCCGGTGGCGGTGACGGCCGCCAGGCTGCCCCCGATGATCAGCTTCGCGGTCAGACCCATGCCCTTGGCGCCGACTGCGACTGTTCCAGGATCCACGGGCGGCGCCGAGGCCAGGCCGCCAGACGGGTCCGGGATCGCATCCGGGCCGGGACCGGACGCGGTACCCGCGTCCTGAGCGGCGGATGAGGCCCCGTCCTGGCCTGCGGACGAGACCTCGGACGGTTCGGTGGAAGTCGAAGGGTCGGTGGAACCGGCGCCGTCCTGCGTGCCGGGCTGTGAGGGTGAGGTGGCATCGGGGCCGCACAGTTCGCCCGCATCCTCCGCCGCACCGGCATGGTCGCTGTCGCCGAGCCGCTGCCATATCCCCGCCGCAGTGGCGAACGCGGCGGCGGCCGCCAGCCTCTTGCCGGTGACCAGATGGCGGATGCCGTCCTCGTGCGTGAGGTAGGCGAGGATGCCGTCCTCCCGGGCGCGTTCGGCAGCTGCTCTGCCGTGCTCCAGGATGCGACCCCATACGCCCAACCGAAGCGAGCAGGCGAGCGCAGGCGCGGCCGCCCGCGCCAGCCGGGCACCCTCCGCTGCGGCCCCCGCACCCGCCGCGGCCTCGATCACACCGGAGATCAGCGCGCCGTCGCCGGCCACCTCGGCTGGGGGACGGCCACCGACGTCCACCCAGGACCGGAGACGAACACACAGCCCGGCAAGCTCCGACCGGTCCGGCCGAAGCTGGAGAGGCAAGGCCTCCGCCGCTCCCGTGGCGATCCGGTAACCGCTCATGGTGGGAACGGCGAGGCCGGTGGCGACCAGCCGCTCACACACTTCACCCACGACGGCGGCACCCGGCACCAGTTCGGTCAGCAGGCCGGTGCTGACACCGCCGGCCCCTGCCACGCCGAGCAGCATGACGACCTCGCGATCCGCGCCCGCCAGTCCGGTGAGCAGGTTCGGCAGCAGATCCGCCAACTCGGCGGGGGTCCGCAGGCGGTTCTCGGCCACTGCGCGCAGCAGCTGACTTGGCGAGCCCTCCGCCGCCCGCAACAGTGCCTCGGCGACCGGCTGCTCACCTGGCTGCAGGGGGCGGCCGAACTGCTGGGCCAGCAGGGCGAGTGCGGCGTCCTGGCGGAGCCCGCGCAATGCCAGGGTCCTGCCTTCTCCCCACAGGCTCCGCTCGGTGGCCGAGTACAGCACCCGACCCTCCCTGACCGTGTCCAGCACCGTGTTGAGCAGGTGCGAGTCGCACGTCAGGTCATCGAGCAGCAAGCACACCCGGACATCGGCCATCAGCCGCCGCAGTTCGGTCGGGCTCGGACGGTACCCGGGGGCGTCGTAGCAGGCCTCGAAGGCGTCCTGCAAGACGTCTCCGACGTCACGGCCTGCGGCGTCCAAGAACACGACGCCGTCCCAACGACCGCTCAGCGCGTGGGCGGCCATGCGCAGCAGCGTGCTCTTCCCCATCCCCGACTGGCCATGGACCTGCACCGGCCCGTCGGCGCCCAAGGCGTCTGTGATGGCCGCCAGTTCCTCTTCACGTCCCACGGCCCTACGCATGCGACGCGGCAGAAGTTCCACCTCGGTACGTCGCGTGCAGGCCGGTCGCTGCCCGGGGTTGACGATGGTGACGACCGACCGCTCGGCCGACACCACGATGTTGTGGTCGCCCACGACAACCTGGCCACGGACGTCCCCGCTGACCCGTACCTGAACGCCGGAGTCCTCCATCACCGGTCCGAAGCCGGGCTTTCGGGGCGGTGGGTGCCGAAGTGCCGGTCGTACTCCAGGGCCAGCTGGTCACCGGCCTGCTGCACCAGCTGCCCGACCACAGGGTCGGCGATCAGGGCGGTCACCGTGCCGGCCAGCGCGGGCAGCGTTCTGAGGAACCAGTTACGCACATAGACCATGACCGAGACGTCCGGTTCCGCCGAGGTGACGGCCTCCTCCAGCTCATCCAGCCGTTCTTCCGCACTGCGGTTCACCTCGCCCAGCTCTGCGACGGCCGACCGCAGCCGTATGAACTGCGCGTGCAGCTCGGCGAGTTGCGCTTCAGTGACAGGAGTCGGCGCCGCCCGCACCCCTTCGTTGTAGGTCACCGTGTTGTACGAGCCCACCACGAGCTGACCCGACACATCGTTCACGTGAACCTCGTAGCGGCCGCCTTCAGCAGCCGACGGTCCATCGGTCATCGGTCCCCCGCCTCTCCATCACCGACTCACGCGCCTGTCACATCAGCCAGGTTCAGGGCAGACACACTGCACAGGCCGGCGCGGCCCCGCCCGTTCCGCGCAGCCCCTTTCACCCATGTGGGTGACAGCTCGCTGCTTGGATGCACAGGTAGAGGGGATTCCACGCGGGGTTGGCTGGGAAACGCTGGACGACCGCCCGACGGTCCCGCTTGCAAGTTCTTTCGTTGAATTTCACACGGCCCGCTGCCCTTTTGGGCGGCGGGCCTTTAACATCTGGCCACCGCAAGGTTTCTGAAAGATTGCAGCAAGAGCCTTCAACGGAGAAGGACCCCACATGGCCAGCAGCAGAACCCTCGCGAGCGCGCTCGCACTCGCCGCGGCGGCAACGGTCGCCGCCCCCGTCACCGCCCACGCCTCCCCACCCGGCACCAAGGACGTCACCGCCGTGATGTTCGAGTGGAACTTCGCCTCGGTCGCCAAGGAGTGCACCAACACCCTCGGCCCCGCCGGCTACGGATACGTCCAGGTCTCCCCGCCCGCCGAGCACATACAGGGCGCGCAGTGGTGGACGTCGTACCAGCCGGTGAGCTACAAGATCGCCGGCCGCCTCGGCGACCGTACAGCCTTCCAGAACATGGTGAACACCTGCCACGCGGCGGGCGTCAAGGTCGTCGTCGACACGGTCATCAACCACATGTCGGCCGGAAGCGGCACCGGCATCGGCGGCTCGTCGTACACGAAGTACAACTACCCCGGCCTGTACTCGTCGTTCGACTTCGACGACTGCACCAGCCAGATCAGCAACTACCAGGACCGCTGGAACGTCCAGCACTGCGAGCTGGTGGGCCTCGCCGATCTGGACACGGGGGAGTCCTACGTCCGCGGGGCCATCGCCGGCTACCTGAACGACCTGCTCTCGCTCGGCGTCGACGGCTTCCGCATCGACGCGGCCAAGCACATGGACGCCGCTGATCTCGCCAACATCAAGTCACGGCTCACGAACACCTCCGTGTACTGGAAGCAGGAGGTCATCTACGGGAGCGGCGAGGCCGTCCAGCCCACCGAGTACACGGGCAACGGGGACGTGCAGGAGTTCCGGTACGCCTATGACCTCAAGCGCGTCTTCAACAGCGAGAACCTCGCCCACCTGAAGAACTACGGCGAGGGCTGGGGCTACATGAGCAGCTCCGTCGCCGGTGTCTTCGTCGACAACCACGACACCGAGCGCAACGGCTCCACGCTCAGTTACAAGGACAACGCGAACTACACCCTGGCCAACGTCTTCATGCTGGCCTGGCCCTACGGTGCGCCCGACATCAACTCCGGCTACGAGTTCTCCGACACGGACGCCGGCCCGCCCAACGGGGGCACGGTCAACGCCTGCTGGCAGGACGGCTGGAAATGCCAGCACAACTGGCCGGAGATCAAGTCCATGGTCGCCTTCCGCAACGCCACGCGCGGTGAGTCGGTCACCAACTGGTGGGACAACGGGGGCGACGCGATCGCGTTCGGGCGGGGCAGCAAGGGGTTCGTGGCCATCAACCACGAGTCGAGCAGCCTGAGCCGTACCTACCAGACGTCCCTCGCGGCAGGCACGTACTGCAACCTGCAGAACAACACGACCGTGACGGTGGACTCCAACGGCCAGTTCAGCGCCACGCTCGGCGCCAACACCGCCTTGGCGATTTACACCGGCAAGAGCGGCTGCTGAGCGGCCCCCCACACCTCTTTCGGGCGCACCGCTCTGGCTCCGATCCGGTTCCGGGTGGCCATCGCGGGGTAGGCCGGAGCCTCTCAGAGTACGAGGCCACGGGTGGTATCTCCCGTGGCCTCGCGCGCGCCTTGAAGTCCATCGCACCCCTGAACTGGGGTGTTGCGACGACCACTAGAACGGAAGCGAGTTGGGGCAGGGTTGATGTGGGTCAGCCGGCGTCCCGTTCTCGAAGGAGGAGTTCGTCACCCGCCGGGAAGCGCGCCGTGCCGCCCTCCTCCCAAGTGACTACGACGGCTAACCCGCCCATCGGACCCCGGGCGGTGGTAGCGCTCTTGACGGTGCGCCACTCACCCTCGTAGCCGATCATGTCGCCTTCGCCGATGAGGGCTGCGCACTTGGTGGGGAGGCCTAATCGTTGTCGTCGACGGGCCGGATGCGGTTCAAAGGGGCTTCCCACTCGATGCCACCCCCTCTCGGGCGCACGAACGCTGTTCGGTTGATGACCTTGTTGGTTTCCTTGAGGCGCTCCTCGATCACGCCTTGCAGTTCGCCCTGACACTCCGTCTCTGAGTCTTCGACGAGCGTGCCTTGCGGATACGGCAGCTTGCCGTGGCTGAGCATCGTCGGTGGCTTCTCTTGTGTCTGTGCCATGACTCCTCGTCCCACCTGCGCATACGTGTCTCACACAAGAGAACTGCCGCCGTGTAAAGCGAACTTGCACACCTCTTGCACAACACCAGGGCGCATGAGTGGCCGGAGTGCGACCATGGGACGTAACGGAAGTCGAGCGGGGAAGACGCACAGGTATGAGCGTGACCAAGATTCCCGGACCTGGTGCCTACGTGGCCGTCTGCCGCAAGGCGCGCGGATTCAGCCAGCTTGCCCTTGCCCGGCGAGCGGGCGTGTCGGTCTCGCTGCTCAGCAAGATCGAGGTGGGCGACCGCGCATTGACCCAGGGCATCGCCGCAGCCCTCGCCCAAGCCATGCGGATGACTCTTGATGAGCTGTTGGGCACGGCACCGGTCGAGGGTGCCGACGAGAACAGCCTTACCGCCCTCAACTACGCCATCCGGCGGTTCGACATCCCCGACGCTCCTCCGCCTCACCCCGAGGACCTGCCGCGCGAGCTGGCAGAGCTGAACGAGCATCGCTACCGGACCGAGCTGTCGGCGGTGTTGCAGAAGACCCCGGGCGTGCTGACCCGTACGACGAACTTCGCCCACGCCGCCCAGTCGCCCGACGCATGGACGCGCGTCGCCGACACGTACTCCGTCGTGTACTGGCTGGCCGCCCGGCACCGCTGGATGCACCTCGCCGAGCTGGCTGTCATGAAGCAGAGGCTGACCGCCGAGCGGGCTAACCCGATTGCCGCCACGGTGGCCGCCCGCGACGAGGCCGGAGCCTTCCTTAATTCGGGTGACTTCGCAGGTGGGTTGGCCATCGTCGATCGTGCGGTGGTTGAGGCCGAGTCGACGTTGCGAGGGCGTGACCGCGCGTATGGCCTGGGCATCCTGCACCTGCGTGGGCTCACGTTGGCCGGTCGGATCAAGGACAAGGCCACCGCTGCCGCCCACGTCGAGGCCGCATGGCGGGCCGCCGAGGCATTCCCCGAGGACATCGAGGACCACGGCATCCACTTCGGGCCGGAGAACACAGCCGTGCATGTCATCTCCACAGCGTCCGACATGGAGGACTACCGAGAGTCCCTCGAAACGGCGGACGACCTGATCCGGCGTGGCCTGACGCTTCCAGCAACGCGAGTCGGACCGCTGCACATGAACATCAGCCGATCCAAGCTCGCGCTGGGCGACCGGGAAGGCGCTCTTGAATCGCTCGAAGCCGCCTGGGACGTTGCCCCCGAGATGGCCCGTGTCCATCCCACGAGCCAAGAGCTGATGCGCGTTTTGACCTCGCTGCACCGCCGCAGCAACCCGAGGCTGACCCGCCTCGCCAAGCGCGCTGGCGTGCCCTTCTGACCGCGAAGCCCCGGAGTAGTCGACTCCTCCGGGGCTTCTACGCGTTCAAAGCACGCCAAGCGAGGTCAGCACGACCAGGCATAGCGTCAGGGTGCCGCCGAACGTGCCGCCCCCGAAAAGGAACGCGGGCCCCTTGGGGGTGTCGCTCTTGTGGTTGATGAGGCCAGCCACGATGCCGACAATGACGGAGATCAGGGCGCAGATGATGACGATCAGCACCTTGACACCGAGAGAGAGATTCACCTTCCGACCTTTCCCGGGTGGGTGGTCGGGGACTCTGCGGCACGCAGCTCTCAGCCCGACCACCACGTGTACAGACGTGTGGTCCTGCTGAGGCCGTGCCGACGTGTCTTGGCTCTCGGTGCCTTGCCAGGGCTGCGCTTGGCGGTTCTCCCTTTTCGAGATCCATGGCGTTCCTCGCACGCGTGGTCTCCGATGCCTGACGGCCCGTTGACCCTGCCCGGGAAACGTCGGGTCCCGGGGAGCGTGGATGGATTGGTCTCCAGACTCAACTGTATTCGGCGCGATATCAGTTGACTGTTAAGACGTCCAAGATCAGGGACGGTGCCTCCCGGGGGCTCATACGGGGATCTACGGCCGGACGCCCCGGGGCTGGAGATACCGCGGGAGGCCGGGACGGGGTACGCGCGTGCTCGCTGACTCCACCTGCTGAGCGCTCCACTGAAAGTTCTTACCGATGGTTTCAAGCCTCTTGCTGTAAACCTTTCGACGGCGATACGGTCACGCGGGGTCGGACCCAAGAGAGCCGCAATCGCAAGGAGTCCATCTGTGATACCGAGATGGCCGACGCCGTCGAGGCGCCGAACCGCCCATATCGGACGGGTTGCTGCGGTCACCGTGACCGCGCTGGCCGCAGCACTCGTCCAGCCCCTCGCGGCGGGTGCGGAGACTCCGCCCCCGCCCCCGTCCGACGCCAAGCTCGCCGCCGAGCCCGCCCGGCACGACGCCACCCGCGAACAGTTCTACTTCGTCCTGCCGGACCGTTTCGCCAATGGGGACACCGGCAACGACAAGGGCGGCCTCACCGGCACCCGCCTCTCCACCGGCTACGACCCCACCGACAAGGGCTTCTACCAGGGCGGCGACCTCAAGGGCCTGACCCAGCGGCTCGACTACATCAAAGGTCTCGGTACCACCGCCCTCTGGATGGCGCCGATCTTCAAGAATCGGCCTGTCCAGGGCACCGGCAGTGACGCCTCCGCCGGCTACCACGGCTACTGGGTGACGGACTTCACCCAGGTCGACCCGCACTTCGGCACCAACAAGGACCTCGAGACCCTCATCTCCAAGGCGCACGCCAAGGGCATGAAGGTCTTCTTCGACGTCATCACCAACCACACGGCGGACGTCGTCGACTATGAGGAGAAGTCGTACGACTACCTCTCCAAGGGCGCCTTCCCGTACCTCACCAAGGACGGCAGGCCCTTCGACGACGCCGACTACGCGGACGGGAAGTCCGAGTTCCCCGCGGTGGACGCCGATTCCTTCCCGCGCACGCCGACCGTCACCGCCGCGAAGAAGAACGTCAAGGTCCCGTCGTGGCTCAACGACCCGACGATGTACCACAACCGCGGCGACTCCACCTTCGCCGGTGAGAGCTCCACGCACGGCGACTTCGGCGGCCTCGACGACCTGTGGACCGAGCGTCCCGAGGTTGTGAAGGGCATGGAGCGGATCTACCAGCGCTGGGTCAGGGACTTCGACATCGACGGCTTCCGGATCGACACCGTGAAGCACGTCAACACGGAGTTCTGGACCCAGTGGGCCACGGCCCTCGACTCCTACGCCGCCAAGCGCGGCCGCGACGACTTCTTCATGTTCGGCGAGGTGTACTCCGCCGACACGAACATCACCTCCCCGTACGTCACCCAGGGCCGCCTCGACGCCACGCTCGACTTCCCCTTCCAGGAGGCGGCCCGCAGTTACGCCTCCCAGGGCGGCAGCGCGAAGAAGCTGGCCTCCGTCTTCGGCGACGACTACAAGTACACGACCGACAAGGCCAACGCCTACGAGCAGGTCACCTTCCTTGGCAACCACGACATGGGCCGCCTCGGGTACTTCCTGAAGCAGGACAATCCCAAGGCCACGGACGCGGAGATCCTCGCCAAGGACAAGCTCGCCAACGAGCTGATGTTCCTCAGCCGCGGCAACCCGGTCGTCTACTACGGCGACGAGCAGGGCTTCACCGGCGCCGGCGGTGACAAGGACGCCCGCCAGACGATGTTCGCGTCGAAGACGGCCGACTACCTCGACGACGACGAGATCGGCACCGACCGCACGCACGCGAGCGACGCCTACGACCCAAGTGCGCCGCTGTACCGGCAGATCAGCGCTCTCGCCAAGCTCCGCAAGGCCAACCCGGCCCTCGCCGACGGCATCCAGACCGAGCGCTACGCGGCCGACGGCGCCGGGATCTACGCCTTCTCCCGCACCGCCGCCAAGTCCGGCACCGAGTACCTCGTCGCCTTCAACAACGCCGGCGAGGCCAAGACGGCGACCGTCCCGGTCGGCTCCGCGGACATGACGTACGCGGGCATCTACGGCACCGAGGCGAAGGCCAGGTCCGGCGCCGACAAGAAGCTCACCGTCACCGTCCCGGCCGGCTCGGCGATCGTCCTCAAGGCGGCCGGCAGGCCCGCCGAGCCCGCCACCGAGCCGACGCTCACCCTCAAGGCCCCCGACACCGGCGCCACCGGTACGGTGGAGATCGGCGCCGACGTCGACGGCGGACAGCTCAACCGCGTCGTCTTCGCCGCCCAGGTCGGAGGCGGCAAGTGGAAGACCCTCGGCTCCGCCGACCACGCCCCGTACAAGGTCACGCAGACCATCGGGAAGGACGTACCGGCCGGCACCGCCCTGCGCTACATGGCGGTCGTGATCGACTTCGCCGGCCGCACGGCGAGCGCGACGGCCGCGAGCACCACCGGCACCCCGCCCGTTCCCGAGACCCCCCCCGCCGCCTCCCGCGACTACGCGGTCGTCCACTACAAGCGCACCGACGGCGACTATGCGAACTGGGGCCTGTACGCCTGGGGCGACCTCGCCGACGGCGAGTCCACGAACTGGCCGGACAGCCACCCCTTCGTCGGCCGTGACGCCTACGGCGCCTTCGCCTACGTCAAGCTGAAGCCCGGCGCCTCGAACGTCGGCTTCCTCGTCATCGACAAGGACGGCAACAAGGACGTCTCCGCCGACCGCACGATCGACCTCACCAAGACCGGCGAGGTCTGGATCGAGCAGGGCAAGACGGACGTACGCACCGAGAAGCCGGCGGCCGACTACCCGGCCCCGGACAAGACCAAGGCCGTCCTGCACTACCACCGCGCCGACGGCAACTACGACGGCTGGGGCCTGCACGTCTGGACGGGTGCCGCGAGCCCCACCGAGTGGTCGAACCCCCTGAAGCCGGTCAAGACTGATGCCTATGGCGCAGTCTTCGAGGTACCGCTCACCGACGGTGCGACCAGCCTCAGCTACATCCTCCACAAGGGCGACGAGAAGGACCTGCCCGCCGACCAGTCGCTCGACCTCACGGCGAACGGCCATGAGGTGTGGCTGTTGAGCGGCCAGGAGAAGTACCTGCTCCCGCAGCCCGCGGGCTCCGCGGCCGCGCTCGACCTGACCACTTCCAAGGCGGTCTGGGTCGACCGGAACACGGTCGCCTGGAACGGCTCCGAGGCCGCCGCCTCCACTCAGCTGCTGTACAGCCGGGACGGCTCGATCGCCGTGAAGGACGGTGCGCTGACCAGCGACGACGAGCGCTGGCTGCGGCTGTCGAAGACCAGCCTCACCGACGCGCAGAAGGCGAAGTTCCCGCACCTGAAGGACTACACCGCCTGGTCCGTCGACCCGCGCGACCGCGACCGGGTCCGCGAGGCACTCGCCGGCCAGGTCGTCGCCTCCCAGCGGGCCGCGAACGGAGCCGTGCTCGCGGCGACCGGCGTCCAGATCGCCGGCGTCCTCGACGATCTCTACCCCGGCGCGACCAAGGCCGACCTCGGGCCGACCTTCGACAAGAGCGGCCGGCCCACGCTGGCCGTGTGGGCGCCGACCGCGCAGAGTGTCGCTCTGGAGCTCGACGGCTCCACGGTGAGGATGAAGCGCGACGCCGCCACCGGCGTCTGGTCCGTCACCGGCCCCAGGTCCTGGAAGGGCAAGCCCTACCGGTACGTCGTGCGGGTCTGGGCGCCCAGTGTCCGCAAGGTCGTCACCAACAAGGTCACCGACCCCTACTCGGTCGCCCTGACCGCCGACTCCGAGCGCAGCCTCGTCGTCGACCTGGACGACAGGTCCCTGGCGCCGAGCGGCTGGTCCTCCTACGCCAAGCCCAAGGCCGTACCGCTGAAGGACGCCCAGATCCAGGAGCTGCACATCCGGGACTTCTCGGTCGCGGACAGGACGGCCAAGGACCGGGGCACCTACCTCGCCTTCACCGACAAGGACAGCGACGGCTCCAAGCACCTGCGTGAGCTGGCGAAGTCGGGCACGTCGTACGTCCACCTCCTGCCCGCCTTCGACATCGCCACCATCCCCGAACGCCGGGAAGACCAGGCGACCACCGACTGCGACCTCGCCTCCTTCCCCGCCGACTCCGACAAGCAGCAGGAGTGCGTGGCGAAGATCGCCGCGAAGGACGCCTACAACTGGGGCTACGACCCGTACCACTACACGGTCCCCGAGGGCTCGTACGCCACCGACCCGGACGGCACCGGCCGCACGGTCGAGTTCCGCAAGATGGTCAAGGCGCTGAACGACGACGGCCTGCGGGTCGTCATGGACGTCGTCTACAACCACACCGCGGCCAGCGGGCAGGCACCGACGAGCGTCCTGGACCGGATCGTCCCCGGCTACTACCAGCGGCTCCTGGCCGACGGCTCGGTCGCGAACAGCACCTGCTGCTCCAACACGGCCACCGAGAACGCCATGATGGGCAAGCTGGTCGTCGACTCGATCGTCACCTGGGCCAAGGAGTACAAGGTCGACGGCTTCCGCTTCGACCTGATGGGCCACCACCCGAAGGCCAACATCCTGGCGGTCAGGAAGGCTCTGGACGCGCTGACCCTCGCCGAGGACGGCGTCGACGGCAAGAAGATCATCCTGTACGGCGAGGGCTGGAACTTCGGCGAGGTCGCCGACGACGCCCGCTTCGTGCAGGCCACGCAGAAGAACATGGCGGGGACGGGGATCGCGACCTTCTCCGACCGCGCGCGTGACGCCGTACGCGGCGGCGGGCCCTTCGACGAGGACCCCGGCATCCAGGGCTTCGCGTCCGGGCTGTACACCGACCCCAACTCGTCCACGAACAACGGCACTTCGGCCGAGCAGAAGGCCCGCCTGCTGCACTATCAGGACCTGATCAAGGTGGGGCTCTCCGGCAACCTCGCGAAGTACCGGTTCACCGACACCGGCGGCAAGGAGGTCAGCGGGGCCGAGGTCGACTACAACGGGCAGCCCGCCGGGTACGCGGACGCGACGGGCGACGCTCTCGCCTATGCCGACGCCCACGACAACGAGTCGCTGTTCGACGCGCTGACGTACAAGCTGCCCGCCGGCACGAGCGCCGCCGACCGCGCCCGTATGCAGGTCCTCGCCATGGCCACGGCCACCCTCTCGCAGGGCCCGGCGCTCTCCCAGGCCGGCACCGACCTGCTGCGCTCGAAGTCGCTGGACCGCAACTCCTACGACAGCGGCGACTGGTTCAACGCCATCCACTGGAACTGCGCCGACGGCAACGGCTTCGGACGGGGCCTGCCGATGGCGGCCGACAATGCGTCCAAGTGGCCGTACGCCAAACCCCTGTTGAGCACCGTGCAGGTCGGCTGCGGGCAGATCGCGGGCGCCTCGGCGGCGTACAGGGACCTGCTCAAGATCCGTAGGACGGAGGGCGCGTTCTCCCTCGACACGGCCGACCAGGTGCAGTCGAAGCTGTCCTTCCCGCTGTCCGGCAAGGACGAGACGCCCGGCGTGATCACCATGCGGCTCGGTGACCTCGTCGTCGTCTTCAACGCGACGCCCGAGAAGCAGGAGCAGCACATCGCCTCGCTCGCCGGGGAGGGCTACCAGCTGCACCCCGTGCAGGCCTCGGGGGCGGACCCTGTCGTCAGATCCTCGTCCTACGAGCAGGAAACGGGCACCTTCGCCGTTCCGGGGCGTACGGTCGCCGTCTTCGCACGGGCCCACTGATGCGGCGTTGACTCGAGTGTGGGCGGTCCGACAGCTGGGCCGCCCACACTCGTGAAGACATCGCGACGCCGGGCGCTGCGGTTAGGGTGAGCGCTGCTGACCTAGAACAGGAGTACTGATGCCGCAGATCACCGTCGACTACTCGGAACAGCTGGCAGACGATTTCGACCGGCCCGGTTTCGCGCGGGCGCTGCACGCCGCCGTGGTCGAGATCGCGGCCGCGAAGCCGCCGGCGTGCAAGACACAGTTCCGCAGGGGCGAGAACACCACGGTCGGCGACGACACGGACGGCCACGCCGTCGTCCATGTCACGCTGGGGCTGCTGGCCGGTCGCACGGACGAGACGAAAGCCCGGCTCACCGAAGCCGTACTGGAGTTGCTGCGGCAGTACGTGAAGCCCGCAGAGGGGCTCGCCCTGCACGCTTCCGCCGAGGTACGCGACCTTGACCCGTCCTACCGCAAGTTCGAACGCTAGGACGCCAGCGAGATCAGCCGGCCGGCCAGGTCGCTGAACGGGCCGTCGGCCGGCTCCTCCTTCAGCATGCGGCGCAGCAGCGCGCCCATCTCCTCGTCGTAGGCGGCGCTGACGGCGGCCAGGGCGGCGAAGTCGTGCACCAGCTGGGCTTCCAGTTCGGCGCGTGGGATGCGCCGCCCGTCCAGCCAGATCAGTGCCGTCGACTCGGCGAGCGAGATCCAGGAGCGGATGACCAGTTCCAGGCGGGCGGGCGGGTTGTCCACCTTCAGATGCGAAAGGATTTGGACATACGCGGCCTGCCGCACGGAGTCGATGAGCGCGTTCGTCGCCGTCGAGCCGACGGCCGGGCCGCCGCGCATCAGGGCGGAGAAACCGGGGCCGTGTTCCTCGACGAAGTCGAAGTACCGGCGCATCACCCGCAGCAGCCGCGTTGCCAGCGGCCCCTCCTGCGGTTCGACGAAGCGGGCCGCCAGTTCTTCCGAGGCACGCTTCAACGCGGCTTCGTACAGGCTGAGTTTGCCGGGGAAGTAGTGGTAGACCAGCGGACGTGAGATGCCCGCCGCCGACGCTATCTCGTCGATGGAGACATCGTCGGGCGAGCGCTGGCTGAACAGTTCGAGGGCGACGCCGATCAACTGCTGCCGCCGCTCCTCGACTCCCATCCTTCGGCGTACCCCGGTAGTCATGCGAACACCTTACCGATCGAATCCGGCCCTGAACGGACCGGACCGGCCGCCAGTGTTCACATATCCAGTACGAGTCGGTCACCCCGCGCCCGCGACACACAGATCAGCATGGAGTCGCCCCGCTCCGCGTCCGTCAGCAGTTCGTCCCGGTGGTCCACCTCGCCCTCCAGAACCCGCTGTTGGCAGGTCCCACAGAACCCCTGCTCGCAGGAGTACGCGGTGTCGGGCAGCTCGGCACGTACGGCAGCGAGGACGGTCGAGTCCTCCGCCACGCTCAACGTCCGCCCGCTGCGCCGGAGTTCGACCTCGAAGGCACCGCCTCCCGAGGCGCGGGGTGTGAACCGCTCCAGATGGACCCGAGGGGACCGCTCCTCCACCGCGGCCATCAGCCCCTCCGGGCCGCAGCAGTAGACGGCAGCACCCTCGGGCACGTCCGCGAGGAACGCGTCGAGATCCGGCTGCCCCTCGGCCACGGCCGCCCGGCCCCCGCCGCCCAGCTTCTCGACCTCCTCCAGGAACGGCATCGAGGCGCGGTCGCGCCCGCAGTACAGCAGCCGCCACTCGACACCGTCCGGCAGCGCACGCAGCATCGGCAGGACAGGGGTGATCCCGATACCGCCCGCGACGAAGACGTACGACGGGGCCGCCACCAGCGGAAACCTGTTCCGCGGTCCCCGCATCTCCAGCTCCGTCCCCTCCCGCACCTGCTCGTGCACCTCGCGCGAGCCGCCCCGCCCGTCCTCGACCAGCCGGGTCGCCACGGTGTACGACGAGGTGTCCTCCGGGTCCCCGCACAGCGAGTACTGCCGCACCAGCCCCGACGGCAGGACGAGATCGAGGTGCGCGCCGGGTTCCCAGCGCGGCAAGTCGTGCCCCTCCAGGCGGAGTTGTACGACCCCCTCGGCGACCGTCTCCCGTGACGTCACCGTCAGCCGCAGCGCCCGCGACCGGGGCCGCCCGGAGACCGGCTCCTCCAGCGCGGGCCACGGCCACAGCGGGGAGGCCTGGATGCGGCGGCGCATCGCCCTCCGGGTGAGCAGTGCGGCACCGGCGACGACCGCGACGGTCAGCGGCTTCGGCATCAGGAGGAGCCCTTCTCTGCGGCCATGGCGGCGGGGGAGGAGGCCAGATACGCGACGGCCTGCGCGGTGGAGCCCTCCTGCGAGGGGTGGTAACTCCGGCTCAGATAGCGGGGGATGGACCGTGCCATGTCCCCGGTCGTCGGCAGCAGGCCTCGCCGTCCGCGGACGTAGAACTCCTTGAAGCTCGCCTTCCCGTCGACGAGCGTCGGGTCGTTCTCCATGAAGAACCGTGTCCCGCGCTGCCAGAGGAACACCAGCGTGGCGAAGGCGCTGGCCCAGGTCCGCGCCCGCCGCCGGTAGTTGCCGTCGACGTGCATGAACAGCTCGAAGGCGACCGACCGGTGCTCGACCTCTTCCGCGCCGTGCCAGCGCAGCAGGTCCAGCATGGTCGGATCGGCGCCCCGGCGGTCCAACTCCTCGGCGTTCAGCACCCAGTTGCCGAGGAACGCCGTGTAGTGCTCGATCGCCGCGATGAGGGCGACCCGCTCCATCAGCCACCACTTGCGGGCCTTGCCGGGCGGCAGGGTCCGGTCGCCGAGCAGCTTCTCGAAGAACCAGTCGACCTGCGCGGTGTACGGCGTCGGATCGAGCCCCTGCTCCCGCAGGTGCGGCAGCACCTCGTCATGGGCCTGCGAGTGCGTCGCCTCCTGCCCGATGAACCCGATGACGTCCTCGCGGAGCCGCTCGTCGCGTATGTACGGCAGCACCTGCTTGTAGACGTGCACGAACCACCGCTCGCCGGCAGGCAGGAGCAGATGCAGCACGTTGATGGTGTGCGTGGTGAACGGATCCCCGGGCACCCAGTGCAACGGGGTGTCTTCCCAGGAGAAGGACACCTTGCGGGCCTTGAGCGGCACCCGGTCCTGCGTGTGAGACATGGCGTCAATGTACTGACGGGTAGGTCCGTGGTGAACCCCCGTGCACGACCCTATTTACATTCGTGTCAGCAAGGCGCCCGGCCGGGCCTCACCGCAGTCCGCTGATCGACCGCCCGCTCTCCAGCGTGCCCTTCAGCTCGACCTGCGCGCCCTGCTTGGCCCGCGCGGTGAGCAGGCTGCCCTCGGTGCTGCCGTGGACCCCGCCCGTGGCCCGGATCGACTCCGTGTCCCGGGTGGCCGCCGCCAGCAGATACCAGCTGCCCGTGTTCGCCTTCCACAGCACCCCGGCCAGCACATGCGGATCCCGCGCCCCGCACGCCGAGACGTTCTCGCCCTTCGCCGCCACCGCCGCCTGCGTCGCGCCCGGAGTCCGGAACTGGGCCAGCACCCGCTCGCCGCCGCCCCGCCAGGTCTCGCCGCGCGTGCACACCCAGTCCGCCGAGCCGGTCCCGTCGGGCAGCGCCTGCCGCGCGAACGCCCAGGCGTTGACCGTGCGCACACCCGCGGAGCGCATCTGGCCCAGCCAGCAGGAGTACGGCGCCCAGGTGCGCAGCGCCGCCGGGCCGGACGCGTCCTTGACGGCCCCCGGGCGGCCGGTGGTGAGGCGGACCGGGACCAGTTCGGCGAGGTCGGTCAGCAGGCGGGTGCCGGTGCTGTCGGCCAGCTGCAGAACGTTCCACGACGTGCACGTGCCGGTCTGCTGGACGGCGGGGCTCGCCAGCGGGGAGGTGATGCCGCCGGTCACGGTGAGGTCCATCGCCCCGGTCCGCGGCTTCAGCAGATCCCGCTCGGCCGCCTTCTTCACCCAGGGCGCCACCAGATAGCGGACATTGCCGTCGGCCCGGCTCAGCACCACCGCGCTCGCCTCCCCCCTGGTCGCGCCGTCGACCCGGGAGAAGTCCAGGGCGGCGCCGGCCGTGCCCTCCTTCGGTTCGGCGTAGCGGACGATGCGCAGGCCGTCGTAGAGGATCACCACGTGCGCGTTGTCGACGGTCCCGGCGTACAGCAGTTGCGGCGCCCCGGGCGGGCCGCCCGACGGGGTGCCGGGGGTCGCCGAGACCGCGACCGTCTCGCCGGGGCGGGCCCAGACGGCGAGGGCGCGGCGCAGCAGGGCCGAGTCGTCGGTGAGGTCGCCGCGCGCGGGCCACACGGAGAAGTCGGTGCGGGCCGAGGACTGCCAGGCCAGCGCGGGAACCTTCGTCAGCTGGGCCGGGTCGAGGGCGGCCTCGGCCGCCGGGTTCTGCGCGTACGAGGGGGCCGCGGCACTGTCCGGGCCCCAGCCCTCGCCGGGCAGGCCGAGCAGTGCCCCGCACACCAGGAGGGCGGCCCCGGCAGCGAGCGCGGCCTTCGTGTGCTGCCTGCGCCGCATCAGATCGGTGGGGCGGGCGTGCAGCGAGCAGGGGTCGAACTCGGGGGAGTCGAGCAGCGCGTACTGGGCGGCCACGGTCGCGGCCTCGTCGAGCGCGGCGTCCACGTCCTCGACGCCGGCCGCCGTCAGTACGTCGCGTACGGCGCCGTCCTTGAGCTTTTCCAGGCCGCGCAGGACGTAAGCCGCCCGCGCCGGGCCGGACAGCGCCGACAACTGCTGGTCCAGGGCCAGTTCGTCGGCGCCGCCCGACCGGGGGAAGAGGCGCAGGCCCCACACCTGGGGCAGCAGGGGCGGCAGCTGGGAGCGCTTGGGCCAGGCCAGGCGCCGCAGCGGCAGGCCCGCCTCCAGCGCCGTACGCAGGACCTGGAGGCGGAGGAAGGCGTACCCCGGGTCGCCGTCGCGGCCGGTCGACTGGGCCGGGATCGCGGGCGTCGCCGCCGCCCGGCCGCGCGGCAGCGCGCGCTGGGTGAGGGAGTGCGCGGTCACCACACGCCGGTTGCGGCCGAGGCTCGGCGGCAGCACCAGGTAGGCGAGCCGGACGAGGCGCGGGTAGTGCTCGACGAGCGCGGCCTCGGCCCGCTCGATGTCGACGACCGGGTCGGCCGAGGCGGGGGCGGGGCGCGGGGCGACATCCTGTGACTGCACGTTCAGCAGAACGAGCGAATGGTCAGTTGGTCACCGTTACCCGGACCACCCCGGGCGCGGTCCCGTGACGGCTCAGTCCTCCGACTCCACCAGTGCCCGGGCGTAGTTCGCCATCGAACGCCGGTAGCGGGGCAGATGCGGCGCGAGAGCACCCAGCACCAGGGACAGCCCCTCACGGTCGCGCCCGAGGCTCGACAGGCACAGCGCGAGCGTCGCCCGTACCGCGTCGTCCAGCTCGTCGGAGGGCGCGTCAAGCTCGGGTGTCAGCAGCTTGACGCCCTCCTCGGCCTGCCCGGTGTTCCTCAGCGAGCTGGACAGCTGGATCTTGGCCCGCCGTCCCTTGTAGCCGGTCAGTCCCCGGGCGAGAGCCTCCCGGTACAGCGGCACCGCCTTGTCCGAGTGCCCCGTCGAGTCCCAGGCGCAGGCCTGCTCGAAGGGCCCCAGGGGGCTGTCGTCGGGCAGTTCGGCGACGAGGGCGTCGATGACGGCGCGGAAGTCGGCCGCCTCCTCCTCGGGGTAGGTGTCGAGGGTTGCCCATGCGGCGGCCACGCGGTCTTCCCAGTCCTGGTTCATGGCGTCACTCTCGCACGCGTGCGCGAACCGGCAACGGTATTTTGAGCGCTCCGCACGCGGGAGCCGTATCCACGGGGAGGCCCCTGCAGGGAGGAAGAGATGAAGGTGACCCGACCGATGCTCGCGGCAGCTGGTGTCGCGGCGGTGTTCGCGCTGGCAGGCTGCGGATCCGGCGACCAGGAGGCCGCCGTGCCCAAGACCGCCACCGGCAGCCTGGAGCACCTGGCCGCCGAGGTGAAGTGCAAGCCGAACATGCAGACGGACGCCGACGAAATCCGGCAGGCCCTCTGCAAGACCGGCAAGGAGAAGTACGTCCTCGCCACCTTCGCCACCGACCGCGGTCAGCGCGAGTGGATCAACACGGCCAAGGACTACGGCGGTTACTACCTCGTCGGCCGCAAGTGGGTCGCCGTCGGCCACGAGGACGTCGTGGCGGGGCTGCGCGACACGCTCGGCGGCAACCTGGAGGTGGGCACCGACCACTCCGGTCACTCGGACGGTCACTCCGCCGACCACGACGGCTGACCACACACGGAACCCGGAGACGAGAGAGCCGGCGGTGGGAGATCCCACCGCCGGCTCTTTCATGGCCTACCGCCTAGTGCGTCACTGGCATTCCTGGCCGCTGTTGATGCACTGGACCACCTGGTTCATCAGGTTCTCGTCCATCACGTTGATGAAGTCGTTGTGGTCCGTGATCGGCTTGTGCAGCTGCTCCGGGAAACCGTCCACGGCGTACGGGTTCTGCACCTGACCGTTCTCGACGGCCGGGGCAGGTACGTCGTACACCAGGCGGATCTGGAGCTGCGGGATCGCCTGGAAGCCGTTCGCGCAGCTGCCGTCGGCCTGGACGAACGCCACGTGGTCACGGTGGTTGGCGCTGTCGATGTTCTGTCCGTCCCAGCAGCTCTGGAAGTTGGACGTGCGCACCACCGAGCTGCCCTCGGGGCAGATCACGTACTTGTCCGTCACCTGCCGGTCCTCGAAGCCGGTGCAGCTGAACGAGGTGTTGGCGTTGGCGAGGCCGTTGGTGAAGGCCTTGGCGTCACCGGTGATGATGCGCAGGAACTTCGGCATCGCCACGACGTCGCCCTGCTTGTTGCCGACGAACTTGATCTCCGCCTGGCTGGCCTCCAGGATCGTGCCGACGTTGCCCTCGGCGCCACCACCGGCCTGGCCGGCGTCGAACTCGTTGGAGCCGTCCTGGAGACGGAGCACCGGCCAGTAGTAGGTGGACTTGTCCGCCTGGTTCTGGCACGTGGTGTCCGCGCCTGCCAGGTCCTCGTCGCTGGCGAAGGCGTCGTTGCCCTGGTTGCCGACGTAGTCGTGCGTGTGGTGCGCGCCGTTGTCGACACCCGGGGCCACGATGATGTTGTCGGAGTTGAACAGGTTGTTCGCGTTGGTACCGCACTCCGTGGTGAAGGAGCCGGTGGAGCCGGAGTCACCGTTGGCGGCCAGGCCGTTGGGCAGGTTGCGCGAGTTGGGCTGAACGTTCTCGATGTTGACGAAGTCGTCGGCCACCGGGCCGTTGCCGGCCTGACCGCCGTTGCCCTCGGGCACCGGGTCCAGACCGTTGTCCTGGCCCTGGTCCTGGCCCTGGTCCTGACCGTCGTTGTTCTGGTCCTGGTCCTGGTCCTGACCGTCGTTGTTCTGGCCGTCGCCGGCGTTGCCGTCGTTGACCTCCGGCTGCTCGGCCGGGACGCCCTGGCACTCGGCCAGCTGGTCGAGTCCCTGCGGCGCCTTCCCGCCCACGCGGTTGATGTTGATGCCGATCCGGTCCAGGGTGGCCACCCGCTTGGACTTCAGCGGGCCGAGAATGGCGTTGTTGACGAAGCCGGGGTCACCCGCCTGCGCCTGGCGCGTGTCCGCGAGACGCGTGTAGGCATCCGTGATCTGCTTGTCGAGCAGCGCCAGCTCCTTGGCGACGCCCTGGCGCGCGCTTTCCGGCACGTCCGTCAGCTGCTGGCCGACGTCCGGGCAGTTGATCGTCGCGACCTGGGCGTTCGCGGACCTCGTCTGGTTCCACCCAGAGTTGTTGTCCTCATGCGCCGAAGCATAGAAGTTGGCCCATACAAGCCCGCCCCCACCGAGCGCTAGGGCCGCCGTCCCGGCTATGGCCTTGGTGGCCAGCGGCATCCGGCGTTTTCTTGTGTTGCGTCCCATGGAACTCCTCTGACTTCCTTTTTCGGGGGCATCGAGGCGCCCGACAGGAGTGAAGCGGCTCCCATTCATACGGAGGGCGTCCCAGGGGTGTTCAGTCGTCCCGGAAATTGTTGAGAGGTTCGTGAGAATCTGTGTCCTCAACAGCCCCGGAAACACCGGGAGTTGTTGATCCCGCACGACGGGTGAATGGCCGGGTCCCTTTTCACCGGCCGTGGTCGAGATACGCGAGAACCGCCAGCACGCGACGGTTGTCGTCGTCCGACACCTCCAGGCCCAGTTTGGCGAAGATATTGGCGGTGTGCTTCGCGATCGCCCGTTCCGTGACGACGAGCCGGTCGGCGATCGCCGCGTTCGTCCGCCCCTGCGCCATCAGCTCCAGCACCTCCGTCTCACGGGGCGTGAGCCGCGCCAGCGGCTGGTCGTCGGCCGCGCGCCGGGTCAGCAGCTGCTGGATCACCTGCGGGTCCATCGCCGTGCCGCCCGCCGCGACCCGCCGTACGGCGTCCACGAACTGGTCCGCGTCGAACACCCGGTCCTTCAGCAGGTACCCCACCCCGCCGCTGCCGTCGGCGAGCAACTCCCGTGCGTACAGCTGCTCCACGTGCTGCGAGAGCACCAGCACCGGCAGCCCCGGCTTCCTGCGGCGGGCCTGAAGCGCGCACTGCAGCCCCTCGTCGGTGTTCGTCGGCGGCAGGCGTACGTCGACGACGGCGACGTCCGGCTCCAGCTCGGCCAGCGCGCGGGCCAGCTCGGGGCCGGTCTCGACGGCCGCCGCGATCTCGAAGTCGTAGGCCTGCAGGAGCCGGACGAGGCCGTCGCGCAGCAGGAACAGGTCTTCGGCTAGGACAACGCGCAAGGAATCTCCATGGTGACCATGGTGGGACCGCCCGCGGGACTGCTGACGGCGAGGACGCCGTCGAATGTACCCAGTCGCCGCTCGACTCCGGTGAGGCCCGAACCGGTCCCGATCACCGCGCCGCCCTTGCCGTTGTCCGTGACGGTGATGCGCAGCATGCCGTCGCCTTCGTTCATGTGATGCAGGTCGATCCAGATCCGGTCGGCACCCGCGTGCTTGACAGCGTTGGTGAGCACCTCGCTGACCGCGAAGTACGCCGCGGACTCCACGGGCGCCTCCGCACGCCCGGGCAGCTCCACGTTCACCTCGGTCGCGACCGGCAGCCGCAGCACCAACGCCCTTACAGCGTCGCCCAGTCCGCGCTCGGCGAGCACGGGCGGATGGATGCCGCGCACGAGGTCGCGCAGCTCGGCGAGTGCGTCGGCCGAGGACCGGCGGGCCTGGGCGACGAGCTGCTTGGCCTTCTCCGGGTCCTTGTCGAGCAGCATCTCGATCGTCCCGAGGTCCATGCCCATCGCCACCAGCCGCGCCTGGGCGCCGTCGTGAAGGTCGCGTTCGATGCGGCGCAGTTCGGCGGCGGACGTGTCGACGGCGTCGCGCCGGGTCTCGGTCAACACCCTTACGCGCTCGGCGAGTTGGGCCTGGGTGGGAGTGAGGACGGCGTGGGTGAGCCGGAAGTGGATCTGGAGCAGTCGTGCCGTGAGGAAGTGGGCGAAGAAGAGAAGGACGAGGCCGAGGGCTCCGGCGCCGAGCGCGGACGCCTGCCCGGTGACCGGTACGAAGCCGTACCAGTACGTGCCGCCGCCGGCGTCGGTGAAGACCCGCCACAGCCCCGCCGCCATCGCGAACCCCTCCAGCGGATAGAGGAGCAGCGCGGCCGGCAGCAGCGCGGTGACGAACCCGGCCGTCATGTCGACCGGCAGCCACCGCAGGTCCCGCCACGTCGCCGGGTCGCGCAGCATCCCGAAGGTGCGGGTCCACGGATTGGCGCTCTCCGGCAACGGCCGGTACGCCGACGGGATCCGCACCCCGCCCCACTCGGCCGCGAGGACCCGCCGCCAGTTCGCGAACGTCCGCACGCCGGTCAGCACATACGGCGTCGTGACGAGGCCGACGCCGATCGGGATGAGCGCGATCGACACCAGGGAGAGGACGAAGCAGAGGACGGCCCCCGGCAGGGACACCAGCGCCAGCGCAAGCCCCCGCAGCGCGGCGATCCCCATGCCCCGTGCCCTCGAACCACGGCCGCTCTTGTTGTCGTTGGTCATGCCGTCAGTCTCGCGGAGGCCGCAACGGGGGTCACGGGGCCGAGCCCCCGGATCAGGAGGTGGTGCCAGGTACACCCCCGCCGGGCGCCCCCGCCTCGGCCGCGAGCACCTTCGCCTCCACCTCCGGATCCAGCCCCTTCGAGGTCCGGTCCGGCCGCATGGGCGCCGTGCCGCCGATGTCCCTCAGCCACCGCCAGGTGTCGGCGACAGTCTCCTCGACGGGCCGGCAGCGCAACCCGGTCGCGACGGCCCGGGACACGTCGGCGCTGTGCAGGGCGTCGTGCATGTCGCTGCCCGGCGGCACCCACACCGGCAGCTGGGTCCACGGCTCGATGCCCGCCTCCAGGATCACCTCCGGCTCGGTCCAGCGCAGCTCGGCGGCCTCGCCGACCGTGGCCACGCAGGCGTCGAGCAACTCACCCATGGTGGCGTGCCCTTGCGGGCTCATCAGGTTGTACGGCCCGCTCAGCTCCTGCTCCACCGCCCCCAGAATCCACTCCGCGAGGTCGCGGATGTCGACGTACTGGAGAGGAAGGTCCCGCGGCCCGGGCGCCAGCACGGGACCCCCGCGGGCGATCCGGGTCAGCCACCACGGCAACCGGCCGACGTTCTCGTACGGCCCGAGGAGCAGTCCGGCCCGCACCAGCACGGAGCGCTCCGCCCCGAACTCCTCGACGGCGGCCAGCTCGCCGCCCCGCTTGTCCCGTGGGTAGTCGGTCTGCTCCGCGCCGGCCTCGGCGCCCTCGACCAGCGGCGCGTCCTCGCCGTACCCGGCGGGTGGGGCCCACTCGTACACCGAGCAGCTCGACACGTACACATACCGCGCGGCGCGGCCCCGCAGCAGCCGCGCCGCCTCCTGTACCGCGCGGGGCGCCGCCGACCAGGTGTCGACGACGGCGTCCCACTCGCCGGTGTCCTCGGCGAGGGCGGCGAGTCCGTCGGACGCGGTGCGGTCACCTTGCAGCAACCGCACCCCGGCCGGGGGTTCGTGCCGCCCCCGGTTGAAGACGGTCACGTCCCAGCCGCGCCCGAGGGCCGCCTCCACGACGGCCCGCCCGGCGAACTCCGTACCACCCAGCACCAGAAGTCTCATGCCGCCGACTCTGCCCGGTGCGGGCGCGGGACGGAACAGGACTCTGCCGTCAGCAGAGGGCTTTCGAGGGAGCGGCGGCCGGGCAGGTCAACGCCCCGTCGGTGGGGCGTACTTGTAGCCAACCCGCCGCACCGTCCGGATCGTGTCCCGGTGCTCGGCGCCCAGCTTGCGGCGCAGCCGGGCGATGTGGACGTCGACGGTACGGCCGTCGCCCACATGCCCGTACCCCCACACCGTGGTGACCAGCTGGTCGCGCGTGTGCACGCGGTGCGGATTGGCCACCAAGTGGGCGAGCAGCTCGAACTCCAGGTAGGTGAGGTCGAGTTCACGCCCGTCGACCGCCGCGGTGCGCCGCACGGCGTCGACGCTGACGAGCGGGTCGCCGTCGACGTCACGGGCCGACGGAACCGGCGGCTGCCGGTCGGCCGGGACGAGCACCAGGTAGCCGATCATCGGCGGCTGCCCCGGGAGCGTGGGCAGGGAGTGCTGGGGAGCGGGCAGCCAGGTGGCACCCGGCGGCAGGAGGTCCGCGACGTCGATCACCTCGTCCCGGTCCACGGCGCGCAGATGCTGCCGTGAAGCAGCAGCCGGGGAGGGGGAGTTGAGCGTGGCGGTGGAGAGAGAAGGAGTGGTCGCCATGAGAGGTCAGCTCTTTTCGCGCGAGTCCGTCGGGAAGTCCGTGGGAGACGTACGTCGTTTCGCGCTGGCCGAAGGCCGGGGAGGTTACGGCTTTACAGGGCCCGCGCGTTCACCGCGCGGCAACACACCCGGTCGAAGTCGTCGTGCTGACGGGAAGGCCAGAAGGGCTCGAGGTCATGGCGACCTGTCGCGGAGTACTTCTGGAAGCTGGCCATGCCTCCATTGAAGCAGACGCGGGCCCCGCAGGGGACCCGTCGTCTCATCCCTCCAGCCGTTTGTCCCAGGTCAACGCGGAGGGGGCGCCCACCGTCTCGGTGGGCGCCCCCTCGGGAGCTACTGGGCGGATCAGACCTGGCCGGCCTTCTCCAGCGCGGAGCAGCAGGTGTCGACGATCAGGCGCGTCACCAGGTACGGGTCCACGTTGGCGTTCGGACGGCGGTCCTCGATGTAGCCCTTGCCGTCCTTCTCGACCTGCCACGGGATACGGACCGAGGCGCCACGGTTGGAGACGCCGTAGGAGTACTCGTTCCACGGGGCGGTCTCGTGCAGACCGGTCAGGCGGTCGTCGATGCCGGCGCCGTAGTTCTTGACGTGGTCGAGCGGCTTGGAGCCCTCACCGAGCGACTCGCACGCGGTGATGATGGCGTCGTAGCCCTCGCGCATCGCCTTGGTGGAGAAGTTGGTGTGCGCACCGGCGCCGTTCCAGTCGCCCTTCACCGGCTTCGGGTCCAGCGTCGCGGCGACGCCGAAGTCCTCGGCGGTGCGGTAGAGCAGCCAGCGGGCCACCCACAGGTGGTCGGAGACCTCCAGCGGGGAGACCGGACCGACCTGGAACTCCCACTGGCCGGGCATGACCTCGGCGTTGATGCCGGAGATCGCCAGGCCGGCGGCCAGGCAGTTGTCCAGGTGGGCCTCGACGACCTCACGGCCGAAGATCTCGTCGGCGCCGACACCGCAGTAGTAGCCGCCCTGCGGGGCCGGGAAGCCGCCCTTGGGGAAGCCGAGCGGGTAGCCGTCCTGGAAGAAGGTGTACTCCTGCTCGATGCCGAAGATCGGCTCCTGAGAAGCGAACTTCTCGGCGACCTCGGTGAGCGCGGCACGGGTGTTGGACTCGTGCGGCGTCATGTCGATGTTGAGGACCTCGCACAGGACGAGGATGTCGTCGCCGCCGCGGATCGGGTCGGGGCAGGTGAAGACCGGCTTGAGGACACGGTCCGAGGAGTGGCCCTCGGCCTGGTTCGTGGAGGACCCGTCGAAGCCCCAGATCGGCAGCGCGTCCAGACCGGCGGGCTCGCCCGCGATGATCTTCGTCTTGGAACGGAGCTTGGCCGTCGGCTCGGTGCCGTCGATCCAGATGTACTCAGCCTTGAAGGTCACGGGCCACATCCTTCGGGGGTGGGTCTAGGCGCACTTGCGGGTGCTGCGGCGCTGCGGCACTGAGGCGCCGCTCTTGATGCCCGCGAGCCTGTCAACAGGCGATTTCCCGGCCGTTGCTCGAATGTGAACCCCGTGTTACCTGGTGGTGGTGTGGCGCGACTCACGCTGTGAGCGGTCGCACTAAGTCGATACGGCGACATCCGGCGCCGCCGGCCGGCGTGGTCCGGTGGCTCGTATGCGATGGGAATGAGACACCGGACCGCACGCACCCGCACCCGCGTACGGCGGGAAGGGGACGTGCCGGGGGGTGTCCGCCCGCAGCGGCGGGCGTCAACGGACAGCACCTCTTGCCCGACGGCAACCGCCCGACCGAGGACGGACACCCCCCCCGGCGCGGCCCCGACCCACCCACCGCCCGCAGGCGCTACGCGCACCCCCACGCAGCGACACAGGCCGCCGCAGGCATCCGACGCGCACCCCCAC
>NZ_LLZG01000006.1 GCF_001509475.1 Streptomyces regalis
CCCTCGCCCTGCCCACCGACGCCCCGCGCACCGCCCGCCCCGCCGCGCACGGCGACCGCCGCTTCCACACCTTCGCCCCCGACGTCACCGAGCGCCTCACCGCCTTCGCCCGCAACGCGGGCGCGACCCCCTTCATGGTCCTGCTCGCGGGACTGGCCGCCCTGCTGCACCGCACCACCAGCGCCACCGACATCCCCATCGGCTCGGCCGTCATGAACCGTGACCTCCCCGGCCTCGAGAAGCTGATCGGCAACTTCGGTAACACGCTCGCCCTGCGCGCCGATCTCGAAGGTGATCCCGGCTTCGCCGAACTCGTCGAGCGGGTCAAGCAGTTGTGCACGGACGGATACGCCCACCAGGACATGCCCTTCGACAAGCTGGTGGAGCAACTGAAGCCGGAACGGCAGCCGGGGCGCTCCGTCTACTTCGACGTCATGCTCCTCTTCCTCACCCAGGGGCTCGAAGGGCCGCAACTCCCGGGTGTGACCGCCGAATGGGAGACCGTCCACAACGACACCACCCAGTTCGACCTCTCCCTGGAGGCGTTCCTCACCGGCGGCCGCCTGCGGATCGAGGCGACCTACCGCAGCAGCCTGTTCACCGCGGACACCGTCGACCGGCTGCTCCGGCACCTGGAGACGCTTCTCGAGGCATCCCTCTCCGACCCCGAACTCGCCGTCTCCCGGCTGCCGTTGATGACCGAGTCCGAGCAGCACCGGGTCGTGGAGGAGTGGAACACCACCGACCGTTCCCTCCCCGCCGCACTCCTCACCGACCTCCTGGCCCAGCAGGCCGCCCGCACTCCCGACGCCCCCGCCCTCATCGCCGACGACGGCCGGCCCGGGCTCGACTACGCCGGCCTGCACGCCCGCGCCAACCGTCTCGCCCGCCTGCTGATCTCCCACGGCGTCGGCCCCGAGCACCTGGTGGGTGTGGCCCTGGACCGTGGAACCGACCTGGTGGTGGCGCTGCTCGCGGTGCTCAAGGCCGGTGCCGCCTACGTCCCGCTGGACACCGGCTACCCGGCCGAGCGGCTGGCGTTCATGGTGGAGGACGCCGCGCCGGCGCTGGTGCTGACCGCCACGGACACCGCCCGGATACTGCCGCCCGGAGTACCGCTGCTCCTGCTCGACACCGAGACCACCGCCTTCGACTCCGCCGAAGTCACCGACGCCGACCGGGTGCGGCCGCTGCGCCCCGAGCACCCCGCGTACGTCATCTACACCTCCGGCTCCACGGGCCGCCCCAAGGGGGCCGTCGTCCCGCACGCCGGGATCGTCAACCGGTTGCTGTGGATGCAGGCGACGTACGAACTCGGTCCCGGAGAGCGTGTGTTGCAGAAGACACCGGCCGGCTTCGACGTCTCCGTCTGGGAGTTCTTCTGGCCCCTCATCACCGGGGCCGAGCTCGTGCTCGCGCGTCCCGGCGGCCACCGCGACCCCGGCTACCTCGCCGAGCTGATCCGTGACCGGCGGGTCACGACCGCGCACTTCGTCCCCTCGATGCTGCGCGTCTTCCTCGACGACCCCGCTGCCGGGCAGGCGCGCGGAGTCCTCCGCCGACTGGTGTGCAGCGGTGAAGCCCTGCTCACCGAACTCGCCGAACGCTGCGTCGAGTCGCTGCCCGGAACCGAGCTGCACAACCTCTACGGCCCCACCGAGGCCGCCGTGGACGTCACGGCCTGGCCGTGCGCCGAGGGGACGAGGTCCGCCGCCGGTTCCGTGCCGATCGGCCGCCCGGTGTGGAACACCCGCACCCTCGTCCTGGAAGACTACCTGCGCCCCGTACCGCCTGGCGTCCCCGGCGAGCTCTACCTGGGCGGTGCCCAGCTCGCCCGTGGCTACCTCCGCCGCCCCGGCCTGACCGCCGAGCGTTTCGTCGCCGACCCGTATGGTCCGCCCGGCGCCCGCCTCTACCGCACCGGCGACCTGGTGCGCTGGAGCGCGCAGGGGGCGTTGGAGTTCCTCGGCCGGTCCGACGATCAGGTGAAGATCCGTGGCTTCCGCGTCGAGCCGGGCGAGACCGAGGCCGCCGTGGCGGCACTGCCCGGAGTGTCCCAGGCGGTGGTGATGGTACGTCAGGAGGAGCCGGGCGAGCCGAGGTTGGTGGCCTACGCCGTCCCCCATCCCGGCACCTCGCTGGAACCGCTGCAGGTCAGGCAGGACCTCAAGGTGACCCTCCCGGAACACCTGCTGCCCGCAGCCGTCGTGATCCTCGACGGCCTGCCGCTGACCCCCAACGGCAAACTCGACCGCGGTGCCCTGCCCGCCCCCGACCTCTCCGGCCTCACCACCGCCACCGCCCCCCGCACCGAGGCGGAGGCGGCGCTCTGCGCCCTGTTCGCGGACCTGCTAGGGCTTCCGTCCGTCGGCATCCACGACGAGTTCTTCGCCCTGGGCGGCCACTCCGTCCTCGCCACGCGACTGGTCGCCCGCATCGGAGCCGAGCTCGGTGCCGTCGTCCCCCTGCGGGCGGTGTTCGACACACCTACCGTGGCCGCGCTCGCGCCGCTCCTGGAGGCCCCGGACGCCGAGCGACGCCCGCCGCTGCTGCCGGCCCGGCGCCCCGACCCGGTGCCGCTGTCCTCCGCGCAGGCGCGGCTGTGGTTCCTCTACCGACTGGAGGGGGCCAGCCCGACGTACAACATCCACACCGCCGTACGCCTCACCGGACCGCTCGACACCGACGCCCTGCGAGCCGCTCTCCATGACGTCGTGGCCCGGCACGAGTCGCTGCGCACGGTCTTCCCGGACGACGACGGCACGCCCTACCAGCGGATCCTGGCGAAAGCGGACGTGCCCTTCGAGGTGGTGCCGGCCCGGGCCCGGGAACTCGACGCGCTGCTGAGCGAGGCCGCCGCGTACTCCTTCGCGCTGGATGCCAAGATCCCCGTACGCGCCACGCTGTACGCCCTCGCCCCCGGCGAGCACGTCCTGCTCCTGCTTGTCCACCACATCGCCACCGACGGCTGGTCGGCCGAGCCACTGCTGCGGGACCTGGAGACGGCCTACGCGGCCAGGGTGCGGGGCGGCCGCCCCGAATGGCCGCCGCTCGCCGTGCAGTACGCCGACTACACGCTGTGGCAGCGGCAGTTACTGGAAGACGGTGGTCGGGCCGAGGTGGAACTGGATTACTGGGCACGGCAGTTGGAGGGTGTGCCCGAGGAGCTTCAGCTGCCCGTGGACCGGGCGCGGCCGGCCGTCGTCGGGTACCGGGCCGGTGCCGTGGACTTCGCCCTCGACGCGGAGGTCCACGGCGCGCTGCGGGACCTGGCAGCGGAGGCCGGCGGCACCGTCTTCATGGCGCTCCAGGCGGCCCTCGCGGTCCTGCTCGGCCGCCTGGGCGCCGGGGACGACATCCCGCTCGGCACCCCGGTCGCCGGACGGGGCGACGCGGCCCTCGACGACCTCGTGGGCCTCTTCGTCAACACCCTGGTCCTGCGCACCGACGTCTCCGGCGATCCGACGTTCCGTACGCTGCTCGCCCGGGTGCGCGAGACGGACGTGGACGCCTACGCCCATCAGGACCTGCCGTTCGAGCGGCTCGTGGACGCGCTCGCCCCGGCCCGCTCGATGGGCCGGCATCCGCTGTTCCAGGTGATGCTCGCCCACCAGCAAGCCCCGGACGGGACAAGGGACTTCGCAGGGCTGACGCTCAGCGAGCTGCGCGTCGACTTCTACACCGCGAAGACCGACCTCGCTTTCCACGTCTTCGAGCGGGCGGACGGCGGCGGGATCACCGGCTCGCTCCTCCACAGCCGCGACCTGTACGACGAGGAAACCGCCCAGGACCTGGTGGAGCGGTTCGTGCGGCTGGTCGGCGAGCTGGCGCGGCAGCCGGATCTGCCGGTCTCCCTGGCCGACCTCCTCACCCCGCGTGAGCGTGCCCTGATGCTGGGGGAGTGGAACGACACCGCACACCCCATGCCCGCCACCACCCTGACCGCACTGGTCGAGGAACAGGCGGCGAAGACTCCTGACCTTCCCGCCGTCGAGTACGGCATCGAGGGCGGCCTGACGCTGACCTACGCCGAGCTCAACGCCCGCGCCAACGTCCTTGCCGGGCAACTGACTTCGCTCGGCGTCGGCCCCGAGCGCTGCGTCGGTATCCATCTGGAACGCTCGGTGGAGATGGTCGTAGGACTGCTCGCCGTGCTGAAGGCCGGCGGGGCATTCGTCCCGCTGGAGCCCTCCTGGCCGGCCCGGCGGATCGCCGAGGTGTGCCGGAGCGCGGCGCTGACGGCGGTCCTGGGGAAGCCCGGCGGGGCAGTGGTCCTCGGGGACGACGCCCCGCCGTTCGTGGAGGTCCGCCTGGACGGACCGGAGCGGACGGACAACCCGAACGTCCCCGTCGACCCCGAAGGCCTCGCCTACGTCATCTACACCTCCGGCTCCACCGGCGTCCCCAAAGGCGCCATGATCCGCCACCGTGCCATCGCGCACCGGCTGCTGTGGCAGCGCGGTCTGCTGGGCTTCGGTACCGAGGACGCGGCCCTGTTCAAGGCGCCGCTCGGCTTCGACATCTCCATCAACGAGATCTTCCTGCCGCTGGTGAACGGCGGCCGCGTGGTGATCGCCGAACCGGGTGGCGAACGCGACGTGGACTATCTGCTCGACACCGTCGAACGTCACCGGGTCACCTTCACCTACCTCGTCTCCTCGATGCTCGACCTCCTCCTGGAGCTGGACGGCTTCGCCCGGCGGGCCCGCTCCCTCAAGCACGTCTGGTGCGGCGGAGAAGTGCTCACCCCCGAGCTGTTCGCCCGCTTCCGCGCCGCGAGCCCCGCGGTCATGTACCACGGGTACGGGCCGGCCGAGGCCACCATCGGCGTCAGCCACGTCGTCTACCGCACCGGCGCCATCCGCAGTGCCGTCTCCATCGGGCGGCCCAACGGCAACACACGGCTCTACGTCCTCGACGACCGGCTGCAGCCCGTGCCGGTCGGCGTGCCGGGGGAACTGTACGCGGGCGGTGTCTACCTCGGCCGCGGCTATGTGAACGACGCCTGCCGCACCGCCGACCACTGGGTGGCCGACCCGTTCGGCCCGCCCGGCGAACGGCTCTACCGCACCGGCGACCTGGTGAGGTGGCAGCGCGACGGCACCCTGGAGTTCCTCGGCCGGGCCGACAACCAGGTGAAGATCCGCGGCATGCGGGTCGAGCTGGAGGAGATCGAGGCCATCGTCGAACAGCACCCGGGCGTCCGGCGCGGGGTTGCGGTGATCCGAGAGGACGCCCCGGGCGTCAAGCAGCTCGCCGGCTACTACCTGGCTGCCGACGGGCTCGACGACCTGCACGGCTGGCTCCGGGAACGGCTGCCCGAACACATGGTGCCGCGCACCCTCACCGCCCTCGACGCCTTCCCGCTGCTGCCGTCCGGCAAGGTCGACCGCGGCTCCCTGCCCGCGCCCGCGACCACGACCTCCCGCGCAGCGACACGGGCGCCCGCCGACGAACGCGAGCGGCAGCTCTGCGAGTTGTTCGCCTCCGTCCTCGGGCTCGGCCGCGTCGACGTCGACGACAACTTCTTCGAGCTCGGCGGCGACAGCATCGTCTCCATCCGGCTGGTGACCCTGGCCCGCAAGGCCGGTATCGCCCTCAGCCCCCGGCACGTCTTCCAGACGCCGACCCCGGCCGGACTGGCCGCCTGCGCCGAGCCCACCGGCACCGGCCTACTCGACGAGCCCGTCGGCGAGGCGGAACCGACCCCGATCATGCGCTGGACGGCCGGCCCCGACGGTTCCTACGGCGGTCTCGCCCAGGCGGTCCTGCTGGTGACCCCGCCGGATCTCACGTACGACACCGCCGTCGACGTACTCCAAGCGCTACTGGACCGCCACGACATGCTCCGCGCCCGACTGACGAACCAGTTGGTGGTGCCCCCCGAAGGAGTGGTGCGGGCGAGTGAACTGCTCAGTCAGGTGCGGGACACGGCGCTCGACGACCAGCTGGCCGCCGCCGTGGCCCGGCTCGACCCGGCGGCCGGGCGCATGCTCCAGGCCGTCTGGTTCACCGACTCGGGCCGGCTGCTGCTCGTGGCCCACCACCTGGTCGTCGACGGCGTGTCCTGGCGGATCATCACCTCCGACCTGGCAGAGGCATGGCAGTCGGGCCGAGCCCTTCTGCGCTCCGGCACCTCCTTCCGAACCTGGAGCAAGCTGCTGGCCGAGGAGGCGCGCAAGCCCGAGCGAGTGCGGGAACTCGCCCGATGGACCGGTGAGTTGGAAGGCGCACGCCCCTTCCTGGAGCGTGACCTCGGCACCGCGGGAAGCGTGCGCGAAGACACCCTCGTCCTCCCGGACGACGTCACGGCTCCCCTCCTGACATCCGTGCCCGCCGCCTATCACGCCGCCGCCCCCGACGTCCTGCTCACCGCCCTCGCCCTCGCCGCGGCCGCCTGGCGGGACCGGCGCGGCGATCTGGACGGCCGTTCGCTGCTCGTCGGACTGGAGGGGCACGGACGCGAGGAGGACATCGCCGAGGGCGTCGATCTGTCGGCCACGGTGGGCTGGTTCACCACCTTCCACCCGGTCGGCATCGACCCCGGGCCGCTGGACCTCGACGAGGCGCTGTCCGGCGGGCCCGCCGCGGGCACGGCGCTCAAGCGGATCAAGGAGCAGCTGCGTGCCGTACCGGACCACGGCCTCGGATACGGCCTCCTGCGCCACCTCAACCCCGACACCGCCCCGGCCCTGGAAAAACTGCCGCAGCCGCAGATCCTCTTCAACTACCTCGGCCGCTTCACCGCCTCCGGCGCGGCAGGCGAGCCCTGGGAACTGGCTCCTGAGGCCCCCATGCTGCGCGTGCCGCCCGACAGGGGGCGGCCCGCGGCCTTCGGCCTGGAGATCAACGCCGTCGCCGTCGAGGAGGCGTCCGGCGTCCGGCTGCACGTCTCCGCGTCCTGGCCGGACGGGTTCCTGACCGAGTCCGAGGCCGCAGACCTGCTCGGCCTCTGGGAGCGCGCCCTGCGCGGCCTGGCCCGGCACACCGAGGACGCCCCGGCGGGCGGCCTCACCCCGTCGGATCTGCCCCTGGTCGAACTGACCCAGGAGGACATCGACGACTTCGAGAACGACTTCGACGACTTCTGAGCCACCACGGACGACTTCGGAGGAACCGGTGACGCAGCACCACCCGACCGCGGACGAGCTGCTCCGTTCGGTCACCGACACATTCGGCTCGGAGGCAGCACCGAGCGAGGACGACAGCCTCATCGCCTGGGGTCTGGACTCGATCACCTTGATGAAGATCGCGGGCGGCTGGCGCAAGCGGGGCATCCGGATCAGCTTCGCCGAGCTGGCCAAGGAACCGACCTTGCGTGCCTGGCGGACACTGCTGGCAGCCCACGTGCCGGCAGCCCAGCCCACGGGGAACGCCCCGACTGCGGCACCTGCCCGGCCCGAACCCCGTGAACCCTTCCCGCTGGCCGTGATGCAGCACGCCTACTGGATCGGCCGAGGCGACGAGACCACCCTCGGTTCCGTCGCCGCCCACCTCTACGTCGAGTTCGACGGCTCCGGCGTCGACCCCGACCGGCTCGACGCGGCCGTACGAGCCCTCGCGGCCCGCCACGGCATGCTGCGCGCCCGCTTCACCGACGACGGCCGCCAGGAGATCCTGCCCGACCTCCCCGGCCCCGCGACGGTCGTCAACGACCTGCGGACGCTGGACGCCCGGACCACCGCGGCCAAGCTGGAGGACATCCGGCACGCCTCCTCGCACGCACGCCTGGACGTCGCGGCCGGTGAGGTGTTCTCCGTGCAGCTCTCGCTGCTGCCGGACGGCGGCAGCCGACTGCACGTCGACGTCGACATGCTCGCCGCCGACGCACTCAGCTACCGGGTACTGCTCTCCGACCTCGCCGAGCTGTACGAGAACCCCGGCACCCCGCTCCCCGCGATCCGCACCAGCTACCCGGAGTACCTCGCCGAGCGCGCGGACGTACGGCGGCTGAGCCGGGAGCAGGCACAGGCGTGGTGGCAGCGGCGGATCCCCGAGCTGCCCAGCGCCCCCGAACTCCCCCTCGTGCCCGAGGCGGAGCGCACGGACCCGACCCGGGTGACCCGCCGCCACCACTGGCTGCCGCCCGAGGAGAAGCGGCGGCTGACGGCCCGCGCCCATCAGCACGGGCTGACCCCGGCGATGGCGGTGGCGACCGCCTTCTCGGAGGTCCTGGCCGCCTGGAGCGGACAGCCGCGCTTCCTGCTGAACGTGCCGATGTTCGACCGCAGGGGCTCCCACCCCGACGTCGACCTGCTCGTCGGCGACTTCACCAGCTCGGTGCTGCTCGACGTCGACCTGGCCGAGCCGGGCTCGTTCACCGAGCACGCGCGGTGCCTGCAGGACCGTATGCACACCGACGCGGCGCACGCCGACTACTCCGGCGTGGAGGTGCTGCGGGACCTGTCCCGGCTGGGCGGCGACCAGGTCCTGGCGCCCGTCGTGTTCACCAGCGCCCTCAACCTCGGCGAGCTCTTCGACACCGGCGTACGCCAGTCCTTCGGCAAGCCCGTCTGGATCATCTCCCAGGGACCGCAGGTCCTCCTCGACGCCCAGGTGACCGAGGTCGACGGCGGACTGCTGGTCAACTGGGACGTCCGCGAGGACGCCTTCCCGGCCGGCCTGGTCGACGCGATGTTCGCCGCCTTCCACGGCCTCGTCACCCGGCTCGGCACCGACGACACGGTCTGGGAGCGGCCGGTGCCGGCGCTGCTGCCCGCCGAGCAGTCGGCGGTCCGCGCCACAGTCAATGCCACCGAGGCCCCGCGCAGCCACCGGCTACTGCACCAGGGCTTCTTCGAACGCGCCGCCGGGCAGCCGGACGCCCCCGCCCTGCTGTGGGCCACCGAAGGCGCCCTTTCCTACGGCGAGTTGGCGGACCGCGCACTGCGTACCGCCGCCGCCCTGGTGGAGCGCGGCGTACGCCCCGGCGACACGGTCGCGGTCAGCCTGCCCAAGGGGCCCGACCAGATCACCGCCGTACTGGGCACGCTGGCCGCGGGCGCCGCCTATGTGCCGATCGGCGTCGAGCAGCCGCCCGCCCGCCGCGACCGGATCCGCGCCACTGCCGGCTTCCGTATCGCGCTGACCGACGGACGCCCGGTCGAGGGCCTCGACGCCCTGCCGGTCGCCGAGACGGTGGCCGGTGCGCCTCTGTCCCAGCCGGTGGCGGTGGGTGAGGAGCAGCCCGCCTATGTGCTGTTCACCTCCGGCTCCACCGGCGAACCCAAGGGCGTCGAGGTGCCGCACCGGGCGGCCATGAACACCATCGACGACCTCAACGACCGTTTCGCCGTGGGCCCTTCGGACCGCTGCCTGGCCCTCTCCGCCCTGGACTTCGACCTCTCCGTCTACGACATCTTCGCGCTGCTGAGCGCGGGTGGCGCCCTCGTGCTCGTGGACGAGGACGACCGACGTGAGGCGAGCCACTGGGCCGACCTGGTGCGTACGCACGCAGTGACGGTCCTCAACTGCGTACCCCCGCTTCTCGACATGCTCCTCCTCGCCACCACACCCGGTGAACTGACTGGCCTGCGTGCGGTGTTGCTCGGCGGCGACTGGGTCGGAACCGACCTGCCGGGACGCCTCGCCGCGAGGGCACCCGGCTGCCGGTTCACCGGGCTGGGCGGCACCACGGAGACCGCCATCCACTCCACCGTCTGCGAAGTGACGGGCTCTCAAGTCCCCGCGCACTGGCGGGCCGTGCCGTACGGCACCCCCTTGCGCAACGTCCGCTGCCGGGTCGTCGACGCCCACGGACGGGACTGCCCGGACTGGGTGCCGGGTGAGCTGTGGATCGGCGGGGACGGGGTGGCGCTCGGCTATCGGGCCGACCCTTCGCGTACGGCACAGAAGTTCACCGAGGCGGACGGGGTGCGCTGGTACCGCACCGGTGACCTCGCGCGGTACTGGCCCGACGGCATCCTGGAGTTCCTCGGACGCCGGGACCACCAGGTCAAGCTGCGCGGCTTCCGGATCGAGCTGGGCGAGGTGGAGGCGGCACTCGCCGGCCACCCCGCCGTACGGCGCGCCGTCGCCGGGCTGACCCGGGGCCAGGGAGTCCAGCTGGCGGCCGCGGTGGCCGCCGACGCGGGGACGGCCGAGGACGAGCTGCGGAAGTGGGCGCGATCCGTGCTGCCGCCGCACATGGTCCCGGCCCGGATCGCCGTGGCCGAAAAACTCCCGCTCACCTCCAACGGAAAACTCGACCGCCGTGCCGTACAGGAGCTGTGGCAGGTGGAGGAGGCGGGCCGGCACCGGGCCCCGGGCAGCGCCCTCGAGACGGTCGTGGCCCGCGTCTGGCAGGACGTTCTCGGCGTCGAACGCGTCGGTCTCGACGACGGCTTCTTCGCCCTCGGCGGCGACTCGGTGCTCGCCACCGTGATCGTCGGCCGGCTGCGTGAGGCCCTGGACACCTCGGAGGTCTCCGTGCGTTCCCTCTTCGCGACTCTGACGGCCGGTGGCATGGCCAAGGGACTGTCCGCCGACGAGGAGACGCCGGGGCGGCTCGAACAGGTCGCCGCGATCCACCTGGAGATCGAGGACATGTCGGCGGAGGAGGTCGACTCCGCACTGAACGACACATGACGAGACGTGACGACACATGACGAGACGTGACGGCACATGAGAGGAGGGGCGGGGCGCCCGCAGGCACCCCGCCCCTCCTCCGTGTCCCCCTCGGGCCGGTCAGTCGAGCTTCTTGAACCCGGGCTCCAGGTTGTTCAGCGCCCACGGGATGCCCAGCGCGGACGGGCTGCGCAGCTGGCTGATGGTCGCGACGTCGGTCACCACGTACTTGTCGTCCTTCACCGCGGACATGTTCTTCACCAGGTCACTGGCCTCGAACGCCTTCTTCAGGTCCGGCGTGGTGAACGCGATGACGACCAGGTCGGCGTCGAGCTTGTCGAGCTGCTCGAAGGACAGCTCACCGGTCGGGCTGCCGTTGACGGTCTTGATGTTCTTCACCGACGGGGTCAGGCCCATCCCGACCTGGCTCATCAGCTTGGCCGCGAAGTCGTCCTCGGAGGCGATCGTGAAGATCTTGGCCGGGGTGTTGCCGATGGACAGGCTGTAGGTCTTGCCCTGAAGCTTCGGATGCTTCGCCTTCACCGCGGCGATGCTGTCCTCGGTCTCCTTGATGACCTGCTCGCCCTGCTCCTCCTTGCCGACGGCCTTGGCGACCACCTGCACATGCTCCTGCCAGGTCTGCTGCCCCCAGGCCGTCTCGTACCCGATGGTCGGCGCGACCGCGGCGAGCTTCTTGTAGTCCTTGTCCAGGGTGAAGTCCGAGGTGGCGAGGATCAGATCGGGCTGGAGAGACGCCACCTTCTCGTAGTCGACGGCGGTCAGCGTGTCGAGGAGCTCGGTCTTCTCGGTGTCGATCCTGTCCTTCAGCCAGGGGTAGACGCCGTCCTTGGTGAGCGCGTCCTTCGAGATGGCGACGGGGGTGACACCCAGGGCGTACAGCGCGTCGATGTCGTCGGTACCGCCATTGCCGATCACCACGATCCGCTCGGGCGCCTTGGTGATCTGCGTGGTGGCGAACTTGTGCTTGATGGACACCGGGAAGGCGGACGAGGTGTCCGTCTTCGCGTCGCCGGAGGCGTCGGAGGAGCTGTTCGAGTCGTCCTTGACGGAGCCGCAGGCCGCCAAGGCGGCGGCCAGGGTGACGGTGAGAAGGGTGGTGAGGAGCTTTCTCGACATGTGCGTCCCTTGTCGCCGGTGACAGGCAGGAGGTGTAGGGCCGTCAGTAAAGCAAGGTAAGGCTTGCCTCAGCAACGGTTTTCGGTCAAGTGCCCTGACTCTTCGATTGATTGACGGAGAATCAGCTCACGGATGCGCCGTCAGGTAGCCGCCCATCGTGCGGAAGTAGTCGGTCGCCGCGTACTCCGTGCCGTCGTCGGTGCGCAGCCGCTTGACGAGCAGCCCCGGGTGGCGACCCGTGTGGGCGTCCGCCCCGGCCACGATGACGACGCCGTCGCCCTCGCGGATGAAGATGCGGCCCGGAGTGCCGCCGTAACGGCCCTCGGAGACGGCGGCCGAGACGATCCTGATGCGCTGCCCGCGATGGAATGTGTACGCGTTGGGATACGGGTCCGACTGCGCCCGCACCAGGCGCTCCAGGCGCTCCGCGGGCCAGGTCCAGTCGATACGGCTGTCCTCGAGCGAGCGCTTGTGGAAGAAGCTCGCCCGGCTGCGGTCCTGCGGCTGCCAGTGAGCGGTGGCCTTGCCGGAGGCGATGAGGTCGAGCGACTCGCGCACGATGGGCGCGATGAGGTCAACTGTCCGGTGGAACAGGTCCGTTGCGGTGTCGGTCGGACCGACCACCACCGAGCGCTGCACCAGGATGTCCCCGGCGTCCAGCTCGCCGTTCATGCGGTGCGCGGTCACGCCGACCCGCTCCTCGCCGTTGATGAGCGCCCAGATGATGGGGGAGAAGCCGGCGTACGAGGGCAGCAGTGAGTCGTGGACGTTGAGCGTGCCGTGCGGGGGCAGGTCGAAGAGCTCGGGCGGCAGCCAGGTGCGCCAGTTGTTGGCGACGAGGATGTCGGGCTCGGCGTCGCGCACCGCGGCGAGGAGTTCGGGGTCGTCGGGGCGGTTGCGCAGGAGTACGGGAACGTCGTTCTTCTCGGCCAGTTCGGCGACGGAGTCGTCCCAGATCTTCTCGTAGGCGTGGTCGCTCTTGGGGTGGGTGACCACGAGAACGACCTCGTGATCGGAGTCCAGCAGGGCCTGGAGTGTGCGGTGGCCCCAGGTCTGGTAGCCGAACATGGCGACGCGCATGCGGTTCTCCCCTTCGGCGGGCTCCATTGCAAGGTAAGGCTAACCTTATCTAACATGTGGCTGCCTGAGGGAGGCGATGCCACGGTGAAGTCACCGCTCACGGGATCGGACACCACCTACGACGTCCTCGGAATCGGCTTCGGGCCGTCAAATCTCGCCCTGGCCATAGCGATTGACGAACACAACGCGGACCTTCCGGCCGACCGTCGGATCAACGCCCTTTTCCTGGAGCGCCAGCCACGTTTCGGCTGGCACCGGGGCATGCTCATCGACGACGCCACCATGCAGGTGTCGTTCCTCAAGGACCTGGTGACGCTGCGCAATCCGGCCAGCGACTTCAGCTTCCTGTGCTTTCTGCGCGAGCGCGGCCGGCTGATCGACTTCCTGAACCAGAAGACGCTCTTCCCGCTGCGCGTCGAGTTCCACGAGTACTTCGAGTGGGCCGCCGAGCGGGTGCGGCACCTCGTGGCGTACGACCATGTGGTGACCGCCATCGACCCCGTGCGCGACGACACGGGCACGGTGACGCACTTCGACGTGGTCTGCCGGGACCCGGAGCGCCCCGGGCGGACGGTCGCCCGCCGGGCCCGCGACATCAGCGTGGCGGTCGGCCTGGAACCGCATGTGCCACCCGGCGTCGAACTGTCCGAACGGGTCTGGCACAACAGCCAGTTACTGCCCCGCGTCACCGAACTCGCCGCCGCGGGTGAGCCGGTGCGCCGCGCGGTCGTCCTCGGTGCGGGGCAGAGCGCCGCCGAGACCGTCGACTTCCTGCACCGTTCGTTCCCCGAGGCCGAGGTCTGCGCGGTGTTCGCCAAGTACGGATACACGCCGGCCGACGACAGCCCGTTCGCCAACCGCATCTTCGACCCGGAGGCGGTGGACGTGTACTTCGGCGCACCCTCCGAGGTCAAACAGTCCCTCTTCGACTATCACCGCTCCACCAACTACTCCGTCGTCGACATGGAGTTGATCGAGTCCCTCTACGCCACCGCCTACCAGGAGAAGGTCACGGGCCGGGAGCGGCTGCGCTTCCTCAACGTCTCCCGCATCCGCGACGTCCGACAGCGCGGCGACGGCCCGCTGGACGTCGCGGTGGAGTTCCTGCCGACCGGGGAACAACAGGTGCTGGAGACCGACGTACTGGTCCACGCCACCGGCTACCGTCCCCGTGACCTCACCGCCCTGCTCGGCGAGGCGGCGAAGGTCTGCCTGCGGGACGACGGGGACGCGGTCCGCGTCTCCCGCGACCACCGCGTGGAGACCGCGCCCGACGTCACCGCGGGAATCTATCTCCAGGGCAGCACCGAGCACACGCACGGGCTCACCTCGAGCCTGCTGTCGACCACCGCGATCCGCGCGGGGGAGATCCACCGCTCCCTGCTGGACCGGCACACGGCGCCCGTCTGAGCCGGTCGGGCCTGTCGGCCGGCGGCCGGGCGGTCGTACGGCGGGCGCGGGACGAGGGTCAACCCAGGGCGCGATCCAGGTTGAAGGCCGCACTGATCAGGGCGAGATGGGTGAACGCCTGGGGGAAGTTGCCCTGTTGCTCGCCCGTGTGGCTGATCTCCTCGGCGTACAGGCCCAGATGGTTGGCGTACGTCAGCATCTTCTCGAACGCCAGCCGTGCCTCGTCGACGCGGCCGGCGCGGACCATGGCCTCGACGTACCAGAACGAGCAGATCGAGAACGTGCCCTCGTCGCCGTGCAGCCCGTCGGGGCTCGCCGCCGGGTCGTAGCGGTAGACCAGCGAGTCGGACACCAGGTCCTGGGTGAGGGCGTCGAGGGTGGACAGCCACTTGGGGTCGGTCGGCGAGATGAACTTCGTCAGCGGCATCATCAGCACGGCCGCGTCCAGCACGTCGCCGTCCTCGTGCTGGACGAAGGCCTGGCGGGTCTCGGACCAGCCCCGGCGCATGATCCGCCGGTAGATCGTGTCCCGGCACTGCTGCCAGCGCGGCAGATCGGCGGGCAGCCCGCGCCGGTTGGCCATGCGGATGCCCCGCTCGATCGCCACCCAGCACATCAGCCGCGAGTACAGGAAGTTCTTGCGTCCGCCGCGGGTCTCCCAGATGCCCTCGTCGGGCTGGTCCCAGTGCTCGCACACCCAGTCGACCAGCGCGCACACGTCGTCCCACTGGTCGCTGGAGATCGGTTGCGCCCACTTGTCGTACAGGTAGATGGAGTCGATCAGCGCGCCGTAGATGTCCAGCTGGAGCTGGTCGGCGGCGGCGTTGCCGATCCGCACCGGGGCGGAACCGAGATGCCCCTGAAGGTGGTCGAGTTCGCGCTCGGGCAGATCGGTGCGGCCGTCGATGCCGTACAGGATCTGCAGCGGGCCGGTGTGACAGCCGTCGCCCTGGCTGACATGCCGGGTCAGGAACTCCATGAACGCCCCGGCCTCACCCGTGAAGCCCAGCCGCAGCAGCGCGTACACACAGAAGGCGGCGTCGCGCACCCACACGTACCGGTAGTCCCAGTTGCGTTCGCCGCCCAGCTGCTCGGGCAGGCTCGTCGTCGGCGCGGCCACGATCGCGCCGGTGGGTGCGTAGGTGAGCAGCTTCAGGGTGAGGGCGGAGCGGTGCACCATCTCCCGCCAGCGACCCCGGTACTTGGAGGCGGACAGCCAGTGCCGCCAGTACGCCACCGTGCTGTTGAACTGTTCCTCGGCCTCGGTCCGCGCACACCGCCGCGGGTTCACCTCGCCGCCGACCTGGTCCAGCGCGAACACCGCGGTCTCGCCCTCGGAGAGCTTGAAGTCGGCGTGCACGTCCGGCCCGTCGACCTCCAGCGGCATGGTCGCGGTCAGCCCGAGCGACAGCTTCTCGGACTCGAAGACCGCGACGTCGCCGACCATGCGGACGGTGTGCGGCGCGGCGCCGTAGTCGAAGCGCGGCGCGACCCGGGTACGGAAGGGGATCGACCCGCGGACGCACACCACACGCCGGATCAGCCGGTGCCGCTCGGTCTCCACCAGGCTGCCGTCCACCGGCATGAAGTCCTGTACCTCACCGACGCCGTCCTGGGTGAAGAACCTGGTGATCAGGACGTTCGTGTCCGGGAAGTAGAACTGCTTGGTCCGTGCCGGCACCGCCGCCGCCAGCTCGAAACAGCCGCCCCGCTCCGCGTCCAAGATCGCCGCGAAGACACTCGGGGCGTCGAAGGCCGGGCAGCAGTACCAGTCGATCGTGCCGTCCGTCCCCACCAGGGCCACACTGCGCAGATCGCCGATCAGCCCGTGCTCGGCGATCGGCACATAGCGCGAAGCCGCCCGTGCGTCCCGGTCGATCGGTGTCGTGCTCATCGCAGCCTCCCTGGCCCGCCATGCGCCTCGAACCCAGCGTAGGCGGAATCGGCCGGGAGAGGACCGGGGCCGGGGATCGGAGCGCGACGACGCTCAGGCCGCGATGACCTCAGGCCGTGACTACCTCAGACCGCCACGTCCCTCAGACCGCCATGTCCCTCAGACCGCTATGTCCCTCAGACCCCCGCGCCCCTCAGACCGCCACGACCCTCAGACCCGCGTCCTCGAAGCGCCGTACGGTCTCGGGGGCGGCCGCCGTGTCCGTGACCAGGGTGTCCACGGCCTCGGCCGCGCAGATCCGGGCGAACGCCCGCCGGCCCAGCTTGCTGGAGTCCGCGGCCACGATCACCCGCTCGGCCCGCCGGCACAGCAGCCGGTTGATCGCCGCCTCCGCCTCGTCGTGCGCGGCGGCACCGTGCGTGACGTCGAAGGCGACGACGCCCAGCACCGCCACGTCGATGGTGATCTGGGCCAGCACCCCGTCCGCGAGCGGTCCGATGAGCTCGTACGACTGCGGGCGTGCGACCCCGCCGGTGACCACGATCTTGAACTGGGGCCGCACGGCCAGCTCATTGGCGATATTGAGCGCGTTGGTGACGATCGTCAGCGCGGGCGAGCCGGATGCCAGGTCGCTGCGCACGGCCAAGGCCCGCGCCACCTCCGTGGTCGTCGTGCCCCCGGTCAGCCCCACCGCCTCGCCGGGTGCGACGAGGCCGGCCACCGCCTTGGCGATGCGCTGCTTCTCGGAGGCGTGCCGGGCCGTCTTGTAGCGCAGCGGCAGTTCGTACGACACCCCGTGCACGACCGCGCCGCCCCGCGTGCGCACGAGCATCTGCTGCTCGGCGAGCTGGTCGAAGTCGCGGCGGATCGTGGCGGCCGACACCTCCAGCTCGGCAGCCGCCTCCTCGACGTCCAGCCGGCCCCGCTCGACGAGCAGCTCCAGCAGCGCCTTCCAGCGGGCGTCGCGCGACATCCACCCTCCATTCCTCGATCTCCCGGCGACCTTAGCGCACGCCTCTTGGATCGAATGCTTGATTCTGCTCGAAAGATGGCGCTATCTTGCAAGAATAATCATTTACTGAGTGGAAGTGCGGAGGGCGGCGGCATGACGCATGTCGAGGACGAGCTCAACAGCCAGCCCGAGGTCTGGACACGCGCCGCGGCGGAGGCGACCGGCCTCGGCGGGGTGCTGCCGACGCCGGGCGAGCGGGTCGCGGTCGTCGGCTGCGGCACGTCGTACTTCATGGCGCAGGCGTTCGCCGCACTGCGCGAGGGATCGGGCCAGGGGGAGACGGACGCCTTCGCCGCCTCGGAGTTCCCGCACGGGCGGACGTACGACCGAGTCATCGCCCTCACCCGCTCCGGTACGACGACCGAAGTGCTGGACCTGCTGGGACAGCTCAAGGGGCGAACGCGTACCACGGCGATCACCGCCGACCCGCACACGCCCGTCATGGCGACCGCCGACGAGGTCGTCGTCCTCGACTACGCGGACGAACGGTCCGTCGTGCAGACCCGGTTCGCGACCACCGCCCTCACCCTGCTCCGCGCCCACCTCGGCCTGCACACCGACGAAGCCGTGGCCGACGCCCGCACCGCACTCACCGGCGAACTGCCCGAAGGGCTCGTGCAGTGCACCCAGTTCACCTTCCTCGGCCGTGGCTGGACCGTGGGGCTCGCCAACGAGGCCGGGCTGAAGATGCGGGAGGCGTCACTGTCCTGGACCGAGGCCTACCCGGCCATGGAGTACCGGCACGGCCCCATCAGCATCACCACGAGCGGCACCGCGACCTGGATGTTCGGTGAGGCGCCCGAAGGACTGGCCGAACAGGTGCGCTCCACCGGCGGACTGTGGGTCGAGGGCAGCCTCGACCCCCTCGCCGAACTGGTCCGAGCCCAGCGGCTCGCGGTCGCCGTCGCAGCGGCCCGCGACCTCGATCCGGACCAGCCGCGCCACCTCACCCGCTCGGTGATCCTCGCCCCCTGACACGCCGAGAAAGGACAGGCCGTGCCCCTCGTGACTACCGGCGAGCTCATCACCCGTGCCGCCGCAGCCCGCTGTGCCGTCGCCGCCTTCAACGTCATCACCCTGGAGCATGTCGAGGCCGTCATCGCCGGTGCGGAGTCGGTGAGTTCGCCCGTCGTCCTCCAAGTCAGCGAGAACGCCGTCAAGTTCCGCTACGGACGGCTCCTGCCGCTCGCCCGCGCGGCCGTCGCCGCCGCCGAACGGGCCGCCGTCCCCGTCGCGCTGCACCTCGACCACGTCCAGAGCGACCACCTGCTGCGCCAGGCGCCGGGCGCCGGGTTCAGCTCCGTGATGTACGACGCGGCCCGGCTGTCGTACGCGGACAACCTCGCCGCCACGAAGGCCGCCGTCGACTGGGCACACGCCCAAGGCCTCTGGATCGAGGCCGAGTTGGGCCGACTGGGCGGCAAGAACGGCGAGCCTCCGCTCGATGCCCATGCCCCCGGTGCCCGCACCGACCCCGCCGAGGCCCATGCCTTCGTCACCGACTCCGGCGTCGACGCCCTCGCCGTCGCCATCGGCAGCTCCCACGCCATGACCACCCGCACCGCCACCCTCGACCACGAACTCCTCAAGCGCCTGTCCGCGACCCTGGACGTCCCCCTCGTCCTGCACGGATCCTCCGGCGTCCCCGACGGCGAACTGACCGCGGCGGTCGCGGGCGGCATCGCCAAGGTCAATGTCGGCACGGCCCTCAACATCGCCATGACGGGAGCGATCCGCGACTTCCTCGCCGCTCACCCCGAGGCGGTCGACTCACGCAAGTACCTGAGCGTGGGGCGCGAGGCGATGGTACGGGCGGTGGCCGACATCATCAGGGTGCTGAGGGCTTCCTGACCCGGCGCCGCACGCCTACCGCTTGACAGCCCTCAGCACCACGAACTTCGGGTCACCGGCGACGAGTTGACTGTTGCCGAACATCCGCCGCAGCTTCACGTGGTAGCCGAGGTGCCGGTTGCCGATCACCCACAGCTCACCGCCCGGCCTGAGCGCGCGCCGCGCCCCCGTGAACATCCGCCAGGCCGTCGCGTCGGTCGTCGCCTGGTGGGAGTGGAACGGCGGATTGTTGAGCACGAGGTCGACACTCCCGGCCGGCACGCCCGCCAGCCCGTCCCCGACCCGGAACTCGGCGTGCCCCTGCACCCCGTTCGCCCGGTACGTCGCCTCCGCCGAGGCCACGGCCTGGAACGACTCGTCCACGAACAACACCTCGGCCTCCGGGTTCGCCAGCGCCACCGCCGTACCGACCACGCCGTTGCCGCACCCGAGATCCACCACCCGCTGGGCGCCCTTCCCCTGGGGAAGGTGACCCAGAAAGAACCGCGTACCGATGTCGAGCCGGTCGGCACAGAAGACGCCGGCGTGATTGACGACCGTGCGCCCCGAGACCGCGCCGATGCCGTCGGGGAGCGTGTAGGTGTACGGCCACGGGTTGGCGGGTCGTGCCTGCGACGGCTGAGGCGTGCAGAAGATCAGCCGGGCCTTCTTCTCGGCGAGCGAGGTGCGGGTCGGGCCGAGGATCCGCTCGAACAGCCGGAGCGTCGAGGTGTGGATCTCCGTCACCATCCCGGCGCCGATCACCACCGTGCCCTCGTGCACCGCGGGCGCCAGCCGCAGCAGCTGGTCCTCCAGCAGCGCCAGGCTCTTCGGCACCCGCACGAGAAGGACGTCGATACGGCCCGGCGGCGGGTCCTGCGTGGTGAGCAGCCGGACGGAGCCGGGCTCGACGTCGTGCCGGGCGAGGTTGGCCCGCGTCGCCTCCTGGGTGAGGCAGGAGTCCGTGATCTGCACGGGCTGGTGCGCCGCGAGCGCCGTGACCAGGGCGCCCCAGCGATCACCGACCACCACGACCGTGCCGGACAGCGGGGTCTGCTGCTCCGCCAGATGCCTGAGGAGGTACTCGTCGGAGGCGTCCCAGGCGCGCAGCCTGTCACGCGGGTCCTCGGGGAAACGGGTCAGCGCGAGCTCGCCCCAGGGCGTCGTCATACGGTCGTTCATCGGGTCGCTCATTGTGCGTCAAGGCTAGCCGAGCCGCAGCTCACGGCCGGTGGGGGAGGATGGAAGGCATGGACACCGAGCTGTTCCCCCGGGAACGTACGGAGGTCGCGCCGGGCGCGGTGCACGTGCCCGACTGGCTGGATCCGGACCGCCAGCGCGAGCTGCTGGAGGCCTGTCGCGAGTGGGCCCGCCCACCGGCCGGCCTGCGCACGGTCCGCACGCCCGGCGGCGGCACGATGACCGCCCGGCAGGTGTGCCTCGGCTGGCACTGGTACCCGTACGCCTACGCCCGCACGGTCGTCGACGGCGACGGCGCCCCGGTCAAACCGTTCCCCGAGTGGCTGGGCGAGCTGGGCCGCTGCGCGGTGCGGGACGCGCTGGGCGAGTCGGAGGAGGCGTATGCGGAGACGTCGTACGACATCGCGCTGATCAACTTCTACGACGCCGGCGCCCGCATGGGCATGCACCGCGACAGCGACGAGAAGTCGGACGCCCCGGTGGTGTCCCTGAGCCTCGGCGACACCTGCGCCTTCCGCTTCGGCAACACCGAGACCCGGACCCGGCCGTACACGGACGTCGAGCTGCGCAGCGGCGACCTGTTCGTGTTCGGCGGCCCGTCGCGGCTCGCCCACCACGGGGTGCCGAGGGTGCAGCCGGGCACCGCGCCGCCGGAGTTGGGGCTGACCGGGCGGCTGAACATCACGCTCAGGGTGAGCGGGCTGTAGGCCGCCACATCTGCGGATCATGGGAGACTCGCCCTCATGAGCGGCAAGGCGGACCCCCGGACGGCGGGGGAAGGGACCACCCCGAGGACGCGGTTGGACCGAGGGCGCGGTGCGCTCGGACCCGCATTGGAGCTCGTGCACACCGGGCGCGCCCCCACGCGTGCCGTCCTCACCGCCGAGCTCGGCGTGACCCGGGCCACGGCCGGCGCGGTCGCCGCCGAACTGGAGGCGCTCGGCCTGATCCGGGTCGACGCCCGGCCCGGCGCCGCGGCCGGTTCGCAGGGGCGGCCCTCGCACCGGCTGGCGGTCGCCGAGGACGGACCGGTCGTCCTCGCCGCCCAGGTGCACGCCGACGGCTTCCGGGCGGCGCTGGTCGGCCTCGGCGGCCGTATCGTCGCCACGGCACCCGGCTGCGAGACGGTGGACGCCGATCCGGCGAAGGTCCTCGGCTCGGTCGTCGAGGCGGGCGCCGACCTGCTGCGCACGACGGGCCGACGTTGCGTCGGCGCGGGCCTTGCCGTCCCCTCCGCGGTCGCGGAACCCGACGGTCTGGCGCTCAACCCCGTGCACCTGGCGTGGCCCGTGGGTGCGCCCGTGCGCCGTATCTTCACGGAGTGCGTGCGCGCGGCCGGGATCACCGGACCGGCCTTCGCCGCCAACGACGTCAACCTCGCCGCGCTGGCCGAGCACCGGCACGGCGCGGGCCGCGGTGCCCGTGACCTGCTGTGCGTGGCCACGGGGCACCGGGGCGTAGGCGGTGCGCTCGTGCTGGACGGCCGCCTGCACACCGGCAGTTCGGGCCTGGCCCTGGAGGTCGGCCACCTCACCGTGAACCCCGAGGGCAGACCCTGCCACTGCGGCAGCCGCGGCTGCCTCGACGTCGAGGCCGACCCGCTGGCCCTCCTCACGGCGGCCGGCCGCGAGCCGGGTCCCGAGGTCTCCCTGCTCCAGCAGGCCAAGGACCTGATCCGCACCCAGTACGCCGACCCCACGGTCCGCACGGCCACCGAGGCCCTCATCGACCGCCTGGGCCTGGGCCTCGCCGGCCTGGTCAACATCCTCAACCCGGACCGCATCATCCTCGGCGGCCTGCACCGCACCCTCCTCGACGCCGACCCCGACCGCCTGCGCGCGGTCGTCGCCGACCGCAGCCTGTGGGGCCAGAGCGGCGGCGTCCCGATCCTCGCCTGCAGCCTCGACCACAACAGCCTGGTCGGCGCGGCCGAGTTGGCCTGGCAGCCGGTGCTGGACGATCCGCTGGGGGCGCTGACGTAGGGCTGCTTACCCCACACCCTCGCTCTGAGGAACCCAGGAACCGCTCGGCGCCGGCGCCGATCCCGCTGGTCACCTCCATGGACGAACCCGTGGCCCGCCTCCTCGTCACCGAGCTGCGCGGCCGCGGCCACGATGTCGTCACCCACGGCGCGCTGAGCCCCGGCGACGCCCCCCAGTGGGCCGCCTGCTCCGAGGCGGCCGCCCGTGAGGTCGCCGCCGGGACGGCCGACCAGGCGGTCGTGTGCTGCTGGACCGGCACGGGCGCGTCGATCGCCGCGAACAAGGTGCCGGGCGTACGGGCCGCCCTGTGCACGGACGCGTACACGGCGGACAGCGCTCGCCGCTGGAACGACGCCAATGTGCTCGCGCTCAGCCTGCGTCTGACGTCCTAGCCGTTGCTCAAGGAGATCCTCGACGCCTGGTTCGCGGCCGAGGCCAGCGCGGACGCAGAGGACCGGGAGAACGTGGCCCGCGTCGGCCGCCTGGACCTCAGGGAGCCATGAGGCTCCACAGGGCAGCCACCAGCGGCCGCCGCAGATCGGCCCGCCGGACGCACAGCCCGATCGGGAACGGCTCCGGCGGCGGATCGGCGGGGATGACCGAGAGCCGGTCGCGCACCGCACTGTGCTCCAGTACGAGACGCGGCACCACACCCGTGCCGCACCCCAGGGCGACCAGCGTCAACAGCCCTTCGTGGCCGTCGGGTTCGCAGGCCACCTCGGGTGTCGTGCCGCGGGTGCGGAACCAGCGGTCGGCGGCCTCGCGGACCAGCCCACGGTGAGGGAGGACGAACGGTCCGTCGAGGCCGGGGTCGGGACGGTCCCGCGCGGTGACCAGGACCAGTTCGGTGACGGCGACCGTCCGGCCGACCAGCGGCTCGGGCAGCCGCGCCGGGATCCCCGCGACGGCCACGTCCACCTCGCCCTCGTCCAGCCGGGCCAGCGCCGCCGCCGCGTCACCGGTGCGCAGATCGAGCCGCACCTGGGGGTGGGCGGTACGGAAGGGCGCCAGCAGGTCGGGCAGCAGCGCCTGACAGGCGGTGACCGTGGCGAACACGGCCAGGCGGCCGGTGAGTTCGGCCGGGTCGGGATGCTCCTCGCGGTAGGCGCGCCACAACTCCAGTGCCTGGAGGGCGTATTCACGGAAGCGGTGGCCCTCGGCCGTGAGCGACACCCCGCGCGGGCCACGGTCGAACAGCCGGTGCCCGAGATCGGCCTCCAGCCGCTGCACGGTCCGCGTCAGCGTCGCCGGGCTGACATGGCAGTCGAGGCTGGTCCGCCCGAAGTTCAGCGTCTGCGCCAGATGCAGGAAGAGACGCAGGTCCCGGTGATCGTCGCGCATGCCCTCTGACCTAGCTGTTTCAGTTTCCGCAACAGGGCGCTGCACAAATTGCGCTTGCTGCAACACTCGCCCGGAGCCTACAACTCGACCATGACCTCCACCACCTACACCTCCCGCGTCTTCTCCCTCGAAACGATGGACGTCCCCGGCGGCACGGAGACGATCCTGCGCGGCGGCCGGCACCTCTTCCCGCTACTGCCGCAGGCCTTCGCCGGCGTCCAGCACATCGGCGTGATCGGCTGGGGCCCGCAGGGCCGCGCCCAGGCCCGCAACCTGCGCGACTCCCTCGCCGGCACCGGCATCCGGGTGACCGTCGGACTGCGCCCCGGCTCCCACTCGGCCGCCGACGCGCGCGCCCACGGTTTCACCGAGGACAACGGCACGCTCGGCGACTGGCTCGCCGTCACCGCCGACAGCGACCTGGTGATCCTGCTGATCGCCGACGCCGCGCTCGCCGCCCACCACCGGGAGATCTTCGCGGCCCTCAAGCCCGGCGCCGTCATCGGCCTCTCGCACGGCTTCCTGCTCGGCCATCTGCGGGAAACGGGCGGTCAGTTCCCGCCGGGGCACGGGGTGATCGCCGTGTGCCCCAAGGGCATGGGCGACTCCGTGCGCAGGCTCTACGAGCAGGGCGCCGAGATCAACGGCGCCGGAATCAACAGCAGCTTCGCCGTGCACGCCGACCCGGACGGACGGGCCGTCGACCTCGCGCTCGGCTGGTCGGTGGCGCTGGGCTCGCCGTACACCTTTCGCACCACGCTCGACAGTGAGTACCTCTCCGACATCGTCGGCGAGCGCGCCATCCTGCTCGGAGCCGTCCACGGCATTGTCGAGAGCCTGTTCGCCCGCTACCGGCTCGCCGGGGAGGACGAGGTGACGGCGTACGAGCGTTCCTGCGAGAACGTCACCGGCCCGATCGCCCGGACGATCTCCCGCGCGGGACTGCGGGCCGTGCGGGAGGGCCTGGACTGCGACGGCCGGGCTGTCTTCGACCGGGCGTACACGGCGACGTACGGGCCCGCCCGGGAGATCGTCGCCGAGATCTACGACGAGGTCGCCGACGGCACCGAGCTGCGCAGTGTGATCCTGGCCGAACGGCGGCTCGGCGCACGCCCGATGAGCAGGATCGGCGGCTCACCGATGTGGGCCGTCGGCGACCGGGTGCACGCTCGGCGTGCCGAGCGCGAGCCGGCTGTCGACCCGTTCACCGCCGGGGTGTTCGTGGCCACGATGACGGCCCAGATCGACGAGTTCGCCGAGCGGGGCCACCCCTGGTCGGAGATCGTCAACGAGTCCGTCATCGAGGCCGTCGACTCCCTGCTGCCCTACATGCACGCCCGGGACGTCGCCCACATGGTCGACAACTGCTCCCGCACGGCCCGCCTCGGCGCCCGCCGCTGGGGCCCGCGCTTCCAGGCCGCGTACGAGCAGATCGCCTACCCGGCCGCCGAACACCCGGCGGACGCGGCCCTGTTGACGGCCTTCGACACCCACCCGGTGCACGAGGCCCTGGCCGCTGCGGCGAAGCTCCGGCCGACCGTGGACATCGCCGTGGCCTAGGACGACGGCCCGGTGGGGGTGGGGGAGTCGACGGCGGTGGGGGAATCGGCGTACTGCGCCACGCCCTCGCCGAACGACCAGTTGATCGGCTCGTTCTCGATCAGGTTGACGAACACGTTCCGCGGCTCGGTCCCCGCGTAGGCGTGGGCGAGTTCGGCGATCCGCCGGTACAGCGCCTGCTTCTGTGCGGGGGTCCGACCGGAGCGCAGGGTGATCGTGACGTACACGAGGCCGTCGTCCCGGTGGATGCCGAGATAGTCGCTGTCATAGCGCAGGGTGTTTCGGGTGTCGTCGTGCCCGACCAGTACCTGGAACCGGTCGTCGGGCGGGATCCCTATGGCCTCCACCAGGGCGTCGTGGACGGCACGGCCGAGGGCGTCCAGCCGCTCGGGGTCGGCTCCCAGGGCGTCGATGCGGACGAAGGGCATGTGTGGGTCTCCTTGCTTCGAACGTGAACACGGCCTCGCTGCAGGGCCCGCGGAAGGTGCTGTCAGCCCGGCAACCGGTCCCGCCCAGGCGCGGACATGTGCAGCACCTCGTACACGTCGCCGTCGGCCTTGGGCGTGTCGTTCTCCCAGAGGGAAAAGTGGATCAGCTGCCAACGGCTCGTGTCCACGGCGGACGCCGCGAGCACCGCGCCGTCCTCGCCGGCCAGCCGCCCGGTCTCCCGCGCTGCGTCCACCATGAAGTCGGTCGACAGCACCCCGTCCGGCACCTGTTGGCGCCACAGCACCGCAACCTGCGCGGGGGAGCCGGCGGCCCCGCCCTCCTCGTACGCCAGCCCGGACCACTGCCGGACCGACGGGCGACCGAAGTCGTCGACGATGCCCTGGAAAGGGCCTCCCCAGAGAAAGGCGTTCATGCCCGCGACGGTGTTCCACAGATAGAACGGCGCGTACTGGTTGACCGGCGATCCGTGCATGCCGCGCTCGCGCACCAAATACGCCTTGAAGCCCAGCCCCTGCCAGTCGTCGAGCAGGTGCCCCTTGCCGGCCACGCGACGGCGGATGATCCCCATGTCGTAGTCGGCGGGCAGGGTGAGCTCGTACTGCATCGCGTGCATCGGGCCGCCTTCCTAGTGGTCCTGGTGCGGTGAGAGAAGGGAGAGCAGGCCCCGCACGCCCACGTCGAAGGCGGCGGGCGAACCGGACGCGCGCGCGAGGACATAGCCGCCCTGGACGGTCGCCACGATCGTCGCCGCGATCGACTCGCCGTCGAGCCCGGGCGCGAACTGGCCCTGCTCCTTGCCCTCCTCGACAATCCCGGCGAGCCGTTCACGCAGCCAGTCGAGCGTCTCGTCGACCGGCGCCCGCAATTCGTCGCTGGCGATCACGTCCGGATCCATCGTCAGCCGCCCGACCGGACAGCCGCGCAGCACATCGCGCTCGCGCCGCAGATACGCCTCGATGCGCTCGTACGGCGTTCCCGGACCGTCGAGTACTCCCGCGGCGGTAGCCCGCATCTCCTCGGCGGTACGCCGGATCGCGGCCAGGGCCAAATCCGGCTTCCCCTTGAAGTGGTGGTACATGCTGCCCTGCCCGGCGCCCGCGCGCTCCAGGATGGCTTTGGGGCTGGTGCCCACATAGCCGCGCTCCCACAGCAGTTCCCGGGTGGACTCGATCAGCCGGTCCGAGGTGTCCGAGGTGCTCATGCCCTCACTGTACATACTAGTAGTTACAGAAGTCGAGACCCTCCGGAGCAGCGGAACCAGCGCCGCGTACTCCCCGCGAGGTACGCGCACTGCCGCTGGCCGTACGACGACCCGGACCCCTCTGGGGCGCGAGTCTCGAGGCATCACCGAACGAACCGTCCGAACCGACTCGGGAGATGACTCGAGATGCAGACCCTGGCTCACTTCGCAGACGGCGGGCCCGGCCCGTGGATCCTCTTCTTCCCGCTCATCTGGGCGGCCGTCGTGATCGGCGGCATCACGCTGCTGCGCCGCACGGTGTGGCGCGGACGCCGTGGCCCCTGGCGGCCGGCCCCCGACGACAACTCACCCATCACCGTGCTCGGCCACCGCTTCGCCTCCGGCGAGATCGACGAGGACGAGTACTGGCGCCGGCTGTCCGTCCTGGACGAGCAGTTCGGCCGTACGGGCAAGGGCGGTGCCGCATGACGACCACGACCGTCACCCGGACCGCCGCCCGCGTCGTCGACGCCGTGAAGGTGTACGGCACCGGCGACACCAGCGTGAGGGCCCTGGACGGGGTGAGCGTCGACTTTTCGGTCGGCCGCTTCACCGCGATCATGGGGCCCTCGGGCTCCGGCAAGTCCACCCTGATGCACTGCGCGGCCGGCCTCGACACGCTCACCTCGGGCACCGCCCACATCGGCGACACCGAGCTGAGCAGCCTCGACGACCGCCGCCTGACCCTGCTGCGGCGCGACCGCGTCGGCTTCGTCTTCCAGGCCTTCAACCTGGTGCCGACGCTGACCGTCGCGGAGAACATCAGGCTGCCGCTGGACCTGGCGGGCGGCAAGGGCGACCCGGAGTGGATCGACGCGCTGATCGACGTCGTCGGCCTGCGCGACCGGCTCCACCACCGCCCCTCCGAGCTCTCCGGCGGCCAGCAGCAACGCGTCGCCGTGGCCCGGGCCTTCGCCGGCCGACCGGACGTCGTCTTCGCCGACGAGCCGACCGGCAACCTCGACTCCCGTTCCGGCGAGGAGGTCCTCGGCCTCCTGGGCCGAACGGTGCGCCAGACGGCCCGCACGGTCGTCATGGTCACCCACGACCCCGTGGCCGCCGCCCACGCCGACGAGGTCGTGTTCCTCGCCGACGGACGCCTGGTCGACCGTATGGACTCCCCGACGGCCGACAAGGTCCTGGACCGCATGAAAGCCTTCGAGGTGCACTCATGACCGTCATGAACGCATCCGTCCGCCTGAGCGTGTCCTCCCTGCGCGCCCACAAGCGCCGCTTCGCCGGTACGTTCCTCGCGGTGTTCCTCGGCGTGGCGTTCCTCGCCGGAACCCTCGTCATGGGGGACACGCTGCGCGCCAGCTTCGACACGATGTTCGGTAACGCGACCAGCGGCACGGACGCCGTCGTCCGCAGCGCCGACGCCATCACCACACCCGGTGAGAGCGAGGGCGTGCGCGAACCGGTCGACACGGACCTGGTGAACACCATCGAGAAGGTCCCCGGCGTCGCGGCCGCCGCGCCCAGCATCCAGGGCGCCGGCCAGCTTGTCGGCAGGAACGGCGACCCGATCGGCGGCCAGGGCCCGCCCACCCTCGCCGGCAACTGGATCACCGACCCCGAGCTCAACGCGTACCGGCTCGCCGAGGGCCACGCCCCGCAGAAGTCCGGCGAGGTCGTCATCGACCGTGGCACCGCCGAGCGCGGCGACCTGAACATCGGCGACACGACGACCCTGCGCACGCCCGACCCGGTCGAGGTGACCATCGTCGGCCTCGCGACCTTCGGCGGCGAGGACGGCATGGCCCAGGTGACCTTCACCGGCATGACCCAGGCCGACGCCGAGAAGTACCTCACGGCCGGGCCCGGCGAGGCGGCGAGCATCCAGGTGCGCGCCGGTCCCGGCGTCAGCCAGCAGGAACTGGTCGACGCGCTGACTCCCGTACTGCCCAGGGGTGTCGAGGCCATCACCGGTCAGGAGTCGGCCCAGGAGAACACCGACATGATCTCCAGCCAGTTCCTGACCGTCTTCACCACTCTCCTGCTGGTCTTCTCCGGCGTCGCCCTGCTGGTCGCGACCTTCTCCATCCACAACACCTTCGCGATCGTCGTGGCCCAACGCACCCGCGAGAACGCCCTGTTGCGCGCCCTCGGCGCCTCGCGCCGCCAGGTCACCGCGTCGACCCTCGTCGAGGCGACCGCCGTGGCCGTCACCGCGTCGGTGGCCGGCCTCGCAGGCGGCATCGGCGTAGCAGCCGGCCTCCAGGCCCTGTTCCCGGCGATCGGATTCCCCTTCCCCGAGGGCGACTTGGCCATCAGCGCACTCTCCATGGCCCTGCCGCTCGCGGTCGGCATCGTGGTCTGCCTCGGCTCCGCACTGCTGCCCGCCGCACGCGCAGGGCGCACCGCACCGCTGGCCGCCCTGCGCGAAACGGCCGTCGACACTTCCGGTGCCTCCCGCCTCCGCGCCGTCACCGGCCTGGGCCTGCTGGCCCTCGCGATCGGTGTGACACTCAGCGGCGTCCTGTTTTCCCCGTCCCTCTGGCTGGCGGGCACCGGCGCCGTCCTGGCCCTGGCCGCCTTCGTGGTCCTCGGCCCGGTCGCCTCCACGACGGCCGTACGGATCCTCGGCGGCCCCCTCGACCGGCTGCGCGGCGTCACCGGCGGACTCGCCCGCCGCAACGCCCTGCGCAGCCCCAAGCGGACGGCCGCCACCGCGAGCGCCCTGATGATCGGTGTGGCCGTCGTCTCCCTCTTCACGGTGTTCGGTGCCTCCCTGAAGGCGACGATGGACCAGACCGTGTCCAGGTCCTTCGCGGGCGACGTGGCCGTCAGCACCCCGTCGTTCGGCGCGGGCGGCAGCGGCCTGAGCCCGCGCCTCGCCGACGAGGTCCAGCGGTTGCCCGAGGTGGACACGGCCGTCGGCCTCGGCCGCGGAGTCGCCGAAGTGGACGGCAAGGGCCGCGCGCTGACGGTCACCGACCCGGTTGCCCTGGAACGCACTTTCGACCTCGGCAACGTCCAGGGCTCCCTGCGCGACCTCGGTACCGACGGCATAGCCATCACCGAGAAGGAGGCCGACAAGCAGAACGTGACGACGGGCGACAGGACACAGCTCACCTTCACCGACGGCCAGAAGCAGACCTTCACGGTCCGCGCGGTCTACGGCCAGTCCGAACTCGCCGGCGACTATGTCATCACCCGCGACGCCTGGGCCCCGCACCGCACCCAGGACGCCGACACCGTCCTCGCCGTCTCTTTCAAGGACGGCGTCAGCACGGACGCGGGCAAGGCGGCGGTGGAAAAGGCCGCAGCCCAGTACGGCAACCTGGAAGTCCAGACCCGCGACGAGTACGCGCAGTCCTCGGCGGGCGGCATCGACATGATGCTCACACTCGTCTACGCGCTGCTCGCCCTCGCGGTGCTCATCGCACTCCTCGGCATCGCCAACACCCTCACCCTGGCGATCCACGAGCGCACCCGCGAACTCGGCCTGCTGAGGGCCGTGGGCCAGACCCGCTCCCAACTGCGCGCGATGGTCCGCTGGGAGTCGGTCCTGGTGGCCGCCTTCGGCACGGTCGGCGGCCTCGCCCTCGGCGCCTTCCTCGGCTGGGTCCTGGTCAAGGCCTCCGACGGCGCGAGCGACAGCGCCTTCGCCTTCGCGATGCCGCCCCTGCAACTCGCGGTGGTGGCGCTGGTCGGCCTCACGGCCGGAGCCCTGGCGGGCCTACGCCCGGCGCGCCGCGCGGCACGCCTGGACGTACTGCGGGCGATCGCAACTGAGTGACCCTCAAGGGACAGAGGTAGCCGCAGGGGCGCCTCAGCCGGTGTCGAGAGCACGATCGCCCTCTCGACACCGGCTGAGGCGCCCCGAAGGCGACCGAACCATTGAGCCGCTCAGCCGCTCAGCCGCTCAGCCGCTCAGCCGCTCAGCCGCTCAGCCGACAACGGCTGACCGGGCCGGAGCACGATCGGGCCTGCGCAGATCAACACGCGCCCCGACCTCCGCAAACCGCCGCGCAGGCTTCTCCACGGCCGCCCGCTGCGGCGGTCGCGCGACCCCGGCCCGTGCCGCAGCAACGGGCGTCGGAAGCGTGAACCACACGACCTTCCCGGCGTCCCCGTCCGGCCGCACGCCCCAGCTCTCGCTGACCGCGGCCACCATCGCCAGGCCGCGCCCGCAAGTGGCGAGAGTGTCGGCGTCCTCGACGACCGGCAGACGCGGGTCGTGGTCGCGCACCGAGACCGTCAGCCGGTCGAGCAGCAGCTCGATCTCGACGGTGCACGTCTTGTCCGGCTGGGCGTGCTGGTGGACGTTGGTCAGCAGCTCGGTCACACCGAGCGCGGCGCGGTCGATCAAGGGATCCAGATGCCAGTAGCGCAACTGCGCCGATACGATTCTGCGGACCTGGCCGATCCGCGACGGCAGGGCTTGGAGCTCCACCGTGCAGTGCCTGCTTGGGTACTTGATCACGGCTGCGACTCCCCGACTGAAGAGGTCCGGAAGAACACGGAGTACGGATCCAGCAGGGTGCTTGAAGGAAACGGTCGCCTGCTGTCATGGCCGGCGCGGGCTGGTTCGCAGCGTTATCGCCGGTAAACCCAGAGTGACGTGAGACCAGCGTGACGCAGGGGGTCCGGAACCGCAACTCGCGGTGACTCAGCCCTTACGCCCGGCAGCCTTCCGTACGGCCTCTATGAACCGGCGCGCCGCGGGGGGACCCGGCTCTCCCGGAGCGGGGTCGTGATCGCCCAAGGTCAGCGAGTAGCGCTTGCCGTTGATATCGGCCAGGGCACGGTCGTCCGGGGCGAACCAGGGCTTGGACGCCCGCACCGCCTGCACCGGCGCGCTGTCGATCTCGCTGCCGTAGCTGGTGAGCAACTGCAGCCTGCCGTCGCTGATCCGCACCTGCCCGGCCCGGGTCAGCGAGCGCAGCCGCTTCCCGATCCGCACGCCCGTGGCCCTGAACTCCGGCTCCGCCATGCCCCGCCCTCTCAGTGCGCTTCGGTGTGCCGGCTCGTCCTGTGTGGGTGTGGCCGGCCGTGGTCGTGATCCAGTGTGCCCCCCGCTCGGGATCGCCGTCCTGTCCGGTGCAGTCTGCCCGCGCATCGCGTCGAGCACCAGTACGCACGTCGCGCCTGACCGGGGCGCTCGGAGCACTCGCGTGAATGCGCCCCCACGGCCCCCGTGAGGCCAATGGCTCAGGGGTGCCTTTGAGGCTCTCAAAGATGTGTTTATGCAGGTGAGAAGCGTGCGGAAGGTGCTTATGATCGAGGCGACGGCCGCGCGAGTCGCCGTTGCCGCCCAGCACGAGGAGCACCGCCGTGAGCACCGTCCAGCAGACCCCGTCCGGCGTGACCCTCGACGTCGACCACAGCGACGCCGCCTACCGCGGCTGGCTGAAAGAAGCCGTACGCAAGGTCCAGGCCGACGCCAACCGCTCGGCCGACACGCACCTGCTGCGCTTCCCACTGCCGGAGCGGTGGGGTATCGACCTGTACCTCAAGGACGAGTCGACCCACCCGACCGGCAGCCTGAAGCACCGCCTCGCCCGCTCGCTCTTCCTCTACGGCCTCTGCAATGGCTGGATCCGGCCGGGCCGCCCCGTGATCGAGGCGTCCAGCGGCTCCACGGCCGTCTCCGAGGCGTACTTCGCGAAGCTGATCGGCGTGCCCTTCATCGCGGTCATGCCACGCACGACGAGCGCCGAGAAGTGCCGCCTGATCGAGTTCCACGGCGGCCAGTGCCACTTCGTGGACGACTCACGGAAGATGTACGAGGAGTCCGCCCGCCTCGCGGTGGAGACCGGCGGCCACTACATGGACCAGTTCACCTACGCCGAACGGGCCACGGACTGGCGCGGCAACAACAACATCGCCGAATCCATCTTCCGCCAGCTGGAGTTGGAGCGGTTCCCCGAACCCGCGTGGATCGTCGCCACGGCCGGCACCGGCGGCACCTCCGCGACCCTCGCCCGGTACGTCCACTACATGCAGCACGACACCCGCATCTGTGTCGCCGATCCGGAGAACTCGTGTTTCTTCGAGGGCTGGACCACCGGCGATCCGGACGTCACCTGCGGCCGCGGCTCCCGCATCGAGGGCATCGGCCGACCGCGCATGGAGCCGAGCTTCGTGCCCGGCGCCATCGACCGCATGATGAAGGTCCCGGACGCGGCGAGCGTCGCCGCCGTACGGGCCCTGGAGCAGGGCATCGGACGCAAGGCGGGCGGCTCGACGGGCACCGGCCTGTGGAGCGCGCTGAAGATCGTCGCGGAGATGGTGGCCGAGGGACGGAAGGGGAGCGTGGTGACACTGCTGTGCGACCCGGGGGACCGGTACCTCGACAAGTACTACTCGGACGCGTGGCTGGCCGAGCAGGGCCTGGACATCGCGCCGTACTCGGCGGCCATCGACCAGCTGCTGGCCACGGGCGTCTGGCCCGAGTGACCCGCGCGGACCAGGTGACCGGCGAAGCCTAGGGCCTGTCTGACAATTCCCGCCTGGCACGCACGCTCGCCGCGTTGCCGAACCGCCCACGTGGCTCCTCCCCCACGCGCGAACCGGCTTCGCTCGGCTCGCGCGGGGGCACCCCCATCGAGGGCGGCTCCGGCGCCTTGCGATCGCACGCTCCCCCACGCTCGAACAACCTCGCCGCGCGGGGGGACCCCCATGACGCCGCAGGGCCCGCCCTCCGGGCGGACGACGGGAATTGTCAGACAGGCCCTAGGACGCCGCGGACGCCAGCCGTCGGTCCAGGGTGGTCACCGCGTCCCGGAAGGCCCGGCCCAGACCGGCCCGCGCGAGGCCGAGGGCGAACCGGAAGGGCGCCGTGCCGTCCACCGCGAACGTCCACTGCACCCGCGTGCCCGTCCCCGCCGGGGCGAGCCGCCACTCCTCGACCATGGTCCGTGCCCCCGGCGCATTGGTGACGTCGACGCGGTAGGCGTACACCTCGGGGCTCTTCGCCACGAGGATCGTCTCCTCGAAACGCGTACCGCCCCTGAGCCGGACCTCGCGCCGGGCTCCGCCGTCGAGCGGCCGGGCCAGCGTCACCGCCGAGAACCAATGCGTCCAGCCCGGCACGTCCTCGGCCAGCGCGCGGTAGACCGTCTCCGGGGGAGCGGTGATCTCCCGCGCGAAGACGTGCCGTACGGGCGCGGTCCCGACGAAGTCGAGCCCCACCTCACGCAGCAGGTGAGCCATGGACGAAACCCCCTATGCCGACGCTGCACCGGGCAGCGCCACCATAGCTGGCGCCCCGTCAGATGTCTGCACCGCGGGATGTCGCCGACCTCAGAGGTCCGCGCCCTCGTCGGGCTCGCCCGCCACGACCAGCCGCCGCAGATGCTCCGCGATCTCCGAGCGCGCCCCGGTCTCGAGACCGGCGTCCGTGACCAGCGTGTCGACCTGCTCCAGCGCCGCGAACGAACTCAGCCCCACCACACCCCACTTGGTGTGGTCGGCGACCACCACGACCCGGCGCGCCGACTGCACCAGACGCCGGTTGGTCTCGGCCTCGGCGAGGTTCGGCGTGGACAGGCCGGCCTCGACCGATATCCCGTGCACACCGAGGAACAGCACATCGAAGTGGAGCGCCGCGATCGCCTGGTCGGCCACCGGGCCCACCAGCGAGTCGGACGGCGTGCGCACTCCGCCGGTCAGCACGACCGTGGCCGCGCCCTGCCGGGGGCCCGACGTGCGCTGCGCCGCGTGGAAGACGTCGGCCACCCGCACCGAGTTCGTGACCACCGTGAGGTCGGGTACGTCGACCAGCTGGTGCGCCAGCGCGTATGTCGTCGTACCACCCGACAGCGCGATCGCGGAGCCCGGCGCGACCAGCTCGGCCGCCGCCCGCGCGATGTCCTCCTTGGCCGTCAGCTCCAGACCCGACTTGGCCTCGAAGCCCGGCTCGTGCGTACTCGCCTCGACCACCGGGACCGCGCCGCCGTGCACCTTCTCCAGCACGCCCTGCCGGGCCAGCGCGTCGAGATCGCGCCGCACCGTCATGTCCGACACGCCGAGCTTTCGCGTCAGCTCGTTGACGCGCACCCCGCCTCGGCGCCGCACCTCGTCAAGGATCAGGGCGCGCCGCTGCTCCGCGAGGAGGTTCTGATTCTCGCTCACGTACGCTCCGGTCCTTTCGCCTCAAGCCGTCCGACACACCCCGCGCACCCACTCTGATGAGGACATTCTCACCCCTCCCGGCGCGCGGGACGTCCCATCCTCGCACGGGTGGGTACCGGTCGCGCCACTGGCTGCCTGGACGCGCGCATGCCACTTCCGCATCTCCCGTTCCCCTGTCCTTCACACGGATCGGGGAGATTCCGTGACGAGAGGTGTAAGGGACCCCCTCCGGGGAGATCCTTGTGCCCGCACAGACAGAAGCCGACGGCTCGTCACGGGGGAAGTGCGAACAGTGGAACATGCGCAAGAACGTGCCGCGAGAAGCGGAGCGGAGACGCCGACGAACGGTCCCGTTGCGGGGCCCGAGAGCGCCGGAACCGCCCTGGAACTCCTGGTCCACGGTGTCGGCGGCACCACACCGCAGGACATGCTCGACGATCCGCGGACCGTGCGGATCACCGGCGACGACACGGCCGCCGTCTTCCGGCGGGCCGAGGACGTCGACGCCGAGGACAGGCCGGACGACTACCGGGGCAAACCGGTCCCCGAGGCGTACGTCTGGTGCAACCTCACCTCGGGAAACAGCGCACGCGCCCTGTGGCTGCTGTTACTGCCGTTCATGGTGGTCAACCTCGCCCACTGGATGCGCCCCACCGCACACGACCGCGACCGTACGGTGCGCCTCTACGGCCTCCTCGTGCGGCTCGCGGGACTGACGCTGACGGTGCTGCTGGTCGCGGCCGCGTGCGAGGTCGCCCTGGACCTCGCGGCCTGGCAGTGCGCGGGCAAGCGCGCGTGCGCCAAGCAGCACAGCTGGCTGGGCTTCCTGTCGCCTGTCGTCTCGGACGACGGCTGGTGGAGCCGCCCCGGCCGCAGGCTCGCCCTCGCCGCCCTGGTGCCCGCCGCGCTGACCGGCCTGCTGTGGTACCTCTCCCGCCGCACCTGGAGCGCGTACGAGTCCCAGCAGCCGATGTCCCGCCAGGCCGAGCCCGACGAGGAGTCCGGCCCTACCTCCCTCGGCCGCCCCGGCTTCTGGTACGGCCGTCGCCTGGTCGCCCGGCTGCGCGCCGCGCACACCGCCGCGGGCCTGCTGACGGTCGCCGCGGCGGTCGGCTCGGCGGCGGCGCGCTTCGACCGCAGGCCCGGTGGACCCGCGCTCCTCGACACACTGGGGTGGCTGCTGGAAGCGGCGATCGTCGCCGGGGCGGTCGTCGTGGTGTGGGTGGTCTGCCGCCGAGGACGCAGCGAGAACCGCCTCGACCAGGAACTCGACGAGCATCTCGTACGACGCCTGCCGCTCGCCGCTCTCGTCCTGCTGGTGCTCGCCCTGGTGTACGCCGCGTGGGATCGCCCGGGCTGGCACTCGGAGGGCCGCCTCCCGGGCGACCCCACCTTCGGCGCCATCGCCTTCCTCCAGGGCCTGCTCGTGATCGTCCTCGCCGTCGTGGCGCACGTCCTCCACCGCACCGATCCCGACCCGCGCGCCGCGATGCGGGGCCTGGGCGGACCGGCCGTGGCGATGCTGGCCTGCGCGCTCGGCGGCGTGATGTCCGGTGGAGTGTCCCAGCGGGTCGCCGACTGGCTGGACGGCACGGGCACGTCCATCGCCGGCCCACCGGTCCTGCTGACCTGGCAGGCCTCCGTCATCCCGCCGCTGCTGGTCCTCCTGCTGCTGCTCTGCGGCTGGCTGGCATGGCGGGCCTGGCAGCTGCGCCGCACCGAGCTGGGCAGGGTGGAGCTCGACTACGCCGGGGAGCCCCAGGACACGGCACGCACCCGCCGTATCGCGAGCACGCGCGCGATGGCCACGCTCACCGACCGCGCGCCCCTCGTAGCCGCCGTCACCTCCACCGCGACCCTGCTCCTGGGTGCCGGAGCCCTGGTCGGAGCCCTCACGACCGAAAAGACACCGAGTGCAGCCGCCGACAGGGCGTACGCCTTCGTCCACGGCGCCGCCGAGACGGCGCAGGCGCTGGGCTCCTGGCTGATCGGCGTCGGCTTCATACTCTTCGTCACCTGGGGCAGGCGCGCCTACAAGGACGCCTCCGCACGGCGCACCATCGGCATCCTCTGGGACGTCGGCACCTTCTGGCCGCGCGCCGCGCACCCCTTCGCGCCGCCCTGCTACGCCGAGCGTGCGGTGCCCGACCTGACCTGGCGGATGGCCACCTGGACACGCGCCGAGGACGGCCGCCGCCTCGTCATCTCCGGGCACTCCCAGGGCAGCGTGCTCGCGGCCGCGGCGGCCTGGCAGCTGACACCCGCCGACCGCAAGCGGGTCGCGCTCCTGACCTACGGCTCCCCGCTGGAACGCCTCTACGGCCGCTGGTTCCCGGCCCACTTCGGCCCGGCCGCGCTCGCGTCCCTGCACGCCGAGGTCGACTGCTGGCGCAACCTGTACCGGGTCACCGACCCCATCGGCGGCCCGGTCCGCCTGCCCGGCGACTGCGGCCCCGCGGTGGACCACGAGGCCCTCAAGGACCCCCTGGCGTACGGCCGTACACTCGAACACCCCCTGCCCGCCCCCATCCTCGGCCACGGCGACTACCAGGCGGACCCGGCGTTCGCGGAGGAACGGGAGCGACTGCTGGCACGGCTGCGCCCGGGGGTGCCGGGGCAGCGGGCGGAGGGGGTGGTGGAGGGCTGAGCCGGTCGGGCCCGGAGAGTGGGGGAAGCGCGGCTGTGCGGGGGCGCGGCCGGATGTGGGCCGGCGCGGCGTGACCGCCGGCCTCAGGGCAGCTCCGGCAGGTCCTCCTCGTACAGCAGGGTCAGGTCGTCCGTGCTCGGCTCGTCGAGCTGGGCGACCCGGCCCGCGTGTCGTTCCACCATCGCCTCGAAGGTCTGGCGTGCCGTACGGCCGTTGCCGAACGCGGCGCCCTTGGGGATCGCCGTGAAGTACTTCAGCAGGGCCTCGGCGAGGCCGGGGCCGAGCCGGTACTCGTGCTCCTCGGCCTGCTGCTCCACGATCCGCAGCAACTCCTCGGGGCCGTAGTCGCTGAAGGTGATGGTCCGTGAGAAGCGGGACGCCACACCGGGGTTGACCGACAGGAAGCGCTCCATCTCAGCCGTGTAGCCCGCCACGATCACCACGACCGCGTCCCGGTGGTCCTCCATCAGCTTCACCAGCGTGTCGATGGCCTCCTTGCCGAAGTCCCGGCCCGAGTCCTCCGGCGACAGCGCATAGGCCTCGTCGATGAACAGCACACCGCCGCGCGCCTTGTCGAAGGCCTCCTGCGTGCGGATCGCCGTCGAGCCGATGTGCTCGCCGACCAGATCGACGCGGGACACCTCGACGAGGTGGCCCTTCTCCAGGACGCCGAGGGAGGCGAGGATCTCGCCGTAAAGGCGGGCGACCGTCGTCTTGCCGGTGCCGGGGGAGCCGGTGAAGACCAGGTGCCGCTTGACCGACGCGGCCTTGAGGCCCGCCTGCTGGCGGCGCCGGCCCACCTCGATCATGTCGGTGAGGGCGCGCACCTCGCGCTTGACGCTCTCCAGGCCCACCAGCGCGTCGAGTTCACCGAGGACGTCCTTGGAGGTCCGCGTCGGTGTCTCGGGCTGCGTGGCGGCGACGAGGGGCTCCTGCTCGGTGTTGCGCTGGCCGGGGATCGCGCCGAGGAGGCCGGGGGTCTGGCTCACTGTCTGTACGGCGGGTTCCGGTGCCGGGGTCGGCTGCCTGAGGCCCGCGCTCTCGTCGCTGGTGCAGTCCTCCACGTCGGGGCCCACCCCGGAGGCGGCGTCCGGGCCGCCGTCGGCGAACTCGTACCCGCCGCGCGCGCACCGCTCCGTACGGCACTTCTTCAGCGTCGTACGGCAGCCGTCGATCACATGGAAGCCGTAGCCGGCGCTGCCCCGCACCCGGCAGTTCAGGAAGGTGCCGCGACCGCCCGCCGAGACGTAGAACCCGGCCTCGGCCGGGGAGTCGACGGTGCAGCGCTCGATGGTGGGGTCGGCGCCCTTGGTGACGATCACGCCTGTCTGAGTGCCGTCCACGGTGCAGTTGTTGAGAGTGCCGCCGCTGCCGTGGTCCCGGAACCAGGCGCCCGTCGCCGCGTCCCGGATACGGCAGTCGTCGAGCTGGGCGGTGGCGCCGTCGCTCACCGACACGGCCGTGTTGCGCACCTGGGACAGGTCGCTGTCGACGACGTCCGCGCGCGAGCCGCGGTCGAGGACGAACAGGGCGTCCGGCACGTCGTGCACCCGGCAGGAGTCCAGCACCGCGGTGGCGCCGTCGCTGACCCACACCGCCGGGTAGTCGCCCGTGCTGTCGAAGATCTCGCACTGGTTGGCGTCCACGCGCGTGCCCGGATCCCACACCGACAGACCGTTGCGCCCGAACTGACGCACCGTCGTGCGGGTCAGGGTCAGCACGGAGCGGGAGCGCAGGTCGACCGCGTTCTCCGGGATGTCGTGGATACGGCAGTCGGCCAGGGTCAGCACAGCGTCCGTGTCGAGCGTGACGCCGTCGGCGGTGGTGCGGTGCACATCGCAGTCGGTGAGGTGGGCGGTGGCCCGGCCGGTGACCTGGACGCCGGAGCCCCGCACCTCGTAGATCTCGCAACCCACCGCTTCCAGCGCGGAGTTCTCACCCGTGGCCGTCAGCCCCGAGCCCGAGGCGTGGTGGATCCGGCAGCGCTCCAGACGGGGGTGCGCCCCGCCGCGCACGGCGATGCCTGCCTGGCCTGCCGCGACGACCTCGCACTCCTCGAACACCCCGCCCCCGCCGTCGAGTACGGCGATGCCGATGCCCGCGGGATTGTCCACGGTGCAGCGCCGCACGGTCGGCCGCGCACCACCGCGCACCTCGATCCCGGCCGCGGACCGCGTGACGACCCGGACGTCCGACAGCTCCGGTGCGCCCTCCTCGACGAGCAGCGCGGGCGCCGCCGCGTCCTGGCCCTCCACATGCAGGTCCTGGACCACCGCCGAGGCGCGCACCGTCAACGGCACGCCGTCCACGGGCGCGATACGCACCGAGCCCGGGGAACCCTCGGGGCCGCGCAGGGTCACCGCCCGCTGGACGACGAGGTTCTCCCGGTAGGTGCCGGGCGCGACGGTGAGGACGTCACCGTCGGCCGCGGCCTCCAGGGCAGCCGCGAGCGATGCGTACTCACCCGTGCGGCGCCGCCACCGCGATGTACCGGTGTGCGTCACCTGGACCGTGCCCTGTGCCATGGCGTTGATGTGCCCCCACCTCGAAGTACGCGGGTTTCGCTGCCGAAGAGTTCGGCCGGTCCACCGTAGCGTGCGCGCGGGCGGTGGGTTGACCAGAGCCGGAAGGCCGTCAACTGCCGGTGCCGGTCCGGCCCCAGTCCGGACCCGCCTTGTCCCACGCCTGGTCCCAACGCGCGTACCGGCGACGGACCATTCGCCAGACGACCAGCCGTCTGCTGCCCTCGACCAGGCCGGCGGCCAGCAGAGCCGCGCCGAACCCGGCGAGCACGGCGTGCGTCGCGGCCGTCGCGGAGTCCAGCGGGCGGGCGACGGTGCGGCCCTGCCGGTCCGTCCACATCGTGAAGCGGTCGCCGGGCCGGGGGGTGTCGAGGCTCGCCATGACCGAACCCTGGTGCACGCTGCCGTCCGGGGCGGTCCAGTCGGCCACGACCCTGGTCCGCATGTCCCGCCCGGTGGCGGCCTCGGGGTCCGCGTCCAGCGAAGAGCCTTCCACCTTGCGGACCACCGTCGCCGTCACCAGGTGCCGGGACGCGCGCTGTTCGCGGACGGACTTCTGCAGAGCGCCCTGGGCAGCGGCGCCGACCAGGCAGCCGACCAACGGCGTGACGACCAGGATCAGCAGCAGGGCCCCGAGGGCGACCCAGGCCTCGGCCAGATCGGTCGCACGGCGCAGCGGATTGTGCCGCCAGCGCCAGAGTCCGATGATCGCCCGCATCGTCCCGACACCCCCTTCCCGCTCCGTGATAACCCCTCACCGAGCCGTTCACGCGCGGGCCCCGCCGAAGAGAGAGTGAAATCACCTGCGTCCGGGGCCCCTCATGAACTTCTCACGAAAAGCCCAACGCGCGGGCACCCGGCCCCGGTTCCCGCCCATTGCCGCTCCGCGAGATCTTTCTCAGTCGAGGATCGTGACCGGATCGCCGACCCGGATCGTGCCGCGGGAAAGGGGCACCAGACTCTGGCCGAACACCAGATTGCCGTCCAGGCGGCGGTGTCGGCCGAGGGTGTGCAGGGGCTCCCTGCCGCGCTCGGCGGTGGCCTGGTCGGTGGTGGTCACCACGCACCGCCCGCACTTCTTGGGGACACGGAAGGTCACCTCGCCGATGGCGATGCGCGACCAGTCGTCCTCGGCCCAGGCAGCGGTGCCCGACACAACCACGTTCGGCCGGAAACGGTTCATGGGCAGGGGGCCCTCCTGCGCGTGATCACCCTGCGCGATGAGGGAGTTGAGAGCCTCGAGGGATGCTGTCGTGGTGAGCAGCAGTGGGTAGCCGTCGGCGAAGCTGACCGTCTCGCCCGGCAGGGCGTACTCCGGATCGACGGGCCGGCGCGTGCCGGGGTCGTCCATGAACGCGAGGCGCACATCGGCGCCGAGATAGGCGCTGCACCAGGCATGCGCGGCGTCGTCCTCGGCGAGGACCGCCTCGACCTTGTCGCGGAAGATCTCCACCGGCACCGTGCCGACCGTCCGCGGTGCGGGCACGGTCAGCGGGTCCGTACCGGGCGCGGACAACCGGACGCCGCCGCCGGGCAACAGCTCGGCGGCGGCCTGCGCGAGGCGCGGTTGCTGGCGCTGCGTAACGACCTTTCCCCCGTCGTCGATCAGCACCCAGCGTCGGTCACCGGCCAGCCCCCAGGGCTCCACGACGGCCTCCCGGGGCGCTGTGCCCCGGAACGCCTTGACCGGATGAACGTGAATCGACTGCAGCCGTGTGCGCCCCATGCGGCCATCGTGCCAGATGGCGGCGACAGCCGGGGGAACGGGTCAGTAGCCGCGGTACTGCTGGTTGTTGTACGGATCCTGGTAAGGAGCCGCCGCGGCGGGGCGGGGAGCCGCGGGGCGCATCGCCTCGTAGCCCATGCCGCCGGGCGCCACCGGTCGAGGCTGCTGGGCCTGCGGACCTGGATAGCCACGCGGCGCGGCCGCCTGCTGCGGAATGTACGCCGCGGGCGCCTGCTGTAGCGGAGCGGGCTGCTGCGCCTGCGGATAACCGTAGGAGGGCTGGGACGGGGCCGCCGGGAGGGCGGGCAGCGCGGACGGCAGCGCGGGCAGATGGCTGCCCGGCGTGTCGTACGCGGCGGGGACCCGGATCGGGGCGATCTGCGGGGTACCCCGCTCGGCCACGAGTGAGTCGTAGATCGGAGTGTCCGGGAAGGAGGCGGAGTAGTAGCCGCCGCCATAGGTGGAGCGGGGGGAGGTCATGGCGCATACGTTAAGCCCACGATGTGCTGGTTGGGGAGACCGATAAGAGGGTTGTTTTATGTGTCCGGGGTGACGCCGGATCCCCAATGCGAGCGAACTTGCCAAAAAGGGACGCAGATCGGCGCTCGGATCGTGTAAATGCCGAGTTCCGGGCGGGTTACCGGGGGTTGGCCTCCGGTGTTCTCGAGGCTCTCATGGGAGTGCGTTGTCACGGGGAATAGGTTGGCCCTGTAAAGAACTCAGTGAGCTGCCGGGACATGCCTGGCGCGGTGACCCGTGATGGGAGCGGACATGTCAATGTCGAAAGGATCGAATGCTCCGGTGCCGACGGCGGCACTGCGGGTCGAATTGGGCTGGCGCTCCGGACCGGGCGTGCCCGACGCGGACGCCTCGGCGCTGTTGCTGGTCGGCGGAAAAGTCCGCTCCGACGCCGACTTCGTCTTCTACAACCAGCCGGTGCACTCCTCCGGCGCCGTCCGGCACGAGGGCAAGCGGGACGCCGGCGGCCGGGTGACCGACAGTCTGCTCGTCGACCTCGCGCGCGTGGAGCCCGCGATCGAGACCGTCATCCTCGCCGCTTCCGCGGACGGCGGTGCGTTCGGCCAGGTTCCGGACCTCTACATCGAGGTCAAGGACGCAGCCCAGGGCACCGTCGTCGCGCGTTTCGACAGCACCGGTGCCACCGTCGAAACCGCTTTCGTACTCGGTGAGTTCTACCGCCGCCAAGGCACCTGGAAATTCCGTGCCGTCGGCCAGGGCTACAGCAGCGGCCTCGAGGGCCTCGCCACCGACTACGGCATCACGGTCGACGAACCCCAGCACGCGGCACCCGCTCCGGCCCCCGTGGCCCCGCCCCCGTCGACCACGCCGCCCCCCGTGGCC